>NZ_JBXYZY010000011.1:0-106421 GCF_057642795.1 Paracidovorax sp.
TTCCTGGGCGATGCGGGCGGCTTCGGCCGGCTCCCCGCCCAGCTGCCCCTTGATGCGACGCGTGATCGCCCAGGACACCAACGCGCCCAGCGCGGCCGCCAGGGCCGCCAGCAGGAGCATGGTGTTGCCGGCAGCGAGGGCCGCGGTGCTGGAGGTTTCTGCCATGTCGCTGGTCATCTTGCGTTGGTAGGCGGTCATGTCCTCCACCGCCTTGAAATAGACGTTCTGCGCGGCGCGCATTTCGCCGAGCACCACGTTGCGCGCGTTGACCATGTCATTGGCGAGGCCGAGCTGCGCGGCTTTGTCCACCGTGGCGAGGAATTGCGGTCGAGCCTGCGAGATCTGGTCCATGAGCTTGAGGCCTTCGGGAGAGCGCACGCGCTGCTGCAGGACACTCATCAGCTGTGATGTCTCCGCGATCACGCCGTCGAGCCTCTTCTTCTCCTCCGCCATGGGGCCCGGGTCTTCCAGCAGGGCGAGATTGCGCACGGTGCGGGCGACGACGTTGGTGTTGTCCTTGACCCGCTGCAACTGCAGCAGGATGTCGAGCCGGTCGCGCGACAGAAGCTGGAGGTTGGTTCCGGTGTGCCCGAGCTCGAAGCGACCGTAGGCGGCGACCAGAAGGCCGATGGCGATCACGATGGTGAAACCGGTGCCCAGCATGGTTCCCAGTTGGACGTTCCTGAAGAAGTGCATAGCGATCCTCCAGCTTCGAGCTTGGTTGCGATCGTCCCACCGTAGCACTGCGGGACGCCCCTTTCTTGATATTCATCAAGTTGGCGGGCGGAGCATGGCAGGGTATTCCCGGACCGGGGCGCCCCCCGGAGGCCCGGGGCGCGGCATGGTCTGCTGTCCAAGGCCGGTCCGGCGGCAGGCGGGCGCCGATGTCGCCCAGCACGGGCAGCAGGTCCGCCACGGTGTCGAGCACGTAGTGCGCGCGGCGGCGAGCAGCTTGGCCGCGGCGACGGTATCGAGCACGCCGGGAATGACGTCCGGATGCTCGGGCACGACGGCGCCGTTGGGCGTGAAGACCTCGTGGAGTGATCCCACGTCGGCATCGCCGCACGGCCGGCCACCGCACGGCCACGTGGGGCCGCGGGCCCAGGGCATGGATGCGGTCCCACTGGGCCATGCCCCTGGGGCCGCGGGCCTCTGCGCGGGCGTGCGGGTGCGGGGGCTGTCGCCGGCTCGCCTGCAGGGCGGAGGCGGCCGTGGCAAGGCGCTGCGCTTCGCCCGCGCGAACGCTCTAGGCCAGGTAGCGGCGCTGCATTTCGGCTGAGCGCAAGCCCAGCCTGCAGGCTGGAAGTCGCTGTGATCTAATGCCCCGAGCGTTGCGTAACAGCAGCATGACTACCGTTCCTCAGCCGTCAGAGTGGCCTGCCCAGGCGGCAAGGTCACGGCCGCCTTACCTGTCGATCGTGACCACCCAGCAACCTCGCGGCGCACCGCCGAACGGCGATGAATTGAGCTCCTGGCTGCAGGCGGTGGCTGCCCGTCAGGACCGCCAGGCCTTCGCCGCCGTCTTCAAGCATTTCGCTCCGCGCGTGAAGGCCTACCTCATGCGGCTGGGCACGTCCGAGGCGCAGGCAGAGGATCTGGTGCAGGAAACCATGGTCAGCGTCTGGCGCAAGGCGGTGCTCTACGACCCCAGGCATGCCGGGGTCTCGACCTGGATATTCACCATTGCGCGCAATCTGCGGGTGGACCATCTACGCCGCAAGGGTCTGGCCATCGGCACCGATGCCGACGAGGGCGAGGCCGAGGCGCTGCGCGACGAAGGCCCGCAGCCCGACGAGTTGCTCAGCACCCGGGAGCGCGAAATCCGGGTGCGCGAGGCCATGCGTCAGCTCTCCGATGAGCAGGCGCAGATCGTGCGTTTGTCGTTCTTCGAGGAACACCCCCATGCCCGCATCGCCCAAGAACTGGGCATTCCGCTGGGCACCGTGAAGTCGCGCGTGCGACTTGCCGTCAACCACCTGCGCCGGCTGCTCGGCGCTCTCGAGCCATGAAGATCCGTCACCATCCTGAAGACGCTCTGCTGCTGGCCCATGCTGCCGCGCAGTTGCCGACGGGCCCTGCGCTGGTGGTGGCCAGCCACCTGGAGTCGTGCCCGCACTGCCGCGAGCGGGTCCGCGAATATGAAGCCCTGGGCGGCACGCTGTTGGAGTCTGCCGCTCCCGCCGCGCTCGCGCCCGATGCGCTGGCACGGGCGCTGGCCGCGATCGATGCCACACCGGGCACATCCGCCCCGCTGCCGAAGGCGGCTCCGGCCGCGCCCCGGCGCCCCGCCCTGCCGCCCGGCACGCCCTGGCCGGCGGCTCTGCAGGGCTGCAGCGCCACCGGCTGGCGCTGGATGGGCCCGGGCATGTACTGGAGCCGGGTCACCGTGCCTCAGGACCCTGCGGCCAAGCTCTTCCTGCTGCGCATCGGCGCTGGCAAGCGCCTTCCCACCCACACCCATAGCGACCTGGAAATGACCCAGGTGCTCTATGGCCGCTTCGACGATGGCCGGGCCAGCTTCGGGGCGGGGGATTTCGACTCCGCCGCCGGCGACATCCATCACCAGCCCGTGGTGGCTGAAGACGGCATGTGCATCTGCCTGGCCAGCGTGGATGGCCGGCTGCTTTTCGACGGCGTCATCGCCCGCACGATCGGCGGTCTGGTCGGCATGTAGCGGCTCGGAGCGGGAGCGGTGGGGCAGCAACCGGCGCTCCCGCACAAGGTCCCGGCCCTTGCGCCGGGATTCTCATTTCAGCCAAGCGCCGGGCACTTTCAGTTCGATCCCCACCGCAGCGCCGCATAGCACGCGGCCCCCGAGGCCACGGCCGTGACGAACGTGCCCCAGCACAGGTCGGCGATGGTCACCTGCCAGGGCCAGTCGCGCAGCGTGGCCTGGTTGGTGAGGTCGTAGGTTGCGTAGGCCAGCAGACCCAGCAGGGCGCCCCAGCCCAGAGCGATGGCGGGACTGCCGCTTTCCAGGCCCGGGCGGACGGCAAAGGCCACGGCGCCCGCTACGTACAGCACGTAAAAGAGCACGGCAGGGGGCGTGCTGAAGCCATCTGCGCGCATCAGGTGCCCGATGGAGGGGCGGTAGAGGCGGTCAGCCATCAAGGTCAGCCAGACGGCGTCCATGGCGAGGAAGACCATGGCAAAGGCGCCGTAGGCGGTGGCGAAGGTGCGGATCATGGCGTGGCTTTCTGGGCTGGAGTGGCGGGGAGGTCGGAGAACGATTCGATCAGCTGCGCCGGGGCGGCCCGGGCACGAAGGCATTGGTGCGGGTGATGTAGTCGCGGTAGGCGGGGCGGCGCTCGGCCATGTCCTTTTCCAGCAGGGCCACGCCGGAAACGCGCAGCAGCAGCACGGTCATGAGCAGGGGCGAGACCACCGTCCACGCGGCGGCCCAGCCGGCGCCGGCCAGGGCCACGCACCAGAGGCCCCACCAAAGGCAGGCTTCGCCGAAGTAGTTGGGGTGGCGCGTGTAGCGCCAGAGTCCCCGGTCCATGACCTGGCCGTGGTTCGCCGGTTCGGCCTTGAAGCGCGCCATCTGCGCATCGCCGATGGCCTCGAAGACGATGCCGAAGGCGGCCAGCGCCAGCCCGGCCATGTCCAGCGGGCCCAGCGGCGCGTCGCTGCGCACGCCGGCGAAGAACGGGGCCGAGACGATCCAGGCCAGCAGCATCTGCAGCCCGAAGACGAGGTACAGGCTGCGCCAGCCGAAATGCGGCTGGTTGCGCGCGCGGATCTCCTGGTAGCGCCGGTCTTCGCCGTGGCCCCAGTTGCGCCAGGTGATGAAGGCGGCCAGCCGCAGCGCCCAGGCCGCGCCCAGCGCCACCATGGCCATACCCCGCGCGCCGGGCGCGGGCTGCAGCGCCAGATAGACGCAGCCTGCGCCGCCAATGCACGGGCCCCAGACGCGGTCGATCAGGCTCGCGTCATGGCGCAGCAGGCTCGCCACCCAGGTGGCCAGGCCCAGCAGGGCGATCCAGGCGAGGCCGGCCAGGGCAGTGGAAAGCGGTTCGGTCATGGCCTGAAGTGTCCTCGCCGTGCGGTTCGCGGCGTGTCAGCGCTTGCTGAAGAGATAGTGGGTGACCCACCACTGCTGGCCATCGGCGTAGCCAAAGAGTTCCGCCACCGAGAGGAAGAAGAGCCGCCAGCGCACCCACCAGATGGCGGCGTCCTCGCCGTAAGTGGCCTCGAAGAGCGGCATCAGCGCGTTGCGCTGCGCATCCATCTGCGCCAGCCAGGCCTCGGCCGTGCGCTGGTAGTGGGTGCCGTTCCAGCGCCAGCGGTCCAGCAGCAACAGGTCCTGCTGGCAGTGCAGGGCCAGGTCGTCGCTGGGCATCATGCCGCCCGAGAAGAAGTGCTGGCTCATCCAGTCGCTCGCGTCCCGCACCACGAAGGGGTAGGGCGCCTCGCGGTGGGCGAAGACGTGCATGAAGAAGCGCCCGGCGGGCCGCAACCAGCGCGCCACGTGGGCGAAGGCGCGGGGCCAGTTGCGCAGGTGCTCGAACATCTCGACGGACACGATGCGGTCGAAGCGCTCTTCGGTGTCGAACACGTTGAAGTCGCAGGTGAGGATGCGCACGTTGTTCAGCCCCCGTGCCTGGGCCTGCGCCTGGATATAGGTGCGCTGCGAGTGCGAGTTGGAGACAGCGGTGATGCGGCTGCGCGGGTAGCGCTGCGCCATCCACAGCGTGAGCGAACCCCAGCCGCAGCCCAGCTCCAGCACATCCTGGCCGTCTTCGAGTCCGGCGTGCTCGCAGCTCAGCTCCAGTGCGTGGGCTTCGGACTGCTCGAGCGTGGTGTTCTCCGCGGGCCAGTAGCCGCAGCTGTATTTGCGGTGTGGGCCCAGCACCCGGCCGAAGAAGATCTCGGGCACCTCGTAGTGCTGCTCGTTGGCCTTTTCGGGCACCAGGGCCAGATCGGCTTGGCGCATGTCAGCGAGGAAGGCGCGGGTGGCCTCGGCCGTGAATTCGGCGTCGCCGCTGTGCAGCGAGGCCAGTCGCTGACGCAGCAGCCGGCGGATGCCCTGGCGTACGACGGGGTCGGGTATCCGGCCCTGTTCGACCCAGCGGATGGCGGCAGCGATGGCCATGGAATACCTCGTTGTATGGAGCGTTTGTCGGATGTGCCGTGTACGCAGGCGGCGGCGGTTTGGATCGCTGCGCCAGCGTGTCCGATGCGCGGCAGCGGCGGTGTCCGACAACTGCGCATTCCCAGGCTTTTTTTAATGGATGCAGTCCACCCACGGGAGCACGCCATGTCCAAGACGTATCGCCATCAGCCTGACAAGCCCAAGCCTCGCGATATCAAGCGCCAGCGTCAGCGCGAAGCGATGCTGATGCGGCCATCCGCTTCCGCGCAGGTACTGCTGCCGGAGCCGGAGCCGCCGGTCTGGAAGCCGCTGGGCTGAGTGCCGCGCTGCCGGTGCTGACGTGCCGGTGTCATGGCCGGTCCGGGTCGGCTTATGGGGCGATGGAGAAGCATCAGCCCAGCCGGGGCAGGCACTCGCCGTCCACAAACACGCGCAGCTCGCCGTGCTCGAAGGCGGTCCACTCCTCGTTGGTGGTGAGCGGCGCCGTCACCACCACCGCGACCTTGTCGCTGGGCGTGGTGTGGGCCGAGAAGTCGATGCGCAGGTCTTCGTCGCACAGCTGCGCTTGCGAGAACGGGTACTGGCGCTGGATGTAGAAGAGTGAGGTGGAGGCATGCGCCCAGAGCGCCTGCCCGTTCGACAGCAGGAAGTTGAAGGTGCCGTGCGGCGCGATCTGCGCGGCGAGTTCCCTGAGCGTCAGCGTCAGCTCTGCGATGCTGGGCACGCCTGCATGCGACTTGGACAGCTCCTGCATGATCCAGCAGAAGGCGTGTTCGCTGTCGGTGCTGCCCACGGGCTTGAAATGCGCGTGCAGGCGCGGGCGGAAGTCCTTCAGGTCCCCGTTGTGGGCGAACACCCAGTAGCGGCCCCAGAGCTCGCGCACGAACGGATGGCAGTTCTGCAACGCCACGCTGCCCTGCGTCGCCTTGCGGATGTGGGCGATCACGTTCTGGCTGCGGATCGGGTAGCGGCGAATCAGGTCGGCCACCGGCGAATCGACCGCGCGCTGGTGGTCCACGAAATGGCGCAGGCCCCGGTCCTCGAAGAAGGCGATGCCCCAGCCGTCCGAATGGTCGGCGGTGTTGCCCGCGCGCTGCGTGAACCCGCTGAAGCTGAAGGTCACGTCGGTCGGCGTGTTGGCGTTCATTCCGAGCAATTGGCACATGGCGGGCGGACGGCGCTTTCCAGAAAGACGAAGAAGACGAAGAAGGGTGCGGTCAGTCGCTCTGGGGCGGGGCGCGCAGCTGCCAGGCGGCGATCAGCGCCAGCAGGCACAGGGCGGTCAGAAGCAGAAAGGTCTCACCGAAGGCTGCGATGCGTGCGGGGCTGCTGGCTGCGAGGCGCAGCGAATCGCCATGCGCGGCGATGCGCCATTCGAGCACGATGCCGCACAGGCTCACGCCGGCCGCGCCGCCCAGCATGCGCACGAAGCTGATGGCGCTGGAGCCTTGCGAGATCAGCGGCTTGTCCAGCGGGCGCATGGCGCCCAGGTTGAGCGAGGGCAGGATGAAGCCCAGGCCGATGCGGCCCAGCACGGCGAAGGCCACCAGCAGCCAAAGGCTGCTGTGCAGATCCACCAGCAGCATCAGGCCGAAGGAAAGTGCCAGCAATGCCAGCCCGATGCTGACCAACAGGTGCGTGGGTCGCGTGTCGGCCATGCGGCCCACCAGCGGAATGGTGAGCGCCAGAACGATGCCGGCCGGCAGCATGATGGTGCCCACGTTCGAGGCCGACAGCTGCAGCCCCAGCTGCATGAACACCGGCAGCAGGTAGGTGGAGCCGAACAGCGCCGTGCCGTAGATGAAAGCCACGATGCTGCCCATGGCGAAGGGGCGGAACTGGAAGATGCGCAGGTCCATCAGCGGACGGCGGCCCTGCTGCTGGAGCCGGCGCTGCCACCACAGGAAGGCCAGCAGCGCGGCCAGCGCGGCCAGCAGCAGGCCGGCCGCTTCCTGCGCCGTGCCTCCGCGCAGCGCGACCAGGCCGTTGAGCAGGCACAGCGTGCCCGCGGCGCCCAGCAGCAGGCCGCGCCAGTCCAGGCTTTCGCCCGCGCGGTTGGCGGCCTGGCCGCCGGGGCTGCTCACGGGCACGTATTTGTAGGCGAGGGCGATGGAGGCCACGCAGAACGGCACCACCATGAAGAAGATCGAGCGCCAGCCGAACCAGTCCACCAGCAGGCCGCCGATGCTGGGTCCGATGGCCGGCGCCAGCACCACGCCCATGCCGAAGATGCCGCTGGCGCGGCCCTGTTCATGAGGCTGGAAGGCATAGAGGATGATGACCGCCGGAATGGGCTGCACCACGCCCGCCGCCAGCCCTTCGAGCACGCGGGCGAGCAGCACCACATTGAAATCGCCGGCCAGGCCCCCGCCAACGCCGCCGGCCAACAGCAGCACCATGGAGCCGACATAGGTGGCGCGGTAGCCGTAGCGCGCCAGCAGCCAGGGCGTGGTCAGCATGGCCACGGTGGTGGCCACCATGAAGCCTGAGGTGACCCACTGCGCCCGTTCCTGGCCCAGCGCGAAGTGGTGGCTCAGGTCGGGGATGGCCACGTTCACGATGGTGGACGACATGATGGAGGCCATCGTGCCCACCATCACGGAAAGCAGCACCAGCCAGCGGTAGCGCTCGCCGTAGCGCTCGCGCAGCAGGGCGGCGGAAGCGGTCATGTCAGGTCTTGGGTGAAAAGAAGGAGGGGCCGTGCGGACGGGCCGTGCGGTGTGCGCGGCGCCTGATCGCGGTGCCGCGCAGAGGGGTCCGGCTTACTGCCGTTCGGACCAGAGCGTGCCGCCGGTGGCCCAGTTCTCGCGCTTCACGTCGGTGATGAGTACGTCCACCGAATCGGGCGAGCCGCCCAGCACTTCGACGGACACACGGGTGATCTCGGCGACCAGCTTCTTCTTTTGTTCGACGGTGCGGCCTTCGATCATTTCAACGTGGTAGGTAGGCATGGTTTCGGTCCTTCTCGAATGGAAAAATGAGGGAGTGGGAGAGGCGGAAAATCAGTCCGCCATCATATCGGCGGCCCTGCCGTGGCGCCGGCCGCCGCGCCTGCTGCGCACTGCGGGCACAGGCAGGCAAGGCCGATCGCTGCCGCTGGAATGGCAGCGAGCACGGCTGGGTCCATGGGCGCTTGCATGCACCAGCAGTGCGCCGCAGGTCGGCCGGCCTCCATGGCGCATTGATTGCGCTGCCCGCAGACCGGGCAGCGGGTCGGGTCCAGGGGGCTGTCGTTCGGAGTGGCGGCGGGCGGCATGGGCGGGCAGGGTAGGCCGGGGAGTGCTGGGTTGGGCGGGACTTCAAGCCAAAGGGGCTTCGCGCCCTCGCTGTGTGCCGATCTTTGGCTATCTTTTGCATAGCAAGGTGCGTTGTCCGGCATCCTTGCCCGAAATGCCGCGCAGCGTCAGGCGGTGAGGCGGAACACGGCGACGGCCTGGGCGAGCTGGGCGGACTGCGCCTCCAGCGAGGCCGTGGCGGCGGCCGCCTCTTCGACCAGCGCCGCGTTTTGCTGGGTGACCTGGTCCATCTGCGTGACGGCCTGGTTCACCTGCTCCAGCCCGCGCGTCTGCTCCTGGCTGGCGGCACTGATCTCGCCCACGATGTCGGTCACTCGGCGCACGCCGGCCACCACGTCGCTGATGACCTTGCCGGCCTCCTCGACCAGCCGGTTGCCGGCATCCACCTGCGTCACCGAATCGTCGATGAGGGCCTTGATCTCCCGGGCGGCGGTGGCGCTGCGCTGTGCCAGGGTGCGCACTTCGCTCGCGACCACGGCGAAGCCACGCCCTTGTTCACCCGCGCGGGCCGCTTCCACGGCAGCGTTCAGGGCCAGGATGTTGGTCTGGAACGCGATGGAGTCGATCACGCCGATGATGTCCACGATCTTGCGCGAGGAGGTGTGGATGCCGCCCATGGTGCTCACCACATTGCCCACCACGTCGCCGCCGCGCACCGCCAGCTCGGACGCCGAGCGCGCGAGCTGATCGGCCAGTGCGGCGCTGTCGGCGTTACGGCGCACGGTCGCTGTCATCTCTTCCATGGACGCGGCGGTCTGCTGCAGCGCGCTGGCCTGCTCTTCGGTGCGGCTGGAGAGATCCAGGTTGCCGTTGGCGATCTCGCTGGAGGCCATCGCGATGCTGTCCGCGCCATGGCGGACTTTGCCGACGGTATCGCTCAGCTGCCGGCCCATCGCGTCCAGAGCACGCAGCAACTGGCCGGATTCGTCGCGCGCGGTGCTTTCGGCGCGCACGGACAGGTTGCCAGCGGCGACCGATTCGGCCACCTCCACCGCGCGGTGCAGCGGGCGGGTGACGCTGCGGGTGATGGCCCAGGCCAGGGCCACCGCGACCGCAGCGGCGAGCGAGCCCATCGCGATCAGCGCGTTGCGGCCGCTTTCGTAGTTGTGCTGCACCGACTGGGCCGCTGCATTGATTTCCTGGCGTTGGAAGTCCAGAAGGCTCTGCAGCCCATCCAGGTAGCCCTTGGCGGAAGGCATGAATTCGGCGTCGAGGATGCGCTGGGCATCGTCCTCACGGCCCTCGGCTTTGGCTTTGTAGATCGCGTCGCGGGCCTTGATGAACTGCTGGCGCAGTGCGCTGACCCGGTCGAACAGGGCCTGCTCCTCGGCGCCCGAGATGAGCTTGGCCAGCTGCTGCTGCTGGGCCGTGGACGTGCGCGACGCCTCGGCGTTCTCCTGCACGAATCGGCTGCCCAGGGTGGGATCGCTGGTGCGTGCCACCAGAGCGTGGCGCGAGACGTTGCTGTAGATGGCGCGGTACCAGTCGGAGATCAGCCGCTCTTTGGTGAGCGGCAGGTTCATCATGGTCGCCGTGTCGTCCGCCACCGAGTGCAGGCGCCCCGTGGCGGAAGCCACCATGCCGATGATGAACAACGTCATCAGGCCGAATGCCAGGCCCAGGCGTTTGCCTATGGAGAAATGATGGAGGTTCATGGAAATGGAGGGTGAGTGTTTTTAAGGGAAAACCCTATAGGGTAAGGGTTTTGTTGATTTATCGGCTCCTTTCCGTACTTTCTGCAGTGGGACTGCGCCTATTGACATAGCTGCTCACGATGAAAAAAGGGCGCCCCGATGGGGCGCCCTTGATGGTCAGCGAAAGGCCTGTGTGTCGCGGGGCCGGGGGCTTCAGCGCGCAGCGCCGGCCTTCACCTTGAGGCGCCAGGCGTGCAGCAGCGGCTCGGTATAGCCGCTGGGCTGCTCCACACCCTTGAAGACCAGGTCGCAGGCGGCCTGGTAAGCGGCGGACTCGGCAAAGCGGCCGGCCATTTTCTGGTACAGCGGGTCGCCTGCGTTCTGTTGGTCCACCACGGCGGCCATGCGTTCGAAGGTCTCGCGCACCTGGGCTTCGGTCACGACGCCGTGCAGGAGCCAGTTGGCGATGTGCTGGCTGCTGATGCGCAGCGTGGCGCGGTCTTCCATCAGGCCCACGTTGTGGATGTCGGGCACCTTGGAGCAGCCCACGCCTTGGTCCACCCAGCGCACCACGTAGCCCAGGATGCCTTGGGCGTTGTTGTCCAGTTCCTGCTGCTTCTCCGCGTCGCTCCACTGTGGCTTGGCTGCAACGGGGATGGTCAGCAGCCCGGTCAGCAGGTTGTCGCGCTCGGCGTCGGCGCTGGTCTTTTCCAGTTCCTTCTGCACCTCGGCCACGTTGACCTGGTGGTAGTGCAGGGCGTGCAGCGTGGCGCCGGTGGGGCTGGGCACCCAGGCGGTGTTGGCGCCGGCCTTGGGGTGGGCGATCTTCTGCTCCAGCATGGCCTTCATCAGATCGGGCATGGCCCACATGCCTTTGCCGATCTGCGCCTTGCCGCGCAGGCCGCACGACAGGCCCACCAGCACGTTGTTCTTCTCATAGGCCTGGATCCAGGCGCTGGCCTTCATGTCGCCCTTGCGCACCATGGCGCCGGCCTGCATGGCGGTGTGCATCTCGTCGCCGGTGCGGTCCAGGAAGCCGGTGTTGATGAACGCCACGCGGGCCGAGGCGGCGGCGATGCAGGCCTTCAGGTTCACGCTGGTGCGGCGCTCCTCGTCCATGATGCCCAGCTTGACGGTGTTTTCCGGCAGGCCCAGCAGGCGCTCCACACGGGCGAAGAGTTCGCTGGCGAAGGCCACTTCGGCCGGGCCGTGCATCTTGGGCTTGACGATGTAGACGCTGCCCTTGCGCGAGTTGCGGATGCCGTTCTGGCCCTTGCCCTGCAGGTCGTGCAGGGCGATGGTGGTGGTGACCACCGCGTCCAGGATGCCTTCGGGGATCTCGCGCTGCGTGCCCTGCGCGTCGGTCCAGAGCACGGCCGGGTTGGTCATCAGGTGGCCCACGTTGCGCAGGAACATGAGCGAGCGGCCGTGCAGGCGCACCTCGCCGCTACCGCCGGGCGCGGTATAGATGCGGTCGCCGTTCAGGCCGCGGGTGACGGTCTGGCCGCCCTTGGTGAAGGATTCGGTCAGCGTGCCCTGCAGGATGCCCAGCCAGTTGGCGTAGCCGGCCACCTTGTCTTCGGCATCGACGGCGGCCACGGAGTCTTCCAGGTCGAGGATGGTGGAGAGCGCGGCTTCCACCACCAAATCGCTCACGCCGGCCGGGTCGGTCTTGCCGATAGGCGTCGTGCGGTCGATCTGGATGTCGAGGTGCAGGCCGTTATGGCGCAGCAGCACCGACGAGGGCGCTGCGGCGTCGCCCTGGTAGCCCACGAACTGGGCGGCATCCTGCAGGCCGGTGGTGGCATCGCCCTGCAGCTGCACGACCAGCTGGCCACCGGCCACGCGGTAGCCGGTGGCGTCCTTGTGCGAGCCGCTGGCCAGCGGCGCGGCCTGGTCCAGCACCTCACGGGCGAAGGCGATCACCTTGGCGCCGCGCACGGGGTTGTAGCCCTTGCCTTTTTCGGCGCCGCCTTCTTCGGAGATGGCGTCGGTGCCGTAGAGCGCGTCGTACAGGCTGCCCCAGCGCGCGTTGGCGGCGTTGAGCGCGTAGCGTGCGTTCAGGATCGGCACCACCAGCTGCGGGCCGGCCTGGGTGGCGAGCTCATCGTCCACGTTGGCCGTGGTGGCCTGCACGCCCTGGGGCTGGGGCACCAGATAGCCGATCTTCTCCAGGAAGGAGCGGTAGGCCACCATGTCGGTGATGGGGCCGGGGTTGGCCTTGTGCCAGGTGTCCAGCTCGGTCTGCAGGCGGTCGCGCTCGGCCAGCAGGGCGATGTTGCGCGGAGCCAGATCACCGACGAGGGCATCGAAGCCGGACCAGAACGCGGCCGAGTCGATGCCGGTGCCGGGCAGCACGCGGTCTTCGATGAAGCGATGCAGGGAGTGGGCCACTTGCAGGCCGTGAACGGTGGTGCGGTCGGTCATGGAATGTCTCTGTGTGCGGTGGAACGAGGGGGAGGTCTGAGCGAAAGCAAAGGTTCAGGCCATCTCACCGGCGAGAACCACGAGATCACTGTATTTGAATTCTTTATCCACATAAACGGCGTGCGAAGCGCAAAACCAGTGACTTTTGCGCAAAAGTGGAGCCGCGAGGGGGGGCGCGGCGGCTGGGGCGCGCGCCTGTGGAGCCCATCTGCGGGTCGCTGGGGATGTGAATTGCTACCAATTCAATAGCTAAATGCCGACGCGGATCATGGGCTGGAGCCCGATATGGATCAGATTTTCGTCTGGGTAATCCTGGCGTTTTCTGTGTCCAGCCGTGACATCCCTCCGCATAATCGCCGCCCATGGACAAGCTCAAGGCGTTCGAATCCTTCGTCTCGGTCGCCACACGCGGCAGCCTCACCGCCGCGGCGCGGGCCGAAGGCGTGGCCCCGGCCATCATGGGCCGCCGGCTCGATGCGCTGGAAGAACACCTGGGCGTGAAGCTGCTGGTGCGCACCACCCGGCGCATCAGCCTCACGCACGAAGGCAGCGCCTTTCTCGAAGACTGCCAGCGCCTGATGACCGATGTGGCCAATGCCGAGGCGAGCGTCTCCGCCGGCGGCGTGCGGGCCACCGGCCATCTGCGCATCACCGCGCCGGCGGGCTTCGGCCGCCGCCATGTCGCTCCGCTGGTGCCGCGCTTTCGCGACCTGCACCCCGAAGTCACCATCTCGCTGAACCTGAGCGACCGCGTGGTGGACATGGCCGGCGAAGGCTTCGACTGCGCCGTGCGCGTGGGCGACCTGCCCGATTCGTCGCTGGTCAGCGTGCGTATCGCCGACAACCGGCGCCTGTGCGTCGCCACGCCCGGCTACCTGGAGCGGCGCGGCGTGCCCACCCACCCGAGCCAGCTCGCCCAGCACGACTGCCTGACGCTGTCGAGCGACGCCTCGCAGACGCGCGGCTGGGCCTTCCGCCTGCCGCGCGAGGGCGACGGCGTGCCCGAAGTGATGCACTTCAAGCCCGGCGGCCCGCTGGACTGCTCCGACGGCCAGGTGCTGCACGACTGGTGCCTGGGCGGCTGGGGCATCGCCTGGCGCAGCACCTGGGAGGTCGAGGCCGAGATCGCCGCGGGCCGCCTGGTGGCCGTGCTGGAAGAGTTCGCGGCGCCGCCCAACGGGATCTACGTGGTCTTTCCCCATGCCAAGCACCTGCCGCTGCGTGTGCGGCTGTGGATCGACTATCTGAAGCACCACTACGCCCAGCCCGACTTCTGGCGCCGCGTCGGCGGCTGAGGCCGTGTCGGGCCGCCGCACAGCCGTACCTGCAACTGCATCCATTGCCATCACAGACCGAGAGAGAGGGAGAACACCGCCATGCGCCTGCCGCAGCCCATCCATCCGCCCGTCGCTGCCGTGGCCTGCGCCGGCCGCCACGTCCGCTTGCGGGGCCTTCGGCCCGCCGTGGTAGCAGCGGCGGCCCTGCTGCTGGGGGCCTGCGCGCAGCAGCCCTCCGTCCAGCCCCCCGCGCAAGCGCAGGGCGGCATCCCTGCCGGCATCGTCAGCATCACCTATGCCGATCCGGCGACGATGAGCGATGCGCGCATGTCGCCCGGCGAGTCCGCCAAAGCCCGCCGAGCCTGGCTCGACGCACTGTGTCTCTACGTGGCGGATCGGGCCGCTCCGCTGTTGGCGCCCGGGCAGTTGCTGGATGTGCGGCTGGCCGACGTGCAGCGCGCCGGCCGGGCAGGCATGTCGCGCATCGACCTGGAATTCACGCTGCGCACCGAAGGCGGCCGCGTGCTGCGCCAGGGCCGCCGGCAGCTGGGAGATTCATCGCCTGCACCCGCGCGGCTGTCCGCTGCAGCCGATCCGCTGGGCGCCGAGAAGGCGCTGCTCGACGCCTGGCTGCGCCGCGAATTCCCGCCCCGCGCCGGCTGACCGACCACTGCCACCGGGCTGCGGGAGGGGGCTGTCATGCGCCTGCGCGTGCGGGCAGGTAGCATGGCGCGGCGTTCGCCCCGGGCCGCTGCGCGCCCTGGGGCGCCCTTCCCCACGACATACGCTCTTGAGCGTCCATCTGCCATGACCACCGAAGCTCTGCTGGCTTACGCCCACCTGCTTTCCATTCTCGCCATGGTCACCTTCGTGGCCAGCCAGGCGGCGTTGTGCCGCACCGAGTGGCTCAATGCCGCTGCCCTGCAGCGCCTGGCCCGCGTGGACCTGCTCTACGGGGTCTCTGCGCTGCTGGTGCTGGCCACCGGCCTGGCGCGCACCTGGTGGGGCATCAAGGGCTTCGGGTGGTACTGGTCGCAGCCGCTGCTGCACGCCAAGGTCACGCTCTTCGTCGCCGTCGGCGTGCTGTCGCTGGTGCCCACGCTGCGCTATCGGCGCTGGCTGGGCGCCGTGCGTGCGGGTGGCGCGCTGCCCGCCGCGGACGAGGTGCGCTCCACGCGCCGGCTGGTGATGGTCGAGGCGCACCTGCTGGCCGTGATCCCGCTGCTGGCCGTGTTCCTCGCGCGCGGCGTGGGCACGCGCTGACGGTGCTTGCCGATCTGCCAAAGAAAAACCCCGCGCGCCGGGGTGCGGCGGGCGGGGTCGGGGCCGGCCGCCAGGCTGGCGGCATGGGCCGGGCCGGGGGTTAGGCGGCGGGCTTGTTGCTCAGGCATTCCTTCATGAAGGCCTTGCGTTCGTCGCCCTTGAGCGTCTTTTCCTTGGCTTCGACATTGCAGGTCTTCATCTTGGTCTGCTGCTTTTCCTGCTTGCTGGCGGACAGGCAGTCCTTCATGAAGGCCTTGCGTTCGTCGCCCTTGAGCGTCTTGTCCTTGGCTTCGGCGTTGCAGGTGGCCATCTTGCCTTGCTGCGCCGTGTGCGCCTTGGCGGGAGCCGAGGCGGCCGCCGCCGGGGCGGATGCGGCAGCGGCCGGTGCGTCGGCGGCATGGGCGGCAGCGCCCAGCGTCAGGGCGAGGGTGGCGGCGGACACCAGGGAAAGCAGACTCTTCATGTAATGCTCCTGCAGTTGAGGGGTAGTCAGGCCCTGTCTGGCGCCGGGTATCGGCAGTGTTTGGCAGGGCCCAGGGAGCATAACGCTCCGGTGGTTCGAGCGGATGACCGGCCCCCGTAGAATCCGCCCCCATGCTCTCCGTCAAACAGGAATTGCTCGCGGCGCTGGCCGGCGAGCTGGAAAAACTCTCGCCCGGCGCTGCTGGGCGAGCCGCCTTCGAATCGCCCAAGGTGGCCGCGCACGGCGACTTCGCCTGCACCGCCGCCATGCAGCTGGCCAAGCCGCTCAAGCTCAACCCGCGTGCGCTGGGTGAGCAGCTCAAGGCTGCACTGGAGGCCACGCCGGCCTTTGCCCGCTGGGTCGATGCCATCGAGATCGCCGGCCCCGGCTTTCTGAACATTCGTTTGAAGCCCGCCGCCAAGCAGGAAGTGGTGCGCGAGGTGCTGGCCGCCGGCGAGCGCTTCGGCTATCAGCCCGACAACGGCCAGCGTGTGCTGGTCGAGTTCGTCTCCGCCAACCCCACCGGCCCGCTGCACGTGGGCCACGGCCGCCAGGCGGCGCTCGGCGATGCGATCTGCAACCTGTTCAGCACCCAGGGCTGGAAGGTGCACCGCGAGTTCTATTACAACGACGCGGGCGTGCAGATCGACACCCTGACCAAGAGCACGCAGCTGCGCGCCAAGGGCTTCAAGCCCGGCGACGATTGCTGGCCCACCGGCAGCGACAACCCGCTGGCCAAGAACTTCTACAACGGTGACTACATCGCCGAAATCGCCGAGGCCTTCAAGGCCAAGGCCACGGTGAAGGCTGACGACCGCGAGTTCACGGCCAATGGCGATGTCGAGGACTACGACAACATCCGTCAGTTCGCCGTGGCCTACCTGCGCAATGAGCAGGACAAGGACCTGCAGGCGTTCAACCTCCAGTTCGACGAGTACTACCTGGAGTCCAGCCTGTACACCAGCGGCCGCGTCGAGGCCACGGTGAACAGGCTCATCGCCAACGGCAAGACCTACGAACAGGACGGCGCGCTCTGGCTCAAGAGCACCGACTACGGCGACGACAAGGACCGCGTCATGCGCAAGCAGGACGGCACGTTCACGTACTTCGTGCCTGATGTGGCCTACCACATCGCCAAGTGGGAGCGCGGCTTCACCAAGGTCGTGAACATCCAGGGCACGGACCACCATGGCACCATCGCCCGCGTGCGCGCCGGCCTGCAGGCCGCCGACGTGGGCATTCCGCAGGGCTACCCCGACTACGTGCTGCACACCATGGTGCGCGTGGTCAAGGGCGGCGAAGAGGTCAAGATCAGCAAGCGTGCGGGCAGCTACGTCACGCTGCGCGACCTGATCGAGTGGACCAGCAAGGACGCGGTGCGCTTCTTCCTGCTCAGCCGCAAGCCCGACACCGAATACACCTTCGACGTCGATCTGGCCGTGGCGCAGAACAACGACAACCCGGTCTATTACGTGCAGTACGCGCATGCGCGCATCTGCTCGGTGCTGCGCGCTTGGGCAGAGGCCGGCGGCAGTGACGTGGCATCGCTCAAGGACGTGGACCTCTCGGCGCTGGAAGGCCCGCAGGCCCAGGCTCTCATGCTGCAACTGGCCAAGTACCCCGAGATGCTCACCGCCGCCGCCGAGGGAGAGGCCCCGCACGACGTGACCTTCTACCTGCGCGACCTGGCCGCCAGCTACCACAGCTACTACGACGCCGAGCGCATCCTGGTGGACGACGAGACTGTGAAGAGGGCCCGCCTGGCCCTCGTCGCCGCCACAGCGCAGGTATTGCACAATGGCCTGAAGGTGCTGGGCGTGGATGCGCCCGCCAGAATGTGAACGGCAAAGACCAAAAGATGAAACAGCAGCAACGCGGTGGGACGGCCGTCGGCCTCATTATCGGAATGATCGTCGGCCTGGGGGTTGCTCTGGCCGTGGCGGTGTACGTCACCAAGGTGCCGGTGCCCTTCCTGAATAAGGGCAACGCACGCGGCTCCGAGCAGGACGAGGCCCAGCGCAACAAGAACTGGGACCCGAATTCGCCCCTGTACGGCAAGAACCCCGCGCGCCCGGCCGTGCCGGCCACGCCTGGCGATCCCACCGCTGCAGGCGCCGTCTCTCCCTCCACTCCGGCTGCCCCCGCGGCTGGCCCGGTGACGGCGCCGCCCGTGGCCGCCACCGCTTCCGCACCGCGCACTGCCGCCAGCAAGCCGGCCACGGCCAGCGCGGACCCGCTGGGCGATCTGGCCAAGGCCCGCTCGGCGGCCAGCCCGAGTCCGGCGGCGCCGGCCGCGGCCTCTGGTGCCGATCCGTTCGACTATTTCGTGCAGGCCGGCGCCTTCCGCACCCAGGCCGATGCCGATGCGCAGCGCGCCAAGCTCGCCATGCTGGGCTGGGAGGCGCGCGTGAGCGAGCGCGAGCAGAACGGCCGTACGGTCTACCGCGTGCGCGTGGGCCCCTTCGCCAAACGCGACGATGCTGACTCGCTCAAGGGCAAGCTGGACGGCGCTGGCGTCGAATCCGCCCTGGTGCGCGTGCAGCGCTGAGCCTTCGTGGCGGGCCTTATGGCCTGCGCCTTGGCGGCCCTGTGAAACTTTGCGGCCTCTGGCCGCTCAAATGTTCTGTCATGAACTAGGAGTGATCTCTTGATGAAACGCCGCGAGTTTTCCCTGTCCACCGCCACAGCGCTGGCCGCTGCTGCCGTCGCCCTGCCGGCAGCCACCCCCGCCCTGGCGCAGCCGCGCCAGTTCAAGGAAGGCAAGGACTATGTGCGGCTGGCCAAGCCGGTGCAGAGCGAAGCACCGGCCGGCAAGGTCGAGGTGATCGAGTTCTTCTGGTACAGCTGCCCGCATTGCAACGCCTTCGAGCCTGAGCTGGACGCCTGGATCAAGGCCGCGCCCAAGGAGCTGGTGATCCGCCGTGTTCCCGTGGCCTTCAATGCCAGCTTCGTGCCGCAACAGAAGCTCTACTTCGCGCTGGAGAGCATGGGCAAGGTGCCCGAGCTGCACGTCAAGGTGTTCCGCGCCATCCATGTCGAGCGCCTGCCGCTCAACAAGGACGAGCTGATCTTCGACTGGATCGGCAAGCAGGGCGTTGACGTGGCGAAGTTCAAGGAAGCCTACAACTCGTTCTCCGTGTCCAACCTGGTCCGCAAGGCGACGCAGCTGCAGGAGGCCTATGGCGTGGAAGGGGTACCTTCGATGGGCGTCGCTGGCCGTTATTACACCGACGGCACCATGGCTGGCAGCATGTCCAGCGTGCTGCAGGTGGTGGACTATCTGGCCGCCCAGGCCCGCAAGGGCTGAAGAAGGCGCGGGGCGTAGCCCCGGCTTGACGCCCGGACATCCAAGGCGCGCCTCTGGCGCGCTTTTTTCTTTCCGCAGATGCGCGGTGACTCCGGTGGCTCGGGCCATGGTGTCTGGCCTTGCTGCCGCAGGCCTTGCGGGTCGCAAGCCGCTGGGTGCGGGAAATTCATGCAGGCTTCTTACCCGGGCCGCGCAGGCCGTGCATGATGCTGGGCTTGCCGTCTGGTGTGCCACTCAGGCTCACCCGGCTCGGCAAACGCTTTCTGCGGACCTGAATCGTCAGGTCAGTACAATGTCTGCAAGATTCGTGCCCTATGAGAACAAGACTGCTCCCGCTCCTTCTGCTCTGCGCGCTGGCCTGTGCCTCGTGGGGCGCCCGCGCCGAAAAGGCCGACCGCAACAAGCCCATGAACATCGAGGCCGATTCCCTGCGCCACGATGAGCTCCAGCAGACCAGCGTCTTCACCGGCCGGGTCGTGCTGACCAAGGGCACCATGGTGCTGCGGGGCGCGCGGGTCGATGTCCGCCAGGACCCGGACGGCTTCCAGCACGGAGTGGTGACGGCCGAGCCCGGCAAGCGCGCTTTCTTCCGCCAGAAGCGCGACACCGTGGCCGGCGCGCCCGATGAATTCGTCGAAGGCGAGGCCCAGACCATCGAATACGACGGCCGCGCCGACACGGTCAAGCTCATCGGACGCGCCGAAATGCGCCGCTACCGCGGCGGTGCGCTCTCCGACGAGATGGCGGGTGCGGTCATCTTCTACAACAGCGTGACCGATGTGCTGACCGTCGATGGCCAGCGCACGGCGCCTGCGGGCACCGCCTCGGGCACCCCCGGCGGCCGCGTGCGCGCGGTGCTGGCGCCCAAGGAGTCCGCTCCCGATGCGCCGGCGGCAACGCCTGCGCCCGCCACGCCCGCACCCACCCTGCGGCCCAGTACCGATATGAAGAGCGGCGCGAGCAAGTGAGCGAATCCTTTTCCTCCCCCATTTCCACGTCCGCGGCCGCCAGCGCTGCGGCCCCGGGCAGCCGCCTGGAGGCACGCCACCTGCAGAAGTCCTACGGCAGCCGCAAGGTGGTCAAGGACGTGTCGCTCACCGTGCAGAAGGGCGAAGTCGTCGGCCTGCTGGGACCCAACGGCGCGGGCAAGACCACGTCGTTCTACATGATCGTCGGGCTGGTGCGCAGCGACGGCGGCGACATCGTCATTGACGGCCAGTCGGTCGCCAACATGCCCATCCACCGGCGCTCGCGCCTGGGTCTGTCGTACCTGCCCCAGGAAGCGTCGATCTTCCGCAAGCTGAACGTGGAAGAGAACGTGCGGGCGGTGCTGGAGCTGCAGAAGGACGCAGACGGCAAGCCGCTTTCCCGCGCGGAGATCGAGGAGCGGCTGACGGCGCTGCTGCAGGAGTTGCGCGTGGAGCACCTGCGCGCCTCGCCCGCGCTGGCCCTCTCGGGCGGCGAGCGCCGCCGCGTCGAGATCGCCCGGGCGCTGGCCACGCAGCCGCGCTTCATCCTGCTGGACGAGCCCTTCGCCGGGATCGACCCCATCGCCGTGATCGAGATCCAGCGCATCATCGGCTTTCTGAAGGAGCGCGGCATCGGCGTGCTCATCACCGACCACAACGTGCGTGAGACGCTGGGTATCTGCGACCACGCCTTCATCATCAGCGACGGCACCGTGCTGGCGCAGGGCACGCCCGCCGACATCGTGGACAACGCCGAGGTGCGCCGCGTGTACCTGGGCGAGCATTTCCGGATGTGATGAAGCCTGGCCTTTCCCTGCGGGTCTCCCAACACCTCGCGCTCACCCCCCAGCTGCAGCAATCGATCCGGCTGCTGCAGCTCTCCACGCTGGAACTGTCGCAGGAAGTCGAGCAGATGCTCGACGACAACCCCTTCCTGGAGCGCAACCTCGAAGACGCACCGCGCGAAGAGTTCGGCCTGCCCCAGGCCGACACGCCCGTGACGGAAGATGAGTCGCCCTACGGCGCCGCATCGGCCAGCACCACCACTTCCACGGCCGCCGAGGGCGGGGGCGATGCCGACGTGCCCGCAGGCCCCGACGCCGTCACCGAAGCGCCCGACTGGGAAGGCGACGGCACGGTGGACTTCTCGCCCGACGACAGCGAATGGGGCGGCGACGCCCCGGCACGCAACCGCACCGGCGACGAAGACGGCCAGGCCGATGCCACCGAGCTGGCCCGCAGCGGTGAATCGCTCACCGCCTTCCTGCACCGCCAGGCGCTTTCGCTGCGCCTCTCGCCGCTGGATACGGCGGCGCTGCGCTTTTTGATCGAATCCCTCAACGACGACGGCTACCTCGACGAGTCGCTCGAATCGCTGGCCCGGAGCCTGGCCGGCGATGCCGACCTTGAACAGCTCGAAGAGCTGGTCCACCGCTTCACCGTCGCCCTGCGCCTGCTGCAGAGCCTGGAGCCCACCGGCGTGGGCGCGCGCGGCCTGGCCGAATGTTTGACGCTGCAGCTGCGCGCCCTGGCCGAAGCCCGCGAGGCCGATGCCGACGTGCTGCAGGTCGCGCTGCGCATCTGCGAGCAGCCGCTGGAGATGCTGGCCAAGCGCGACGTGCGCCGCCTCACGCCGCTGTGCGGCGGCGGCAGCGAAGAGCGCACCCGCGCCGCCATGGCGCTGATCGCACGGCTGGAGCCCCGGCCGGGCCGGCGCTTCGTCGAGGTGGAGCGCAACATCATCGTGCCCGACGTCATCGTCAAGAAGACCGGGCGCGGCGCGCAGCAGAACTTCAGCGTGCAGCTCAACCCCGACGTGATGCCGCGCCTGCGCGTGCACGACGTCTATGCCGGCGCGCTGCGCGGCAACCGGGGCGGCGAGGGCCACCAGGCCATGCAGCAGCGGCTGCAGGAGGCGCGCTGGTTCATCAAGAACATCCAGCAGCGCTTCGATACCATCCTGCGCGTGTCGCGCGCCATCGTGGACCGCCAGCGCAACTTCTTCGTGCATGGCGAGCTGGCCATGCGGCCGCTGGTGCTGCGCGACATCGCAGACGAACTCGGCCTGCACGAATCGACCATCAGCCGCGTGACCACGGCCAAGTACATGGCCACGCCCCAGGGCACCTACGAGCTGAAGTACTTCTTCGGTTCGGGCCTGGGCACCGAAACCGGCGGCAATGCCTCCAGCACGGCCGTGCGGGCGCTCATCAAGCAGTTCGTTTCGGCCGAGAGTCCGGCCAAGCCGCTGTCGGACAGCCAGATCGCGGAAATGCTCAAGGAGCAGGGCATCGAATGCGCCCGCCGCACGGTGGCCAAGTACCGCGAGGCGCTGCGCATCGCCCCGGCCAACCTGCGCAAGGCGCTGTGATCAGCCCAGCAGCTGCGGGTTCATGCGCCAGAGCGTGACGTTGAGCGCCGCGGCGAAGCTGATCCAGGCCAGATAGGGCACCAGCAGCGCACCCGCCAGCGGCTTGATGCGCCAGAAGCCCGTCAGCGTGGCGGCCACCGTCAGCCACAAGAGGGCGATGTCAGCCAGCGCCCAGGCGCCCAGATGCCAGGCGAAGAACAGCCAGCTCCAGAGACCGTTGAGCACCAGCTGCAAGCAAAAGAGCGTCAGCGTCCGGCGGCGCGCGCCGCTGGCGGGCTCACGCCACACCAGCCAGGCGGCGATGGCCATCACCGCGTAGAGCACCGTCCAGACCGGACCGAAGACACCGGGCGGCGGCGACCACGAAGGCTGCGTGAGTTGCGCGTAGAAGGCCGGAGCCTGCACCGAGGCTACGCCGCCGATGGCGGCCGTGGCGAAGGTCAGCGCCAGCCAGCCGGCCAGGGCCAGCCAGGTGTGGGCGGTGAAGCGGGGGCGGGGGGCTGCGTGAAATGACATGGCTGCACTGTGGGGGTGGCGGATGCTGCCGGTGCGGCCCTTCATGCGCCAGTGTCTGTAAGACCGCACGCGGATCGGGCGGCGTACCGGCCTTTTCCATGGTTCAGTTTGCTATTGATTGAATAGCACATTGCGCTGGCAGAACAAGCGCTGCAGCCCGAAAAGTGCCTCATGCGAGGCCCGGCGCATGCGCTGACCGCTCAGTGCGGTCACGGGGCTCAGTGCCGCGGCAGCGCCGGCAGCGCCGGCAGCGCCGGCAGCGCGGCGTCGCCTCCCGCCGCCAGCTTGAAGCCCGCCACGGCATCGGCCAGCTGCGCCGCCTGCTGCTGCAGCGACTGCGCGGCGGCGGTCGCCTCTTCCACGAGCGCGGCGTTCTGCTGCGTGGCCTGGTCCATCTGGCTCACGGCGCTGCCGACCTCAGAGATGCCCGTGCTCTGCTCCTGGGTGGCGGCGCTGATCTCCGCCACGATGGCGGTCACGCGGCGAACGCTGTCCACCACCTGGTCCATGGTGCTTCCAGCATCCTGCACCAGCCGGCTGCCCGCGTTGACCTGGGCGACCGAGCCGTCGATGAGGAGCTTGATCTCCTTGGCCGCGGTGGCGCTGCGTTGGGCCAGGGTACGGACCTCGCTGGCGACGACGGCGAAGCCCCGGCCCTGCTCGCCCGCACGGGCGGCCTCGACAGCGGCGTTCAGCGCGAGGATGTTGGTCTGGAAGGCGATGCCGTCGATCACGCCGATGATGTCCACGATCTTGCGGGCCGATGCCTCGATACCTCCCATCGTCGTCACCACCTGGCCTACTACGCCGCCCCCGTGCACGGCGACCTCCGAGGCCTGGTCGGCCAGCTGCCGCGCCTGGCGCGCGTTGTCGGCGTTCTGCTTGACGGTGGCCGTCAGCTGCTCCATGGCCGCTGCGGTTTCCTCCAGCGAGCTGGCCTGCTGCTCCGTGCGGGCGGACAGGTCATGATTGCCGCTGGCGATCTCGCTGGTGGCCACGCGCACCGATTCGGATGAATCGCGGATGCGGATCAGCACGGCAGCGATCTTGTCCACGAAGCGGTTGAAGGCGCTGGCGATCTGCGTCAGCTCGTCATTGCCGTGGGTGGCAAGACGGCGGGTCAGGTCGCCCTCTCCAGACGCGATGTCTTCCAGCGCATCGCGCACCAGCGCCAGGCGGCGCAGCTGGCGGCTCACAGCCACCGTGAGCAGCGCCACGGCCATCAGCACGCACAGCGCGGTGATGCCGGCCGCGACCTGCAGCAGGTTCTGCACCGACTGCGTGGCTTGCGCACGGTCGATGGCAACGGCCAGCGTCCACGGAGTGCCCTCGACCTTGGCGGCGTAGAGCAGCTGGTCGGCGCCGTCGATCACGGCTTCGGCATAGCCGCCGCGCTCGGCCAATTCACGCAGTTGCGCGGCGTCGAGCTCCTTCGCGATGGCGGTCACCGGCTTGAGTGCGAGCTCGGCCTTGGCGTGCGAGAGGATGTGGCCGTCGCCGTCCAGCAGAAAGGCGAAGCTCTTGGGGATGGGGTGGATGGCGTTGACCTTGCGGGTCACCGTGTCCAGGTGCATATCGGTGCCCACCACGGCCGTGGGCTGGCCGGCCGGACCCACGGGTTCGACGAAGCTGATGGTGAGTTTGCCGGTGCTGGCGTCCACATAGGCCGGCGTGAGTGCCGGGCCGCCCGCCTTCACCGCCTGCTTGTACCAGGGGCGTGCTGTGCCGTCGTAGTCTGGCGGCATGGGGTGGGAGAAGATGTTGCGCTTGTCGGCGTAGACGAAGTAGGTGTCGTCGAAAGCACCGGCCTCCTTGGCCGCGAGCAGGAAGGGCACGGGCTCGGCCTGGCCCACGGCGGCCTTGAGGGAGCCCGTGACGCGCTGCTTGTCGCGGACCCACTCAGCCAGCTCCGCGGCATGGGTGCGGGTGAGCTGCCCGATGCGCTCGTCCAGGCCCTCCAGCGTGTTCTTGCGCACGACCAGGAACGTCGCGAGAGCCAGCGCGAAGAGGGACAGGACGGTGATGGCCACGCAAATGCCGATCAGCCGGGCGCGCAGAGTGTTTAGCATGGATGCAGCGGATGGGGTGGGAGGATGGGCGGACTATCGCACAGCGGTGCCGGCGCCACCAGCACTCTGGCGGGAGTGCGAATGAGTCGCCGTCCGCCCGCGGGCCTGCGGGCACACTGCGCGTATCCTTGGCGCCTCTCTATGAATCAATTGCAACTTTTCCTGCCCTGCGCCGCCGGCGTCGAGGGCTATCTGGCGGACGAAGTCCACGCCATTACCGGCCTGACCGGGCACGACCTGCTCACCGGGCGCGGTGGCGTACTGGTGCGCGCCTCGTGGCGCGACGCCATGCGGCTGAACCTGCACAGCCGGCTGGCCCAGCGTGTGCTGGTGCAACTGGCCCACCGCCCCTACCGCAACGAGGGCGACCTCTACGGCCTCGCCAGCGGCGTGGCCTGGGAGATCTGGTTCACCACGCACCAGAGCTTCAAGATCGAAGTCACCGCCCAGCACAGCCCGCTCAACAGCCTCAACTTCGCCGCGCTCAAGGTGAAGGACGCGGTCGCCGACCGCTTCCGCGCCAAGGGTGGCGCCCGCCCCGACGTGAACACGCAGTGGCCCGACGTGCGCATCCACCTGCACCTGACCACCGACGAGGCCACGATCTACATCGACACCTCGGGCGAGGCGCTCTTCAAGCGCGGCTGGCGCGAGGACAAGGGCGACGCGCCGCTCAAGGAAACGCTGGCCGCCGCCATGATCGCCGCCAGCGGCTGGGACCCGCTGGGCGATGCGCCCGTGCCGCTCTATGACCCCTGCTGCGGCAGCGGCACCATCGCCATCGAGGCCGCGCAGATCGCCTGCCGCATTCCGCCCGGCATGCAGCGGCGCTTCGCGTTCGAGAAGCTGCTGCCCTTCCAGGCCCATGTCTGGTCTGCTATTAAAAATGAAGCGGAAGGTGCAATCATTGCCCCGGCTGCGCCGGTTTTCGGCAGTGACGTTTCGCACCGCATGGTGGACTTCGCGCAGCGCAACGCCGAGCGCGCGGGCGTAGCCCAGGCCGTGCAGCTGCGCGGCGGCGACGCGTTGCAGCGCATGCCGCCCACCGAGGAGCCCGGCGTGCTGCTGCTGAACCCGCCGTATGGCGAGCGCATCGCCGCCGCCGGCACCTTCGGCCGCAACGCGGCGGAGCGCATGAGCCAGCTGGACCGCGCCGGCCGCGAAACCGCGCAGACCGAGGACGGCAGCGAGTTCTTCAGCCAGCTCGCCTCGCACTGGAAGAAGAACTACAGCGGCTGGACCGCGTGGATGCTGACCCCCGACCTGAAGCTGCCCAGCCAGATGCGTCTGAAGGAGTCGCGCCGCGTACCGATGTGGAACGGCCCCATCGAATGCCGGCTGTTCCGCTTCGACATGATCAAGGGCGCGGTGCGCGAGCGCGGGCCCAAGTCCGCCGCTGCCGCACCGGCAGCGGGTGGTGCTGCCGATGCCGGTTGAATTCCGCCTGCCCGCCGTGCCGGGCGAGGGCGAGGCGGTGCGCCCCGTGGTGGTGGACACCAACGTCGCGCTCGATCTGCTGATCTTCTCGGACCCGCGCACCGTCCCGCTGCGGAAGGCGCTGGCCGAGGGGCGGCTGGAGTGGATCGCCACCCAGGTGATGCGCGACGAGCTGGAGCGCGTGCTGGCCTATCCGCACATCGTGGCGCGCATGGAGTTCTACGGCGTGAGCGCCGCCCAGGTGCTTGCCGCCTTCGACGCGCAGGCGCGCCTGCGCGACGTGGCGCCGCGCGTGGCCTATGTGTGCAAGGACGCGGACGACCAGAAGTTCATCGACCTGGCCGCTGCCCACGCCGCCATTCTGCTGAGCAAGGACAAAGCCGTGCTCTGCATGCGCAAGCGGCTGATGCTGCTGGGCGCGGACATCGCCACGGCGCTGGTGCTGGCAGAACAGTCCGCCGCCGTCGCCGAGACCGCTGCGAACGCGGTCTGAGCGCCTCGCGGCGCCGCTCTTTCAATCCCCGTCGAAGCGGAACCCGTCCGCCGGGTGCAGCGACCAGCCGCCGTCGCCCGTCAGTCGCAGCACGTGCGTGTGGTGCGCGAGCACGGCGGCGCGGTGGGCGATGCTGATGAGCGTGGCGCCGCCCTCGCGCAGGCTGCCGTAGAGCCGGGCCTCGTTGGCGCTGTCGAGCGCGCTGGTGGCCTCGTCCAGGATCACCACGCGCGGCCGGCGCACCAGCACGCGGGCGAAGGCCAGGCGCTGCTGCTCGCCCATGGAAAGCTGCTTTTCCCAGTCGCGCTGGGCGTCCAGCCCTCCCACGCGCTCGGCCAGGTCGGGTAGCTGCACGTCGCGCAGGATCTGCAGCAGTTCGGCATCGGAGCGCTGGGTGGACTGCGCCGGATAGATCATCTGGCTGCGCAGCGACCCGGGCTGCATGTAGGGGCGCTGGGGCAGGAAGAACACGTCCTCCATCGGCGGGTGATGCACCACGCCTTCGCCCGTGCGCCAGAGCCCGGCAATGGCGCGCAGCAGCGAGCTCTTGCCGCAGCCGCTGGCGCCGGTGATGAGCAGGGCGTCGCCGGGCTGCATTTCCAGTGTCAGATCACGCACCAGCAGGCGGGCGTAGCCGGGGGTGTAGAGCGTCAGCGCCTCGATGGCGAAGCGCTCGCCAGGGCGGGCCTCGATCTCACGGCCAGCCCTCGGTGCCGGGGGGCGTCTCTGCGGCCGCGGAGACAGCGAGGCCACGGGCGCGGCGGCGCGGGAGGGGGCAGCGTCGGCGTCCTCCCCCATCGCGCCGGCGCTGCGGCGCTGGCGGGCCTGGCGACGCTCGCGCAGCTCCTGCCGGCGCGCGCGCCTTGCAGCCGTCACGGCTTCGGGCTCGGGCGGCTCGTGGCGCTCCGGCGCTCCCAGCAGGGCCTGGTGCAGGGTATCCAGCCGGCCGATGCCGGCGACGAAGCGGCTCAGGCTCTCGAAGTTGTCCACGATCAGCGAGACCGAGGCCAGCACCGCCGCGAAAGCGCCTGCGGCCTGGATGGCGCGGCCGACTTCCATGTCGCCCGACAGCACCGCCTCGGCCAGGATGATGCTGGGGATCACCACCGTGAGCTGGCTGAAGGCGCGCTGGAAGAGGTTGAGCGAGCGCTGGCGCTTGATGAGCCGCGCGTAGTTGTTGAACACCGCCTGGAAGCTGTGGTCCAGCTGGGCGCGCTCCTGCGCCTCGCCGCGGTAGAAGGCGATGGATTCGGCGTTCTCGCGCAGGCGCATCAGGCCGAAGCGGAAGTCGGCCTCGCGCCGCAGCTGCCAGAAGTTCAGCCGGATCAGCGGCGCGCCGAAGACGTACAGGGCCACCACCGTGCCCACCAGCGCATACACAGCGAGGAATGCCACCAGCACGTGCGAGATCGACCACAGCACGGCGCTGAAGGCCACCAGCTGCATGCCTGCGCCGATGAAGATCAGCAGAAAGTGGGTTGAGCGGCCGGTGAAGCTGTTGATGTCTTCGCTGATGCGCTGGTCGGGATTGTCGATGGTGCCCTGGGCGTTCAGCTCGTAGTAGCGCCGGCCGTTCAGGTAGCCGTCGAGGAAGCGGTGCGTGAGCCAGCGCCGCCAGTGGTTGGCGAAGGCGTCGCGCATGTAGTAGTAGAAGGCGTAGACCGGCACCGCGAAGGCCAGCACGATCAGGCAGGTGTGGACGGCATGCCAGAAGCGCTCGCGCTCGCGCGCGGCCAGGGCTGAGGTGATCTCGCCGGAGCTATCGACCAGCATCACGGCCAGCTGGGTTTCCAGCAGCATCAGCAGCACCAGCAGGCCCATGAGTGACCAGGCCGCAAAGCGCTTGTCGCCCTGCCAGTAGGGCTTGGCCACGGTCATGAATTGCCGCCAGGCGGCCAGTGACAGCGAGGGCGAATGCCGCGCCGGGTCCGAGCCCTCCCGAGGAGGGGCGGCGGCAGCCTCGGGCAGGGGGGCTGCGGCGGCGGTGGCTGAGGAAGGCATGCGAAAAGGTGCAGGACGGGGCAGGAGCGCTGCACGGAACGATAGGTTGCAGCGCGGCATGTAGCTGTCGGACGCGGCCCACGCGGGGCTACGGAAACGTCCGCGATCGCAGCTGGCGAGCCGGTTCGCGCGTCGCTCCGTCAGCGAAGTCCGAGCACTGCTTTCAGATCAGGTTGCGCATGGCCTGGGCGGTCTCGCGCAGCACGGGCAGCACGCGGGCCACCGCATCGTCCGAGCTTTCATGGCCCATCGGCATGGTGATGTTGAGCGCGCCCACCAGGGTGCCATGGCGGTCGCGCAGCGGCACGGCAATGCCGCGCGAGTTCAGGTCCAGCTGCTGCTCGGAAAGCGCCCAGCCCTGCGCGCGGATGCGCGCGAGCTCGAGCTGCATGCGCTCCAGGCTGGCGATGGTGTAGGGCGTGAACACCTGCAGCGGGCGGCTGGCCAGCCATTCGGCCAGCTCGGCATCGCTGCGCAGGGCCAGCATCAACATGCCGGAGGCAGTCACTTGTGCCGGCACGCGCGCCCCCAGCACGTAGCCGGTGCTCATGCTGCGGTTCGGGCCGTTGCGGGCGATGTAGACCACCTCGTCGCCGTCCATGACGCTCAGGTAGGCGATCTCGCTGGTGCCGGCCGCCACCCGTTGCAGGAAGGGCTGCACCACGCGCGGCAGCCGCGCCGATTCGAGGTAGGAGCGCCCCAGCCGCAGCACGCGCGGCGTCAGCCAGAAAAGCTTGCCGTCGCTGGCGATATAGCCCATGTGCTGCAGCGTGAGCAGATAGCGCCGGGCCGCGGTGCGGGTCATCCCCGTGCGCTGGCCAGCCTGGCTGGCCGTCATGCGCGGGTGCGCGTCGTCGAAGGCCTCGATGATGCTCACGCCCCGCTCCAGCCCTGCGATCCAGTCGCGCTTGTCCAGCCCTGCGGGGGCTGTGGATTCTTCTTCAAGCATGGGCTGGAGTGTGCCTCTGGCGTTGGAATGGAATGGGCGGGGGGCATTCTGGCGAAAACCCTGCTTTTGTTCGATTATCGGACGCTGGCGTGCGTTAAACGATCGTTATCAGGGTTCAAGCCCTCATGCAGGGCGGGGCGCCGGCTATAAACCGGGGGGTGCAGCCGCCCCGGTGGGCGCGTTGCGTTCGGATCCTCGGAGTGCCTGTCCCATGAGCCAACCCATCACCGGTGATACCCAGGTGTATCTGCTGCCCGGCGACCCCGTGCGCAACGTGCGGCTGCCGCGTATGTTCAATGCCGTCTTCGCGCGCTTCGGCATCGACGCCGTGATGGTGCCGGTGCAGGTGCCCGTGCGTGACTTCGCCGTGCATTTCCGAGCCTCTTTCCTGGCGCACAACCTGCGCGGCATGGTGATCGCGCCGCCGCACAAGCCGCGCGTGGTCGATCTGCTGGACAGCTGCGGCCTTTGCGCGCGCGTGGCCGAGTCGGTCAACGTGGTGCGCCGCACCGATGAGGGCCAGCTCGAGGGCGACCTGTTCGACGGCGATGGACTGCTCGACGCGCTGGACCACTACGGCATCCCGTTTCGCGGCAAGCGCGTGCTCATCCTGGGCGCGGGCGTGAGCGCGGCCGCGATCGGCCTGGCGCTGGCCGAGGGAGGGACCGTCAATGGCGCCGAACGCATCGCCTTCCACGACACGGTTTCGGGCAAGGCCGCCGGTGTGGCGGCCCAGCTCGACGCCTTCTTCGACGCCACCATCGTGGCCGTGGACAGCAACGCGCCCGAGGGCTACGACCTCGTCATCAACGCCACGCCGCTGGGCCTGCAGGACGCCGACGCCAGCCCCGTGGACGTGCAGCGCATGGACGCCCATGCCGCGCTCTTCGACATCCTGCTGCGCAACCAGCCCACGCCCCTCGTGCGTGCCGCCCGCGCGCGCGGACTGCATGCACAGGCCGGCTTCGAGATGCTGATCCAGCAGATGCCGCACTACTTCCGCTATTTCGGCTACTCCGAGGTGGCCGACGCGCTCTGCGAGGACATGACCTTCCTGCGCGAAATCATCTACCCACCCGCCATGCGCGCCGAGATCGCCGCGCCCATCCGCTACCGCTCGGCCAGCGTCGCCTGAACGGCGGCTCTCGCGTCGTCCCTCGTTTTCTCCCGCTTTTGAACGCCTTTCCCATGATCTCCGGCAAAACCACGCTCATCGCCCACATCGGCTACCCCACCGAGACCTTCAAGGCCCCGATGATCTACAACCCCTGGTTCGACAGCCGGGGCATTGACGCCGTGGTGGTGCCCATGGGCGTCAAGCCCGAGGACTACGCCGCCTCGCTGCGCCAGATTTTTCGCTTCACCAACCTGCGCGGCGCGCTCGTCACCATGCCGCACAAGGTCGCGACCATGGAGCTGGTCGATGAGGTCACGCCCACCGCTCGCATTGCCGGCGCCTGCAACGCCGTGCTGCTGCGCCCGGACGGAACGATGCTGGGCGACCAGTTCGACGGCGCCGGCTTCGTGCGCGGCGTGGAGCGCAAGGGCCGGCCCTTCGCCGGCACGCGCGTGCTGGTCTCGGGCGCAGGGGGCGTGGGCTCGGCCATTGCCGCCTCCATCGCGGCGGCTGGCGCGGCCGAGCTGATGCTGTTCGACATGAATGCCGCCTCGGCTGAAGCGCTGGCCGCGCGGTTGCGCGAGCACTATGCGCAGCTTGTGGTCCGTACGGGCTCCAACGATCCGGCCGGCTACGACGTGGTGGTCAACGCCACGCCGCTGGGCATGCGTGAGGGTGACCCGCTGCCCTTCGACGTAGAGCGCATTGCGCCATCCACCTTCGTGGGCGAGGTGGTCATGAAGGCCGAATACACGCCGCTGCTGCAGGCCGCTCGCGCCCGCGGCTGCGCGGTGCAGGTCGGCACCGACATGCTGTTCGAGATGATCCCCGCCTACCTGGAATTCTTCGGTTTCGGCACCGCCACGCCCGAAGAGCTGCGTGCCGTGGCCCGGCTGCAGTACTAGCGCTGAACTGGCTCAGACCCATGGGGCCACACACTTTGCGGACCGGCTGGCAGCCACGGCGCGCATGAGCGTCTTCGAAGGCTTTCTCTGTGCGCCCGAAACGCTAGAAGCCTTCGGCGACCAGGCCATCGTCGCCGGCATGCTGCGCTTCGAGGCCGCGCTGGCCCGTGCCCAGGCCGCCGAAGGGCTGATCCCGCCCGATGCGGCCCGCTCCATCGTCGCGAGCTGCCGCGTCGAGCTGTTCGACGTGGCCAAGATCGTGCGCGACAGCGCCTGCGCCGGCAGCATCGCCATTCCACTGGTGCGCGCGCTCACCGAGGCGGTGGCGCTCTTCAACGCCGATGCGGCGCGCCATGTGCACTACGCCAGCACCAGCCAGGATGTGGTGGACACGGCCATGGCTCTGGCTACGCGCGAGGCCGTCTCCTTGCTGGATGCCGACCTCGCGCGCGCCGTGCAGGCCCTGCTGGCGCTGGCCGAGCGCCATGCCGCCACCCCCCTGCTGGCACGCACGCTGATGCAGCCGGCCTCGGTCACCAGCTTCGGCCTGAAATGCGCCGGCTGGGCCGCGCCGCTGGTGCGCGGACGCAGCCGCCTGCACGCGGCGGCCGGCCGGGCGCTGCAGCTGCAGCTGGGCGGGCCCGTGGGCACGCTGGCGCAGATGCCGCCCGCGCAGGGCGCTGCCGTGCGCCGCCGCATGGCGCAGGAGCTGGGCCTGGCCGACCCCGGCGGCAGCTGGCATACCCAGCGCGACGAATGGGTGGCGCTGGGCTGCGAGCTGGGCGTGATCGCGGGAAGCCTGGGCAAGATCGCGGGCGATATCGTGCTGCTGGGCCAGCATGAGGTCGGCGAGGTGGCCGAGCCGCACGAGCCCGGGCGGGGCGCGGCCACCACCATGCCGCACAAGCGCAACCCAGTGGCCTCCATGGTGGCGCTGGCAGCCGCCCAGCGCGCTCCGCAGCGCGTGGCCGCGTTGCTCGCGGCCATGGTGCAGCAGCATGAGCGCGGGCTGGGCGGCATGCAGGCCGAGCTGGCCGAATGGCCGCAGCTGCTGCGCTGCGCGCACGCTGGCGCCCGCGCCCTGGCCGTGGCACTGCCGGGGCTGCAGGTGCGCCCGGAGCGCATGGCCGAGCACATCGCCAGCGCGTGCGCGGGGCTGCCGCGCACGGTAGCCGAGGAGTGGTTCAGCCCATCGCTCGCCGAAGGCGCGGGCCGTATCGCGCGGGAACAGGTGCGGGCGCTGCGAGAATGGCAGCCCCCGCAATGACCTAGGTCAATCCCGCATTCCGCGCGAATATCGAACGCATTTGATCGATCATCGATCGCTCGTGGCGCGCCAAGCGTTGTTTGGCCGCAGGCGGGCTCCTACAGTCCCGCCATGTTTTCCACTCGCGCACTTTTCTGCTGCTTCCAGGCCGCCGCCGGCACCGTGATGGCCTGGGCCTGCAGCGTGCGCGGCGCGCTTGCCTGACCGCCATGGCGGCTCCTTCGATGCACCGTTCCATTGCCACCGTCTCGCTCAGCGGCACCCTGCGCCAGAAGCTGGAGGCCGTCGCGGCCGCCGGCTTCGACGGCATCGAACTGTTCGAGGCCGACTTCATCCATTTCCAGGGCTCGGCGGCCCAACTGCGCCGCATCGCGGCGGATCTGGGATTGTCGATCGACCTCTACCAGCCCCTGCGCGACATGGAAGGCCTGCCCGACGTCGCTTTCTCCCGCGCCCTGGAGCGCGCCGAGCGCAAGTTCGACCTGATGCAGGAACTGGGCGCGCCCCTGGTGCTGTGCTGCTCCAACACCCTGCCGCACTCCACCGACGATCCAGACCTGGCCGCCGCCCAGCTGCACACGCTGGCCGAGCGCGCCGCCCGCCGCAACCTGCGCGTGGGCTATGAGGCGCTGGCCTGGGGCCGACACACCTCGCGCTTCGGCCAGGCCTGGGACATCGTCCGGCGGGCCGACCACCCGCACCTGGGCCTGATCCTGGACAGCTTCCACACCCTCTCGCTGCGCGACGACCCGACGCCCATCGCTGGCATTCCGGGCGACCGCATTTTCTTCGTGCAGATGGCCGATGCGCCGCTCATGTCGCTGGACGTGCTGCAGTGGGCCCGCCACCACCGGGTGTTCCCGGGCCAGGGCGATTTCGACGTGATCGGCTTCTTCGAGCAGGTGCTGCGCGCCGGCTACACCGGGCCTCTGTCGCTGGAGATCTTCAACGACCTGTTCCGAGAAACGCCCAACCGCCGCACGGCGGTGGACGCCATGCGCTCGCTGCTCTATCTGGAAAGCGAGGTGCGCCAGCGCCTCACCACCCCGCAGTCCACCGCGCAGTCCGCTGCCGCGCGCGCCCCGGTCTCTGCGCCGCCTCTGCGCGTTGAACTCTTCAACCCGCCGCCCGCGCCGACCTTCCAGGGCGTGTCGTTCATCGAATTCGCGGCCGACGAAGCCGCGGCCGAGGCACTGGACGGCGTGCTGCGCGGCCTGGGCTTCGCGCGGGTGGGGCGTCACCGCTCCAAGGCCGCAACGCTTTATCGCCAGGGCCACATCCACCTCATCGTCAACGCCCAGCCCGACTCGTTCGCGCGCGGCCGTTTCGCGCTGCATGGCACCTCCGTCTGCGCGCTGGGCCTGCGCTGCGACGACGCCATTGGCGCGCTGGGGCGCGCCAAGGCCATGCGCTCGCTGCCCTACGACAGCCCGCTCGGTCCGCACGAGCAGCGCGTGCCCGCCACCGTGGCGCCGGGTGGCAACCTGATCCACTTCGTGCCGGCCGCGTTGGGCGCCGATGGCCTGTTCGAGTCCGACTTCGTGCGGGACGCCGCCGCGCAGGACGACGCGGGGCCGGTGCCCGGCCTGCAATGCGTCGATCACCTGACGCTGGGCCTGGGCCAGGACCAGCGCGACACCTGGGCGCTCTTCACCCGCGCCGTGCTGGGGCTCGACTGCATGGAGAGCCTGGACCTGGCCGACCCCTTCGGCCTGGTGCGCAGCCAGGGCGTGGCCAATGCCGAGCGCAGCCTGCGCCTGGTGCTCAACGTGCCGCTGAGCCAGCGCACGGCCACGGCGCGCCAGCTAGGCGTGACCGGCGCGGGAGCGGTCCATCACATCACCTTCGGCTGCGACGACATCTTCGCGTCGGTGGCCGCACTGCAGGCGCGCGGCGTGCGTTTCGAGCCCGTGTCCGGCAACTACTACGACGACCTGCAGGCCCGCCTGGACCTGGCGCCCGGCCTGCTGGAACGTCTGCGTGCGGCCGGCGTGCTGTTCGACCGCTCCCCCGAGGGCGACTACCTGCACGCCTATACCGAAAGCCAGGCCGGTGGCCTGTTCTTCGAGATCGCGCAGCGCGTGGGCGGCTACGACGGCTGGGGCGCTGCCAACGCAGCGGCGCGGCTGGCCTCGCTGGCCCAGCGCTGAACCCGGGCCCTCATCCCTGCCGGCACCTTTTCCTGTCCTTGATCCCTTCCACCTAGAACGACGAGTTTTCCGTTTTCCCGCCAACATTGGAGACATCACCATGGCCCATGCACCCGCTACCGAGCCGCAAGGCCGGCACCAGTCGAAGAAAGCCGCAGCCAGCGGCTGGATCGGTTCCGCGCTGGAGTACTACGACTTCTTCATCTACGCCACCGCGGCGGCGCTGATCTTTCCGCAGATCTTCTTCCCCAAGGGCGATCCGGCGATTGCCATCATCGCTTCGCTCGCCACCTACGGCGTGGGCTACGTGGCGCGCCCCATCGGCGCCTTCGTGCTGGGCCATATCGGCGACACGCACGGCCGCAAGCAGGTGCTGGTGTGGTGCATGTTCCTGATGGGCTTTTCCACCATCGCCGTGGGCCTGCTGCCCACCTATGACCAGATCGGCCTGTGGGCGCCCGCGCTGCTGGTGCTGATGCGCCTGATCCAGGGCTTTGCCGTGGCCGGCGAGATCTCCGGCGCCAGCTCGATGATCCTGGAGCACGCGCCCTTCGGCCGCCGCGGCTTCTTCGCCAGCTTCACGCTGCAGGGCGTGCAGGCCGGCCAGATCCTGGCCGCCGCCGTGTTCCTGCCGCTGGCGCACTACATGCCCACCGAGCAGTTCAACAGCTGGGGCTGGCGCATTCCCTTCCTGCTGAGCTTCATCGTCATCATCGCCGGCTGGATCATCCGCCGCGAAGTGGCCGAAACCCCGGCTTTCACCGACGAGACTGCGCAGCAGGAGCGCGTGCGCTCGCCCATCGTCGATGCGTTCAAGTACCACTGGCCCGACATGCTGCGCGTGGTCTGCATGGCGCTGATGAACGTGATTCCCGTGGTCGCCACCATCTTCGGCGCCGCCTATGCCGTGCAGCCGGCCTACGGCATCGGCTTCGCGAAGGACATCTACCTGTGGATTCCCGTGCTGGGCAACATCCTGGCCGTGCTGGTGATCCCTCTGGTCGGCAACCTCTCCGACAAGATCGGCCGTCGCCCGCCCATCATCATCGGCGCGCTGCTTTCAGGGCTGCTGGCCTTCGGCTACCTCTACGCCATCAGCATCCGCAACGTGCCGCTGGCGATCTGCATGTCGCTGCTGATGTGGGGCCTGGTCTATCAGGGCTACAACGCCGTGTTCCCATCGTTCTACCCCGAGCTGTTCCCGACACGCACCCGCGTGTCCGCCATGGCCATTTCCCAGAACGTGGGCACCGCCATCACCGCCATGCTGCCGGCGCTGTTCACCGCCGTGGCGCCCCCCGGCGCGGCCAACATCTGGCTCACCGTGGGTGCCATCGCCTTTGGCGTCACCGTGATCTCCGCACTGGCGGCTTTCACCGCCCGCGAAACCTTCCGCGTGCCCATGAGCCAGCTGGGCGACGTCGATGCCAAGCCGGTGAGCGCGCAGGAATACGAGCAGCAGCGTGCGCAGGCGCTGGCGGCCCATCGCGCCTGAAGGGCGCCGCAACCTTTTGCGTCCACCCGGCCGGCGCGCACCAGCCGCCGGCGGTGGCAGCGCGGGATGACTGACGACGAGGCCCTGCCGCAGCGGGGCGGGGGCGGGCCGGCTAAACTGCCGGCCTTTCCCGGTGGCGCCGCAGCGCCGCCTGCGGGTGGCCCCGACGGCCCGTGCCGGCCGGCGGCAGCGCCTTCCGCCCCCTTCCTGCTCACGTCTTCAACCCCACACGCCAGGCCACCACCATGTCCCCAACCCCCGATAGCTCCCAGGAGCCCTCCGCCGCGCTCGGCGCTGACCAGCTCGACGAACTCGACACCCTGCTGGACGACCTGCGCTCGCGCGCGGAAGAAATCCCGCAGTGGGAGTTCTGCGACGGCTTCCTCACTGCCCTGGCCTGCACCCGCCGGCCCGTGCCCGTCGCCGAATGGCTACCCATGCTGCTGGGCGACGGCGGCGAGCTGGACGTGGCCGAGGGCGAGCCCCTGCCCCTGCTGCCGGCGTTCGCCGATGCGGCCCAGCAGGCGCGCTTCCTGGAGCTGTGGACGCTGCGCTGGAACGAGGTGGTGAGCCAGCTCGACGCCGACGTGCAGTCGCTCGACGAAGACGACGCCTTCCAGCCCGAGGCCATGGACATGCGCGGCGCCATCGCCAGCCTGCCCGAAGAAGAGCGCGCCGACATGGAGGGCCAGGAGATCCCGTCCTTCGGCCAGGTCTGGGCGCTGGGCTTCATGTTCGCCGTGGAGAACTGGCCCGAGGAATGGGCCGCGCCGCGCGACCGCGAGGCCGCCGACTGGCTCAACGAGGCGCTGGACGCCATCGTCGCGCTGACCGAGGACGACACCGGCAAGCCCGAGGTCTGCATGTATTCCGAAGACGGCCCGCCCAGCACCAGCCAGGCCCGCGTCGAGGCCTTCGGCGAAGCCATCTGGGCCATCTACGACCTGCGCCGTCTCTGGAAGAGCATGGGTCCGCGCGTCGAGGCCGTGCGCCGCGCCGACACGCCCGGCCGCAACGACCCGTGCAGCTGCGGCAGCGGCAAGAAGTACAAGAAGTGCTGCGGCGTGAACTGAGTTGACGGCGACCCTGCGGTCGCGTCCTGCTGGCCCCTGATTCCACGCGCGCTTCGGCGCGCGTTGCTTTTTTCGCTTTCTTCGCCGTTCTTCCCATGAGCACCACCGCCTTGATCTCCCGCCTGCGCGCCGAATGGGCGCCCAGCGTTCCCCGCGAGCTGCTGGCCGGCGCCGTCGCCACCTTCGCGCTGATCCCGGAGGTGATCGCCTTCAGCTTCGTCGCCGGGGTCGATCCGTCGGTGGGGTTGTTCGCCTCGTTCGTCATCAGCATCGTGATCGCCTTCGCGGGCGGGCGGCCGGCCATGGTGTCGGCGGCGGCGGGCTCGGTGGCGCTGGTGGCCGCGCCCCTGGTGGCGGCGCACGGCCTGGGCTATCTGCTGGCGGCGGGCCTGCTGGCCGGGGCGGTGCAGGTGGTGTTCGGGCTGCTGAAGCTGGGCGTGCTGATGCGCTTCGTCTCCAGCTCCGTGCGCACGGGCTTCGTCAACGCGCTGGCCGTGCTGATCTTTTCGGCCCAGCTGCCGCACCTGAAGGACGCGCAGCCCGCCACCTGGGCCTTCCTGGAGCTGGGGCTGGCCATCATCTACGGCCTGTCCTGGCTGGGCCGGCGGCTGGGGCTGCGGGCGCTCACGGCCATTCCGTCGCCGCTGATCTGCGTGGTGGCGCTCACGCTGCTGGCATCCGCCCTGGGCCTGCACCTGCCCACCGTGGCCGACCTGGGCCGGCTGCCCGACAGCCTGCCGTTCTTCGGCCTGCCGGCCGTGCCCGCCTCGTGGGAGACGTTGCGCATCATCGCGCTGCCGGCTTTGGCGATCGCGCTGGTCGGCCTGCTGGAGTCGGTGCTGACGGCGGCCGTGGTGGACGATCTGACCGGCACGCCCAGCGACAAGAACCGCGAATGCGCCGGCCTGGGCCTGGCGAACATGGCGGCCAGCTGCTTCGGCGGTATCGCGGGCTGCGGAATGATCGGCCAGGCGGTGAGCAACGTGAAGTACGGCGGCCGCGGGCGTCTGTCCACGCTGTTCGCGGGCGTGTTCCTGCTGGTGCTGATGGTGGCGCTCAAGGACTGGGTCTCGCGCGTGCCGGTGATCGCGCTGGTGGCGATCATGGTGATGGTGTCGGCATCGACCTTCGACTGGAAGTCGCTGGGCCAGCTGCTGCGGCACCCGCGCCTGTCCAGCGCGGTGATGCTGGCGACCGTGGTGGTCACCATCGCCACGCACAACCTGGCTGCCGGCGTGGCGGTGGGGGTGCTGCTGAGCGGGGTGTTCTTCGCGTTCAAGGTGTCGCGGATGCTGGACGTGCAGGGGCCTTCGGAGGCCGATCTCGATGCCGGCTCGGCGGAGCCGCTCGTCTGGCGAGTGCGGGGGCAGGTGTTCTTCGCGTCGGCGGATGCGTTCATCGAGGCGTTCGATGTGCTGGCCGCCCGGGGGCGGGCGGTGCGGATTGATGTCTCTGGGGCGCACTTCTGGGATGTGACGGCGGTGGGGGCTCTTGAGAAGGTGGTGGAGCGGTTCAGGGGGCAGGGGAGTGGGGTGGAGGTGGTGGGGTTGAGTGAGGCGAGTGCTGTGTTGGTGGATCGGGTGGGGGCTGGGGGCTGATTCCTGCTCTGCTTGTTGCTGGGTTTTGCTGAGTGGTTGTTTTCCGGGGCCGGGTCTCGCCCCGGCGGGCGAGGTACTTTTCTTTGCTTCGCCAAAGAAAAGTACCCAAAAGAAAGGCGACCCTACTGTGCGTGTCCCTCCGCTGCGCTACGGGCAACCTGCGATGCTCGGTCGGCGGGTGCTGCCGCAGAACTCACTGCGCGCACTGCGTGCGCTCCGTTCAAACATGCTGCGGCAAGTCCGAGCACGAAGTGCGTGTGTCCTTCGGCACACGCACGCACCCGCCGCGCTGCGCTTCTCGGCACGCACAGAAGGGAGTGGGGAACCAGTCGGGCCATCGCTGCGCTCGGCCCTCGCATGGGGAAAGCCCAGCGCAGCGCGAAGCGCGCGCGTGCCAGGCCGAGCGAAGCAATGGCCCGTGTGCGGCGGTTCACCCCCTGCTGGCTGCGCCTGCGGCGGGGTGCTTGCGGGGTGCGCATGCGTGCCGAAGGACACGCATGCCTCGTGCTCTGACTCGCCGCGGCTGTCCGAACGGAGCGCGCAGCGCGAAGTGAGTTCTGCGGCGGCACCCCGCAAGCGCCCCGACGCAGGTCTGCCCCGTAGCGCAAGCGCAGGGGTCGCAGACTGGGGGTCGCCTTTTCTTTGCTTACTTTCTTTTGGCGAAGCAAAAGAAAGTGAGTGCGCTGTCGGGCGCACATCCCGAACCCCGGGAAGCAATCACTCGATCAGCACAAAAAATGCCCAGAACCCAGAAAGAACAATCGCATGAAGCTACGAAAAAAGTAGCAAATCACCGAAAGGCGAACCCCAGCACCACCCCCGCAAACAAGGCGAACCCCACCCAATGATTCGCCCTGAAAGCAGCAAAACACCCCTCCCGCGTCCTCCCGCGAATCAGCGTCCAGTGCCACCCCACCTGCGCCAGCGCCACCCCGAGCCCCAGATACCAGGCCACCCCCAGCCCCAGCGGCGCCAGCACCCCCCCCCAGATCGCCAGCAGCAGCAGGTAGAACGCCATCACCGCCGGCACGTCCCAGCGCCCCAGCGTGATGGCCGAGGTCTTCATGCCGATCTTCAGGTCGTCGTCGCGGTCCACCATGGCGTATTCGGTGTCGTAGGCCAGCACCCAGAACAGGTTGCCCAGCACCAGCCAGAAAGCCAGCCAGGGCACCTCGCGGCCCACGGCCGTGAAGGCCATGGGGATGCCCATGCTGAAGGCCACGCCCAGCACCGCCTGGGGCATGGAGACGAAACGCTTGGCATAGGGGTAGGCCAGCGTCACGGCCAGCGCGGGCACGGACCAGGCGATGGTGGCGGCGTTGGTCGTCAGCACGAGGGCGAAGGCCGCCAGGGCCAGTGCGGCGCCCACGGCCAGCGCCTCGCGCACCGACACGGCGCCGCTGGTCACGGGCCGCTGGGCCGTGCGCTTGACGTGGCGGTCGAAGCGCCGGTCGGCCACATCGTTCACGCAGCAGCCGGCACTGCGCATGAGGATGGTGCCCAGCGTGAACACCGCCAGCAGGTGCCAGCCCGGAAAGCCCCCGGCCGCGATCCACAGCGCCGACAGCGTGGGCCAGAGCAGCAGCAGCCAGCCGGCCGGGCGGTTCCAGCGGATCAGGTCGAGATACAGCGACAGGCGGGATCGGGGGGGCGTGGGCGGCGTGGGCGGCGTGGGCGGCGTGGGCTCAGCGGCGGTGTGGGGGGGCATGGTGCGAAATAGTCCGAGCTGGAAATGGGAACGCCCGCGGCTGCGGGCGTTGTCCGGTGGGCTGCTTGGCGCAGCAAGCGCCGAATTTAGTCTTCGAGCAGCGAGCGCAGCATCCAGGCGGTCTGCTCATGCACCGTCAGGCGCTGGGTCAGCAGGTCGGCCGTGGGCTCGTCGCTGGCCTTGTCGGCGATGGGGAAGAGTTCGCGCGCAGTGCGCGCCACGGCTTCATGGCCTTCGACCAGGATGCGGACCATTTCCAGCGCGTGGGGCGGCTCGGTCGGCACGTCGGGCAGCGAAGTCAGCTTGCCGAACTGGGCGTAGGAGCCCGGCGCGGGGTGGCCCAGCGAGCGGATGCGCTCGGCCACCGGGTCCACGGCGTTCCACAGTTCGGTGTACTGCCCCATGAACATGGTGTGCAGCGTGTTGAACATGGGGCCGGTCACGTTCCAGTGGAAGTTGTGCGTGGTCAGGTAGAGCGTGTAGGTGTCGGCCAGCAGGCGCGACAGGCCCTGGGCGATGGCGGCGCGGTCCTTGTCGCTGATGCCGATGTTGATGCGGGGGGCGCCGGTCTTGCTGACGGCGGTCTTGCTGGGGGCTTTGGCCATGGTGAAACAACCTCCTGGGTGTGAAAGGCAAGGGGGGCGTGCCGCGGGGGGAGTGGCGGGCACGCGCTGCGGACGCTCGACAAAGACTGTAGCGCAACCCGGCGCGCCGGCGGTCTGGCCCGAGGCGTGTCCGCTGCTCCGGGGCCTGGCGGTGCATCACGCCCCGCCATCGCATCAGGACAGCCGCGTCACGCCCGGCAGTTCGCAGGCATAGACGGCGTTGCGCAGCGCGGCGATGGCCTCGTAGCGCGTGAAGCTGCGCCGCCAGGCCAGCACCACCCGGCGCATGGGCGGGGCGCTGCCGTCGTCTTCGGCGATGGGCAGATAGCGGATATGCGTGTCGTCGCTCTTGCGGCGGCGCGAGCCGGTGGCCAGTGCGTCGCGCGGCACCGACAGGCGTGGCACCAGGGTCACGCCCATGCCGGCAGAGACCATGTGCTTGATGGTTTCCAGCGATGAGCCTTCGAAGGTGCGGCGGATGTCTTCGGCGTTGCTCGCGTAGCGGGCGAATTCGGGGCAGACCTCCAGCACGTGGTCGCGGAAGCAATGGCCCGCGCCCAGTAGCAGCATGGTTTCGCTCTTGAGCTGCGAGGCCGAGACGGACTTCTGTTCGGCCAGCGGGTGGCTGCTCGGCACGGCGGCGAGGAAGGGTTCGTCGTAGAGCGGCGCCATGGCCAGGCCAGTGTCCGGGAACGGCTCGGCGATGATGGCGCAATCGATTTCGCCGGTGCGCAGCATTTCGAGCAGCTTGACGGTGAAGTTCTCCTGCAGCATCAGCGGCATCTGCGGCGTGCGGGCGATGGCGTGGCGCACCAGCTCGGGCAGCAGGTAGGGGCCGATGGTGTAGATCACGCCCAGGGTCAGCACGCCCGCCAGCGGGTCCTTGCCGCGCTTGGCGATTTCCTTGATGGCTGCGGCCTGCTCCAGCACGCTCTGCGCCTGGCGCACGATGTCTTCACCCAGCGGGGTGACCGAGACATCGCCGGCGCTGCGTTCGAAGAGCTTCACTTCCAACTCGTCTTCCAGCTTCTTGACGGCGACCGACAGCGTGGGTTGCGAGACGTAGCACGCATCTGCAGCGCGGCCGAAGTGCTTTTCGCGGGCGACGGCGACGATGTACTTGAGTTCTGTGAGAGTCATGGGTGGTCGGGGCGGAAGAGGGCGGCGCATCGGCACTACGGCGTCACGCCGAGCCCTGATGCGCTCAGGCGGCCTCGCACGCGGGGTGCTTACCACAGGAGGCGCCCGTCCAAAGGGGGCAAGCGTAACCGCTTTCCATTCGTATGGCCGATTTTCCTCGTCAATAGTGACTGTCTCGTCTGCGATGGTGACCCCGTCGTCGGGGGCTGCTTGTCCGCCTCCCCGCCTCCCCGCCTGCCCTCAGGCCTTCAGGTAGTCCGAGCGCCCGCCCAGCCAGCGCTGCACGTGGCGCTCGGCCAGCTCGGGGTAGCGGTCCAGCATGAGCGCGGCCTGCTCGCGGGCCCAGTCCAGCAGCAGGCCGTCGGTGGCCAGGTCGGCGAAGCGCAGCAGCGCGTCGCCCGACTGGCGCGCGCCCAGGAATTCGCCGGGGCCGCGGATGTCCAGGTCGCGCCGGGCGATCTCGAAGCCGTCGTTGGTCTCGGCCATGGCCTTGAGACGGTCGCGGGCGGTCTCGCCCAGGCGGCCGCTGTCGCCGGTGGAATAAAGCAGCACGCAGGCCGAGGCCGCCGCGCCGCGCCCCACGCGCCCGCGCAGCTGGTGCAGCTGGCTCAGGCCGAAGCGCTCGGCATGCTCGATCACCATGAGCGAGGCGTTGGGCACGTCCACCCCCACTTCGATCACGGTGGTGGAGACGAGCACGCCCATTGCGCCGCTCTTGAACTGCTCCATCACCGCCTTCTTCTCGGCGCCGGGCATGCGCGAATGCAGCAGGCCGACCTGCACGCCGGGCAGGGCTTCGGCCAGGTCGGCGTGGGTGGCGGTGGCGTTGGAGAGGTCCAGCGCCTCGCTCTCCTCGATCAGCGGGCAGACCCAATAGACCTGCCGCCCGCTCGCCACCTGGGCGCCGATGCGCTCGATCACCTCGTCCTTGCGGCTGTCGGCGATGAGCTTGGTGACGATGGGCGTGCGCCCGGGCGGCAACTCGTCGATGGTGGAGACGTCCAGGTCGGCGTAGTAGCTCATGGCCAGCGTGCGCGGTATGGGCGTGGCGCTCATCATCAGGAGGTGCGGCTCCATGCCGTGGTGCTCCAGCTTCTTGCGCAGCGCCAGCCGCTGGGCCACGCCGAAGCGGTGCTGCTCGTCGATCACGGCGAGCGCCAGGTTCTTGAAGCGCACCTGCTCCTGGATGACGGCATGCGTGCCCACCACCAGCGCGGCCTCGCCGCTTTCGGCCAGCGCCAGCATGGCGGCGCGTTCCTTTTTCTTCTGCCCCCCGGCCAGCCAGGCGATGCGCCGGCCGCTGGCGGCCAGCAGCGGCTCCAGCCAGCCGACCAGCTTGGCGAAGTGCTGCTCGGCCAGGATCTCGGTGGGTGCCATCAGCGCGCACTGCCAGCCCGCATCCATGCACACGGCGGCGGCGAGAGCCGCCACCACGGTCTTGCCCGAGCCCACGTCGCCCTGCAGCAGCCGGTGCATGGGCACGGGGCGGGCCAGGTCGTGGGCGATTTCCTCGCCCACACGGTGCTGGGCGCCGGTCAGGCCGAAGGGCAGGGCGGCCAGCAGCTGTTCATGCAGCGGGGCGGCGCCCGCGCCGGCCTGCGGGCGCAGCACCGGGGCGCGCAGCTGGTCGCGTTCGCGCTTGGAGCGCTGCTGCGACAGCTGCTGGGCCAGCAGCTCCTCGGCTTTCAGCCGCTGCCAGGCGGGGTGGCTGTGGTCCTGCAGCGTGGCCAGCGCCACGTCGGGGGTTGGATGGTGCAAAAACCATAGCGCCTCGCGCAGCTTCCACAAGCGCTGCAAGCCATCCGGGCCATAGGCCATCTGCACGGGCGGCTGGGCGTCCGGGGGCAGGGTGTCCGACAGGTCCACCCGCACCAGCGCGCCCGCCACGGCCCGGCGCAGATAGGCCTGGGGCAGCTGCGCCACGGTGGGGTAGATGGGCGTGAGGGCGGCAGGCAGCTCGCCGCCTGCCAGCCGGAAGGCCGGGTGGAGCATTTGCCGGCCCCAGAACCCGCCCTTGATCTCGCCGCGCACGCGCAGTCGCGCGCCCACCGCCATGGTTTTCTGGTGCGAGGGGTAGAAGCTGAAGAAGCGCAACTCGCAGGTGCCGGTGTCGTCCTCCACCGTCACCACCAGCTGGCGGCGCGGGCGCAGCGAGATCTCGCAGGCGACGACCGTCGCCTCGATCTGCACGGTGTCTCCGTCACGCGCGTTGCGGATGGGCGTGATGCGGGTCTCGTCCTCATAGCGCAGCGGCAGATGCAGTGCCAGGTCGATGTCGCGCACCAGCCCGAGCTTGTGCAGGGCCTTCTGCGCGGGGCTGGGCTGCTTGCGGGGCGTGGCTGCCGCGGCGGCGGGGGGCGCTGCTACCGCAGACGCAGGTGGCGGCGCGGCGCTGTCACTGCGGGCGCGGGGCATGGGAGATGCTTTGTAATAATTTGCAATGAATCATTGGGGAAAAAGGCTACCATGGCTCCCCTGGTATCTCCCCAGCCTGTATTGGGGCCTGCAGCACGTGGGCCGATCGGCATCATGCTCAAGCGAATCAGCGTCAGAGATCTTTCCCTGGGCATGTACTTGCACCAGTTCTGCGGTTCGTGGATGGACCATCCATTCTGGCGCAGCGGGTTCGTGCTGAAAGACCCGAACGATCTGGCGCGCATCCGAGAGACCGCCGTCCGCGAAGTCTGGATCGACACCTCGCGCGGTCTGGACGTGGCCAGCGGCGTGCCCGGTGTCAGCCGCGAAGAGGCCGACTCCCAGATCGACAGCCAGTTCGCCGAGATGGCCGAGGCTGCCGAGGGGGCCTGCGAGCTGCCTGCGGCGCCACCGTCCGCCCCGTCGCCCTGCAATCCACCGACCTCCATGGAGGCCGAACTGCGCGCCGCCGCGCTGATCTGCAACCGCGCGCGCGAGGCGGTGGCCAGCATGTTCGCCCAAGCGCGCCTGGGTCGCGCCGTGGATGCGTCCGGCGCGCGGGATCTGGTCCAGGAGATCACCGATTCCGTGACCCGCAATCCCTGCGCCCTCATCAGCCTGGCGCGCCTGAAGACGGCCGACGACTACACCTACCTGCATTCGGTGGCTGTGTGTGCGCTGATGGTGGCGCTGGCCCGGCAGGTCCAGTTACCCGAAGACGAAGTGCGTCAGGCAGGGATGGCGGGCCTGCTGCACGACCTGGGCAAGGCGGCGATTCCCCTCAATATCCTGAACAAGCCCGGCAAGCTCACCGAAGAGGAGTTCGCCATCGTGCGCGAACACCCCGTGGAAGGCCACGCCATGCTGCAGGAGGTGGGCGGCGCGACTGCGCTCGTGCTCGAAGCCTGCCTGCACCACCACGAGAAGATGGACGGCTCCGGGTATCCGCACCGCCAGCGGGGCGACGGCATCAGCCTGATCGCCCGCATGGCGGCCATCTGCGACGTGTATGACGCGATCACCTCCGACCGCGCCTACAAGCGCGGCTGGGACCCGGCGGACTCGGTGCGCCGCATGGCGGAGTGGGGCCCTGCGCACTTCGATCCGCGGCTCTTCCAGGCCTTCGTCAAGAGCATCGGCATCTATCCGGTGGGCTCGCTGGTGCGGCTGACCTCCGGGCGCCTGGGCGTGGTCATGCGGCAGTCCGGCCAGGCGCTGATCGCGCCCTGCGTGAACGTGTTCTTTTCCACCAAGTCCGGCCTGCGCATTACGCCCGAGCCGGTGAATCTGGCAGCGCCGGGCTGTACCGAACGCATCGTCGCCCGCGAAGATCCGGCGAGCTGGGGCTTTACCGACCTCTCGGCGCTCTGGGGCGGCCCGCAGGGCTGAAAGCGGCTGCGTGGGAGAATCCGGCGCACAAAGCAGGCGCTGGCCGCCCATTTGTCCCGTTCCTTCCCTTCCCCGATCCTCCTCCTTGGCACGGGCCTGTCAGGCCCTCAAGTGACATGCAGACGCCTCTTTCTTCTCTTTCGCCTTCGTCCTCGCCCAGCGCCGAGGCCGCCGCCGCGCCCGCGCGCACCTTCACCCTCAGCGACTTCGACTTCGCGCTGCCGCCCGAGCTCATCGCCCAGCACCCGGCCCCCGAGCGCAGCGGCTCGCGCCTGCTCGACGGACGCAGCCGCGAGCCTGTCGACCGCATCTTCCGCGAGCTGCCCGGCCTGCTGCGCGAGGGCGATCTGCTGGTGTTCAACGACACCCGGGTGGTCAAGGCCCGGCTCTTCGGCGAGAAGGCCAGCGGCGGCAAGCTCGAACTGCTGATCGAGCGGGTGCTGACAGGCAACGAAGTCGTGGCCCACATGAAGGTCAGCAAGAAGCCGCTGCCCGGCAGCACCGTGCTGATGGCCGGTGGCCGCGCCGCGGGCGGCTTCGATGCCACCCTGCTGGGCCGCTGGCCCGACGACAACGGCCCGCTCTTTCGCTTCGCGCTGCACGGCCCGGCCGGTGAAAGCCCGTGGGAGCTGATGGAGCGCCACGGCCACCTGCCGCTGCCGCCCTACATCGAGCGCCAGCAGAACGCCGACCACGACCCGGACGAAGCCGAGGACAGCCAGCGCTACCAGACCGTCTTCGCCCGTGCCCCCGGCGCCGTGGCCGCGCCCACCGCCGCGCTGCACTTCGACGAGGCCGTGCTGGCCGGTTTAGCGGCGCGCGGCATCGAGCGCGCCAGCGTCACCCTGCACGTGGGCGCCGGCACCTTCCAGCCCGTCAAGACCGAGAACCTGGCCGAGCACCGCATGCACAGCGAGTGGTACGAGGTGCCCCTGGCCACGCTGGCCGCGCTGGAGCGCTGCCGCCAGCGCGGCGGGCGCGTGGTGGCGGTGGGCACGACCACCGTGCGCACGCTGGAATCATGGGCGCGCTCGGGCCAGGCGACGGGCGACACCGACATCTTCATCACCCCGGGCTTCGGCTTTCGCGTGGTGGACCTGCTCATCACCAACTTCCACCTGCCCAAGAGCACGCTGATGATGCTGGTCAGCGCCTTCGCGGGCTACGCCCAGGTCATGGGCCTGTACCGCCACGCCATCGCCCAGCGCTACCGCTTCTTCAGCTATGGCGACTCCATGCTGCTCGAACGCAGCGGGCCCCGCGTGGCATGACCGGGGACGGCAGCGCGCGCGGCCGGGGCGCCTCGACCACCGTGCCGCCCGGCGCCCGGCCGGGCGGGGCGCTGGCGGGCATCGCGCTGACCGTGGCGGCCTGCGCCTGCTTCGCGTTGCTGGATCTCACCACCAAGCAGGTCGGCAGTGCCGTGCCGCTGGTGATGATGCTCTGGGCGCGCTACCTGTTCCACACCCTGCTCACCACCGCCTTCGTGCTGCACCGCGAGGGCCCGGGCGTGCTGCGCACCACGCAGCCGCGCTTCCAGGTGCTGCGCGCCGTGCTGTTCGCGGCCATGAGCCTGTGCGGCCTGCTGAGCATCTTGCACATGCCGCTGGCCGAGTTCACCGCCATCGTCGCCACCACGCCCCTTTGCGTGACGGTGGTGGCCGCGCTCTGGCTGCACCAGCGCGTGAGCGCGCCGCGCTGGGTGCTGGTGGCGCTGGGGCTGGCCGGCACGCTGGCCATCATCCGCCCGGGCGGGCAGGCCTTCGGCTGGGCGCTGGTCTGGCCGCTGTGCCTGCTGGCGACCAACACCGGCTACCAGGTCGTCAGCAGCCGCATGGCCGGGCGCGAAAGCCCGGCGACCACGCAGCTCTACACCGGCTGGCTGGCCACCGCGCTGGTGTCGCTGGCCGTGCCCTTCGCCTGGGTGCCGATCCAGGACCTGTGGCTCTGGCTGGGCATGCTGCTCATGGGGCTGCTCAGCGCCAGCGGCCACATGCTGCTGATGCAGGCCTATGCGCGCACCACGCCGGTCACCCTCGCGCCCTTTCTCTACAGCCAGATCGGCTTCGCCATGCTGGCCGGCTGGCTGGTGTTCCGGCATGTGCCCGACCCCTGGGCCATGGCCGGCATCGCAGCCATCGTGCTGAGCGGCGCGGCCAGCGCCTGGCTCACGGTGCGCGAGACGCGTTGAATGGAAAAAGAGCGGGGAGTGCTTGATACACAAGCGCTCTCCGCTATGGTTTTGGTAGCTATCGCTCAGAACGCCACGGCCTGCCCATCCTTGCGCGGGTCCGAGCCCGCGATGTAGTGGCCGCCCTCGCGCAGCACCAGCTGGGCGCCGCCGAAGGCGAAGACGCCGTTGCCGTCCTCCACCGTCACCTCATGCCCCAGGGCGCGCAGCGCCTCGACCGTGGCGCGGTCGAAATGCGGCTCCACTGCCACGCCCCGGCCGCCCGTCACGCGCCAGCGCGGCGCATCGGCTGCAGCCTGCGGGTTCTGGCCGTAGCGCAGCACGCGCAGCGCCATCTGCGTGTGGCCCTGGCTCTGCATCGGGCCGCCCATCACGCCGAAAGCCAGCTGCGGCGTGCCGTCCGCATGCATGGCAAAGGCCGGGATGATGGTGTGCGAGGGCCGCTTGCGCGGCGCCACGCGGTTGGCATGGCCGGCCTGCAGCGTGAAGCCGTGGCCCCGGTTCTGCAGGCTGATGCCGGTGCCCGGCACCACCACGCCCGAGCCGAAGCCCATGTAGTTGGACTGGATGAACGAGACCATCATGCCGGACGCATCCGCCGCCGCCAGGTACACCGTGCCGCCCGGGCGCGGCGCGCCGTAGGCCGGATCGCCCGCGCGGGCCATGTCGATCAGCGCGGCGCGTTCGGCCAGGTAGTCCGCCTGCAGCAGATCGGCCGGGGCGACCTGCATGTGGGCCGCGTCGGCGTTGTGCTGGTAGAGGTCGGCCAGCGCGAGCTTCATGGCCTCGATGCTGGCGTGGAGGGTTTCCACGCTGTCCACCGGGTGGCGGCCCACGCCGTGCGCGTCCAGCATGCCCAGCGCCATCAGCGCGGCGATGCCCTGGCCGTTGGGCGGAATCTCGTGGATCACCGAATCGCCGAAGCGCTGGCTGATGGTGCCCACCCATTCGGCCTGGTGGGCCGCGAGGTCTTCCGCCGTCATCGCGCCGCCGTTCGCGCGCGCATGCTCGGCCATGCGCTCGGCCAGCTCGCCGCTGTAGAAGGCGGCGCCTTCGGTGGCGGCGATCAGCTCCAGCGTGCGGGCATGGGCCTCGCTGCGGAAGATCTCGCCTGCGCGTGGCGCCCTGCCACCGGGCATGAAGCACTCGGCGAAGCCGGGCTGGCCGCCCAGCTTGGCCGCGCCCAGCGCCCATAGCCGGGCGATGGTGGGCGAGACCGGAAAGCCGTGGCGCGCATAGCCGATGGCCGGCTGCGCCAGCTGCGCGAAGGGCAGCTTGCCCAGCCGCTGGGAAAGCGCCACCCAGGCCGAGACGGCGCCCGGCACCGTCACCGCGTTCCAGCCCGTTTCGGGGATGGTGCCGCCCAACTGCTCGAAGTATTCCGGCGTCCACGCGGCGGGCGAGCGGCCCGAGGCGTTCAGGCCGTGCAGCTCCTGGCCGTCCCAGACGATGGCGAAGCCGTCGCTGCCCAGGCCGCAGCCGGTGGGCTCGACGACCGTGAGCGCCATGGCGGCGGCGATGGCGGCATCCACGGCGTTGCCACCGGCCTGCAGCATGGACAGGCCCGCCTGTGCGGCCAGCGGCTGCGAGGTGGAGACGACGTTGCGGCCCATCACCGCGCTGCGGTGGGAGGCGTAGGGCAGGGCCCAGTCCAGGGGGGCGGCCGAAGCGGCGGTCGATGCGGTCATGGAAGAGTCTCCTTGCGTGTGATTCTTGGTCATTCCAGGGTGATCTTGTGTTGCCGGATCACGCTCGCCCAGCGAGCGCTGTCGGCCTGCACCAGCGCGTCGAACTGCGCGGGTGTGCTCGGGCGTGCGGGCTCCACGCCCAACCGGGCCAGGCTCTGGGCCACCTCGGGCGCCTGGATGGCGCGGGCGAAGGCGTCGTGCACGCGCTTGACCAGGGCGGGCGAGGCCCCTGCCGGCAGATAGACGCCGAACCAGGTCACCGACGAGAAGCCGGGCAGGCCCGCTTCGGCCAGCGTGGGCAGCTCCGGCGCCAGCGAACTGCGCTGGGCGCTGGTCACGGCCAGGGCGCGCAGGCGGCCGCTCTTGACGTGCGGCATGCCGGTGGGCAGCGAATCGAACAGCACCTGCACCTGGCCGGCGGCCAGGTCGGGAATGGCCAGTGCCGTGCCCTTGTAGGGCACGTGCGTCATCTCGATGCCGGCCTGCGCGGCGAAGGCGGCGGTGTTCAGGTGGACGATCGTGCCGTTGCCGCTGGTGGCGTAGTTGAGCTGGCCCGGGTGCGCACGGGCGTAGGCGATGAGTTCGGCCACCGTCTTCACCGGCAGCGAGGGCGTGACCAGCAGCACGCTGGGCGCGTCGGCCACATGCGCCACGGGCACGAAGTCGCGCTGCGGGTCATAGGCCAGGCGTGGCATCAGGTGCGGCGAGATGGCGTGCGTGCTGCTGGTGGTCAGCAGCAGGGTGTTGCCGTCGGGTCTGGCCTTGGCCGCCTCGGCCGTGCCGATGGTGCCGCCCGCGCCGGGCTTGTTGTCCACCACGAACTGCTGGCCCAGATCCTGCGCCACGCGCTGCGTGACCACGCGCGCCACCAGGTCGGTCGCGCCGCTGGCGGGGAAGGGCACGATCACGCGCACCGGCTGCTGCGGCCAGGCCGCGGGCTGCTGCGCCTGGGCGCCCCAGGTGGTGGCCGCCAGCAGGATTGCGAAAAGAGAGGAAAGTCGCATGGAAAAGGCCTTTGCTGAGTGAAGCCGGTGCGCAGCCTGGGGCCGTCGGTGGGGCGATGCGGCGGCACGGTGCAGTGCGTGCCATCTTAGGAAAGCCGCGCTGGCGCGACCACCACCGATTGGGCAATCCGGTTTGCCGAAGCGGCAAAGCGGTTGATACTCGGGCGGCTGGTCCGGCAAGGCTGCCGCCGGCTGTCTCCGCTGCTTTTTTCCTCACCCCATCCCTCGCTGCCCGCCACCCCATGCGTCGCCATCTGCTCCAGGACACTGCACTGCGCTACTTCCTCGAAGTGGCACAGTGCGGCTCGCTCACCGAAGCCTCGGCCCGGCTGCATGTGGCGGCCTCGGCCCTGAGCCGCCAGATCGCGGGGCTGGAGGCGCAGCTCGGCTCGCCGCTCTTCGAGCGCCATCCGCGCGGCATGGTGCTGACGGCGGCCGGCGAGATCCTGGCCGCCCATGCCCGCCGCACGGGGCTGGACGCCGAGCGCGCGCTGGACGAGATCGGCGCGCTGCAGGGCCTGCGCGCCGGCCAGGTGCGGCTGGCGACCTCCGACGCCTTCGCCAACGAGCTGGTGCCGCGCCTGTGCGTGGAGTTCCAGCGCACGCATGCCGGCATCGTCTTCGGCGTGCAGTCGCTGCCCACGCCGCAGGTGTCCGAGGCGGTGCGCTCGGGCGCGGCCGACATCGGCCTGTGCTTCAGCCGGGCGCCGCAGAAGGACATCCAGGTGGCGCACCGTCAGCGCGCGCCGGTGCTGGCGCTGCTGCCGCCCGGCCATCCGCTGGCCCGGGCCCCGCGCGTGACGCTGGCGCGCATGGCGCAATACCCGCTGGGCCTGCCGCCGCCCGAGACGGCGGTGCGGCAGATGGTGGACATCGCCTGCAGCCGCCAGGGCCTGCGGCTGGCGCCGGTGCTGGAGTCCAACCACGCCAAGACCCTGCTGAACTTCGTCGCGCACGGCGGCGGGGTCTCGGTGTCCAGCGAGATCAGCGCCCGCCACATGGTGGCTGAGGGCCTGGTGTTGGCGCGCCCGCTGGCCGATGCGGGCATGGACCTGCGCGACATCGAGGTGCAGACGCTGGCCGGCCGCAGCCTGCCGGTGGCCGCGCAGGCGTTCCTGGAGTTGCTCACGCAGCGGCTGCCGGCGCCGGAGTAGCGGCAGCGGATCCAGCCTCCATCAGCCCTGATCGGCCTTGCCGTCAGCCTTGTGCTTCGTGCTGCAGCCGAAAGGCCCGCGCCTGCCCGAAGTGCCCGTTGCCGATGAAGGGCACGGGCGGGCGCAGCGCCGAGAGCGGCGACGGATGGTTGGACTGCAGCACCAGATGGCCCCGGTCCTGCGGGATAAGTGCGCGCTTGGACTGCGCGTGCGCGCCCCAGAGCATGAACACCACCGGCTGCCCGCTCTCGGCCACATGGCGGATCACCGCGTCGGTCAGCAGCTCCCAGCCTTTGCCGGCGTGGCTGGCGGCCTGGCCTTCTTCCACGGTGAGACCGGTGTTGAGCAGCAGCACGCCGTTCTTCGCCCACTTCACCAGGCTGCCGCCGGGCTCGGGCCAGGCGGGGAAGGGCGTTCCCAGGTCGCGCTGCATCTCCTTGAAGATGTTGCGCAGCGAGGGCGGCAGCTGCACGCCCGGCGCCACCGAGAAGGCCAGCCCCTCGGCCTGGCCGCGGCCGTGATAGGGGTCCTGCCCCAGGATCACCACGCGCACGGCCTCGGGCGGCGTCAGCTCCAGCGCGCGTAGCGGCCGGGGCGGGAAGATGACGGCGCCGGCATCGAGCCGCGATTGCAGGAAGGCGAGCAGCGCCTGCCCCCGGCCGCTGGCGAAGAAGTCGTCCACCAGCGGCTGCCAGCCGGGCGCCACCGGCCAGTCGGCCGGGTCGGCGCTTTGCAGCTGGGTGGCGGGGGCGGAGGGCGTGCCGTGCGTGGGGTTCATGGTCTGATCGGCTTCTGGCCCAGGTGGATCAAGCGCAGTAAGCTATCGAATTGATAGCGATCGGAGGGTGGTGGGTTGGCGGGTTCAGGCGAACAGCTGGGCCAGTGCCAGGCCCGGATCGTCCGCGCGCATGAAGGCTTCGCCCACCAGGAAGGCGTTCACACCCGCATCGCGCAGGGTCTTCACGTCGTCGGGTTTCAGGATGCCCGATTCGCCCACCAGCAGGCGGTCGGCCGGCACGTGCTGCTTGAGCTCGACCGTGGTGGCGATCGACACCTCGAAGGTCCGCAGGTTGCGGTTGTTGATGCCCACCAGCGGGGTCTTGAGCTTCAGGGCCCGGTCCAGCTCGGCGTGGTCGTGCACCTCCACCAGCACGGCCATGTCCAGGCCGAGGGCGATGGCTTCGAGATCGGCCATCTGCGCGTCGTCCAGGCAGGCGGCGATCAGCAGGATGGCGTCGGCGCCCATGGCCCGCGATTCGTAGATCTGGTAGGGGTCCACCATGAAGTCCTTGCGCAGCACGGGCAGCTGGCAGCTGGCGCGCGCCTGCTTCAGGTAGTCGGGCTGGCCCTGGAAGAACTGCCGGTCGGTCAGCACCGACAGGCACGCCGCGCTCACCTTGCCGTCGCCATCGGCGTAGCTTTGGGCGATGTCGGCGGGAACGAAGTCCGCGCGGATCACGCCCTTGCTGGGGCTGGCCTTCTTGATCTCGGCGATCACGGCGGCCTGGCCCTGGGCGATCTTGGCGCGCAGGGCGCCGACGAAGTCGCGCGTGAGCACGCGGCTCTCGGCGTCGGCGCGCATGGCGGCGAGCGGCATCTTCTTCTGCGCGGCAGCGACTTCCTCGCGCTTGACGGCAACGATCTTGTTCAGGATGTCGGACATGGTGTGGTGACCTTCGGATGGCAGAAATGGGGGAAGGAGGGCGGCCGGCGGCGGGAGGGATGCGGTGCGCGCCGGCCTGCAGAACAGGGAGCCGGGCGGGGCCGCCCGGGTTCCCTCCGGTTACGGTTGTGCGGCGGCTGTTGCATCCGCCAGCTTGTGCGTGCAGGCCACCAGCTGCTCCAGCTTGGCCAGGGCCGCGCCGCTGGCGATGGCCGCGCGCGCCTTGCCCAGGCCGTCGGCGATGGAGCTGGCGATGCCCGCAGCGTAGAGCGCGGCGCCCGCGTTCAGGCAGACGATGTCCTGCGCCGGGCCGGGCTGGCCGCGCAGCACGCCCATCAGCATCTCGCGCGACTGCTCGGGCGTCTCGATCTTGAGCGTGCGGTTGCTGGCCATGGCGAGGCCGAAGTCCTCGGGGTGGATCTCGTATTCGCGGATCTCGCCGTTCTTCAGCTCGCCCACCATGGTGGCCGCGCCCAGGCTGATCTCGTCCATGCCGTCGCGGCCATAGACCACCAGCGCGTGCTCGGCGCCCAGGCGCTGCAGCGCGCGCACCTGGATGCCGACCAGATCGGGGTGGAACACGCCCATCAGGATGTGGGGCGCGCCGGCCGGGTTGGTGAGCGGGCCGAGGATGTTGAAGATCGTGCGCACGCCCAGCTCGCGGCGCACCGGCGCCACGTTCTTCATCGCCGGGTGGTGGTTGGGCGCGAACATGAAGCCGATGCCCACCTCGGCGATGCTGCGGGCGATGGCCTCGGGCGGCAGGTCGATGCGCACGCCCAGCGACTCCATCACGTCGGCGCTGCCGCTCTTGCTGGAGACGCCGCGCCCGCCGTGCTTGGCCGTCTTGGCGCCCGCGGCCGTGGCCACGAACATCGCGCAGGTGGAGATGTTGAAGGTATTCGCACCGTCGCCGCCCGTGCCCACGATGTCCACCAGGTGCCGCGTGTCCTGCACGTGCACCTTGTGGGAGAACTCGCGCATCACCTGCGCGGCGGCGGTGATCTCGCCGATGGTTTCCTTCTTCACGCGCAGGCCGGTCACGATGGCCGCCGTCATCACGGGCGAGAGCTCGCCGCGCATGATCAGGCGCATCAGGTGCAGCATCTCGTCGTGGAAGATCTCGCGGTGCTCGATGGTGCGCTGCAGCGCTTCCTGGGGGGTGATGGACATGGAAGAGGTCTCCGATCAGGGGGCCGGCGGCTCGGCGAGCGCCAGCTGGATGCCGAATGCGACGAACAGGGCGCCGGCCACGCGGTCCAGCCAGTGCATGCCGCGCTGCACGGCGCCGATGCGCCGCGCCATCCAGGCGGCGGCCAGCGCCCAGCCGACGCTCACCGGAATCGCGTTGAGGTTGAACAGCGTGCCCAGCAGCGCGAAGGCCAGCGCCTTGTGCTCGGTGCCCGGCGCGATGAACTGCGGCACGAAGGCCAGGAAGAAGACGGCGACCTTGGGGTTGAGCACGTTGGTCCAGAAGCCGCCCTTGAACACCTCGCCCAGCGGCGTGGTGGTGGCGGCCTGCGCCGCCGTGCCCGCGCTGCGCGCCACGGCGGCCAGCCCCTGGCCCGGCCGTGCGCGCAGCATGCGCACGCCCACATAGACGAGATAGGCCGCGCCGGCCCACTTGAGCACCGTGAAGGCCGCGGCCGAGGTGGCCAGCAGCGCGCTCACGCCCAGCGCCGCCGCCGCCACGTGCACGAAGCAGCCGGCCGTGATGCCGAGCCCGGCCACGATGCCCGCGCGGGCGCCGGAGCGCAGCGCGTGCGTGACGATGTAGAACACGTCCGGCCCGGGCGTGAGGTTGAGCAGCCAGCCCGCGGCCACGAACAGCAGCAGCTGGTGGCCGTCGATGCCGAGCAGCGTCACGCGCGCGGCTCCAGGAAGTTCTTCAGCATGGCATGGCCGTGCTCGGTGAGGATGCTTTCCGGGTGGAACTGCACGCCTTCGATGTCCAGCTCCTTGTGGCGCACGCCCATGATCTCGCCGTCGTCGGTCCAGGCCGTCACGGCCAGCACGTCGGGGCAGGTGGCGCGCTCGATGGCCAGCGAGTGGTAGCGGTTGACGGTGAACTGCTCCGGCAGGCCGGCGAACACGCCCTGCCGCGTGGTGGTGATGACGCTGGTCTTGCCGTGCATCAGCTCCTGCGCGCGGATGATCTGGCCGCCGAAGGCCGCGCCGATGCTCTGGTGGCCCAGGCACACGCCCAGGATGGGCAGCTTGCCGGCGAAGTGCTGGATGGCCGCCACCGAGATGCCGGCCTCGGCCGGCGAGCAGGGGCCCGGTGAGATCACCAGCCGGTCGGGCCGGCGCTCGGCGATGCCTTCGAGCGTGATCTCGTCGTTGCGGAAGACTTCCACCTCGGCGCCCAGTTCGCCGAAGTACTGGACGATGTTGAAGGTGAAGCTGTCGTAGTTGTCCACCATCAGCAGCCGGGGGCGGGCCGTGGCGTTCTTCGCGGGGTTCGTGGTCATGCCGTGTGCTCCTGGTTCTGCTGCGGTGCCTTCTGGCCGGCGGCGGCCAGGCGTTCGAATTCGCGGTGTTCGTAGGCGATGTACGCCTCCATCATGGCGCGGTAGATGGCCTCGATCACGTCGGGCTCGCCGCCCTCGGCGGTGGCGCGGGCGCGCACGCGGGCCACGATGGCCTCGATGCGGGCCTCGTCACGCACCTGCGGCCGCTGCGGCTTGTTGATCGCGGCCTGCGTCATATAGCCGCCGCGCTCGACCAGCAGCGGCACGAGGAGGTCGTCCAGCGTATCCACCTGGGCGCGCACCTCGGCCATGCTGGCGCAGGGGCGGGTGCGGTCGATGGCGCGGGTCATGGTTGCCGGCGCGTTCATTCCAGGCCCTCCTCGACCAGTTCGGCCGCGCGCAACAGGGCCCGGGCCTTGTGCTCGGTTTCCTTCCATTCCATCTCGGGCACCGAGTCGGCCACCACGCCGGCGGCGGCCTGCACGTAGAGCGTGCCGTTCTTGACGATGCCGGTGCGGATGGCGATGGCCACGTCCATGTCGCCCGCGTAGCTCAGGTAGCCGCAGGCGCCGCCGTAGAGGCCGCGCTTGCTGGGTTCGAGCTGGTCGATGAGTTCCATCGCATGCACCTTGGGCGCGCCGGTCAGCGTGCCGGCGGGGAAGGTGGCCTTGAGCACGTCCATGTTGGTCATGCCTTCATGCAGGATGCCTTCCACGTTGCTCACGATGTGCATCACGTGGCTGTAGCGCTCCACGGCGAAGGCCTCGGTCACCTTCACGGTGCCGGTCCGGGCGATGCGGCCGATGTCGTTGCGCGCCAGGTCGATCAGCATCACGTGCTCGGCGCGCTCCTTTGGGTCGTTGATGAGCTCGACCTCGGTGGCCTTGTCCTTCTCGGGCGTGGCGCCGCGCGGGCGGGTGCCGGCCAGCGGGCGGATGGTGACCTTCTGGCCCTCCGGAGTGCTTTCCTGCCGCACCAGGATCTCGGGGCTGGCGCCCACCACCTGGAAGTCGCCGAAGTCGTAGTAGTACATGTACGGCGACGGGTTCAGCGAGCGCAGCGCGCGGTAGAGGCTCAAGGGGCTTTCGGTGTAGCGCTTGTGGATGCGCTGGCCCACCTGCACCTGCATGAAGTCGCCCGCAGCGATGAGCTCCTTGGCACGCTCCACGGCGGCCAGGTAGTCGGCCTTGGCGAAGCTGCGCTGCGCGGGGTGGCTCTCGGTCGGGCGCACCACGGGGGCGCTGACCGAATACTTGAGCTGGTCCTTCAGCTCGCGCAGGCGCTTCTTGGCGCGGGCATAGGCCTCGGGCTGGCCCGGGTCGGCATAGACGATGAGGTACAGCTTGCCCGAGAGGTTGTCGATGACGGCCAGCTCCTCGCACTGCAGCAGCAGGATGTCGGGGCAGCCGAGGGTGTCGGGCGGGCAGGAGTTCTCGAGCTTCTTCTCGATGTAGCGCACCGCGTCGTAGCCGAAGTAGCCCGCGAGGCCCCCGCAAAAGCGCGGCAGGCCGGGCCGCAGTGCGACCTTGAAGCGCTGCTGGTAGGCGGCGATGAAGTCCAGCGGATTGCCCGCGGCGGTCTCCACCACCTGGCCGTCGGTCACCACCTCGGTGCGGGCGGCGTCGCCGAAGCCGCTGGCGCGCAGCAGGGTGCGCGCCGGCAGGCCGATGAAGCTGTAGCGCCCGAAGCGCTCGCCACCCACCACCGATTCGAGCAGGAAGCTGTGCTTGCCGCTGCCGCCGCCATGGGCCAGCTTGAGGTAGAGGGATAGGGGGGTTTCCAGGTCCGCGAAGGCCTCCGCCATCAGCGGGATGCGGTTGTAGCCTTCGCCGGCCAGGCTTTTGAATTCGAGTTCAGTGATCACGGGGGAGCTCCCAGCTCATGCGGCGCCTGCAGGGGGTGGGCAGGTCGGCGTGTGTGAACGCACAGCGCCGCAGTTCATTCCTAAGGTCTGGCCGCCTGCCGATGCGCGAGGGATCGGCGGGGACCGCGGGCGCACGCTGGGAAGTGGCCCAGGTGCTTTCAAGCGTTGTTGGACGAGGATGGCTTGCGCCAGGGCCAGGCTCCCCGGTCGCTGCAACCTGTAATGAAAACGCGGTGAATGAACATCGGGCAAAGTGTAGCAAAGCCCGGTAGCGCGAACGGCTGTTGTGCGTGGATCATGCAAGGCGGTCACAATCAAAAAAGCGACCGTTCTTTTCGGAGGTATCCGATGTCTTTCTCGTCCTGGCTTCGATGCGTGGTGTTCCTGCTGGCCGGGCTGGCGGGCGGCTGGGCGGCAGCGCAGCCTGCTGCGGCCGTTGATCTGGCCGGCGTGCGCCTGGAGCCCTCCGTTGCGGTGCAGGGGCAGTCGCTCAGGCTCAATGGCGCGGGCATCCGCCACAAGGCGGTGTTCAAGGTCTATGCGGCAGGGCTCTACCTGCCCCAGCCGGCCTCCACGGCGGCCGAGATCGCCGCCATGCAGGGCCCCAAGCGGCTCACCATCACCATGCTGCGCGACATCGATTCGGAGGAGCTCGGCAGGCTCTTCTACCGCGGCGTGGAAAGCAACATGGACCGGACCGCCTTCTCGCGCCTGGTGCCGGGCATGGTCCGCATGGGGCAGATCTTCGCAGCCCACAAGAAACTGCTGGCGGGCGACAACTTCACCATCGACTGGCTGCCCGGCACCGGCATGCTCATCATCGTCAAGGGCCAGCCGCAGGGCGAGCCGTTCAAGGAGCCGGAGTTCTTCGATGCGCTGCTGGGCGTCTGGCTCGGGCCCCATCCCGCCGACTCGCGCCTGAAGGACGCGCTGCTGGGCAAACCGGCCGGCTGACGGCGCGTTGCCGTCTCAGCCGGGCGCCAGTTCGGTCAGCGCATCCACGTAGCCGTCGGCGTCGACGGAGCGCGCGGGCTGGCCATGGTTGTAGCCGTAGGTGACCAGCACCACGGGGCAGCCGGCGGCGCGTGCGGCCTGCGCGTCGTTGCTGGAGTCTCCGATCATCAGCGTGCGTGCGGGCACGGTACCCAGCGCCTCGCAGGTCTTGACCAGGGGCAGGGGGTCGGGCTTCTTGCGCGCAAAGGCGTCCCCACCAAAGACGTGGTCAAAGAACCCGTCGAGCCCCTTGGCCTGCAGCAGCGGCACGGCGAAAGCGGTGGGCTTGTTGGTGAGGCAGGCCAGCTTCAGCCCGGCGCCGCGCAGCGCGCGCAGGCCGGCTTCGACGCCGGGGTAGGTGCGGGCGTACTGGCCGTTGAGCGCCAGATAGTGCCGCTGGTAGGCGTCCCAGGCGGCGGGGTAGAGCGACTCGGCGCGCGCCGCGTCGGATGGCCCCAGCACATGCTGCAGCACCGAATTCAGCAGGTGTTCCGAGCCCTTGCCCACCATGCGCTCGATGTCGTGCGCGCCGATGGCCGGCAGCGCCAGTTCGCGCAGCATGCGGTTGAGCGCTTCGGTGAAGTCGCCTAGCGTGTCGATCATGGTGCCATCCAGATCGACGATGGCGGCGTCGTAGAGGGGCTGGTTCGCCGAAGTAGGGGTGGAAAGCATGGAAGGCGGGTCTGCAAAGGGTGAAGGTGAAGTCTAGCGGCGATGCAGGCGGTCCATTGCTAAAGCATCCCCTCTGGGGTGCCGAGGGAGCACGCACCGGCGGCTCTGTTGCTGGCGCATCCGGGCTTGCGGGGTGTCGGCGAGGCGGCAACCCGCCGTTGGCCGACTCCCGGTGGTCGGCCTGTCTGACAACGCAGGAGCCGTTCCCGCCCTTACGCTGGTGGAGGCTTTTTGCTGTTGACACCAGAGGATCGAACATGCACTTCAAACCCATCATCCGCGCAATCCCTGCCATCGCCCTGTTCGTGGCGGCCGGGGCCGTCAACGCGGCCCCGCCCAGCGGCGCGACCGGCACGTCCTTTCAGGAAGAGCGGGCAGCCTGCGCGCAGATCTCCGCGCCGGACAGCCGCGCAGCCTGCATCCGCGAGGCGGGTGCCGCACGCCAGGCTGCACGCGCGGGCCAGCTCACGCCGGGAGCGGCCGCTGACTACGAGCGCAACGCAGAACAGCGCTGCACGGTGTTCCGCGAGCCTGTGGATCGCGATGCCTGTATCGCCCGTGTGAAGAACGGGCCGGCTTCGGGAACGGTGAGCGGCGGTGGCGTGCTGCTGGAGGCTGAAACCCCGGTGCCGGTGGGTGGCTCCGCTGCCCGCCCCATGGCCGAACCGATGCCCCCGGCGATGAACAAGCCGATGCCGATGATGCCCCAGCACGGTCCGAAGCATGGCCCCGATGGCAAGCCCGGCCCCAAGAAGCCCATGCATCCCCAGCCCATGCCCGAACCCAAGTCTTGAGCACGCTGAAATGAGCAAAAGCCCGGCGCCGAACAGGCGGCCGGGCTTTTGCCGTTTCGGGAGCGGTGTCAGATCAGGAGATCGGATCGTCAGGCGAGCGCGGTGCGCATCGCGTCGATGACGGCCCGGTAATCCGGCTTGCCGAAGATGGCGCTGCCCGCCACGAAGGTGTCGGCCCCGGCATCCGCCACCTGGCGGATGTTGCCTTCCTTGATGCCGCCATCGACTTCGAGGCGGATGTCCTTGCCGCAGGCGTCGATGCGGCGGCGCACCGCCTCGATCTTGCGCAAAGCGGAGTCGATGAAGCTCTGGCCGCCGAAGCCCGGGTTCACGCTCATGATGAGGATCAGGTCGATGTCGTCGATCACCCAGTCCAGCACGTCCAGCGGCTGGGCAGGGTTGAAGACCAGCCCGGCCTTCACGCCCTTGGAGCGGATGGCCTGGATGCTGCGGTGCACGTGGCCCGAGGCGTCCGGGTGGAAGCTGATGTAGTCGGCGCCCGCGTCGGCGAAGGCGGCAGCCAGCGCGTCCACGGGCTGGATCATGAGGTGGACGTCGATGGGCACGGCTGTGCCGTCCGCCGTCTTGGCGTGGGGCTTGAGCGCCTGGCAGATCATGGGCCCGAAGGTGAGGTTGGGCACGTAATGGTTGTCCATCACGTCGAAGTGGATCCAGTCGGCGCCGGCGGCGATGACGTTGCTGACCTCGTCGCCCAGGCGGGCGAAGTCGGCGGACAGGATCGAGGGGGCGATGCGGTAGGTGGGACGGCTCATGGCGCCGGATTGTCGCAGTTGGCGCAAAAGCCTGCGTCGGGATTTCGTGCCCCGGACCGTTGAGGTGGCTCCGTACTTACCCTTTACCATTGCCGCCATGCCCAAGTACCAGTTCCAGGCCGAAGTGCGGCCCGAATACCTGCCCGAGCAATCCGCCCCGGCGGAGGGCGTCTACAGCTTCGCCTACACCATCACCGTCACCAATACGGGCGAGGTGCCGGCCCAGCTCATCGCGCGCCACTGGATCATCAGCGACGCGCGCGGCCACACCGAAGAGGTCAAGGGCCTTGGCGTGGTGGGCCAGCAGCCCTTGCTCAAGCCGGGCGAGGCCTTCCAGTACACCAGCGGCTGCCGCCTGCGCACGGCCAGCGGCAGCATGCACGGCAGCTACCTGTGCGTTTCGGCCGACGGCGAGACCTTCGAATGCCCCATCGCGCTGTTCGTGCTCGAAGCCGTGGGTGGAGACGATGCCGGCCAGCCGCTGAGCGACCGGGTGCTGCATTGAGGCGGTCCCCCGTCGATCTGGGCCAGCTGCTGGCCGAACTGGACCCCGCCGCTCCGCTGGCGCAGCGCCATCTGCTGCTGATTTCGCTGCTGGACTGGGTGCGCGGCGACAGCCGTTCCGTCGAAGGCGCCCTGGGGCGCGTGGCGCTGATGGTGGAGGCCGTCGAGAAGGACGCGGCGCTGCAGGCCCGGCTGCAGGCCTGGTGGCTGGCGCTCATCCAGACCGTGGACATCACCACGCTGCTGGCCGACTTCGGCTTCGCGCCGCGCACGGCGCTCTTCAGCGAGATCGCCGAGCGCATGCGCTACAAGCTGCTGCCGGGCAGTCCGGAGACGATCGATGCCTCCGAGCTGTTCATGCTCGCCCTGCGCAGCGAATTCGACGCGCGCTGGCTGGCCGCGCTGGACGAGCCCCTGCTGGAACGCCTGCTGGCGGTGCTGGCGCCCGCCGAAGGGCCTGGGGCGACGCGCTGGCAGCGCTCGCTGCTCGATGCCATCACCTATTGCGCGGGGCAGATCCTCTCCACCGGCTTCGCCCCGGAGCTGCGCCTGCGCATGACCGATTCGGCCCGCGACGCGCAGCCCTTCCATGCGCTGATCCGCGACGTGGAGAGCCTGCGTGTGGAGGTGCTGCACCAGCTGCGCACCAGCGACCGGCTGGACGAGGCCGTGCTGCGGCTGCGCGAGCGGCTCGATGCCTGCCGAGCCGCCGCCTTCACCGTGTATTCGCACTTCGAGGACAACGGCATCTCTGTGGGCCTGGTGTTCCGCCTGCGGCAGCTGCGCGAGCGGATCCTGCGCGTGCGGGCGTTGCTGGACTGCCTGCTCTCGCCCACGCCTGCCGTCGCGGCGGCGCAGCTCATGGCGCGGCTGGTGAATGTGGGTATCGAACGCCGCAGCGTGCGCGCGCTGCTGGCCACCAATTCTTCGCTGCTGGCCGCCAAGGTGGCCGAGCGCAGCGCCGAGACCGGCGAGCACTACATCACCCGCACCGGCGCCGAATACAGCGCCATGGTGGCCAAGGCCGCGGGGGGCGGCTTCGTGATGGCCTTCACCACGCTGATGAAGTTCGGCATCGCCGCACTGGCGCTGTCGGCGTTCTGGTCCGGCTTCTGGGCGGGCGCCAACTACGCGTTGAGCTTCGTGCTCATCCAGCTGCTGCATTTCACCGTGGCGACTAAGCAGCCCGCCATGACGGCCCCCGCCATGGCCGCCAAGCTCAAGGACCTGCAGGACGACGCAGCCGTGGAGTCCTTCGTGGATGAGGTTTCGCACCTGGTGCGCTCGCAGGTGGCGGCCGTGCTCGGCAACGTGCTGGTGGTGTTCCCGGCCGTGGTCGGCATCACCTGGCTGATCGCCCATTTCAGCGGAGCGCCGGCCATCACTGCCAAGCAGGCCCAGCACGTGCTGCACGCGCAGCATCTGTTGGGGCCTTCGCTCTTCTTTGCCGCCTTCACGGGCGTGCTGCTGTTCGCCTCCAGCATCATCGCGGGCTGGGCCGAGAACTGGTTCGTGCTGCAGCGGCTGGATTCGGCCATGCGCTACAACCCGCGCATCACCCGGGTCCTGGGCAAGGCGCGTGCGGGGCGCTGGGCCCATTTCATGCGCGAGAACGTCTCCGGCTTTGCCGCCAACATTTCGCTGGGCTTCATGCTCGGGCTGGTGCCCGCGTTCGCGGCGTTCTTCGGTCTGGGGCTCGATGTGCGGCACGTCACGCTCTCTTCGGGGCAGATCGGCGCGGCCGCCACGTCGCTCGGCCTGGGCGTGCTGCACCTGCCGGCCTTCTGGTGGGCGGTGGCTTCGCTGCCGCTGATCGGCGCGTTGAACGTATCGGTGAGCTTCTATCTCGCCTTCCGCGTGGCGCTGCGGGCAGAGAACACCACGGTGGGCGAGCGCTCGCGCCTCTATCGGGCCGTACGTGCGCGGCTGCGCAGTGCGCCTCTGAGCTTCTTCATGCCGGTGCGTGGCCGCCGCGCGGATCCGGCGCAGGCCGCCATGCCTGGCCCAGGACCTTCCGCGGCCTGAACGGCGCGCTGGCCCTGCCATCGCCGTTGGTGTCCTACAGGGGCGCGGCATGCGGGGCGGGTAGATTCGGGCCTTTGCCGGGCCCCGCATGGACGCCCGGCCCGTGTGCCTTTTCCGAGCCGGCGGGGACAACGGGCGCCCCGGTGGCGCGCGGGCTGGCGTCGGGCGACAACCAAGAGGATTGACCAACAAATGAACGAGCTGATGAGCTTCTGGGCGCAGTGGTTGCGACCCTCGGCCGGACTGCCCACGGTGCAATGGTCGCTGCTGCTGGCCGTGGCCGCCGTTGCGGGCTACGTGGTGCAGCGGCAAACCGGCCTGCCGAAGGTGGTGGGCTATACGCTGGTGGGCACGGTGGTCGGTCTGCTGGGGTTCAGCGGCGTGGTGTGGCCGCTGCAGGGCATCGGCCTCTTCCTGCTGGAGCTCGGCATCTCGCTGGTGCTTTTCGAGGCGGGGGCGCGCATTCCGCTGCGCTGGTTCCGCCATAACCCCATGGTGCTGGTGCAGAGCCTGGCCGAATCCGCCTTCGCCTATTTCGCCGTGTACTGGGCGCTGATCTGGCTGGACGTGCCCGCGCGCGCGGCCGGCCCGCTGGCGCTGGTGGCCATGGCCGCATCGCCCGCCGTGCTGACCCGCGTGGTCAACGACACGCGCGCTGCCGGCCCCGTGACCGACCGGGCCATCGTGCTGGCCACCCTGTCCACGCTCTATGCGCTGACCCTGGGCAGCGCCCAGGCCGAACTCATCAACCGCCCGGCCGCGCGCTTCGCCGACACCATCTATCCGGTGATGGTGGTGCTGGGCGTCTCCGTCATCGTGGGGGGCGTGCTGGCGCTGGCGCTGCGCATGGCCCTGCGCTTCATGAGCCCGACCAGCGAGAACACCTCCATCCTGCTGCTTGCGCTGATCGCTGCGGCGACCACGGTGGCCTCGTTCATGGGCGGCTCGGCCCCGCTCGCGGCGCTGCTGGCGGGCATGCTGCTCAAGCAGCTCAATCCCCGCCCCTGGGCCTGGCCGCGCCAGCTGGGCACGGCGTCGTCGCTGTTGACCATGCTGATGTTCGTGCTCGTCTCCACGGTGGCCGCTCAGGCCGACTGGAGTGGGCCGGTGGCCGGCCTGGTGCTGGCCCTGATCGCCGTGCGCCTGGTGGCCAAGGCGCTGGGCGTGGCGGTGGGCAACGTGGGCAGCGGCGCCAGCTGGCGCCAGGCGCTCTGGGTCAGCTGCGCGATGACGCCGATGTCCGCCATCGCTTTGCTGATCGCATCGCAGTTCGCGATGGCGTCGGCCTCGACCGGCCAGCTCATCGCCCGGGTCGCGCTGCCGGCCATCCTGCTGATGGAGGTGCTGGGAGCGGTGATCGCCACGGTGGCCATCTACCGCGCGGGCGAAAGCTCCAAGCCGTGGGCCGCGCTCACGCGCACCGGCAGCGGTGCTTCCCCCACCACCGGAGACAACGCCCGTGAATCTTGAAGCCTTTCACCATTCCGAGCCCCTGACGCTGGGGGTCGAGCTGGAGCTGCAGCTCGTCAATACCCACGACTACGACCTCGCGCCCTATGCCGAGGACATGCTGCGCCTCATGGCCAAGCAGCCGCTGCCCGGCAGCGTGGTGCCCGAGATGACCAACAGCATGATCGAGATCTCGACGGGCATCTGCCATTCGGGCAGCGAGGTGCTGGGCCAGCTCACGCAGATCCGAGACGCGCTGGTCAAGAGCGCCGACAAGCTCAACATCGCCGTGGTCGGTGGCGGCACGCACCCGTTCCAGCAGTGGCACGAGCGCCGCATCTACGACAAGCCGCGCTTCCAGGAGCTGTCGCAGCTCTACGGCTACCTCTCCAAGCAGTTCACCATCTTCGGCCAGCACGTGCACATCGGCTGCCCGGGCCCCGACGAGGCGCTGCTGATGCTGCACCGCATGTCGCGCTACATCCCGCACTTCATCGCGCTGTCGGCCTCCAGCCCCTACGTGCAGGGGCAGGACACGGCCTTTGACTCCGCCCGGCTCAACTCCGTGTTTGCGTTCCCGCTCTCGGGCCGCGCGCCCATGGTGCTGACCTGGAAGGACTTCGAGGAGTACTTCGGCAAGATGACGCGCACCGGCGTGGTCAAGAGCATGAAGGACTTCTACTGGGACATCCGGCCCAAGCCCGAGTTCGGCACCATCGAGATCCGCGTGTTCGACACGCCGCTCACCATCGAGCGTGCCGCCGCGCTCTCGGCCTTCGTGCAGTCGCTGGGTGCCTGGTTCCTGGCTGAGCAGCCGTTCACGCCCAGCGAGGACGACTATCTCGTCTATACCTACAACCGCTTCCAGGCCTGCCGCTTCGGCATGGAGGCGGTCTATGTCGATCCGGCCACCGGCGATCACATGCCGCTGCGCGATCACATCCTGCACACCATCGACCACATCGCCCGCCATGCCGGCGCGCACGGCGCCTCGGGCGCGCTGCACATGCTGCGCAGCGAGGCGGCCGCCGGCCAGAACGATGCGCGCTGGCTGCGCGAGCGCCAGCGCGAAGAGCAGTTGCTGGCTGAGGTCAGTCGCCAGGCGGCGCAGCGTTTCCGCGGCGGGCCGGGCTGATTCGCCGGGCCGGCGCCCCTGCGCTGCGGGCGTGCCGGTCGGACGCGGGGGTGGCGGCCGCCATCCCGCTCTGCGCTCCGCGCGAGAGTTCGGGTGCTGCGTACCGCTGCGGGGGCGAGGGGCGATGTGCCTGGCTTCGCTCTTTGCCGGCTTGCGGCGCTTGTCGCGCGACGTTCGGGGGGAGCGTGCGCCCCACCCCTTATCCTCGGCCCATGGGTGAATTCGATCTGATCCGCCGCTTCTTCCAGCGGCCCGTGCGCCGCGCTGCGCTGGGCGTGGGCGACGACTGCGCGCTGCTGGCGCCCGCGCCCGGCATGCAACTGGCCGTTTCCAGCGACATGCTGGTGGAGGGCCGCCACTTCTTCGCCGACGTGGACCCCGCGGCCCTGGGCCACAAGGCGCTGGCCGTGAACCTGAGCGACCTGGCCGCCTGCGGCGCTAAGCCGCTGGCCTTCACGCTGGCGCTCGCGCTGCCGCGGGCCGATGCCGGCTGGCTGCAGCCCTTCGCCGCCGGCCTGCTGGCGCTGGCCGACGCGCACGGCTGCGAGCTGGTGGGCGGCGACACCACGGGCGGGCCGCTCAACATCTGCATTACCGTGTTCGGCGAAGTGCCGGCCGGCCAGGCCCTGCTGCGCAGCGGCGCGCAGGCGGGCGACGACCTCTGGGTGAGCGGCACGCTGGGCGATGCGCGGCTGGCGCTGGAGGCGCTGCAGGGCCGCATCGCCCTCGCGCCCGACGTGCTCGCCGCCACCCGCGAGCGGCTGGAGCGGCCCACGCCGCGCGTAGCGCTGGGGATGGCGCTGCGCGGCGTGGCGACCAGCGCCATCGACCTGAGCGACGGCCTGCTGGGCGACCTGGGCCACATCCTTGCCGCCTCGGGCGTGGGCGCCAGCATCGATGGGCCGATTGCTATGCAATTGATAGCTGCTGGCCGAGGCGGATCAAGCGCAGAAGCAGGATTCGATGGAGATTTGCTGCGCCAGTGCGTGCTGGCCGGCGGCGACGACTACGAGCTGGCCTTCACCGTGCCGCCCGCGCAGCGCAGCGCCGTGGAGGCTGCGGGCCGGCAGTGCGGCACGCCGGTCACGCGCATCGGCCGTATCGAGGCCGGCAGTGGCCTGCGGCTGCTGGATGGCCGGGGGGGCGAGCTGCCGGCGCAGGGCTGGGCCTCGTTCGACCACTTCGCCTGAAAGCCTGGCCGGGAATCCGGCACGGCAGCGGCGGCTTCGGATAGCATCGCGCCCCCATGCCGCAGCCACACATCGTCGTCCAAGACCTCGTCAAGACCTACCGCGTGGCCGAGCGCGCGCCCGGCCTCTGGGGGGCCGTGCGCGGCCTGGTGCAGCGCCGCCACCGCACGGTGGAGGCCCTCTCGGGCGTGTCCTTCGCGCTGGAGCGCGGCGAGCTGCTGGGCTTCGTCGGCCCCAACGGCGCGGGCAAGTCCACCACCATCAAGATCCTCGCAGGCATCCTGCGGCCCGACGGCGGCAGCGTGCGCGTCGATGGGCGCGACCCGTTCGCCGACCGCGAGCGGCACGTGGCCGGCATCGGCGTGGTCTTCGGCCAGCGCAGCCAGCTCTGGTGGGACCTGCCCGTGGAAGACGGCTTCGCGCTGCTGCGCGACATCTACCGCGTCGATCCCGTGCGCTTCAAGGCCACGCGCGACGAACTGGTGGCGCTGCTGCGGCTCGAAGGCGTGCTGGCCCAGCCCGTGCGCCAGCTGTCGCTGGGCCAGCGCATGCGCGCGGAGATCGCGGCGGCGCTGCTGCACGAGCCCTCCATCCTCTTCCTGGACGAGCCCACCATCGGGCTGGACGCGCCCTCCAAGCTCGCGGTGCGCGACTTCGTGCTGCGCGCCAACCGCGAGCGCGGCACCACCGTGCTGCTGACCACGCACGACATGCACGACATCGAGGCGCTGGCCGGCCGCGTCATCGTCATCGGCCACGGCCGTGTGCTGGCCGATGCGCCGCTCGACGCGCTGCGCGCCCAGGTGCTGGCCGAGCGCCGCCTGGTGGTGGACTTCGCCGGCCCTGTGCCGCAGTGCCTGGACCTGCCCGGCGTGACGGTGCAGGAGCGCGACGCCCAGCGCCTGGTGCTGGCCTTCGACCCCGCCGTGATCCCCGCGCCCGCGCTCATCGCCCAGGTGGCGGCGGCGTACGAGGTGGAGGACATCCGTCTGGAGGCCATGCCGATCGAAGAGGTCATCACCCGCTTCTACGCCCTGCACGGGGCCCACGAATGAGTGCCGGCGGCCTGGCCCGGCCCGCCCGCTGGCGGCCCTACGCGGCGGCGTTCAGCTCGCGCTTCCTGCAGATGCTGCAGTACCGTGCGGCGGCGCTGGCGGGCTTCGCCACGCAATGCTGGTGGGGCGGCATCAAGGTCATGGTGCTGGCCGCGTTCTATGCGGGCGCTTCGGGCAGCGCAGGCGGCGCAGCCGCCATGCCGCTGGCCCAGGCCATCACCTACACCTGGATCGCGCAGGGCCTGCTGGCGCTGCTGCCCTGGGCGGGCGACCCGGAGGTGGCGCAGGCCGTGCGCACCGGCTCGGTCGCGTACGACCGGCTGCGGCCGGTGGATGCCTATGGCTTCTGGTTCGCGCGCACCGCCGGCTGGATCGCTGCCCGCATGCTGCCGCGCCTGGGCTTGATGCTGTGCTTCGCGGCGCTGCTGCTGCCGCTGGCCGGCCATGGCGGCTGGGGCTGGCAGCCGCCCGCCGGGCCGCTGGCGGCGGCGCTCTTCGCCGTCTCGCTGGGGCTGGCGCTGCTGTTGTCTGCCGCGCTGGTGATGCTGCTCAACGTGGCCGCCACGGCGGCACTGGATGCGCGCGGCATCAACGCCTTCTCCGTGCCGGTCGTGGTGGTGCTCTCGGGCAACCTGCTGCCGCTCGCGCTCATGCCCGACGGCTGGCAGACCGTGCTGCTGGCACAACCGCTGGCCGGGCTGATGGACATTCCGGTGCGCCTGTATTTCGGCCGGCTGGCGGGCTGGGAGGCGGCGGCCGGCCTGGCGCTGCAGGCCTTCTGGGTGAGCGCGCTGGTGGTGCTGGGCCGCTGGACGCTGGCGCGCACGCTGGCGCGGCTCGACATCCAGGGAGGCTGACCATGGGCTCCTTCGCGCTCTTTCTACGCTTTGCCGGCGCGTCGCTCTCGGGGCAGATGCGCTATCCGGGCTCGGCCCTGCTGCTGACCGTGGGGCAGTTCCTCGTCACCGGCATCGAGGTGATCGCCGTGTGGGCGCTGTTCGACCGCTTCGGCGCCGTGCAGGGCTGGAGCCTGGGCGAAGTCGCGCTGTTCTATGGCCTGGTGAACGCCATGTTCGGCATCGCCGACGGCCTGGGCCGGGGCTTCGACGTGCTGGGCACCGAGCTGCTGCGCACCGGCGCGTTCGACCGGTTGCTGCTGCGCCCGCGCCCGCTGGCGCTGCAGCTCATCGGGCAGGACGTGCGCTTCAGTCGCCTGGGCCGGCTGCTGCAGGCAGCGCTGGTGATCGCCTTCGCCACCGCGCAGGCCGGCATCGCCTGGACGCCCGCGCAGGTCGCGCTGGCCCTCTTCGCGCTGGCCGGTGGCGTGGCGCTGTTCCTGGGCATCCTGGTGTTGCAGGGCGCGCTGGCGTTCTGGACGGTGGAGAGCCTGGAGATCGCCAACGTCTTCACCTACGGCGGCGTGGAGGCCGGCCAGTATCCGCTGGCGATCTACGCACGCTGGTTCCGGCGGCTGCTGACCTTCGCCGTGCCGCTGGCCGCCGTGAGCTACTACCCGGCGCTCGCCATCCTCGGACGGGCCGATCCGCTGGGTGCGCCGGCCTGGGTCGGCCGGGTGTCGCCGCTGGCGGGATTCGCTTTTCTGGCGCTGGCCTTCGTGGCCTGGCGGGCGGGGCTGCGCCGGCACGCTTCCACGGGCAGCTGAAGGCGCTGGATCAGCGGAGTTGCGGGGCCGGCGCGGCAGGCGCTGGAGGCGCGGCGCCGGGGCCTTCCTGCAGTTCTGCAGTCAGGATGCGGCGGATCTCCAGGATCGCGCGCGGATGCTCCTGCACGCTGTGGGACGAGGGCAGCACCAGCTCCGACGCGGCGCCCGGCAGGTGCGCGCTGGCGTAGGGCACGATGCCGTCGGAAGACTGCGCGAACGGCAGGTCCGGCGTGTCGTCGCCGAGGATGGAGTGATAGCGCAGCCCGGGGCGGAGGGGCAGATCCGCCGTCCAGCGGATGTAGTCGTCGCGGTCGCTCAGGTTGTCGATGCTGTTGGGAATGCCGATGGGGCCGGCCGCCCCCGTCTCGGGCGACACGGCGCGCGGCCGCAGCCGGCTCATCACCCGCGTGGCATCGCCCAGCTGCCGCACCATGCCGAGCGGCAGGGTGATGAGGTTGGCGGCCCAGCGCGCCAGCCGGTGGTTGGCGAAGGGCGTGCCCCGGTGCGGTGCGGCGATGAAGATGGCGTCGCTCACCTGCGGCAGCGGCGAAAAGCGCAGGTAGCGGTCCAGCGTCTTGCGGGTGTCGTCCGGGTGGGCCGCGCCGGGGGCGTCCGCGGACTCGTTCGGCGCGTCGTCGGGCGTTGTCTCGTCCGGCACTTCGTAGCGGGCCTGCAGCGCCTGCCAGAGCCGGTCGCCGGTCGATGACACGAGCAGGCGCGCCAGCACGCCGCCCATGCTGTGCCCGATCAGCGTGACGCGCTGCGACGCGCGCGCCGTGCCGGCCGGGTCGAAGTGGTGCAGCGTGGCTTCGATGGCCGTGGCGATGGTGTCGCGGTTCACGGCCAGCGGCGCGTTGGTGGGGTAGTACACCTGCCAGATCTGGTAGTTGCGGCGCAGCGCCTCGTCCCCCAGCACCTCGTTGGCGACGTTGATCCAGGCCTCGGGGCTGCTGGCCAGGCCGTGCAGCATGATGACGATGCGCCGGTCGGGGTCGTAGGGCTGCATCAGGTGGATGCGCGGGTGGTCGATGCCGCCGTTCAGGCCGAGCAGCGTGTCCAGCGCCTGCGTGGCGAAGCCCGAGCGCGCCAGCCAGAGCCCGTAGCCGGCGCTGAAGTTGGCGGCCAGCGGCACGGTGTGCCGGGCGATGCGTTCGGACGCGGCGCGGTACGGGTCGCGCAGCAGCACGCGGATGCGGTGCGTGGCCAGCACCTCGCGCAGGGTGTGGCCCTCGAAGATGAGCAGCGCGGTGACCGGCGGGTAGGGCATGGTCCTGAAGGGCTGCGGCTCCGAATGGGGCGGCGGGGCCTGCGGCTTGAGCCCCAGCACCAGTTCGGCCCCGAAGCCGTCGCGCCGGTAGATGTTGCGCAGGCCCGAGAAGCGCAGCGAGGCGGCGGGAATGATCTCCTGCACACGGTCCGGCTCCAGCCCGGCGCTGCGCAGCGAGGAAAAGTCCAGCTGCCAGGGGCCGATGGTGGCGGCCTGCGCGGCCTCTTCGCGGTCGCGGTCGGGGTTGTCGGGCGAGGCGTGGGCCTTGAAGAGCGCAGAGAGCGCCTGCTGCGCCGAGAAGTTGTAGTAGTCGCGCACCTGGGCCTGCCGGTCCTCGAAGGCGCGCTCGCCGGGCGAACGGGCGGTGAAGAACAGGTAGGCATAGGCGTGGCGGGCGGCCTCCAGCCACAGGCCCACCTGGGCGTCCAGAGCGGGCGCATCGGCCGCCGGGGCGCGCGCGCCGTCCTGGGCGGCGGCCAGCCAGACCTCCGACAGCGTGGCCAGCCGCTGCTCGTCGGTCAGTCCGGTGGATTCGCGCAAGGCCTGGCGGCAGGCGGGGGCGTCGCGCCCGCATTGCTTCTCGTCCAGGCCTAGCACGCGCAGCACCTCGTTGGCGGCGGGGCTGAGCGAGCCGGTGGTCAGCACGTCGCTGCGGCGCTGGCGCAGGTAGTCGGCCGTGGAGATCGAATCCACCTGCACGCCCGCACAGCCGGACAGCAGGGCGACCAGGCAGGCGAGCGCGCCCCGGTGGAGCAGCCAGTGCCAGGGCCCATGGAGCGGCGCCGGGCGGATCAGTAGCGGCAGAAGAGGGGCGGCAGGGCGCATGGCGGGCGATTGTGCCGTCCACCGCTGCTAGCATTGCCGCGCCGCAGCCACCGCCCTGTTCCTGCCCCGGTCTCTCGCCTTCGGCGCCCGGGGCCTGCCGGCCATCGAACGCTCCATGACGCCACCGCTCCCTCCCTCAGCCCCTTCGTCCGCCGCCGCCTCGCCCCAGGCGCTGCGGCGCTTCCTGTTCATGCACCCCGCGCATTTCATCGCCCTGGGCTGCGGCAGCGGCCTGGCGCGTGTGGCCCCCGGCACCGTGGGCACCGCCTGGGGCTGGCTGGCCTACCTGGCGCTGCAGGCCTGGCTGCAGCCGGCCGCCATCGGCCTGGTGATCGCTGCGTCGCTGGTGGTGGGCTGGTGGGCCTGCACGGTGGCGGCGCGGCACCTGGGGGTGTCGGACCCGGGCTGCATCGTCTGGGACGAGATCGTCGCCATCTGGATCGTGCTCTGGCTGGCCATGCCCATGGGCTTCTGGGGGCAGCTCGCGGCGTTCGCACTGTTCCGCTATTTCGACGCCGCCAAGCCCGGCCCCGTGCGCTGGGCCGACAGCTGCTTCAAGGGCTTCGGCTGGCGCGGCGGCTTCGGCATCCTGTTCGACGATCTGGTGGCGGCCTTCTGCGCGCTGATGGTCATCGCCATCTGGCGGTGGTTCTGGTGATGGTGCCTGGCAAAATGCTATCGAATGAGGAGCGCATGGCGCGCTCTGCGCCTGCGCTGCCGGCCGATTGGGCTCATATCGCGCGCCTGCTGGCCGCGCGCGGCTGGATGCTGGCCACCGCCGAGAGCTGCACGGGCGGCCTGATCGCCGCCGCCTGCACCGACCTGGCCGGCTCCAGCACCTGGTTCGAGCGCGGCTTCGTCACCTATTCCAACGCCGCCAAGACGGAGCTGCTGGGCGTGCCGCCCGAGCTCATCGCCGCCCATGGCGCGGTGAGCGAGCCCGTCGCCCGCGCCATGGCCGAAGGCGCCGCGGCGCATTCGCCGGCCCAGGTGGCGCTGGCCGTCACCGGCGTGGCGGGCCCTGGCGGCGGCAGTGCCGACAAGCCCGTGGGCACGGTGTGGTTCGGCTGGCGCGTGGGCGGGCAGACCTTTGCCGAGCGCTGCCGCTTCGACGGGGACCGTGCCGCGGTGCGGTCGCAGACGGTGGCGCATGCGGGGCGCCGGCTGGCGGACCTGCTGCTGGCGGCTGCCTAGGCCGGGCGCGGACGCGGCCGGTGGCGGCCTCAGCGGCCGAATTCGTCGCCCAGTTCCCTGGCGCGGTCCCGCGCGGCCTGCAGGGCGCGCGCGAAGCTCTCGGCCATGCCGCTGTGCTCCATGGCCGTGATGGCCGCATAGGTCGTGCCGCCCTTGGAGGTGACGCGCTGGCGCAGCACGGCGGGCGATTCGCCTGCGCGGCGCGCCAGTTCCGAAGCGCCGGTGAAGGTGCCCACGGCCAGGCGGTGCGCCTGCTCGGCCGAAAGGCCCATGTCCACGCCGGCACGCGTCATGGCTTCGAGAAAGAAGAACACATAGGCCGGCCCCGAGCCCGAGAGCGCGGTGACGGCGTCGAGCTGCGCCTCCTGCTCTACCCACAGCAGCTCGCCGGTGCTGGCGAGCGTCTCATCGACCAGCGCGCGGTCGGCGGCGGTGATGGCCGGGCGGGCGAAGAGGGCGGTCATGCCCTGGCCGATGAGCGCGGGCGTGTTGGGCATGGTGCGCACGATGCGGTCGCTGCCCAGCCAGGCGGCGATGCTGTCCGAGCGGATGCCGGCCGCCACGCTCAGGTGGACGGCGCCGGGCGCGGTGTGCGGGCGCACGGCGGCGGCGGCGTCCTTGAAGGTCTGCGGCTTGACGGCCCAGACCACCAGGCCGGCGCGCTGTAGCGCGGGGCCGGCGGCCTCCTGCGCCGTGACGCCGTGCTGCTGCAGCAGGGCGGCACGGGCCTCGGCCCAGGGTTCCACCACCTCGATGCGGCGGGCCGGCACGCCCTGGCGGATCAGCCCGCCGATGATGGCGCTGGCCATGTTGCCGCCGCCGATGAAGGCGATGGCGGGTTGCGACGAGGTGGGGGCTTGGGCGGAGGCGTCGGTCATGGTGCGGTCGTTGCAGGCGAGTGGGAAAAGGCTGCGCCGGATGGTAGCGCCTGCCTGCGCCTGCGCCCGGCCGCGCAGGGATCAATCCAGCGTGGCCTGCCGCACTGCGTGCTCCCACTGCGCCATCAGCTCCTGCGCGCGCGCGGGCGCCAGCGTGGGGATGAAGCGCCGCTCGGCGCGCCACAGGGCCGATAGGTCGCCCGTGCCGCCATAGACGCCGCTCGACAGGCCGGCCAGGTAGGCCGCGCCCAGGGCGGTGGTTTCCACCACGGCGGGCCGCACCACCGGAATGCCCAGCAGGTCGGCCTGGAACTGCATCAGCAGGTCGTTCACGCAGGCGCCGCCGTCCACGCGCAGTTCGCTCACCGGGGCGCCGCCGGCGGCCACGGCGTCGCGGCTCATGGCCAGCAGCAGCGCGGCGCTCTGGTAGGCGATGCTCTCCAGCGAGGCGCGGGCGATGTGCGCCAGCGTGGTGCCGCGCGTCAGGCCGGTGATGGTGCCGCGCGCCTCGGGCTTCCAGTAGGGCGCGCCCAGGCCGGTGAAGGCCGGCACCATCATCACGCCGCCCGAATCGGGCACGCTTTCGGCGAGCGACTGCACCTCGCTGCTCGACGAGATGGCGTGCAGCCCGTCGCGCAGCCACTGCACCACGGCGCCGCCCACGAAGACGCTGCCTTCCATGGCGTATTCGGGGCGCGCGGTGGGCTGTGCTGCGGCGGTGGTGATGAGCCCGTTGGCCGAGGCCTGGAAGCGGTCGCCCGTATGCATCAGCAGGAAGCAGCCGGTGCCGTAGGTGTTCTTGGCCATGCCGGCCGTGAAGCAGGCCTGGCCGAAGAGCGCGCTCTGCTGGTCGCCCGCCACGCCGCCCACGCGGATGGCGTGGCCCAGCAGGTCCGGGGCCACGTCGCAGAAGTGGCTGGCCGAGGGCTGCACGGCGGGCATGAGCGCGCGCGGAATGCGCAGGAGCGCCAGCAGCTCGTCGTCCCACTGGTTGGTGTGGATGTTGAAGAGCATGGTGCGCGCCGCGTTGGTCACGTCGGTCACATGCACCTGGCCGTGCGTGAGCTGCCAGATCAGCCAGCTGTCCACCGTGCCGAAGGCGAGCTCGCCGCGCTCGGCCTGTTCGCGCGCGCCGGGCACGTGGTCCAGCAACCATTGCAGCTTGGTGGCCGAGAAGTACGCGTCCACCCGCAGGCCGGTCTTGGCGTGGATGGTGGCCTCGTGGCCGTCCGCCCGCAGCTGGGCGCAGGCGGGCTCGGCGCGGCGGTCCTGCCAGACGATGGCGTGGTGCACGGGCTGGCCGGTGCGGCGGTTCCAGAGCACCGTGGTCTCGCGCTGGTTGGTGATGCCGAGGGCGCGCACCTCGCGGGCATGGATGCCGGCGCTGGCCAGCGCCTGGCGCGCCGTCGCCAACTGGGTGTGCCAGATCTCCAGCGGGTTGTGTTCCACCCAGCCGGGCTGGGGGTAGATCTGCGGCAGCTCCTGCTGCGCCTGCGCCACGATGTGGCCGTGCTCGTCGAAGACGATGCTGCGGGAGCTGGAGGTGCCTTGGTCGAGTGCGAGCAGGTAGGTCATGGTGAGATCCGGTATGGGAGGGGCGTCATGCGCCGGGCATGGGGCGTTGCGCGGGGTGCAGGCGCGGCCCCGCCCAGCAACCGCTGCGCAAGGGCCGCCCCGCCGCGCCGGCGGTGTCCCCCTTCCCGCAGGGCGCAGCCCTGCGAGAGAAAGGGGAAGGCGCGCAGCGCCTCAGGGGGATGTTCTTCATCACGCGGCGACGATGCAGTCCACGCCGGCTTCGCGCAGCAGGGCGGGGAAGGGCTCGGGCGGCGGCGCGTCGGTGAAGAGGCGCCCGATCTGGGCCAGCGTGGCGGCCTGCACCATGGCGGCGCGGCTGAACTTGCTGTGGTCGGCGGCCAGCCACACCTCGCGGGCCTGGGCGATGATGGTCTGCGCGACCTTCACTTCGCGGTAGTCGAAGTCGCGCAGCGTGCCGTCCGCTTCGATGCCGGAGATGCCGATGAGCGCGATGTCCACGCGGAACTGGCGGATGAAGTCCACCGCCGCCTCGCCCACGATGCCGCGGTCGCGCGAGCGCACCACGCCGCCGGCCACGATGACCTCGAATTCGGGGTTGCCGCTCAGGATGGCGGCCACGTTCAGGTTGTTGGTGATGACGCGCAGGCCCCGGTGCTGCAGCAGTGCCCGGGCGATGGCCTCGGTGGTGGTGCCGATGTTGAGGATCAGCGAGCAGTCGTTGGGCACCTGGCTGGCCACGGCACGCGCGATGCGGACCTTGCCGTCGGCATGCAGCGTCTCGCGCTGCGTGTGGGCCAGGTTCTCGACGGTGGACATCGGCACCCGCACGCCACCGTGGAAGCGCCGCACCAGGCCCAGTTCGGATAGCCGCTGCACGTCGCGCCGCACGGTCTGCAGCGTCACGCCCAGCGTGTCGGCCAACTGCTCGACGGTAGCGGACTGGCGGGCCCGCACCTCTTCAAGCAGGCGCAGTTGGCGGGGGTTGGTGTTCACGGGATAGGACGCAATGGAAGGAGCGGAGGGGCCAGAGGATAGGCAAAGCCGGCAGGTGCAGCGCAAAGCCGTGGGCGTGACTCTAAAGCGAACGAAAACGAACTGATTCAGGGTAAACCTTGATTCGATGCGATCAAAAAAGAACAAAAATGATCGGAATCGAACAACGACGACTGACTGCGTCCGCCATGGTTGATGGCGCGGCGGTTGCACGAACAAAAAAGAAGGGGTCGCTGCATGCAGCTGGCACTGGAGAACATCAGCAAAAAGGTAGGCGCCCAGACCTGGCTGTACGACATGGACCTGGCGTTGCACAGCGGTGCGGTCACGGTCCTGCTGGGCGCCACGCAGGCGGGCAAGACCAGCCTGATGCGCATCATGGCCGGGCTCGACACGCCCACGGCCGGGCGCGTGCTGGTCGATGGCGCCGACGTGACCGGCATGCCCGTGCGCGAGCGCAACGTGGCCATGGTCTATCAGCAGTTCATCAACTATCCCTCGATGACGGTGGCGGCGAACATCGCCTCGCCCCTGAAGCTGCGCGGCGAAAAGCACATCGACGCCCGGGTACGCGAGCTGGCCGAACGCCTGCATATCGACATGTTCCTCAAGCGCTTGCCGGCCGAGCTCTCCGGCGGCCAGCAGCAGCGCGTGGCGCTGGCGCGCGCCTTGGCCAAGGGCGCGCCGCTGATGCTGCTGGACGAACCCCTGGTCAACCTCGACTACAAGCTGCGCGAGGAACTGCGCGAAGAGCTCTCGCAGCTCTTTGCCGCCGGCCAGTCCACCGTGGTCTATGCCACCACGGAGCCGGCCGAAGCCCTGCTGCTGGGCGGCTACACCGCCGTGCTGGATGAGGGCCGGCTGCTGCAGTACGGCCCCACGGCCGAGGTCTTCCACCGGCCCTGCTCGCTGGACGTGGCCCGCGCCTTCAGCGATCCGCCCATGAATCTGCTGCCCGCGCAGGCCGCAACCAGCGGCGTGCAACTGCAGGGCGGCCCGCTGCTGGTCGTGCACCTGCCGGCCGAGTCGGCAACGGGCGCGCTCACCGTCGGCCTGCGCGCCAGTGCCCTGCGCGTGCAAGCCCGCCCGGGCGATCTGGCCGTACACGGCACGGTGGAGCTGGCCGAGATCTCCGGCTCCGACACCTTCGTCCACGCATCCACCGCCGTGGGCAGCCTGGTGGCTCAGCTCACGGGCGTACACCACTTCGAACTCGGAGCTCCCCTGGCGCTGTATCTGGACCCGCAGCAGGTCTATGTCTTCGGCGAAGGCGGCCAGCTCGCCCGCGCCCCCGAGCGCCGCAAAGGGAACTGACTGACATGGCACGCATCCACCTGGACCTGGCGCATTCGTACCGCCCCAATCCGCAGCAGGACAGCGACTACGCCCTGCTGCCGCTCAGCATGGAGTTCGAGGACGGCGGCGCCTATGCGCTGCTGGGCCCCTCGGGCTGTGGCAAGACCACCATGCTCAACATCATGTCGGGCCTGCTCGTGCCCTCGCACGGCCGGGTGCTGTTCGACGGGCGCGACGTCACCCGGGCGAGCCCCCAGGAACGCAACATCGCGCAGGTGTTCCAGTTTCCGGTCATCTACGACACCATGACCGTGGCCCAGAACCTGGCCTTCCCGCTCCAAAACCGCAAGGTGCCCGAGGCGCGCATCCGCCAGCGCGTGGGCCAGATCGCCGAGATGCTGGAGATGAGCCACCAGCTGGACATGCGCGCGGCCGGCCTCTCGGCCGACCAGAAGCAGAAGATCTCGCTGGGCCGCGGCCTGGTGCGCGAGGATGTGGCTGCCGTGCTCTTCGACGAGCCGCTCACCGTGATCGACCCGCACCTGAAGTGGCAGCTGCGGCGCAAGTTGAAGCAGATCCACCACGAGCTCAAGCTCACGCTGATCTACGTCACCCACGACCAGGTGGAGGCGCTCACCTTCGCTGATCAGGTAGTGGTGATGACGCGCGGGCGCGCCGTGCAGATGGGCACGGCGGCCGAACTCTTCGAGCGGCCCGCGCACGTCTTCGTGGGCCACTTCATCGGCTCGCCAGGCATGAACTTCCTGCCCGCGCAGGCCGCAGGCGGCCAGCTCCAGGTGGCCGGCATGGCCCTGCAGGGCGCACCCGCCAGCGTGCCCGACGGCCCGCTGCAGGTCGGCATCCGCCCCGAGTACCTGGCGCTCGCCGACGCCCACCAGAGCGGCGCGCTCGCCGCCACCGTGGCCCAGGTGCAGGACATCGGCACCTACCAGATGCTCACCGCGCAGGTGGGCGAGCACACCCTCAAGGCCCGCTTTGCTCCCGAGGCGGCCCTGCCCGCGCCGGGCCAGACCGCCTGGCTGCAGGTGCTGGGCCCGCACACCTGCTACTACCGCAACGAGGAGCTGCTGGCATGAGCGCCGCGCCGGGCCGCCCCAAGCCAGCTCGCGCCGCAGTGCGCAGCACGGAGGTTATTGAATGAGCACCACCACCAAGCCCGTGAACCAGAAGGCCTGGTTCCTGATCCTGCCCGTCATCGTCTGCGTGGCCTTCTCGGCCATCCTGCCGCTCATGACGGTGGTCAACTACTCGGTGCAGGACATCATCTCGCCCGAGCGGCGCGTGTTCGTCGGCACCGAATGGTTCGCCGCCGTGATGCGCGATGAGGAGCTGCACGGCGCGCTGCTGCGCCAGATCGGCTTCTCCCTCTCCGTGCTGCTGGTGGAGATCCCGCTGGGCATCTGCCTGGCCCTCGCCATGCCCGCGCAGGGCTGGAAGTCGTCGGCCGTGCTGGTTACCGTGGCCCTCTCGCTGCTCATCCCCTGGAACGTGGTGGGCACCATCTGGCAGATCTACGGCCGCGCCGACATCGGCCTCATGGGCCGGGCCCTGCAGCAGTTGGGCATCGACTACAGCTACACCGGCAGCGAGACCCAAGCCTGGCTCACCGTGCTGCTGATGGACGTGTGGCACTGGACGCCGCTGGTGGCGCTGTTGGCCTTCGCCGGCCTGCGCTCCATCCCCGACGCCTATTACCAGGCCGCGCGCATCGACGGCGCCAGCAAGTTCGCCGTCTTCCGCTACATCCAGCTGCCCAAGATGCGCGGCGTGCTCATGATCGCCGTGTTGCTGCGCTTCATGGACAGCTTCATGATCTACACCGAGCCCTTCGTGCTCACCGGCGGCGGGCCGGGCAACGCCACCACCTTCCTCTCCCAATACCTCACCACCAAGGCCGTGGGCCAGTTCGACCTCGGGCCGGCCGCCGCCTTCTCGCTGATCTACTTCTTCATCATCCTGCTGCTGTGCTTCGTGCTCTACAACTGGATGCAGCGCGTGGGCACCCAGCAGCCCGAGGTGGAGCGGTAAATGATGTCTATGGTCAAAAACGCCCGCAGCGCTGATATTTGCTGCGCTGATAGCTATGAAAAGGATAGTAGCCATGTCTGAGCGCCGCTTCCGCAAGCGCACGATCTTCCTGCTGGCCTATCTGGTCTTCGCCCTGCTGCCCATCTACTGGATGGTCAACATGAGTTTCAAGACCAATGCGGAGATCCTGTCCACTTTCACCTTCTGGCCCCAGCACTTCACCTGGGACAACTACAAGACCATCTTCACCGACGAGTCCTGGTATTCGGGCTACATCAACAGCCTGATCTACGTGGCGATGAACACGGTGATCTCGCTCACCGTGGCGTTGCCAGCGGCCTATGCCTTCAGCCGCTACCAGTTCATGGGCGACAAGCACGTCTTCTTCTGGCTGCTGACCAACCGCATGACGCCGCCGGCCGTGTTCCTGCTGCCCTTCTTCCAGCTCTACACCACGGTGGGGCTGATGGACACGCACATCGCCGTGGCCCTGGCGCACCTTTTGTTCAACGTGCCGCTCGCCGTGTGGATCCTGGAGGGTTTCATGAGCGGCATTCCGCGCGAGATCGACGAGACCGCCTACATCGACGGCTACAGCTTCCCGCGTTTCTTCCTCACCATCTTCCTGCCGCTCATCAAGGCCGGCGTGGGGGTGGCGGCGTTCTTCTGCTTCATGTTCAGCTGGGTGGAACTGCTGCTGGCGCGCACCCTCACGAGCGTGAACGCCAAGCCCATCGTGGCAACCATGACGCGCACGGTCAGCGCATCGGGCATGGACTGGGCGACGCTGGCCGCTGCCGGCGTGCTCACCATCGTGCCCGGCGCCATCGTCATCTGGTTCGTGCGGCACTACATCGCAAAAGGCTTTGCGATGGGCCGGGTCTGAAAGGAATAAGCCATGTTTGATTGGATGGCCTGGACCACGCCCGTCGCGGTCTTCTTCGTGTGCATCGTGCTCATGCTCCTCGGGATGGCCGTGTGGGAGGCCAAGTCCCCCACCACCCTGCGCCGGGGCTTCCTGCCCATCGCCACCACGCGTGGCGACCGGCTCTTCATCGGCCTGCTCTCGGCGGCCTACATCAACCTGATCTTCGTGGGCCTTGGCGCGAAGTTCGTCGAGTGGTTCAAGCTGGAGCAGGAGCCTTCCGTCTGGATCAGTTTCGTGCTCTCCATGGCCGTGCTGGCACTCGTCATGCGCCGGGGCTGATTTGTTTCGCAGGCCGGCGGCCCCCCGTTCCCCGGGGCTGTCGGCTGATTCGCAATGGCAGCAGGGGACATTCACATATCCAACGAGGAGACAGTCATGAAGATGCGTTTGACCGCCCTGGCGTTCGCCGCCACGGCCTTGATGATCGGGCAGGGCGCCTGGGCCGGCGAGGCCGAGGCCAAGAAGTGGATCGACAGCGAGTTCCAGCCTTCGACCCTCAGCAAGGACCAGCAGATGGCCGAGATGAAGTGGTTCATCGAGGCCGCCAAGAAGCTGCAGGCCAAGGGCGTGAAGGACATCTCGGTCGTCTCCGAAACCATCACCACGCATGAATACGAATCCAAGACGCTGGCCAAGGCGTTCGAGGAGATCACCGGCATCAAGGTCAAGCACGACCTGATCCAGGAGGGCGACGTCGTCGAGAAGCTGCAGACCTCGATGCAGTCGGGCAAGTCGATCTACGACGGCTGGATCAGCGACTCCGACCTGATCGGCACGCACTACCGCTACGGCAAGATGATGAGCCTGACCGACTACATGGCGGGCGACGGCAAGGAGTGGACCAACCCCGGGCTGGACCTGAAGGACTTCATCGGCGCCAAGTTCACCACCGCCCCCGACGGCAAGCTCTACCAGCTGCCCGACCAGCAGTTCGCCAACCTCTACTGGTTCCGCGCCGACCTGTTCGATCGCAAGGATCTCAAGGACAAGTTCAAGGCCAAGTACGGCTACGACCTCGGCGTGCCACTCAACTGGAGCGCCTACGAGGACATCGCCGAGTTCTTCTCCAACGACGTCAAGCAGATCGACGGCAAGCCCATCTACGGCCACATGGACTACGGCAAGAAGGACCCGTCCCTGGGCTGGCGCTTCACCGATGCCTGGCTCTCCATGGCTGGCGCCGCCGACATCGGTACGCCCAACGGCCTGCCGATCGACGAGTGGGGCATCCGCGTCGCGGACGACAAATGCACCCCGGTGGGCGCCTCGGTGTCGCGCGGCGGCGCCACCAACTCGCCGGCCGCTGTCTATGCGCTGACCAAGTACGTGGATTGGATGAAGAAGTACGCGCCCAAGGAAGCCCTGGGCATGACCTTCACCGAAGCTGGCCCCGTTCCTGCACAGGGCCAGATCGCCCAGCAGATCTTCTGGTACACCGCCTTCACCGCCGACATGGTCAAGCCCGGTCTGCCCGTGGTGAACGCCGACGGCACGCCCAAGTGGCGCATGGCCCCGGGTCCCAACGGCCCCTACTGGAAGCCGGGCATGCAGAACGGCTATCAGGACGTGGGATCGTGGTCCTTCTTCAAGGGCCATGATGCCAACAAGACGGCCGCCGCCTGGCTCTATGCCCAGTTCGTGACCGCCAAGACCACCTCGCTGAAGAAGACCCTCGTGGGCCTGACGCCGATCCGCGAAAGCGATATCCAGTCCAAGGCCATGACCGATGCCGCGCCCAAGCTGGGCGGACTGGTGGAGTTCTATCGCAGTCCCGCCCGCGTGGCCTGGTCGCCCACCGGCACCAACGTCCCCGATTACCCGAAGCTGGCCCAGCTCTGGTGGAAGAACGTGGCCCAGGCCGTGACGGGTGAGAAGACACCGCAGGGCGCCATGGACAGCCTGGCAGGCGAGATGGACGACGTCATGGCCCGCCTGCAGCGCGCCGGCATGGCGCACTGCGCGCCCAAGCTCAACCCCAAGAGCGACCCCGCCAAGTGGCTGAGCGACAAGCAGGCCCCCTGGGCCAAGCTGGGCAACGAGAAGCCCAAGGGTCAGACCATCGCCTACGACAAGCTGCTGCAGGCCTGGAAGGACGGCAAGACCCGTTGACCGGGGCAGGGCGGGGAAGAGGGGCGCATAGCGCCTTCTACCCCGCCGCTGGCCTGCGATGGGCGCGCCGCCGTCCCATCGTCTTTGCCTCGGCGGCAGAAAAATTAAGGGTTTACCCTTAAATTCAACGCGACCAATGGACAATCCCACCCCATGAACCACGCTCCTGTCACTCCGCTGCCGACCATTCGCGCCGATCTGCTGGCCCGCCTCGCCGAGCCGGTCGCCTACGATCTGGCGGTGATCGGCGGCGGGGCGACCGGGCTGGGGGTGGCGCTGGACGCCGCCACCCGTGGCTACCGCGTGGTGCTGGTCGAGTCGCATGACTTCGCCAAGGGCACCTCGTCGCGCGCCACCAAGCTGGTTCACGGAGGGGTACGCTATCTCGCCCAGGGCAATATCTCCCTGGTGCGCGAAGCCCTGCACGAACGCACCACGCTGCTGCACAACGCCCCGCATCTGGCGCAGCCGCTCGCCTTCGTGATGCCTTCCTACAAGTTCTGGGAGACGCCTTTCTACGGTGTCGGCCTGAAGATGTATGACGCTCTGGCCGGCAAGGCCGGCCTGGGTGCCACCGAATTCCTGGGCCGCGCGGAAGCGCTGCGCTGCCTGCCCACCGCACGACCCGAGGGGCTCAAGGGCGGTGTCAAATACTGGGACGGCCAGTTCGACGATGCGCGCCTGGCGCTTGCTCTGGCGCGCACGGCCGCCGCCCATGGCGCGCTGCTGGTCAACTACTGCCCGGCCCGCGAGCTGATCCATGAAGCCGGCAAAGTGACCGGTCTGGTCTGCGAAGATGCCGAAACCGGCCGCCGCTTCGAGATCCGCGCCACCTGCGTGGTCAACGCCACCGGCGTGTGGGTAGACGGCCTGCGCCAGCAGGACGGCGAGGCCACCGGCAACCCGGTGCGGCCCATGGTGGCGCCCAGCCAAGGGGTGCACATCGTCGTCGACCGGGACTTCCTGCCCTCCGATCATGCGCTGATGGTGCCCAAGACGGCCGACGGCCGCGTGCTCTTCGCCGTGCCCTGGCTGGGCAAGCTCATTTTGGGCACCACGGACAGCCCGCGCCAGGACCTCGCGCGAGAGCCCGTCGCCCTGCACGAAGAGGTCGCCTTCATCCTGGGCGAGTCGGCGCGCTACCTGAGCCGAGCGCCGCAGGCCGCGGACGTGCGCAGCATCTGGGTGGGCCTGCGCCCCCTCGTCAAACCTCAGGACGACGATGGCAACACCAAGGCCATCAGCCGCGAGCACACCGTGGCCGTGGGCCGCAGCGGCCTGGTCACCGTCACCGGCGGCAAATGGACCACCTACCGGGCCATGGCCGAAGACGTGTTGCAAAAATGCGTCGAAGAGCATTTGCTGGCCCCGCGGGCTGCATCGCGCACCAGCGACCTGCCCGTAGTGGGCGCGCCCGATGCGTCGGTGCCGCAGCGCCTCTGCGACGCGCAGGGCCTGCATTCCTATGGCACCGAGGCGGGCCTCGTTGCCGACCTGCCCGGGGCGGGCGTGGAGCTCGCACCTGGCTTCACCGAGGCGATGGTGCGCTTCGCAGCCCGCCATGAATACGCCCGCACGGTGGAAGACGTGCTGGCGCGCCGATCGCGCATGCTGTTCCTGGATGCCCGGCTGGCTACCTCGCTGGCGCCCGCCGTGGCGGGCCTGCTGCAGGACGAACTGGGCGCAGACCCCCAGCTCGGCGCATTCTTGGCGCTTGCGCAACAGTACGCCCACGTCCCTGCTTGACGTGGGTCTTGACTCTTTCCCCGCGTTTTGCCACAATCGAGGGCTTCGCGTTAAAAGACGCGGAGTTTCTGCCCAGACGGAAGCGCTGCAAATGGTTTGCGGTGTGGACGACGGGCCCAAGACTGACTGGCTGATTTCAGCCCTTGAGAAGTTCTCTGGGGCTGGCGATCCTCTGGTGCAAGTTGGGAATATTGAAATGATCCAGACAGAAACCCGGTTAGACGTCGCCGATAACACCGGCGCGAAGTCCGTCCTGTGCATCAAAGTGCTGGGGGGCTCCAAGCGTCGCTACGCCAGCGTGGGCGACATCATCAAGGTCAGCGTGAAAGAAGCCGCTCCCCGTGGCCGCGTCAAAAAAGGCGAGGTTTACAGCGCAGTGGTGGTTCGCACGGCGAAGGGCATTCGCCGCGGCGATGGCTCGCTCGTCAAATTCGACGGCAACGCAGCTGTGTTGCTGAATGCAAAGCTGGAGCCCATCGGCACCCGCATCTTTGGCCCCGTGACGCGTGAACTGCGTACCGAGCGGTTCATGAAGATCGTGTCCCTGGCTCCCGAAGTTCTCTGAGGACTCGCCATGAACAAGATTCGCAAGGGCGATGAAGTGATCGTGCTCACCGGGCGCGACAAGGGCAAGCGCGGCACTGTGACGCTGCGCCACGATGATTCCCATGTGGTCATCGAAGGCATCAACACGGTCAAGAAGCACGTCAAGCCGAACCCCATGAAGGGTTCCACTGGCGGCATCGTGGAAAAGTCCATGCCTATCCACCAATCGAATGTGGCCATCTTCAATGCGGCTACCGGCAAGGCCGATCGCGTTGGCATCAAGGTGCAAGCGGATGGTTCGCGCGTTCGCGTGTTCAAGTCCAGCGGCGCTGAAATCAAGGCGGCGTAAGGAGTCAACATGGCACGACTGCAACAACACTACCGCGAAAAGATCGTTCCCGAACTCACCAAGCAGTTCGGCTACACGTCGTCGATGGAAGTTCCTCGTCTGACCAAGATCACCCTGAACATGGGTGTGAGCGAAGCTGTTTCCGACAAGAAGGTCATGGACAACGCCGTGGCTGACCTGACCAAGATCGCCGGCCAGAAGCCCGTGGTCACCAAGGCCAAGAAGGCTATCGCTGGTTTCAAGATCCGCGAAGGCCAGGCCATCGGCTGCATGGTCACCCTGCGTGGCGTTCAGATGTATGAGTTCCTGGATCGTTTCGTGACCGTGGCTCTGCCCCGCGTCCGTGACTTCCGTGGTATCTCTGGCCGCGCTTTCGACGGCCGTGGCAACTACAACATCGGCGTCAAAGAACAGATCATCTTCCCTGAAATCGAGTACGACAAGGTTGATGCCTTGCGCGGTCTCAATATCAGCATCACCACGACGGCCAAGACCGACGAAGAAGCCAAGGCGCTTCTCGCAGGCTTCCGTTTCCCCTTCAAGAACTGAGGCAGCGTATGGCTAAAGTAGCTTTGATCCAGCGCGAACTGAAGCGCGAAAAACTGGCCGCCAAGTACGCCGCCAAGTATGCCGAGCTGAAGGCTATCGCCGGCGACGCCAAGCGTAGCGATGAAGAGCGTGATGCGGCCCGCCTGGGCCTGCAGAAGCTCCCCCGCAACGCCAACCCCACGCGCCAGCGCAACCGTTGCGAAATCACCGGTCGTCCCCGCGGTACGTTCCGCCAGTTCGGTCTGGCTCGCGCGAAGATCCGTGAACTGGCATTTGCCGGCGACATCCCTGGTGTCACCAAGGCCAGCTGGTAAGCAGGCAGGAGAGATACAACATGAGCATGAGTGATCCCATCGCTGACTTGCTGACCCGCATCCGTAACGCGCAGATGGTGTCCAAGGCCACCGTGCTGGTGCCTTCTTCCAAAGTGAAGATCGCCATCGCGCAAGTGCTGAAGGACGAGGGTTATATCGACGGCTTCCAGGTCAAGACCGAAGCCGGCAAGTCCGAACTTGAAATCGCACTGAAGTACTACGCCGGCCGTCCGGTGATCGAGCGCATCGAGCGCGTGAGCCGTCCTGGCCTGCGCGTGTACAAGGGCCGCGACTCCATCCCCCAGGTCATGAACGGCCTGGGCGTTGCCATCGTCACCACCCCCAAGGGCGTGATGACGGATCGCAAGGCACGTGCCACCGGCGTCGGCGGCGAAGTGCTTTGCTACGTCGCTTAACCGTGGCATCGAGGAGAAACTGAAATGTCCCGCGTAGGAAAAATGCCGGTGACCATCCCCGCTGGCGTGGATGTGTCCATCAATGGCGACCAGATCAGTGTGAAGGGTTCGGGCGGCACGCTGTCGCTGGCCCAGAACGCCCTGGTCAAGGTGTCCAACAACGAAGGCAAGCTCGGCTTCGAGCCTGCCAATGATTCCCGCGAAGCCAACGCCATGAGTGGCACCATCCGTCAGTTGGTGAACAACATGGTGCTGGGCGTGAGCAAGGGCTTCGAAAAGAAGCTGAGCCTGATCGGTGTGGGTTACAAGGCGGCGGCTTCGGGCGCCAAGCTGAACCTCAACGTCGGCTACTCGCACCCCGTGAACTTCGAAATGCCTGCTGGCATCACCGTTGCCACCCCGACTCCGACCGAAATCGTGATCAAGGGTGCCGACCGCCAGCGCGTCGGCCAATTGGCTGCTGAGATCCGTGCTGTTCGTCCTCCCGAGCCCTACAAGGGCAAGGGCATCCGCTATGCGGACGAAAAAGTAACGATCAAAGAGACCAAGAAGAAATAAGGAGCTGCAACATGTTGACCAAGAAAGAGCAGCGTCTTCGTCGTGCCCGCCAGACCCGTATCCGCATTGCGCAGCAAGGCGTGGCGCGTCTGACGGTGAACCGTACGAACCTCCACATCTACGCCAGCGTGATTTCCGGCGACGGCACCAAGGTGCTGGCCAGCGCTTCCACGGCCGAGGCCGATGTGCGCAAGGAACTCGGCGGCTCCGGCAAGGGTGGCAATGCCGCCGCAGCCCAAGCCATCGGCAAGCGTATCGCTGAAAAGGCGAAGGCCGCCGGCATCGAGAAGGTTGCATTCGATCGTGCAGGCTTTGCCTATCACGGCCGCGTCAAGGCTCTGGCCGACGCCGCTCGTGAAGCCGGCCTGCAGTTCTAAGCGGAGCGAAATACAAAATGGCTAAATTTCAACCCAAAGTGCAGAGCGAAGGTCAGGACGACGGTCTGCGCGAAAAAATGATCGCGGTCAACCGCGTGACCAAAGTCGTGAAGGGCGGCCGTATCCTCGGCTTCGCTGCACTGACCGTGGTCGGCGACGGTGACGGCCGCGTGGGCATGGGCAAGGGCAAGTCCAAGGAAGTGCCTGCTGCCGTGCAGAAGGCCATGGAAGAAGCCCGCCGCAACATGGTGAAGGTGTCGCTCAAGAACGGCACGATCCACCATAACGTGACGGGTCACCACGGCGCTGCCGTCGTGATGATGGCTCCGGCTCCCAAGGGTACCGGCATCATCGCAGGCGGCCCGATGCGTGCCGTGTTCGAAGTGCTGGGCGTGACGGACATCGTGGCCAAGAGCCACGGCTCGTCGAACCCCTACAACATGGTCCGCGCCACGTTCGACGCGCTGGCGAACTCCACGACCCCTTCGGAAGTGGCAGCCAAGCGCGGCAAGTCGGTCGAAGACATCTTCGCCTGAACGGAGCTTTGCAAATGACTACGCAACAAACCGTCAAGATTCAACTGGTGCGCAGCCCTATCGGCACCAAGGAATCGCACCGTGCCACCGTGCGCGGCCTGGGCCTTCGCAAGCTGAACAGCATCAGCGAACTGAAGGACAGCCCTGAAGTGCGCGGCATGATTAACAAGATCAGCTATCTGGTCAAGGTCCTCTGAGAGGTTGATGATGGAACTCAATAGCATCAAGCCCGCAGATGGAGCGAAACATGCCAAGCGCCGCGTCGGCCGTGGTATCGGCTCCGGTCTGGGCAAGACCGCTGGCCGCGGTCACAAGGGTCAGAAATCGCGTTCGGGTGGCTACCACAAGGTGGGCTTCGAAGGCGGTCAAATGCCTCTGCAGCGCCGTCTGCCCAAGCGTGGCTTCAAGTCGCATCTGCTGAAGTTCAATGCAGAAGTGACGCTGACCGCCCTGGATAAGCTGGAACTCGCCGAAGTCGACCTGCTGGCTCTGAAGACCGCTGGTCTGGTGGGTCAACGCGCCAAGGTCGTGAAGGTGATCAACAGCGGTTCGCTGTCCAAGGCTGTGAAGCTGACGGGCATCGGCGCGACCGCTGCTGCGAAGGCGGCTATCGAAGCCGCCGGCGGCAGCCTGGCCTGATTCGGTTCTGAAGGAAAGCATCAGTGGCTACGAACGCAGCTCAAATTGCGAAAACCGGCAAGTTCGGTGATTTGCGTCGCCGTCTGGTTTTTCTGCTGCTCGCGCTCATCGTTTACCGCATCGGGGCTCATATCCCGGTGCCGGGCATCGATCCGGCGCAGCTGCAGCAGCTGTTCAGTGGCCACCAAGGCGGCATTCTGAACCTGTTCAACATGTTCTCGGGTGGGGCGCTCTCGCGCTTCACGGTGTTTGCGTTGGGGATCATGCCGTACATCTCGGCATCGATCATCATGCAGCTGATGACCTACGTCATTCCGAGCTTCGAGCAGTTGAAGAAGGAAGGTGAGGCCGGCCGTCGCAAGATCACGCAGTACACGCGCTACGGCACGTTGGGCCTGGCGATCTTCCAGTCGCTGGGCATCGCCGTGGCGCTGGAAAGCTCCGCCGGTCTGGTCCTCAGCCCGGGCTTCGGCTTCCGTATGACGGCGGTCGTGAGCCTGACGGCAGGGACGATGTTCCTGATGTGGCTCGGCGAGCAGATCACCGAACGTGGCTTGGGCAATGGGATCTCGATCCTGATCTTCGCCGGCATTGCCGCGGGGTTGCCCAGTTCGATCGGTGGACTGCTGGAGCTGGTGCGTACGGGTGCCATGAGCATCCTGGCGGCCATCTTCATCGTGATCGTTGTCGGCCTGGTGACGTACTTCGTGGTGTTCGTTGAGCGCGGTCAGCGCAAGATCCTGGTCAACTATGCGCGGCGTCAGGTCGGCAACAAGGTGTACGGTGGTCAGTCGTCGCATCTGCCGCTGAAGCTGAACATGGCTGGCGTGATCCCGCCGATCTTCGCTTCGTCGATCATCCTGCTGCCCGCAACGGTGGTGAACTGGTTCAGCGCGGGTGAATCCATGCGCTGGCTGCGTGACATTTCGAGCGCGTTGACCCCTGGTCAGCCGGTCTATGTGATGTTCTACGCTGCAGCGATCGTGTTCTTCTGCTTCTTCTACACGGCGCTCGTGTTCAACAGCCGCGAGACTGCCGACAACCTGAAGAAGAGTGGCGCGTTCATTCCCGGGATTCGTCCTGGTGAGCAGACCGCCCGCTACATCGACAAGATTCTGGTTCGCCTCACGCTGGCGGGCGCCGTGTACATCACGTTCGTCTGTCTGCTGCCGGAGTTCCTGATCCTGAAATACAACGTTCCGTTCTATTTCGGTGGCACGTCGCTTCTGATCATTGTGGTGGTGACCATGGACTTCATGGCCCAGGTCCAGAACTACATGATGTCGCAGCAGTACGAATCGCTCCTCAAAAAGGCGAACTTCAAAGCGACGCCCGGAACTTGAGTCTGGGCAGTTTCGGGTAACTGCGCTATAGTCGCGGGTTCGCCTGGGCAAGTTACGGTTTATGAATGCCTTCGATCTTCGCGGGCACGAAATTTTGTGTTCCGCGCTGTGGCCGGAACGTAGGCAAGTTTTAGGAGAATGAAATGAGAGTTTCGGCTTCGGTCAAGAAAATCTGCCGCAACTGCAAGATCATCCGCCGCAAGGGTGTGGTGCGTGTGATCTGCACGGATCTGCGTCACAAGCAGCGCCAAGGTTGACTGGAAAGTATTAGAGGACGCACATGGCACGTATCGCTGGCATCAACATCCCGCCGCATCAGCATGCTGAAATCGGCTTGACCGCCATTTATGGCATTGGTCGCACCCGTGCTCGCAAGATCTGCGAAGCATGCGACATCGCTTATTCCAAGAAGATCAAGGATCTGACGGACGGCGACCTGGAAAAAATTCGCGATCAGATCGCTCAGTTCACCATCGAAGGCGATCTGCGCCGCGAAACGACGATGAACATCAAGCGCCTGATGGACATCGGCTGCTATCGCGGTTTCCGTCACCGTCGTGGCCTGCCGATGCGCGGCCAGCGCACGCGCACCAATGCCCGCACCCGCAAGGGTCCGCGCAAGGGCGCAGCGGCACTCAAGAAGTAAAGATTGAGAGATCAAAATGGCTAAGTCCCCTGCCAATAACGCTGCACAGCGTGTTCGCAAAAAGGTTCGCAAGAACGTGTCGGACGGCATCGCCCACGTGCATGCCTCCTTCAACAACACCATCATCACGATCACCGATCGCCAGGGCAATGCACTGTCCTGGGCTTCCTCCGGTGGCCAAGGCTTCAAGGGCTCGCGCAAGTCGACGCCTTTCGCAGCCCAGGTGGCTTCCGAAGTGGCCGGTCGCGCTGCGATCGAACAAGGTATCAAGAACCTCGACGTCGAGATCAAGGGCCCCGGTCCTGGCCGCGAATCGTCGGTGCGCGCTCTGGGCGCGCTGGGTATCCGCATCACGTCCATCTCCGACGTGACCCCGGTTCCCCACAACGGCTGCCGCCCTCAAAAGCGCCGTCGTATCTAAGTTTTTTCTGAAGCCCACCGCCACCGTCTGCCTTGCGCAACGGTGGCTCCCGCAATGCTGTTGCGGAAGATGACACAAGGAAGCTCAAGTGGCACGTTACCTCGGCCCCAAGGCCAAACTCTCCCGCCGTGAAGGCACCGACCTGTTCCTGAAGAGCGCACGCCGCTCCATCGCGGACAAGGCCAAGTTCGACTCCAAGCCCGGCCAGCACGGCCGCACCTCCGGCCAGCGTACGTCCGACTACGGTCTGCAACTGCGCGAAAAGCAGAAGGTCAAGCGCATGTACGGCGTGCTGGAAAAGCAATTCCGCCGCTACTTCGAAGCTGCTGACCGCCGCAAGGGCAACACGGGCGCCAACCTGCTGTTCCTGCTCGAGTCCCGCCTGGACAACGTCGTGTATCGCATGGGCTTTGGCTCCACGCGCGCCGAAGCACGCCAGCTGGTGTCGCACAAGGCCATCACGGTGAACGGCCAGTCCGTCAACATCGCGTCCTACCTGGTCAAGACCGGTGACGTCGTTGCCGTGCGCGAAAAGTCCAAGAAGCAGGCCCGCGTCGTCGAGGCCCTGCAACTGGCCCAGCAAGTCGGCATGCCGGCTTGGGTGGAAGTCAATGCCGACAAGGCCGAAGGCGTCTTCAAGAAGGTGCCTGACCGTGATGAATTCGGTGCCGACATCAACGAATCGCTGATCGTCGAACTGTATTCGCGTTAATTCGCACTGATCCACGTTTTCGAGAAAACCGTTCCTGTACCGCGAGGCATCGCGGTGCAGGCGCTTCACAGCCTTACCGGTGTAACGAGCTGGGGGTATTGAGAGGAAGTCTGCATGCAAACCAATTTGCTGAAACCCAAGGCAATCAATGTCGAACAACTTGGCCACAACCGTGCCAAGGTCGCATTGGAGCCGTTCGAGCGGGGTTACGGCCACACGCTGGGCAATGCCATTCGCCGTGTGCTGCTCTCGTCCATGGTGGGTTACGCAGCAACGGAAGTCACGATCGCGGGCGTGCTGCACGAGTACTCGTCGATTGATGGCGTTCAAGAAGACGTGGTCAACATTCTTCTGAACCTCAAGGGCGTGGTGTTCAAGCTCCACAACCGCGACGAAGTGACGCTGAGCCTGCGCAAGGATGGTGAGGGCATCGTCACCGCGCGTGACATCCAGACGCCGCACGACGTGGAAATCGTCAACCCGGATCACGTGATTGCCCATCTGTCTGCCGGCGGCAAGCTGGACATGCAGATCAAGGTTGAAAAGGGCCGTGGCTACGTTCCTGGCAACCTGCGTCGCTTTGCCGACGAATCGACGAAGTCGATCGGCCGCATCGTGCTGGATGCCTCGTTCTCTCCGGTCAAGCGCGTGAGCTACACCGTCGAGAGCGCCCGCGTCGAGCAGCGCACCGACCTGGACAAGCTGGTCGTCGAGATCGAGACCAACGGCGCGATCACGGCTGAAGACGCCGTGCGCGCCTCGGCCAAGATCCTGGTGGAACAGCTGGCCGTTTTCGCCCAGCTGGAAGGCGGCGAACTGGCTGCATTCGATGCACCGGCCGGCCCGCGCGGCAATGCGACCTTCGACCCGATCCTGCTGCGTCCTGTGGACGAGCTGGAACTGACGGTGCGTTCGGCCAACTGCCTGAAGGCCGAAAACATCTACTACATCGGCGACCTGATCCAGCGTACCGAGAACGAATTGCTCAAGACCCCGAATCTGGGTCGCAAGTCGCTCAACGAGATCAAGGAAGTCCTGGCTTCGCGCGGCCTGACTCTGGGCATGAAGCTGGAAAACTGGCCTCCGGCTGGTTTGGACAAGCGTTAAGCTATAATTTTTGGCTCTTTCGAAAAAGAGCAGTGCAGCGGGCAGTACCTGATACGGCTGCCCGTTTTTAATTAAAGACAAGGAAACAGCACCATGCGCCACGGACACGGCCTTCGCAAACTCAACCGCACCTCTTCGCACCGCCTCGCGATGCTGCAGAACATGATGAACTCGCTCATCGAGCACGAGGCCATCAAGACCACGGTCGCCAAGGCCAAGGAACTGCGTCGCGTGATCGAGCCCATGATCACCCTGGCCAAGGAAGACACCGTGGCCAACCGCCGCCTGGCTTTCAACCGCCTGCGCGACCGCGACAGCGTCACCAAGCTGTTTAACGACCTGGGCCCCCGTTTCAAGACCCGTCCTGGCGGCTACACCCGCATTCTGAAGATGGGCTTCCGCGTGGGCGACAACGCACCTATGGCTTTCGTGGAACTGGTGGAGCGTGCTGAAGAAAAGAATGCAGATTCTTCCGCAGACGCTGCAAAGTAAGCTATAATTCATTCTTGCCGCGCGATGGAGCAGTCTGGTAGCTCGTTGGGCTCATAACCCAAAGGTCGGAGGTTCAAATCCTTCTCGCGCAACCAATCTCAGCAGTCAGATGCTGAAACAAAACGCCCACTACCTAGTGGGCGTTTTCGTTTCTGCGGTGGATTGCCTGGTGCGTCAAATGGAAGGCGCAAGGGCCGCATTGCCGGTGCTGCGCCTTGGGGCGAGTTTGTCTTCTCGGCAGGCTCTGATCTGCCGCTCGCTGGGTGCAGTGCTGTCACCTCGCGGGTGGCGTTTGATCGCCACCGGGATGCAGGCCCCTGGATCATCGCCGTATCAGTGATGCGCACGGGCCGACAAGGCTTTGTGCCAGCGCCAGGTCTTTCACCCGTTTCATTTCCTCTGTTCTTCCTGTCTCATGGCGTTCCTTCCCGGCTCCACCCTTGGTATCGATTTCGGCACGTCGAATTCCGCTGCCTCCTTGCTGCAGCAGGCGGGCGGCACCTCGCGATTGCTGGCGCTCGATGCCAATGACGCGCCCATCATGCCGACCGCGCTGTTCTTCAATACCGAAGACCACAAGACCCACTACGGCCGTGATGCCGTCCAGCAGTATCTGGAGGGGGTGGAAGGTCGCCTGATGCGGTCGCTCAAGAGTCTTCTCGGCAGCGCGCTGTTGCAGGACAAGACTTCGGTCCACGAATCGCTGGTGAGCTACCAGGACATCATTGCGATGTTCCTGCGGCATATCGCAACGCGGGTGCGCACGGCGCTGGGCGGCGCCATGCCCGAGCGCGTGGTGCTGGGCCGGCCTGTGCATTTCGTCGATGACGATCCGGTGCGGGACCGTATGGCCGAAGACGCACTACGGCAGGCCGCCCTCGACGCGGGCTTTGCCAACATCAGCTTCCAGCTGGAGCCGATCGCCGCGGCGCTGGATTACGAGCAGCGCATGACCGAGGAGGCGCTGGTGCTGGTGGTGGACATCGGCGGCGGTACGTCGGACTTCACCGTGGTGCGGCTCGGTCCGGGCCGCACCGGAGCGGCCGACCGCTCGTCGGACGTGCTCGCCACGACCGGCGTGCACATCGGCGGCACGGACTTCGACCGGAAGCTCAACCTGGAGCAGGTGATGAGCCTGCTGGGCTTCCGCCATGTCGGTCCCAAGGGCCGCGAAGTGCCGAGCCGCGTGTTCTTCGACCTGTCCACCTGGCACCTGATCCAGTGGCAATACGCGCAGAAGTCGATGCGCGAGGCGCAGCAGCTGCGCGGCGACTATGCCGACGTGCGCCTGCACGACCGGCTCATGACCGTGCTGAACGAGCGCTGGGGCCACCGGCTGGCGAACACCGTCGAGGCGGCGAAGATCGAGGCATCACGCCACCACGCGCCCGCGACGATCGCGCTGGACTGGCTGGAGGGCGGGCTCTCCGCCCAGATCACCCCGGACGATCTGGCGCGGCATCTGGATGCCTCGCTGCGGCAGATCGCGGCCTGCGCGGGCGATTGCCTGGCCGCCGCCGGCCTGCAGCAGCAGGACATCGGCGCGATTTACCTGACGGGCGGCTCCTCGGCCCTGAAGCCGTTGCGCGATGTGCTCACGGCCGTGTTCCCGGGCGTTCCTCAGGTGGAGGGCGACCTGTTCGGCGGCGTGGCATCCGGTCTCGCCTATTCGCGCGCTTGAGTCGCCTGGCATTTTGCTATTTTTTTGATAGCTGATTGCCCAGGTGGAAAGCGCGCATGGGGCCTCCTGACCTCTGAATTCCTCTCATACCGAAGGCGAGCGGCCTGTGCCGCTGCGCGCCCGGCGGTTCAGCGGCGATGGCTCTCGTCGCCGCCATCATCGGTCGCGCTGTGCGTGTCTTCGTCTTCGCCCTCATCCATCTCCCGCTTCAGCGCCAGCGCCAGCGGGTAGAGCGCGTTGCGCGCATTGCCCGTGATGTCGGCAGCGATGCGGACGGCCGTTTTCAGCGGCAGCTCGGGCAGCAGCAGCTGCAGCACGCGGCGCCCCTGGGCGTCGTCATCGGCAGCGGCGGGGGGCAGTGGGTGCAGCAACACGACGAATTCGCCCCGCGCCCGCTGCGGATTGCCGTCCAGCCAGGCGGAGAGGGCCTGCGCCGGATGGGTGCTGATTTCTTCAAATTGCTTGGTCAGCTCGCGGGCGAGGGTGACGGGGCGCTCGCCCAGTACGGCCAGCGCACGCGCCAGCTCTTCGATGCGGTGTGGCGCCTCCAGCAGCACCACGCAGCGGGGCTCATCGCCCAGGCGCTGCACGGCGGCCGTGCGCTCTGCGCCCCGGGTGGGCAGAAAACCGGCGAAGAGAAAGCCGCCGGCATCGGGGCCAGGGGCGACCGCGCCGGCCACGCTCAGCGCTGTGGTCACGCTGCTGGCGCCGGGCAGGGGCAGGCAGCGCAGCCCGGCTGCCGCCACAGCGCTGGCCAGCCGTGCGCCAGGGTCGCTCACGCCTGGCGTGCCGGCGTCGCTCACGTAGGCCACGCGCTGGCCTTGGCGCAGGCGGTCCACCACGTTGCCGGCGGCCTCGGCCTCGTTGTGCTGGTGGACGGCCAGGAGCTGTGCCCCGCTCTTGTCGATGCCGTAGGCGCGCAGCAGCGACTGCGTGTGGCGCGTGTCTTCACAGGCGATGGCATCGGCCAGCTGCAGCACATGCAGCGCGCGCAGCGTGATGTCGGCCAGGTTGCCGATGGGCGTGGCGACGACATAGAGCGTGCCCTGCGGATAATGCTGCGTGGCCGCCGCATCGCGCGCGGCGCTCAGGGCTGAAGCGAAAGAGGCGCTCAATGGGATTCCTTGGCAAGAACTGGGGGAGCGGCGGGAGCCGGGCAGACACGGACTCCTCGTCTGCCGGGCGCACGACGCGCGAGCGGGGTAATGCCGCTGAAGACCGCGCGCTGGCGCATCTGCAGGCCGCCCGGCTGACGCTGGTGGAGCGCAATTATCGGACGCCCGGCCGGGGCGGCGGCGAGATCGACCTCATCATGCGCGATCGCGACGGCACGCTGGTGTTCGTCGAGGTGCGCAGCCGTGCCGGCAGAGGCTTCGGCGGGGCGGGCGGCAGCATCGGCGCGGTCAAGCAGCAGCGCATCGTCTTCGCGGCGCGCCACTACCTCATGCGCTGGCCGTCGCCACCGGCCTGCCGGTTCGACGTGGTGCTGGTGGAAGGCCGTGGCGACGGTGGCGGCACAGGCGGTGGCACTTCGGTCGAATGGCTGCGCGGCGCCTTCGATGCGGGCGGCTGAGCGGCTTGGCGGCGCTGGGTAGGCCTTGCCATTCCGCTGTGCTCCACCTTTTGCAACAGGCGTGTCCACCCCCTTGGTTATCATCCGGGCCCCATGCTCGAGCAACGAATCCAACAGCACTTCATCGACAGCGCCGATCTGAAGTACCAGGCGGCGCAAGCCCTCAGTCATCCCATCGGCTCTGCCATCCAGGCGATCCTGGCCTGCGTCACCAGCGGCGCGAAAGTGCTGGCCTGCGGCAGCGGCGCTTCCGTGGCCGACGCGCAATTATTCGCCGCGCTGTGCGTGGGCGGCTTCGAGCGTGAGCGGCCTGAGCTTGCGGCCATCGCCCTGCAGCCGGGCGGCGCCTGGATGGGCGGCCTGGCTGACGACGTGGACAGCCCCGACAGGGAGTCCCTCGCCCGCCAGGTGCGCGCGCTGGGCCAGGCCGGCGACGTGCTGGTCGCGCTGACGGTGAGCGGCAACGATGCCCAGATCCTGCAGGCCGTGCAGGCTGCCCACGAACGCGATATGACGGTGGTGGCGCTGTGCGGCCGCACCGGCGGCGCGCTGGCGCCGCAGCTGCGCGAGACCGACGTGCAGATCGCCGTACCCCACGACCGCGCCGCCCGCGTGCGCGAAGTCCATGCCCTCGTGCTGCACTGCCTGTGCGACGGCGTGGATGCCCAGTTACTTGGTGAACAGGAGATGCCGCTATGAAATTCCCGTTGTCCCGCACGATGTGCCTCGTCTGCAGCACCGCTGCGCTGGCTGCCGCGCTGTCGGCCTGCGCGCCCGTCCTGATCGGCGGCGGTGCGGTGATGGGCGCCCTGGTGGCGACCGACCGCCGCACCACCGGCACGCAGGTGGAGGACGAGGGCATCGAGCTGCGCACCGCCAACCGCATCCGCGAAGCCCTGGGGGACCGCGTCCACGTTAACGTCACCAGCTTCAACCGCCAGGTGCTGCTGACGGGCGAGGCCGGGCGCGCCGAGGACAAGCAGCGCGTCGAGCAGATCGCGTTGGGCGTGGAGAACGTGCGTTCCGTGGTCAACGAAGTGGGCGTGATGCCGCCGTCGTCCATCAGCCAGCGCACCAACGACACCTTCATCACCGGAAAGGTGCGCGCCAGCCTGGTCGATGCCAAGGATCTGATTGCCAATGCCTTCACGGTGGTGACCGAGCGCGACGTGGTCTACCTGATGGGCCGCGTGACCTCGCGCGAAGCCAACCGTGCCACTGACATCGCCCGGGGCGTGAGCGGTGTTCGCAAGGTGGTGCGCGTGTTCGAGATCGTCTCGGAGGACGAGCTGGCGCGCAGCAACGCGGCCCTCAATGCGCGCCAGCCCGCACCCGTGGTGCAGGACCCGGCCGCCGCCAGCACGCCGCCTGCGGCAGCAGCGCCGGCGACGTCCGCCCCTGCCGCCTCGGGTGTGCAGGCCACGCCGCTGGCCCCGCTGCCCACGCCGGCCGCCACGGGCGTGGTGACGCAGCCGGTGCGCTGATCCGGGCGAAGCGGTCGGCGCGCCGACCTCCTTGGGCGCTGTCGGAAAGCCTCCCGCTTGGCCGTCAGGCCTGTGACTTCTTCTTCACGCCCAGCCGGGTGATGAGGCTGGAGGTGTCCCAGCGGGCGCCGCCGGCCTGCTGCACGTCGGCATAGAACTGGTCCACCAGCGCCGTGACGGGCAGGCGGGCGCCGTTGCGGTGGGCCTCGTCCAGCACCAGGCCCAGGTCCTTGCGCATCCAGTCCACCGCGAAGCCGAAGTCGAAACGGCCCTCCACCATGGACTTGCCGCGGTTGTCCATCTGCCAGCTCTGGGCTGCACCCTTGCCGATCACATCGAGCACCAGGGGCATGTCCAGCCCGGCATGCTGGCCGAAGGCCACGGCTTCCGACAGGCCTTGCACGATGCCGGCAATGCAGATCTGGTTGACCATCTTGGCCAGCTGGCCCGCGCCGCTGTCGCCGATGAGGGTGCAGGCCCGCGAGTAAGCCATGGCCGTGGGCCGCACGGCGTCGAAGGCAGCCGTATCGCCGCCGCACATCACCGTGAGCTGGCCGTTCTGGGCGCCGGCCTGGCCGCCCGACACGGGCGCGTCGATGAACTGCAGGCCCAGCGTGCGCGCTGCCTTGTACAGCTCGCGCGCCACCTCGGCCGAGGCCGTGGTGTGGTCCACGAAGATGGCGCCCGGCTGCATGCCGGCGAAGGCGCCGTCCGCACCCAGCACCACCGAACGCAGGTCGTCGTCGTTGCCCACGCAGCAGAAGACGATGTCGGCTCCTTGTGCCGCCTCGCGTGGCGTGGCGGCGTGCTTCACCGCGCCAGCGCCAGCAGCCGCGAATTCTTCGGTCCATGCGATGGACTTGGCTGCAGTGCGGTTGTAGACGGTGACAGCGTTGCCGGCCAGCGCCAAGTGGCCGGCCATGGGGTAGCCCATGACGCCCAGGCCCAGGAAGGCGACCTTGGCGGGAGAGGTGGTTTCGTAGCTGCGGGGGTTCGTGCTCGGCATGGCGGGTGGATGCTTTAGGGAAAATCCAGGGACAAGGCAGGCCGGCGCTTGCAAAAGTGGGCCGGCGGCGGGAAAGGAGGAGAGGCGGGGGCGCGCGGGCTCAGACGATGGCGAAGTGCTCGGTGCCCGAGGCCAGGTCGCTCGAGCGCGCACGCTGGCTGCCCAGCTTGATCTGCAGCCGCAGGTCGTTGAGCGAGTCGGCATTGCGCAATGCGTCTTCGTAGGTGATCTGATTGGCCTCGAACAAATCGAACAGGGACTGGTCGAAGGTCTGCATGCCCAGGTTGCGGCTCTTCTTCATGATCTCCTTGATCTCGGCGACTTCGCCCTTGAAGATCAGATCGGAGATGAGCGGTGTGTTCAGCAAAATCTCGGCCGCCGCCGCGCGGCCCTTGCCGTCCTGCTTGGGGATGAGGCGTTGCGAGACCATGCCCCGCAGGTTGAGCGACAGATCCATCAGCACCTGGGCGCGCCGGTCTTCGGGGAAGAAGTTGACGATGCGGTCGAGCGCCTGGTTGGCGCTGTTGGCGTGCAGCGTGGCCAGGCACAAGTGGCCGGTTTCGGAGAACGCGATGGCGTGCTCCATGGTCTCGCGGTCGCGGATCTCGCCCATCAGGATCACGTCGGGGGCCTGGCGCAGCGTGTTCTTGAGCGCGGCCTCCCAGCTGTCGGTGTCCAGGCCCACCTCGCGCTGCGTGACCACGCAGTTCTTGTGCGGATGGACGAATTCGATCGGGTCTTCGACCGTGACGATGTGCCCGTAGGAGTTCTCGTTGCGCCAATCCACCATGGCCGCCAGCGTGGTGGACTTGCCTGAGCCGGTGGCCCCCACCAGGATGCACAGGCCGCGCTTGGTCATGACGACTTCCTTGAGCACCTGCGGCATGTTCAGTCCGTCGATGGTGGGCACCTGCAGGGGGATGGTGCGCAAGACCATGCCCACGCGGCCCTGCTGCAGGAAGGCGTTGACCCGGAAGCGGCCGATGCCCGCGGGTGAGATGGCGAAGTTCGACTCCTTGGTGCGCTCGAAGTCCGCCACCTGCTTGTCGCTCATCACCGAGCGCGCCAGAGTCATGGTGTGCGCAGGCGTCAGCGGCTGGGGCGACACCTTGGTGACCTTGCCGTCCACCTTGATGGCCGGGGGGAAGTCCGCCGTGATGAACAGATCGCTCCCGCCACGGCTCACCATGAGCTTGAGCAGGTCGTTGATGAATTTACTGGCCTGATCGCGTTCCATCAAACGGTCTCCACAGGTTGGGTTGGCGGGGTGGTCGGGGCGGGCATGTGCGATGGTGCGCGTGCGTGGCCCCTCATTTTGGACCCTCGCTCAGGCGTGCGCTCACCAGGCGCAGCCTTAGCGACAGTTTGCGTGCCAGCAGGGCGACCAGGCTGGCGGCGAGCGGCGGGTCTTCGGTCATCATTTCATCCAGCGCCTCGGCGCCCAGTACGGCCACCTGGCAGTCGGTGAGCGTGGTGCAGGCCGAAAAGCGGCTGCCCCCGTCGAGCAGCGACATCTCGCCCAGGATGTCGCCAGGCCGCGCTTCGGCCAGGCGCAACTGCGCGCCCCAGGGCTGCGCGCGGTCCACAGCGATTACGCCCGAGAGCAGCACGACCATGAAGTTGCCGTATTCGTCCTGGCGGACCACGTCTCGGCGGGCGGGCACGGCGGCGAAGTCGAAGAAACGCTCCATGCGCTCAAGGGCCTGCGGGCCCAGCAGCGCCATGTACCGGTCCTGCGCCCAGAGGGCCTGCAGTTGCCGCCCACCCCGGTGCGCTGGCAGGCGCCGGGCACCGATCTCGACGGCGCGGGCTTCCCAGGGCACGAGCATGGCGCTGTCCACGCCCTGGCCGGCGAAGGCGGTGGTGAACAGCGTGGAAGGCGGCGCGGCCTCTGCGTTCTGCGGCGCGCCAGCGGAGCCTGCCGGGTCGGTGTGCGGGCGGGGCTTCAGAAGTCCGAGGATGCCTTTCATGGGGCGGAGGGCAGTATGCGCGGCGCGCGATCCGTTGTGCTGCGGGCCGCGCAGGCGCGCCCTGGCCGGCTCATCCCGGGAAGTTCTCGGGCATCTTGGCCTTGCCGCGCGCCTCGGCCGGGCTGATCACGTTGCGGCGGACCAGGTCGGTGAGGTTCTGGTCCAGCGTCTGCATGCCCACGCCGCTGCTGGTCTGGATGGTTGAGTACATCTGCGCCACCTTGGCCTCGCGGATCAGGTTGCGGATGGCGCTGGTGCCGAGCATGATCTCGTGCGCCGCCACGCGGCCCGAGCCGTCCTTGGTCTTGCACAGGGTCTGCGAGATCACGGCCTGCAGCGATTCGGACAGCATGGCGCGCACCATTTCCTTTTCTTCTGCCGGGAACACGTCGATGATCCGGTCGATGGTCTTGGCTGCGCTGGAGGTGTGCAGTGTGCCGAAGACCAGGTGGCCCGTCTCGGCCGCCGTCATCGCCAGGCGGATGGTTTCGAGGTCGCGCATTTCGCCCACCAGGATCGCGTCCGGGTCCTCGCGCAGCGCGGACTTCAGCGCGGCCGCGAAGGAGAGCGTCATCGGCCCCACCTCGCGCTGGTTGATGAGGCACTTCTTGGATTCGTGGACGAATTCGATCGGGTCTTCCACCGTCAGGATGTGGCCGTACTCGTTTTCGTTCAGATGGTTGACCATGGCGGCCAGGGTGGTGGACTTGCCCGAACCCGTGGGGCCGGTCACCAGCACCAGGCCGCGCGGCTTCATGGCCAGGTCGGCGAAGATTTTGGGCGCGTTGAGCTGTTCCAGGGTGAGGATCTTGCTGGGGATCGTGCGGAACACGGCGGCTGCGCCCCGGTTCTGGTTGAAGGCGTTCACCCGGAAGCGCGCCAGGCCCTCGATCTCGAACGAGAAGTCGATTTCGAGGAACTCTTCATACACCTTGCGTTGGGCGTCGCTCATGATGTCGTACACCATGGCGTGGACCGTCTTGTGGTCCAGCGGCTCGACGTTGATGCGCCGCACGTCGCCGTGCACGCGGATCATGGGCGGCAGGCCGGCCGAGAGATGCAGGTCGGATGCCTTGTTCTTCACACTGAAGGCGAGCAGCTGGGTGATGTCCACGAAAGGTCTCTCGGTCGTTGAGGATGACGGTGCCGCAGTGCGTTTGATACGCTCGAACAAACATTATGACGACGATCGGTAACAACCTCCAACAAGTGCGCACCCGCCTCGATGCGGCGTGCGCGGCGGCCGGGCGCGATGCGGGCAGCGTGTCGCTGCTCGCCGTTTCCAAGACCTTCGGGCCCGAGGCGGTGCGCGAGGCAGCCCTGGCCGGCCAGCGCAGCTTCGGCGAGAACTACGTGCAGGAGGCCGTCGAGAAGATGGCCCTGGTAGCCGCCATGCAGCTGCCGCACGCGCTGGAGTGGCACTGCATCGGCCCGCTGCAGAGCAACAAGACGCGGCTGGTGGCCACGCATTTCGACTGGGTGCACACGGTGGACCGGCTGAAGATCGCCGAGCGCCTGTCGGACCAGCGGCCCGAAGGCCTGCCGCCACTGCAGGTCTGTATCCAGGTCAACGTGGACGGTGGCGTCACCAAGGCCGGCGTGGCGCCGGAGGATGCCGTGGCGCTGGCCCGCGCAGTGGCGCGGCTGCCCCGCCTGGCGCTGCGCGGGGTGATGAGCATTCCCGACGCCGTGGAAGGCTTCGACGCGCAGTGCGCCGTGCATGCGCGCGCCCATGCGGTGTGGGTGGCCGTGCGCGACGCGCTGGCCGACAACGGCGTCGGCGGCGTCGATACCCTGTCATTGGGCATGACGGCCGATCTGGACGCCGCCGTGCGCGCCGGCAGCACCATGGTCCGCGTGGGCAGCGGCATCTTCGGCGGGCGGCACTACCCCGCGGCCTGAGGCGCTTGCTTCAGCGCCCTCTTTACAGCCTTTTGTGGCTGCAGCGCTTGTCGATCAAGCGCTTGAAGCTATCAAAAGCGGAGCGATGGATCAGCCGGCGAAGCGCTGCACGCAGTCCAGCGCCGCCTCCACGTCGGCCGCCGACACGTCCAGGTGCGTCACCCAGCGCAGGCGCGTCTGGCCGGCGTAGAGTCCGCTGGTCACGCGCACGCCGTGTGCGGCCAGCCAGGCGGTGAAGGCGGGCGCGACCTCGGCCTGCACGTCGGCAAAAAGGATGTTGGTATGGGCCGAGGCCACCGTCAGCCGGCCGCTCAGCACAGGGTGGCTCCGGCCGGCTTGCGCCAGGCCTTCGGCCAGGCGGCGCAGCAGCGTGTGGTCTTCCGCCAGCCGTTCGACGTGGTGTTCCAGCGCGTGCTGGCCCGCGGCAGCCAGCATGCCGGCCTGGCGCATGCCGCCGCCCAGCATCTTGCGGGTGCGGCGGGCGCGGGCGATGAAGTCGTGCGAGCCGAGCAGCAGTGAGCCCACGGGCGCGCCCAGGCCCTTGCTGAGGCAGAGCGAGACGGTGTCGAAATGACCGCAGAGAGCGCGCGCCTCGTCGTACACGCGGGTGCCGTTGGCCTCGGCGTTCGCCATCGCGGCGTTGAAGAGGCGGGCGCCGTCCAGGTGCATGCCCAGGCCGCGCGAGCGCGCCAGCTGTGCCACCTGGGCGACGTAGGGCGTGGGCAGCACGCGGCCGCCGGTGGTGTTTTCCAGCACCACCAGACGGGTGCGGGCGAAGTGCGGGTCGTCCGGCTTGATGGCGGCGGCAATGTCCTCCAGTGCGAGCGTGCCGTCGGGCTGGTGTTCCACGGGCTGCGGCTGGATCGAGCCCAGCACCGCCATGCCGCCGCCTTCCCAGCGGTAGGTGTGCCAGCTCTGGCCGACGATGGCCTCGTCGCCGCGCTGGCAGTGGCCCATCAGCGCGATCAGGTTGGTCTGCGTGCCCGTAGGCGCGAACAGGGCGGCCTCGAAGCCCAGCAGGTGCGCGGCATGGGCTTGCAGCGCGTTCACGGAGGGGTCGTCTCCGAATACGTCGTCGCCCAGCGGGGCGGCAAGCATGGCGGCGCGCATGGCCGCGGTAGGCTGGGTGACTGTGTCGCTGCGGAAGTCAGGCATGGGGGCGATGGAAGGGGGGGATGCAAGGAGCACATCCTAAGACGAGCGCAAGGCTGTGCCGCGTTGGACAGGGGGCGGGCGGTGTGCGGTCCAGAAGCGCCAGAGGATGATCTTTAGCGATGGGCTCTGATTCACGGGCTCCGTTCGGTCGCTTGCGGTCATGAAGGACTGCGGCGGGCGTGAAGTCATTGCCCGTCGAGCCGGAACGGTCTAGAGGCCCAAGCGCCGGATCGGCTCCTGGGAGGCGGTGCCGGCAGCCTGCGGCATGACCGCGTTTCCGACTCGGTCGTTCAGGCGGCAGTAGGTCGCAGGGGCTGGCGGCCGCTTGATAGCGAGTGGGCGGGGCAGGGATAGGGAGGCAAGATCAGGCCCGGGCGCTCGCGCTGCGCCACGAACGGAGATGGCTTGACGATGTATCTAGGAACGGTGCGGCCCGGCATATGCCCGTGCTGTGATGGATGAGTCCTTAGTCCGTTGGCGCGGCGCTTCGCCGACAGATAGTCCTGGCTGGCGCGCTGGCCTTGGCATCGAAAAAGGGTGCGGAGGACGCTGACCGCGGCTGCTGCCCGCTGGAGAGAGAAATTTTTGGAAGCTTGTCGCTCGGTCAAAATTATGGTGCTACAATCTGAGACTCTCTGGAGGGGTGCCCGAGTGGCTAAAGGGGGCAGACTGTAAATCTGTTGGCTTACGCCTACACTGGTTCGAATCCAGTCCCCTCCACCAGATTTGAGGTTGCGCTGAGCGCTGCTGTGGTTGGTCGAAAGGCTTGCGCGGGAGTAGTTCAATGGTAGAACCCTAGCCTTCCAAGCTAATGACGCGGGTTCGATTCCCGTCTCCCGCTCCAATCTGGAAAAGAGAGAAGTTGTGGCCTAGTGCCGGCAAATGCCCATGTGGCTCAGTGGTAGAGCACTCCCTTGGTAAGGGAGAGGTCGCGGGTCCGATTCCCGCCATGGGCACCAAATTTTGTGGTGCGTCCGGTTGAGATTGCGCCAATATCCAGTGTGTTGGTATAGTTTTTTCGGAGTCGAAAGATGGCAAAAGGTAAGTTCGAACGTACCAAGCCCCACGTCAACGTGGGCACGATCGGCCACGTGGACCATGGCAAGAC
>NZ_JBXYZY010000012.1:0-510 GCF_057642795.1 Paracidovorax sp.
GGGGAGCTCAGGCACCTGTGTGAGAGCTTGGTATCAGCGCGGAGACAGCACGGCGGGCCGCACCTTGCTCCGCTTCTTTCTTGTTGTGGCCGGTGTAGGCGGCATATAGCCTGCCGTCCACATTCGCTCTGGCACAGTACCGACGATTGTGATCTGGGCCAGACCCGACGATTTCGTATCGGGGGGCATCGAAGCCATGCTCAGCGCAGTACTCTTGCAGGACAGTCTTCCAGTCTGTGCCCGCCCCAGAGCGGTCTGCCTCATCAACGAGAGGATCGAAAAGGTGGTGGACTAGACGCAGTACGTCCGGAAGCCCAGCTGACAGCTCGACCGCGCCCAGCAGTGCCTCGGTAGTGTCGGCCAGGATCGACGTCTTGTCGTGGCCGCCAGTACGTTCCTCTCCCTTGCCCAATTTGATCCGAGGACCAATGCCGAGTTGACGTGCCAGCTGTCCTAGCGAGACGGTACTCACAACAGCCGACCGTAACTTGGCTAGCTGGCCTTCAGGCT
>NZ_JBXYZY010000013.1:0-508 GCF_057642795.1 Paracidovorax sp.
TAAAATTATTGTTATTATCTGATTCGTTTAAATCGTTATTTGGAAGTTCAAATTGTTCAATATCCAGGTTTTTAATACTCAATTCCAAATCTTGATTTAGCTCCTTTAAACTTTTTGAATTTTCATTTAAATCATTTGTTTTAAACAAATCTGGGTGTTCTTTTAATAGTTTATTTTGTTTTACAATCGATTCCATATATTTTTCTTTGCTTTTTTCTTTTTTAGCATTAGCCTCAGCAATATTGGATTGTTTTTCTGCTTCTCTTAACTCTTTTGGTTTTCGCTCATTTAAAGTTATTCCAAATATTTTATCGACCCTTTTTCCAGTAATAAATTGAATCATTAAAATAGCAAAAGTAATGACACCCCCATATTTTAAAGTTGTATATAATGTGCTACCTAAATCTTTCATTATATCAGGAGGAATAGGAGTTGCTATTTCTAAAAAACCTGGACTTTGTACATCAACTTTGATTGCTTCAGTTTCGGAATTAGCTATTGATTCTAT
>NZ_JBXYZY010000014.1:0-507 GCF_057642795.1 Paracidovorax sp.
CCACCACATCGCTGTGTACACGTGTACATTACGACTCGTGGCCCACCTCCGACAAGTGGGGTCACACAATCGAGCGTCACCGATGGTGGACCGGAATAATGAGGAGGATTGTCGATGAGTGCGGAAACAGGCCGACCCACTATGCACGAGGTAGCTCGGGTCGCCGGTGTCTCCCATGCCACAGTGTCACGGGTTCTCAACGGCCACACCAACGTTGCCCCCGCAACCGCACGAGCTGTCGCCGACGCGATCATTATCACCGGTTATGTACCCAATCGAGCAGCACGGTCGCTACGAGTCCAGTCCACCGACACTGTGGTCCTCGTAGCCCGCGAAAAAGTCGACGTTTTCTACAGTGAGCCAACTCTGTCGCCGATGGCATCGGGAGCGAATCTTCGCCTCTCTGAGCACGGGTACCAGATGCTGCTAGCCCTCGTCGATTCTTCCCGATCCGCTGAGCGGGTCGGGTCATTGATTGCCGGGGGATCTTTCGACGCGGCAATTTTG
>NZ_JBXYZY010000015.1:0-47839 GCF_057642795.1 Paracidovorax sp.
GACCTTGGGCGGTGCGGGGGGGGCGGGCGGGGCGATGAATTCGCTGAGCACCTCGGCCGGCACGATCACCTCGGCCGCCTTGCGCACCAGGCCAGATTGCAGGGCCCAGATGCCGGCTACGTGCAGCGCCACCACGGAGCCGACGATCACGGCATTGCGGCTCACACCGCCGGGGGGAGCGAAACGATCAGGGTGAGACATAAAAAGAAAGGAAGGGCAGCGCCGAACCCCCACATAGGGCCGGCGTTGCCGAATAGACCCGGACTATTTGCGAAAGATCCACCAGGCCGAACCGGCGACCAGGATCAGGCTGCCTGCGAGGCCAGAGAGGAGTTCCATGACTTGCTTTCCAGGATGGAGCTGGCAAGCTGGATCGTCTGCGGCACCGCGTCGTTGCGCAAGGCGGCTACCGGCTGCGAAACACTGCACTGCGCCACCACGTCGCGGGCGCAGCTTTCGCAGCATCCGCATTGGGTGGCCACGCCCAATTCGAACTGGATCTCATCGAAGCTCAGGCCTGCGCGCGCATGGCGGGCAATCTCTCGGTCCGAAACCCGGTGGCAAACACAGACGATCATGGCGGCAGGCAGTATGGCTGGCTGTTGAAAGGATGATCGGCATTATAAATACGAATATATCGCATTTGCAATAAATCATTCCTGCTGAAAGGGGGAAGGGTGAACCGGCCTCTCCAGGGGCGCAGGTGCCCCGGCCTCAGACCGAGCGCGATGGGGCCACTTGCTGCCCATCCAGCAGTGCCGACGTGGCATCTGCCAGCGTGGCGCACCCCGTCAGCGCCATGGCAACCTCCAATTCGTCGCGCAGCAGGCGCAGCACGTGGGCCACGCCCGCTGCCCCTGCATTGGCCAGGCCCCACACGGCAGGGCGGCCCACCAGCACGGCGGAGGCACCCAGTGCCATGGCCTTGAGCACGTCGGTGCCGCGCTGGATGCCTCCATCCACCAGCACCGGCACCGCGCCGCCCACGGCCTGCGCCACCCCGGGCAGGGCGGTTGCCGTGGCCGGGGCGGTGTCGAGCGTGCGGCCACCGTGGTTGGACACGATGAGGCCCGCCGCCCCCAGCGACACGGCCTGGCGCGCGTCGGCGGGGTGCAGCACGCCCTTGAGCAGCACCGGCAACCGGGTGATGGATCGCAGCCAGGCGATGTCCTCCCAGGTCGGCGCATGGTGCAACAAGCCGTCGAACAGGGCGCTCTGGCCGGGGCTCAGTGCTGAGGGGGCCGGCGCCCGCAGGCCGGCCAGGTTGACGGCGCCCACGCCGGCCGGCAGCCGAAAGCCCGCGCGCCGCTCCCGGTCGCGCACGCCGCTGGTGGGGGCGTCCACCGTGAGCACCAAGGCCTCGTAGCCAGCGGACTCGGCACGCTGCACCAGCGCCTCGGTGAAGCCCCGATCGGGCTGTAGATAGAGCTGAAACCACAGCGGGCCGCGCCCCGGGTCCGGCAGCACGGCCTGGGCCACCTTCTCCAGCGGCACACTGGCCTGGGTGCTGAGCACCACGCCCGCGCCCAGCGCCGCTGCGGCATAGGCCAGGGCCAGTTCGCCATCAGGGTGCGCCAGGCGCTGGAAGGCCACCGGTGCCAGCAGGATGGGGTGCGCGAGCGTGCGGCCCAGCAGGGTCACCCGCGTGTGCCCACCCGCGAGCGGTCGCAGCACGCGGGGCCACAGCGGCAGGGCGTCCCAGGCGCTGCGGTTGGCGCGCAGGCTGATCTCATCGGCCGCGCCACCGCTGAAGTAAGCCCAGGCGTTGTCGTCCAGTTGCGTGCGCGCATGCTGCTCGTGGTCGGCCAGTGTGACCACGCCCGGAGGAATGCCTTGTCGTGCAGGAAATTGGGTCATGCAAACAAAAATAGCACCCAGCGCTGGTGCAGTATGCGCTGGGTGCTATCAAATTTATAGGTGGATGGCAGGTGTTTCGAGCCTTCGGCCGCGGCCTGGGCTGAGTGCGCCGGCCGTGCTTCACACATCGGCCCACATGCGCAGCAGGTTGTGGTACGTGCCCGAAAGCGCGATGGCCGACGGATCGGTTTCGCCATGGGCCTGGCGCAGCTTGAGCAGTGCCATGTCCATGTCGAACAGCAACTGGCGCTGCTCCAGCCCACGCACCATGCTTTCGACCCAGAAGAAGCTGCTCACGCGGTGCCCTCGCGTGACCGGTGCGACCTGGTGCACGGTGCTGCTGGGGTACAGGATCATGTCGCCCGCTGGCAGCTTGATGCGCTTTTCGCCCAGGGCTTCGGTAATCACCAGTTCGCCGCCGTCATAGTCTTCGGGCGGGGTGAGGAACAGCGTGCACGACAGGTCGCTGCGTACCCAGCAGCTGTCGGCGCGGGAGTGCATGACGGCGCTGTCCACATGGCTGCCATAGTAGTTGGCTCCATCGCCATACTTGTTGAACAGTGGGTTGTAGATGCGGCGCGGTAGCGCGGCCGAAAAGAAGAGGGCGTTGCGATTCAACGCGGCCTTGACCAGGCCCTGGAGCTGGGCGGACAGCTCGCTGGCTTGCGCGAGCTGCAGGTTGTTTTTCTGGTGCACCGCCTGGCTGCCCGCGCTGCGTGCGCCGTCCACCCAGGGGGCGTCGGCCGTCCAGAGCTTTTGCCGGAAGAACGCAACCTCGTCGGCGGTGAGAACGTCTTGGATGTGCAGGAGCATGGAGCCATTGTGAACCGGCCCCGGGCGGTGCCGGGGCCGGTTCATTCGAGGGACTTCAGGGGTGCGTCAGAAGCGTGTCTTCAGCGTCAGCTGCACGGCGCGGGGAGCGCCGGGCGTGTAGAAGCCGCGGTACAGGCCTTCGGCATACGTGCGGTCGAACAGGTTGCTCACGTTCAGCTTCAGTGAGGTCTTGTCGTCAAACGCGTACTCGGCCATGGCGTCCACCACCGCAAAGCCGCTGGCGTACACGGCGCGCGAGCCTTCGGGGTTCTGCTTGGCGCGGTACGTCACGCCAGCGCCCACACGCAGCTTCGAGGTGGCAGCGTAGGTGCTCCACACGCTGCCGCTGTGCTTGGGGGTAAGCCCGGGGCGATCGCCCTGCACCTGTGCGCCGCCGCCGTTGGACGCCAGCACCACGTTGCTCTTGTCGATCTTGGCGGACGGGATCCAGGTGTGGTTGAAGAACAGTTCCCACTGGGGCGTGAGGCGGCCCGCCAGGTTGAACTCCATGCCCGTGGCGTGGCGCTTGCCCGAGAGCAGTTCCTGCGCGGCGGCGGTGTCGGGGTCGGTGTTGCGCTCGTTGTACTTCTGGCTGTAGAAGGCGGCCACGCCCAGCAGCGCACGGCGCTCGAACAGCTCGAACTTCCCGCCGACTTCGACGTTGCGGCTCTTCTCGGGCGGCGTGTTGGACGCGCGCGCCGTTGTGTTGCCAGGGTTGCCGAACTGGTAGGTGTCGCCCGAGGTGTTGTACGAAGTGCCGTACGAAAGGTAGTACGACGTCAGCTCGTCAGGCTGGAAGATGAGGCCCGCGCGGGGGCTGAACAGGCTGTCGGAGCGGGAGTTGCTCAGGCTGCCCGTGGCGTTGCGGTACGAGGCGCGGAAGTTGTCGTGGCGCAGGCCGCCGACGAGCTTGAGCGTGTCGGTCAGCGAGATCGTGTCCTGGAAGTACACGCCCAGATTGCGCGACGTGAACGTGTTCCATTGCACCGGGGCGCGGCCGTCGGCTACCCACGCGCCGTCGTTGGGCGTGCCCACCGTGGTGGTAGGGCGAGGAGTGGTGTTGGGGTAGTTCTGGTTGCGCTTGGCGTCGTCGTCGTAATAGTCCACGCCGGTCAGCACAGCGTGCTTGCGGCCACCCCAGGTGAAGGTGTTGCTGTAGTCGCTTTGCAATTGCAGGACATCGCTCTCCCCCAGCCGGCCCTTGGAGCCACGGGTCAGCACCGTGTTGTCGTTGATCTGCCCCAGCGTAATGTTGCCATTCTGGAAGCCGATGGTGCTGGCCAGCAGGTCGCGTTCATACTGGCCGTAGCGCAGCCGCGTGGCCAGTTCGCCGTTGTCGTCGAAACGGTGGATGTGGCCAAGCGTGACGTACTGAGACGAGGTGTCGTTGTGGTCGCTGGCCAGGCCGTAGTAGTTGCGGGCGTCCAGCGGCGTGTTGATCTTGCCGTCCGCCGAGAGGCGCCAGGGGTGGTTGTACAGCGGGCGGCCCTTGGATTCGAGGTAGTACAGCCCGATCGAGAATTCATCGCGCGTGCCGATGCCCCATGCGAACGTGGGCGCGATGCCGCGCTTGTCCTGCTTGGCTCCGTAGTTGTCGTACTCCTGAACCATGGCGTTCAGGCGGAAGGCCGCGTTCTCACCGGTCTTGAAGTTGAAGTCGCCCGTGGCGCGGTGGAACTGGCCGGTGCCGAAGGTGTAGCTGGCTTCGTGCTGGTCGATCAGCAACGGGTACTTGTTGACCTGATTGACCACGCCGCCGGTCGAACCCTTGCCGAACAGCATGGAGGCCGAGCCCTTGAGGACTTCGATGCGGTCGTTGTTGAAGGTGTCGCGCTCGATCAGCGGCGCGTCCTTCATCCCGTCCACATAGATGTCGCCCGCCAGACCCAACGAGAAGCCGCGCAGACGCACGTCTTCTTCACCCGTTTCGCCGGACTGGAACGTCACCCCGGCGGTGGTGCGCAGCACCTCGCGGAAGTCGTCCTGGTTGCGGTCGTTCATCAGCTTTTCGGTAAACACCGTCACGGACTGGGGGATGTCCTTGATGTCCTGTTTGCCCTTGCCCACCGTCGTTTTTTTGATGAGCAGGGTGTCCTTGCCCTGGACGTCAGCGGCTTCCTTCACCGTCACGGTGGACAGGGTGGTATCGGACGTGCCGGTCTGTGCCATGGCGCCCATCGAAGCAGCCAGCATCAACGCGCCCAGAGGCAGCACGGCCCTGTCGGACTGTGCCGCCTGCGAAGGCGCTGCGGTGGGGGAAACAAGAAATGCGGGAGCAGAGCGCAGCATGCCGCTGCGACGCTGGGCGCGAGATTTAGCCAAAAGGGCCTCCGTCAATAGGGGTGTGCAGGTGGTGCGCAGGGGCGCCAAGAGCAGGCGAGAGGCAGTGGCTAGATCAACATGGCTGTGCGTCGGCGTGCTGCTTTATGTTACATCAAATGCGGCTCGTTCTCATTTGCATTGATGCCTGCGCGCTACACTTTTATGACGCAGGGACGTAAAAAAACCGGCTGGGCCGGTTTTCTTGCTGAAGCGACACAGGTCGCGAAGCGCCTTCGCTTACTTCACGTGCTTGCCGATCAGGCCGGCCATCTCAAACATCGAGACTTGGGGCTTGCCGAAGACTTCCTTGAGCTTGGCGTCGGCGTTGATCATGCGCTTGTTGGAGGCATCCTGCAGGTTGTTCGCCTTGATGTAGACCCACAGCTTGCTGATGATTTCGGTACGCGGCAGCGGAGCTGCGCCGACCACGGCAGCCAGTGCGGGGCTGGGGGTCAGGGCCTTCATGAAGGCGGCGTTCGGGGTGCGCTTCTTAGCGGGAGCTGCGGCCTTGGCCTCGGAGGCGGGCGCTTTTTTTGCAGTTGCCATGTTGGGTTTTCCTTGTTGGAAGTGAAATACGGGACCAGCGAAAACCTGCTTCTCCACTGGCCCGCAGATGCTAATGGCAAAAAAACGCCTTTCCAAGGGAGAGAAGTGATTTTTTGCCTCCAGTTGTTGCGGTCCTGCCCGCCCGGCGCGCTGCGTTGGCGCAAGGCGGGCGCAGTAGTCGGGCCGGATCGCTCCGTGCGGGCGGCCGCCTTCAGTGCACCGGACGGGCGGTCGCGGCGCGGGATGCTCTTGATGGAAGCGTAGCCAGCACCACGCTGGCCAGTGCGATGCAGAAGGCCAGCACCTGCATTCCCGTGAAGCGTTCTCCCAGTGCCAGCACCCCAACCAGTGCGGCGCTGACGGGCAGCAGCACCGTAAATATGCCGCCCTGGGCAGCGGGCACGGCTTTGAGCCCGGTCATCCAGAGCCAGACCGTCCATACGCAAGCCGCCAAGGCATAGAACACCAGAAGCAGCCAGGTGCCGAGACTGACCGCTTGGAAGTCGAAGCCCCAGGCGGTGTAGAGCCCCAGGGGCGTGGCCAGAGCGAATCCCCACGCATTGATGAGCGACGTGATGCGCCTGGGCCCCAGCGTGCCCGTCAGTTTCTTGCCGATGACCGAGTAGGCCGCTTCGCAGATCGAGGCGGCGAGCAGCAGCAGGTAGCCGATCCACGCGGCATGGCCGGGTCCGTGAGCGCCCGGTGCGGCGTCCACAGCCCCGTGGGCGCCTGGCTTGGAAAGCGCAAAGAGCAGGATGCCGACCACCGCCAGCACGACCGAGCACCAGGTGCGCGGTGCCACTCGCTCACGCAGGAACAGCCAGCTCATGACGGCCACCGCTGCCGGGATGGAGGCCATGATCACTCCCGCCGATGTGGCGCTGGTCAGGCTGACGCCATAGATCATGAAGACCGTGAACAGGAAGTTGCCCATCAGGGACTGTAGAAAGAGCAGTCCCACGGTGCCGCGGCTCAGTGCAGGCTCCGTAGCGGGCTTCTTGAGCCAGTGCAGCATCGCCGCGCCGCCGATGCCGAAGCGCAGCCAAGCCAGCAGGAAGACGGGAAATGACGCTGCCAGCGGCTTGGACAGAGCCACATAGCTGCCGACCAGCGACATGCTGAGAGCCAGACATAAATAAGCAATGGGGCGGCGGGGCGTATTCACTAGACTGGGGCCACGGAATTGAAAGTCTCTGAATCATGCCCCACGAAACCACCTCCCGCGGCGCGCAGCCGGCGCGCCACGTCTTTGTCTATGGAACGCTGCGGCGTGGCGGCAGCAACGACATTACACGGCTGAAACCCGCCCCGGTGTGGGTTGGTGGGGCTTGCCTGCGTGGCGCGCTTTACAGCCTGGGGCCTTATCCCGGCATGCGGCTCGACGGCCATGACGAGCAAGACCCTCCGGTGATCGGCGAGGTCTACGCCGTTACTCCGGCACTGGAGCGTCAGCTGGACCTGATCGAAGGCCTTGCCCCCGACCGGCCCGCCACGGACGAGGATGAATACGCCAAACGCGACGTGGTGGTGCAGGTGGAGGGCCGGCCTTTGGCTTGCTTTATGTACGTGATTCACCGGCGCTATGCCGCGCCGCAAGCCCGGTTGCTGCACGGCGACTGGTTTCGGGCGGCGCCGCCGCCGTAGCACGAAAGCCGGATTGCGGCCTTTCCTTTATGCAGAAATGTGTTTTCACGATGTGGCATAGAGGAATGCGGCGCTGCACAAAAATTTCTCAATATGAGAAACGTTTTTTCGTATTGAGGAAATTTAGGTTTATGTCATTGATTTTAAAAGGGAAAATTTATCTCTTATATAAGACATAAGAGATTGCATGTGTCTTATAGAAGACTTAAAGTTGTTCCCAAGGGCAGCCCCGCCCGATGATCCGAAGACCTCAACAGGAGTGAACCATGCCGCAATCGCTGAATGCCCAACTGAGTCGTGAACAACAGATCGCCGCCCTCGAGCTCGACTGGGCGCAAAACCCGCGCTGGAAGGGCGTCAAGCGCAACTATTCGGCCGCGGACGTGGTGCGCCTGCGCGGCAGCCTGCAGCCCCAGCACACGCTGGCACAGCGCGGTGCGGAAAAGCTCTGGGACAAGGTCAACGGCGGCGCCAAGAAGGGCTACGTGAACGCCTTCGGCGCCATCTCCGCGGGCCAGGCCATGCAGCAGGCCAAGGCGGGCCTGGAAGCCGTTTACCTGTCGGGCTGGCAGGTGGCGGCGGACGGCAACACGTCGGAAACCATGTACCCCGACCAGTCCCTCTACGCCTATGACTCGGTGCCCACCATGGTCCGCCGCATCAACAACACCTTCAAGCGCGCTGACGAGATCCAGTGGGGCCGCGGCATCAACCCCGGCGACAAGGAATTCATCGACTACTTCCTGCCCATCGTGGCGGATGCAGAAGCCGGGTTCGGCGGCGTGCTCAACGCCTTCGAACTGATGAAGAACATGATCGCCGCGGGTGCCGCCGGCGTTCACTTCGAAGACCAGCTCGCCGCCGTGAAGAAGTGTGGCCACATGGGTGGCAAGGTGCTGGTGCCCACGCAGGAGGCCGTCGAGAAGCTGCTGGCCGCCCGCTTCGCCGCCGACACCATGGGCGTGCCGACCATCATCCTGGCCCGCACCGATGCCGAAGCCGCGAACCTCATCACCTCCGACCATGATGCGAACGACAAGCCCTTCCTGACGGGCGAGCGTACGCAGGAAGGCTTCTACCGCGTGAAGAACGGCCTGGAGCAAGCTATCAGCCGCGGCGTGGCCTACGCGCCCTACGCCGATCTGGTGTGGTGCGAAACCGGCGTGCCGGACATCGGCTTTGCCCGCGAGTTCGCACAGGCCGTGCATGCTGCCTGCCCCGGCAAACTGCTCTCGTACAACTGCTCTCCTTCCTTCAACTGGAAGAAGAACCTCAACGACAAGCAGATCGCCTCGTTCCAGGAAGAGCTGTCCGCGCTGGGCTACAAGTATCAGTTCATCACGCTGGCCGGCATCCACATCAACTGGTACAACACCTTCCAGTTCGCCCACGCCTATGCCCGCGGCGAAGGCATGAAGCACTACGTGGAGCAAGTGCAGGAACCCGAATTCGCCGCTCGCGAGAAGGGCTACACCTTCGTGTCGCACCAGCAGGAAGTGGGCGCAGGCTACTTCGACGATGTGACCACCGTGATCCAGGGCGGCACCTCCAGCGTGAAGGCGCTGACCGGCTCCACCGAGGAAGAGCAGTTCCATTGATCGACTGAAACTGCCCGGGCGCATGGCCCGGGCGGATGCTTCGCTCCAAGCCCGGTTGGCGTATCGCCACCCGGGCTTTTTCGTGTTGGCGCTCCGGGGCCTTGCCGCGCGCTCGTGAGCGCGGGGGTAAAATCTGCGGCTACTTCAATCAGCAAGAGCGAGAAAGGCAATCTGGTTATGACACCGCGAACTACTTCGGAGCACTCCACCGGCCGCTAGAGGCTGGACGTTCGCGCCTGCACACCTGATTTGCACCTTCCCTCCAAAAGCGCGGACATCGTTCCGCGCTTTTGTTTTTTCGGCGCTGCGCGGGCTCTCATTCGATCGATTGACCCACAGGATTTTTTCTCCATGATTCAGATCACGCTTCCCGACAATTCCCAGCGCGAATTCCCCGGCCCGGTCTCGGTGTCCGACGTGGCGCGCGCCATCGGCCCGGGCCTGGCCAAGATCACGGTGGCCGGCAAGGTGGATGGCCGCCTGGTGGATGCCAGCGACCTCATCGACCACGACGCGCGCCTGCAGATCATCACCCCGCGCGATCAGGAAGGCGTGGAGATCATCCGCCACTCGTGCGCCCACCTGGTGGGGCATGCCGTCAAGCAGCTCTATCCCACGGCCCGGATGGTGATCGGCCCGGTGATCGAGGAAGGCTTCTATTACGACATCGCCTTCGAGCGCCCGTTCACGCCCGATGACATCGCCGCCATCGAAAAGCGCATGAAGGAGCTGATCGCCCAGGACTACGACGTCATCAAGAAGATGACGCCCCGCGCCGAGGTGATCGAGGTCTTCAAGTCGCGCGGCGAAGAGTACAAGCTGCGTCTGATCGAGGACATGCCGGACGAGACCGCCATGGGCCTCTACTACCACCAGGAATACGTGGACATGTGCCGCGGCCCGCACGTGCCCAATACGCGCTTCCTGAAGGCATTCAAGCTCACGCGCGTCTCGGGCGCCTACTGGCGCGGGGATGCCAAGAACGAGCAGCTGCAGCGCATCTACGGCACGGCCTGGGCCGACAAGAAGGATCTCGACGCCTACATCCAGCGCATCGAAGAAGCCGAAAAGCGCGACCACCGCAGGCTCGGCCGCGAGTTGGACCTGTTCCACATCGACGAGCATTCCCCCGGCACGGTGTTCTGGCACCCCAAGGGCTGGACCGTATGGCAGGGCGTGGAGCAATACATGCGGCAGGTCTATCGCGACAACGGCTACCAGGAGGTCAAGGGCCCGCAGATCCTCGACAAACACCTCTGGGAAAAGACCGGCCATTGGGACAAGTACCGCGAGAACATGTTCACGACGGAGAGCGAGAAGCACGACTACGCGCTCAAGCCGATGAACTGCCCCGGCCACATCCTGATCTTTAATCAGGGCGTAAAGAGTTACCGTGATCTGCCGCTGCGCTTCGGTGAGTTCGGGCAATGCCACCGCAATGAGCCCACGGGCGGCCTGCACGGCATCATGCGCGTGCGTGCCTTCACGCAAGACGATGGCCACATCTTCTGCACTGAAGAGCAGATCCAGCAGGAGTGCATCAACTTCACGGCGCTGCTGCAAAAGGTCTATAAGGACTTCGGTTTCACAGACATCATCTACAAGGTCGCTACGCGGCCTGAAAAGCGCATCGGTTCGGAAGAGAGCTGGGACCGCGCGGAGCATGCGCTGATCGAAAGCCTGAAGGCCTCCGGCTGCGAATACCAGATCGCCGTGGGCGACGGTGCGTTCTATGGCCCCAAGCTCGAATACACGCTGCGCGACGCCATCGGCCGCCACTGGCAGTGCGGCACGATCCAGGTCGATCCGTCGATGCCGGCGCGCCTGGGCGCCGAATACGTGGGCGAGGACGGCGCACGGCACACGCCCATCCTGCTGCACCGCGCCATCGTGGGCAGCCTGGAGCGTTTCATCGGCATCCTGATCGAGCAGCACGCGGGCGCGCTGCCCACCTGGTTGGCTCCGGTGCAGGTCGCGGTGCTCAACATCACGGGTGCGCAGGACGAATACTGTCGCGAAATCGCCGCAAAACTGCAAAAAGCACTGCCGCATCAAAACCTTAGAGTCATCACCGACCTGCGTAACGAAAAGATCACGTATAAAATACGGGAGCATTCGTTGCAAAAGCTGCCTTACATCCTCGTCGCTGGCGAGAAGGAAAAGGCAGCCGGCGCCGTCGCAGTGCGCGCCCGGGGTAATCGAGACCTCGGTGTGATGTCCCTCGAAGCGTTCGTCGCGCTCATCGCAGAAGACATCGCCTCTAAAGCCTGATCTGGATTGAAACAGCTTTAGCTCGCGTGGGCCGGGCGGCATCAGCTACTATTTTTGTAGCATTTTGATTGAAGGAAAATAGTCATCGCTACTGAATTTCGTGATCGTCGTCACCGCGAAGAGCGCAAGCATCGCCTGAATCGGGAAATCATGGCCCCTGAGGTTCGCCTCTCGGGTCCTGACAATGAGCCTCTGGGCGTGGTGAGTCTGATGGAAGCCCTCCGCATGGCGGGCGAGTTGGATGTGGACCTGGTGGAGATCGCCGCCACGGCCAGCCCTCCCGTGTGCCGTCTCATGGACTACGGCAAGTTCAAGTACCTTGAACAAAAGCGCGCGGCAGAAGCCAAGGCCAAGCAGACGGTCATCGAAATCAAGGAAGTGAAGTTCCGTCCCGGTACCGATGACGGCGACTACAACATCAAGATGCGCAACATCCGCCGCTTCCTGGCGGAGGGTGACAAGTGCAAGATCACCCTGCGGTTCCGTGGTCGCGAGATCACCCACCAGGAACTCGGTCTGGCCTTGCTCAATCGCATCCGCGATGACCTGGGTGATTCGATCCTCGTCGAGCAGTTTCCCAAGCTCGAAGGCCGCCAGATGATCATGATGATCGCGCCCGGCCGCAAGAAGCCTGCTTCCAAGCCCGCTGGCGAAGCGGCAGGGTCTGCGACTCCGGCAGCTTGATTTGATGAGGTAGGGCGGGCCGATGGCCTGCCCTCAAAGATGTGTATTGCGGGTCTGAAAAGTCCCGCAATGCAACAGATGGCGTGCACAATGCGCGCCGTCGTGCAGCGCAGCGATGCGGCTGCAGAAAAAGTGGCTCGGGGCCAACAAGTTCGCGAATCGGTTCGCGAACGCCTCACGAGCACAAAGAAAAGGAGCATTTACATGCCCAAAATGAAGACCAAGAGCAGCGCGAAAAAGCGTTTCCGCGTTCGTCCCGGTGGCACCGTCAAGCGCGGTCAAGCCTTCAAGCGTCACATCTTGACCAAGAAGACCACCAAGAACAAGCGCCATCTGCGTGGTGCAGTCGCCGTGCATGAGACCAATATGGGCTCCATCGCACAGATGCTGCCTAGCGCTGGCCTGTAATAACTGACGAACAAGGAGTACTCACATGCCTCGCGTCAAACGTGGTGTAACGGCCCGTGCCCGTCACAAGAAAGTTCTAGCCCTCGCCAAGGGTTTCCGTGGTCGCCGCGGTAATGTCTTCCGCATCGCCAAGCAGGCGGTGATGAAGGCTGGGCAATATGCCTACCGTGACCGCCGCACCAAGAAGCGCGTGTTCCGCCAACTGTGGATCGCCCGTATCAACGCCGCTTCGCGCGAACTGGGCCTGACCTACAGCCAGTTCACGAACGGCCTGAAGAAGGCATCCATCGAGATCGACCGCAAGATGCTGGCCGACCTCGCGGTGCATGACAAGGCTGCCTTCGGCAGCATCGTGGAACAGGTCAAGGCCAAGCTGGCTGCTTGATTTCACGGTTGGGTGCTATCGTCTTGGTAGCACTCTGCGCAGTAACAACAAGGGCTAGAGCTTGAAAAGGCACTAGCCCTTGTTCATTTTCAAGAGTCGATATGAACGAGCTGGATTCCCTGGTCGAAAGCGCGCGGCAGCTTTTCGCGCAAACCGCAACCCCTGCTGATCTGGAAAATGCCAAGGCGCAGTTTCTGGGCAAGTCCGGTCGTCTGACCGAGCTGATGAAGGGCATGGCGCAGCTGTCGGTCGAGGAAAAGAAATCGCGTGGCGCTGCGATCAATCTGGCCAAGCAGGCAGTCGAAGCCGCGCTGACCGAGCGCCGCCAGGCCCTGGCCGATGCCGAACTGCAGGTGCAGCTCAAGGCCGAAGCGCTGGATGTTTCCCTGCCGGGCCGTCGCCGCGGACAGGGCGGTCTGCATCCCGTCACCCTCACGCTGGAGCGGATCGAGCAGATCTTCGGCTCCATGGGTTTCGATGTGGCCGAGGGCCCCGAGATCGAGACCGACTGGTTCAACTTCACCGCGCTGAACACGCCGCAGGACCATCCCGCGCGTTCGATGCACGACACCTTCTATGTCGAAGGCGGCACCGAGGCCGCGCCCCACCTGCTGCGCACGCACACCAGCCCGATGCAGGTGCGTCACGCCGTGCAGCACGTCAAGCGCCACCGTGCCCGGATCGATGCAGGGCAGGGCATGCCCGAGATCCGCGTGATCGCGCCCGGCCGCACCTACCGCGTTGACAGCGATGCCACCCATTCGCCCATGTTCCACCAGTGCGAAGGCCTGTGGATCGGCGAGAACGTGAGCTTCAAGGATCTGAAGGTCGTGTTCACCGACTTCTGCCGCACCTTCTTCGAGAGCGACGATCTGGTGCTGCGCTTCCGTCCCAGCTTCTTTCCTTTCACCGAGCCCAGCGCGGAGATTGATATCCAGTTCCAGGCCGGCCCGCTCGCGGGCCGCTGGCTCGAAGTGGCGGGTTCCGGTCAGGTGCATCCCAACGTGGTGCGCAACATGGGGCTGGACCCGGAGACCTATATCGGCTTCGCCTTCGGCATGGGCCCTGACCGGCTGACGATGCTGCGCTACGGGGTCAACGACCTGCGCCTCTTCTTCGATGGCGACATCCGCTTCCTGTCGCAGTTCCAGTAAGAACGAGAAGACGCGGCCCTGGCAGGCCATGGCACCGGTGGATCGCCGGCCGGTGCCCCCAACCGACCGAATCACGAGAATCCGAAAATGCAATTTCCAGAATCCTGGCTGCGAGAGTTCTGCAATCCGCCGCTGACCACCGCCGAGCTGGCGGAGACCCTGACCATGGCCGGTCTCGAGGTGGAGGAACTCCGCCCCGTCGCGCCCGCCTTCAGCAAGATCGTGGTGGGTGAGATCAAGGAAGCCGTGCAGCACCCGAACGCCGACCGCCTGCGCATCTGCCAGGTGGATGTGGGGCAGGAGGCGCTGCTGAACATCGTCTGCGGCGCGCCCAATGCGCGGGTCGGCATCAAGGTGCCGTGCGCCTTGGTGGGCGCGCAGCTGCCCCCCGGCCCCGACGGCAAGCCGTTCATGATCAAGCTGGGCAAGCTGCGCGGCGTCGAAAGCCAGGGCATGCTGTGCTCCGCGCGCGAATTGCAGATCACGGAAGATCAGGATGGCCTGCTGGAGCTGGCCGGCGATGCCGTGGTGGGCCGCGACATCCGCGAGCAGCTAAATCTGGACGACACGCTGTTCACCCTGAAGCTCACGCCCAACCTCGCCCATGCCCTGAGTGTGCATGGCATCGCGCGCGAGTTGTCGGCGCTGACCGGCGCGCCCCTGCGCTCGCCGGAATTCCCGCCCGTGGCCGCTGCGCTGGATGAGCGGCTGCCGGTCCAGGTATCTGCCCCGGACCTGTGCGGCCGTTTCTCGGGCCGCATCGTGCGCAACGTCAACACGCGCGTCGCCACGCCCGCCTGGATGGTGGACCGCCTGGCCCGCTGCGGGCAGCGCAGCGTGTCGCCGCTGGTGGACATCTCCAACTATGTGATGTTCGAGCTGGGCCGGCCCTCGCACATCTTCGATCTGGACAAGATCCATGGCGGCCTGGACGTGCGCTGGGGCCGCCCCGGCGAGCAGCTCAAGCTGCTCAACGGCAACACCATCACCGTCGATGAAGCCGTGGGCGTCATCGCCGACGACCAGGCCGTGGAGTCGCTGGCCGGCATCATGGGCGGCGACGCGACGGCCGTGTCGGACGATACGCGCCACATCTACGTCGAGGCCGCCTTCTGGTGGCCCAAATCGGTGGCGGGCCGTTCGCGCCGCTACAACTTCTCGACCGACGCCGGACACCGCTTCGAGCGCGGCGTCGATCCGCAAGGCACCGTGGAGCACATCGAGCGCATCACGCAGCTCATCCTGCAGATCTGCGGCACGCCCGAAACCGCCTGCGGCCCCGTGGACGACCAGCAGGTCCGCATGCCCGAGTCGCGCACGGTGTCGCTGCGCGTGGCCCGCGCTGCCAAGGTCATCGGCATGCCGCTGGCGCAAGCCCAGTGCGAAGACGCGCTGCAGCGTCTGGGCCTGCCCGTGCGTGCCGAAGACGGCGTGCTGCACGTGGTGCCGCCCTCGTACCGGTTCGACCTGACCATTGAGGAAGACCTCATCGAAGAGGTGGCCCGCATGGTCGGCTACGAGCATCTGCCCACCACGCCGCCCATCGCGCCGATCACGCCCAAGCTGCGTGCCGAGTCGCGCCGCGGTCCCTTCGCCGTGCGCCGCGAGCTCGCTGCACTGGGCTATCAGGAAACCATCAACTTCAGCTTTGTCGAGGCGGCCTGGGAGCGCGATCTGGCGGGCAATGCCCAGCCCATCCAGCTGCTCAACCCCATCGCCAGCCAGCTGAGCGTCATGCGTTCGTCGCTGCTGGGTTCGCTGCTGCAGGTGCTCAAGTTCAACCTCGACCGCAAGGCCCCGCGTGTGCGCGTCTTTGAGCTGGGCCGCGTGTTCCTGCGCGATGGCTCCGTCGTCGATTCCGACACTACGGTAGCGGGCGTGCATCAACCCATGCGCGTGGCAGGGTTGGCCTATGGCGCCAGCGACATGCTGCAGTGGGGCGACAAGGACAAGGCGGTCGATTTCTTCGACATCAAGGGCGACGTCGAAGCGCTGCTGGCGCCCCTCGATGCCGTCTATGAGCCGGGCAACCATCCGGCCATGCACCCGGGCCGTTGCGCGCGCGTGATGCTGGATGGCGAATGCATCGGCCATGTGGGCGAGCTGCATCCGCAATGGCGCCAGTCCTGGGGCCTGCCGATGGCACCCGTGCTGTTCGAGCTGGAACTCGACGCGGTGCTGCGCCGGCGTGTGCCCGTGTTCGCTCCGGTGGCCAAGCACCAGGCTGTGGAGCGGGACATCGCCGTGGTGGTGGCCGAACGCGTGACGCATGCGGAGGTCATGGCCGCGATTGAGGTGGCCATGCCACAGGGCCTGCTGCGCTCAGCCGTGCTGTTCGATGTCTTCCGTCCCAAGCCGCTGCGCGAGGGCGAGGTGCCTGCCGCCGGCGCGCTGGTGGCGGGCGAGAAGAGTCTGGCCGTGCGCCTGACCCTGGGCAGCGGCGAGGCGACCTTGACCGACGCCGAGATCGAGTCCGCCGTGCAGGCGGCCCTGCAGGAGCTGTCGCGCCGCACGGGCGCCCGGCTGCGGTGAGCATGTTGAAAGACCACGAAGGAGGCGCGATGGAATTCGCGGTGGAGAGTCTGGAGACGCCGGCGCTGACCAAGGCGCAGCTGGCCGATCTGCTGTTCGACCACATCGGGTTGAACAAGCGCGAGTCCAAGGACATGGTCGATGCGTTCTTCGACCTGATATCGCAAAGCTTGGTCGAGGGCGACGATGTGAAGCTGTCGGGTTTCGGCAATTTCCAGATCCGCACGAAGGCGCCTCGTCCGGGGCGCAACCCGCGGACCGGGGAGTCGATTCCCATCGAGGCTCGCCGTGTCGTCACCTTCCATGCCAGCAGCAAGCTCAAGGAGCAGATCCAGGGCGCGGCACCGGCGCCGTGAATCCTTGCGGAATCCCCCGGGTTTTAGGGTGGCACGCCCGCAAGCCCTGCGGTACGCTCGCCGGCTGACCGGTTCTGTTCGCGAAGTCCCATGAGTACAACGCTGCCCTCCATTCCTGCCAAGCGCTACTTCACCATCGGCGAGGTGGCGGAGCTGTGCGGGGTCAAGCCCCATGTGCTTCGCTATTGGGAGCAGGAGTTCACGCAGCTGCGCCCGATGAAACGCCGTGGCAACCGGCGCTACTACCAGCACCACGAAGTGCTCATGATCCGGCGCATCCGGGATCTGCTCTACGACCAGGGCTTCACCATCAGCGGCGCTCGCAACCGTCTGCAGGATGACCCCGAGGGCCACGATGCCGCCGCCGAGCTGCATGCCGATGCCGCCATGGGGGCGGAGACATCCGGCGGTGCGCCCATGGGCGTGCCTTCGGTACCTTGCGCATTGGATTCGAAGGCCATGCGCAAGGAATTGAACGAAATTCGCCAACTTCTTTTCTTGGGCTGAAAATTCACTATATAATTTGAGTCTTGTCGGCGTGTAGCGCAGCCTGGTAGCGCACTTGCATGGGGTGCAAGGGGTCGCGAGTTCGAATCCCGCCACGCCGACCATTAAAATCAACGACTTACAGCTCGCAAGGCTGTAAGTCGTTTTTCTTTTCCGGTCTTCAAACTGCCATTGCAGGAACCGTTGCAGGAACTCCTGCAGTCTCCTATGGTGTGCGGCACATCACAACATTCAAGATAGCTGATCAGTAGTACCGCTGAACAGCGTCACTCTGTGAGTGATACGGCCCGCTTGATTGGTCGCACAGCGATGCCGAAACTGGCCCCCAGCGCCTTCTACCTATTGATCCCAATCAAGGCGAGTCGGTTTTTGGCGACAAGGTTGGTTTACCGTTTAGGTGCTCATCGATGGTGTCCCCGATCCACGTCAGGCACTCAGCCATGTCAATGACCTCGCCGACATCCGAGCCCGGCGATTCCCTGGCCTCCACGTGACCATCATTGCTGGCCAACCCGCGAACCACGGTTCGCGGGTTGGCCAGCACGAGCACTGGCTGTGCCGCAGGATCTCTGAGCACTGCCTGATTGTTTTCAAGGCCGTGCAGGATGTGGTGCAAGCCCTCGATGGCTTCGGTCACCGTCGCGGCCACCTCGGAGGCCCAGGTTTGTAGCTCGGAAACCAGTGTGGTGGGCGGAACCAACAAGCTGTCCTCCACCTCTGTGGTGCCTGTGAACACAGAGGCATTGTTGACCTTCCAGCCTTTGGCGCTCATCTGCGGGGCCAGTCGCTCGAAACACTCGGCGGTCAATGCCTGGTCGGTCGTGACCGTCAGTGACAACACCATGCCCTCGTACCAGACCGACTGCTCAAGCCGAACCTCTGCGGCTTGCACCTGTCCGCAACGCAGCCACAAGCTTTCGGGCGTCAGCGTCAATCCCGCCTTGTCATAGCGCAGGCGATCCTTGGCATCCAGTTGCAGCTTCCATGCGGAGGGCACTCCTGACGAGTCATTGGCGGTGCTCAGTTTTCGGTTGATTTCATCGACCAGCAGTTGCCACCAGACCAGGCGCAATGCCGGTACGTCGGCGGTCGCCATGTTCATTTTCTCGTGATACCAGATGGTCACATCCAGCGTCTCCAGGCTCTCGCCAATCAGCGGTGCGATGTCATTGAACGCGGTCACCAGGCGATCTTCCGGGATGCGCTTGCCCAGCACCCGCTGACCAAAGTTGATGACCCACACGTCGGGCTTGATGGTGGAGACCCCGCAGCGCAGCAGCAGCCAGTGAAACACTGCGATGCCCATGCCTTTGACCCGTCCCTTGAAGTCCCGATCAAAGTCGGCCTGCTTCGCCCATGCGTGAAGGCTCGCTTGGTCGGTGACACCGATAGAAGCCAGGAACGGTAGGAAGCGGCGCAGCAGCTCAATGCGTGTCCAGTGCTTGTTGCCCCAAAAGAACTGCGCTGCTGCCTTGTTGCCATCCTCCGTGTCCGGGTAGATGTTCAGGGCGCCTTGCAGTTGCTCGTGCGTGTGAATGTCATGCTGGTGCTGTATGTTGTGCTCAAAGTACAGCAGGGCCTTGACCACCACCGGCTCTTGCATCTGGAAATTCAGCACAGTTTCCAATACGTCTGATAGGTAGCTGGTCGGTTGGCGTTGCTGGCGAATGAATGGCAAGTTGGCTGTGGCGATCAGCAGCTGCTGGAACTGCTCAGGGGTGAGTTGTTTCTTTTTCATGGTGATCTGAGTTGGAGGGAGAGCGGCTTTGGCAATCAGTCAGCCAAATCAAGCAGCATTTCCTCCGCGATGACGCTGGTTAGTGCCAGCACCGAGTCGATGCTGACTTTGCTGCTGCTGTCGAAGCTCAAGTGGAGGCCCGCTTTTTCAGGTTTTGACTCAGAAAGTGGCCCCCCACCAGCCTGAAGAAGTTCTAGCGCCCCCCGGCCCTAGAATTTTTTTTCATTGCTGGCTTCACTTGTGACATCAACCCCCACCAGCCCGGTATCAAGCGCCAGTGCAGCCCCCTGCGGCTTTCCCGCCAGTGCCACCATGCCGCACATCAGCAGCCAATGCTCGGTCGCCTTGAGCGCCGTCTCCAGCGCCCAGCGCTTCACGTCAGCCACTGGCATATCTTTGGGCACCCATACTGCTTCATCCCAGTGCCATGTCGCCAACCATGTGGCTTGGTGACCGCCATTTGCACTGGCATACCGCAACTGAGGTGACCGGTGCCCCGCCGCCTCAAACCGCTCGGCAATGGCCATTTGGTGCATCGCCGACAGCCGCCCCTCGCCCTGAATCTCCAGCCACAGCCCCAAGCCTTGCGCCCAGCTCCGTTGGCGCAGTCGCAGCGCTGTGACCACGGGCGCATGGGCCTGCAGTTCCCTCGCTTGCGGCTCCAGCACCACGCCCGCCTCGGAATAGCGCAATGCCAACGCTGGTGATAATTCAACACGCCATTCGTCGCTGCTGGCGGCGGTGCTTGTTTCTTGGGCCACATGCACCTGCAACGCCTCGGCCACACACTGCCACCACAGCACTCGCAGGCCCGACGCATCGTCAACGCCCATCGCTGCCCGTTCCCAATGGGCCACTTGCCGGGCCAGCACCCTTTGCGGCACACCCATCGCCTCTGCCGCATCCCGAAACGCCAACATGGCAGGCCCCTCACTGACCGAATGCCCCAGCGCCCTGCGGGCAAACCGCAAGACCCAGGCATGATCAGTGCGCCCTGACTTGGCCTGCCACAGCAGCACCACCGCCCCCGCGCCCAGCGTTTCGAGCGATTCACGCAAAGCTTCTTCAAACCCCACCGTGTCCATCCACGCATGCCACTGCCCCAGCTCGGTAACGTCATACGCCGCCATGAACCACACCAGCAAGTGCAGCGCCCGCACATGCTCCTGGGCTTCCACCCCCCATAGCAAGCGCGCCACTTCGGCATCGCCTTCGTCACTTTGCGGGTACTGCTCCAGCAAGGCTTGCAGATCCCGCCAGGACACCAAGCCCAGGCGGTGGCGGGCGTGCTTGCAGAAATATTGCACCATTGCCATTCGCAGTGGCTCAGCGGGCGGTGTGTGCAGCGCCATATCCATCAACTCCAGCAGCAGTAACGCCGTACTATCACTGGCGTCGTGGGGGGATGCCTGCTCAGGCGAGGGTGGTAACGCCAGCAGCGCGGTGAGTAGCCGCTCCAGCGGCGGGGGCATCAAGGAATCGTTGGGCATAACAAAGCACCTCCAAAAAAGCAAAACAACGTACAAAAGAACTCCCGCCCAGCCGCTCGCCCATGCGGCGGCTGCACCTGGTACCAAGCCCGGCGACTGCAAACGGAAGTTCAGGAAGAAAAGAAAGAGAAAAAGTGGGCGAGCGAAGCGGAAAGACGAGCCGTGTCGAACGGCCTACTCGTCCTCGTTCACTGGCGCCACAGGCGACAGCACCAACACCGCGTCGATGTTCACGCGCTCGCTGAACGTCGCTACAGCGCGCCGTGGCTGCTTGGTCGCCCAGCCGGTCAGCATGGCATTCCAGGGCACCAGCGGTGTCGGTGCCATGGCAGGGTCAAGCACTAACAAATCGACAGGGTTACCTGCCTCGCAGCGCACACCCACGGCCAGCACCCAGTGCATGTATCGCTCGGTAGAGAAGCACACCAAACACAGCTTGCCTTCGGCCAGGGCATCCAAGGTGCGTTCCGCCACGCGCGAGCGCAATTCCTTGCAGTGCACTTGCTCGGCGTAGGGGGCCAGTTGCTGCTGCAGCTCTTGGACCTCGCAGCCATCGAAGTAGTACCGCTGCGCCACTTTGCGCAGGGCTTGCAGGCGCGCGTCGCGGGTGTCCCAAATCAACGCATTGCGCCGCACTTGGCCAAACACCATCAACGCCATCAAAACGCAGTGGTAGCCGCAGGTGGCATCCACCTCCCCCTGGCGCACATGCAGCCGCTGGTTGCCAACCATGGGGCCATGCATGCCAGCACTGATTCGGGGGTGGCAATGGTAGGAATGCAGCATTGCTCAGTATTCCTCCGGCAGCAGCAACGTGGTCGAGCGCCGGTCTGCCTCGGTGATGATCCACAGCCGGTGGTTCGGAGGGATGTCGTAGGCCGACAGCAAACGGCTGCCGTAAGTGAGCGCTGCAGCATTCGCTTGCTTGTCCTCTGTGCACAGGTCACCCCAATCCCCGGCAACGTGGCGCAGGATAAACGGCAGCGGTGCCAACTGCAGTGCTTCGAGCATGTCGAGTGCACCGGGGGTAATTAGCACGGCGCCCAAAGTGAACAAAGGGGCGGTTTGTTTTTTGTCTTGCGCCAATGCGGCGGCCTGACCAGGCGATGAGGTCATGGGAAAGCTCCTGAGAAGAAAGGGAAAAAAGGAAGGAAAACGAAGCGCGCAGAAGCTCAACTTCATTGACGCCTAGATCTGACAGGCTTACTTGATCACCAGGCGTTTGTCGCGCTCCAAGTGCGCACCGGGGACCTCTTCACCATCGAGCAGCCGCTTGCGGATTTCATCCTTGCGGATCGTGACGATGGTTTCCTTGACTTTGAACGCCTTCGGGATAGCGTCCTCGTCGTCGATCACGGTCCTGGGCGGGTTTTCGCGGGTGCGAATGACGAATTCGGGGCTGTCGATTTCGGTGATGCCGGTTCGCAGCAGTTGCACCAGCAGGTATTGCCGCAGCCAGTCGATGCGTTTTTCGAGCGACTTGCGGCGCTGGCTCATACGCTGCTCGGCATCCTTGATCATGGCGGCTTCGCCTTCGCTTTGCTGGATCAGCGCAGCCACGTTCCAGGCCTTTTCTTCCAGGTCGCCCGATGCGCCTTCCAGCGTGTCAGCTATGACTTCCTCGGGCAGATCGTGGTCGGCCAGCAGTTGGGCGATAGCCAGGTATTCGTCGGCCAACTTGTAGAGCGGTGTGTTCATGGAATACTCCTTCCCTCGGTGTCAGTTGTGATGGCCTGCCGAACTGGCAGCCGCTTCGGCATCTGCCCACTGACCCAGCTTCTTGTGCAAGGTGGTCAGCATGGGGAGCGGAAGTTGTTCAAGCCGTGACACTTGCCCTTTCGTGGCTTGGTACAACCAGTTCAAGACGCGCTGCTCCGCAAAGCCGTGGTCGGCGATGGCCTCGCGCAGGTCCTGAAGCTGTTCGACACCGATCAACTCGTTGGTGGTCGCCAAAGGCTGTCGGGGCAGTGCTTTCGCTGGTGGCCGAGAGGGTGTAGTTGGTGCGGTTACTGCTACGTCCGAGTCCCCCGCCAGAGGACGGTCTTCAAGGTCTTGCGTGAACACCTCGCTCAACCCTGCCAAACGCAACGTTGCGTCAATGTGCGCCGACTTGGCGACCATCTTGAGTGTCTTGTTGAGGTCACCGTAGTCCTGGCTGATATGCCGAGCGCCCGCGCCTTGCGCCACCACGTGGCCATGTGCGTCACGCAATTCGCAGCGCAGCATGATGGTGCGGATGTCGGCTTGCGCCAGAAAGGCGTCTTCGTAGGCAGGCAGCGTCGGGTAATGCACCGTCATGCCCAACATGCCGGTGATCTTCTCGGCACCGGCTTTGAAGAGTGCCGGCTTGCTCCAGTGTCCTGGGTCTTTGCATTCATGAACCCTCCCCATGCGAACCAGCTGGCAGCGGTCTTTGCCTGCGATGTGAATGCGACCGAAGTCCACCCCATCCACCAGAGCCGTACGCAGCCATTCCATCAACAAGGCGCGGTTGCGTTTGCGGCGATCCAGCCCAGCACTGAAGAACTCGGTGGGCAGGTCCAGTGGGGAAACACTGATGGCAGTGCTGGTTGCTGTGTCGTGAAGCGGCCCCAGTTCGGTACTGCTGGGCTGTGTCGAGGGTGTCACTGTGGCTGGCAAGGCAGGCTGCTCCGTCTTAGGTGAACCGGCCATGGCAAATGCCCCCGGTTCGTGATGCTCGTCGTCGAAAACATCATCAGGTGACTCAGCAGGCTCCGACGGCTCAACGACGACTGGCGAGCGGCGAACGACGCGGCGCTTGGTGCGCTCGCTGGTTTGAATGGCAGCAGCCTCTTGTTGTTGGCGCTGCAGGGTTTGAGCGAAAGCGGTCATGTCAATACTCCTCTGGCAGCAGGAACGTGGTGGCACTGCGGTCGGCTTCGGTGATGAGCCAGATGCGGTGTTCTCCTTGAAGGCGGTAGCTGGACACAATTCGAGTGCCATGAACCAGTGCGGCATCGTTGGCTTGGCGGTCCTCGACATCCAGCTCGCCCCAATCTCCGATGACGTGTCGAACCAGATATTCAAGGGGTGAGGTGTTCAACGCCTCGAACAACGCCATGGCACCCGGTGTGGCGACGACCTTCCCAAGGGAGAACAAGGGGCGTTTGAGTTGTGTTTGTTTCGGCCATGCGGCGGCCTGACCAGGCGAGGAGGTCATGGGAAAACTCCTGAGAAGAAAGGAAAGCGAGAAGGGAAAGGGAAAAAGAACGCAGCGCAGCTATGCGCTCGTCACCACCGACACCACGCCCTGGCGCGATCTGCCACCACACAAGCCATCCCCGCCGCGATGACACGGCCACGGCGGTGCCACGCGCGCTGTCATGGCGACAGCCGCGCGCACGCTACCGAGGGTTACGGCGCGAGGGAAATCAAGCTGGGGGATGGGGAGAACGCGACCTGGGAATACAGGCGGGGAGAAAGCTGATATTGATATATGAACCGGTGGCACATCAAATATCGAGCAATATCATTATATCACAAAGCAAAATCAGCAATATATCAGCGAAATATCACTCGATATTCAAACCTTGGCAAGAAAGCCATTCAAAACAGAATATCCAAAAGCAGAATTTGATGGCGAACACTATTTGAATAGGGCAAGAGGCGCTAAAAGACCAAGTGTTTAGCGCTATCCTCATAGGCTTTACCGGAAAAACAAAACCTCATGAGCACCTACCAAGAACTACTGGCTCAAAAGGCTGCACTGGATCAACAAATTGCCGTGGCGCACAAGGCGCAAGCGAAGCAAGCGCTGGAGACGGTCCATGAGTTGATAGCCGAGTTTGGCTTTACTGCGCAGCAGGTCTTTCCTTGGAAGCCTACGGTCAAAAGCGTTGCAGCTAAATACCGTGACCCACTGACAGGAGCGAGTTGGAGCGGCAGAGGAAGAGCGCCAAAATGGATCGAAGGGAAGAATCGGGCAGAGTTTTTAGTTTGACTCGCTTGTTGCTGCCAATGCTTGGCAGTGATCGCCCATCTCATCGACGGTCGCTGGTAATGTGGCCGCTTCAGGCTGCGTGCAGCCGGTCCCGTTCTGCAGCGGGAATGACGGCGGTCGCCGATACCGGACAGCGCGAGCTTGGGAAGTCACGCTACGAACTGTGGTCTTGTACTGCTGACATATGACGCGATATGCGCTCGTGATGCAGCGCAGCATCGAGCGTCTCAACGTCGTTGGGCCGATTTCCTTCGTGGTCCCTAATGATGATCGACTGTGTGGAGCGGGTGAAGGGAACATCATCGTGTTCCCAACTCGTTGATTGATAATGAGTTTTCCGCACTCGGCGAACCGAGATGGACATAATTATGGACTGAAAAACCACGCTTGGTCAACGCGCGCTCCGAGCAAGTCCAGTGCGAGCCATGGACAGCCAGCAGTAGCCAATGTACCCGAGCGCTCAACGTCACGAGGCCGGTTCATCTCCCTTTGGCAGGAACTCCTCGCGGGCGCGCTGCAGAAACCGCTTCATGGGCTCAGAGGGTTCGGCGCTGCGGCGCAGCAGGTAGGTGGACAGCATGGGCGGCGTGCCGGCCAAGGGGCGAACGGTTATGTCGGGGCGGTTCAGGGTCTGCACCTGCGAGGCAATGGCGAAACCTAGGCCATAACCGGCACCGACCAGAGTCAGCATCACGCCTAGCAGGCTGCTGAAATACTGCTGTAGAACTCGCAAAATGACGACTTTGAGGGTACCTCACCCCTTACCGGGTTCGAAATAATCGCTGGTAGGCCGTTTTACGCGGTCGATGTTTTTGGCTACCGATGGGCAAACCAGTATTTCAGCAGCCTGCTAGGCTCGTCACCTGATCTACCAGCTTGAGCGGCTTGGACGCACCTTGAAGCACCGCCTGGATCTGGTGGTGGCAGCCCGATCCCGCGTCCGGATGGCACAGTACCAACGGAAACTTCAAGGCTTCATCCAATGGCACTTCCGCGTGCGCCAACAAGGGGTGGCGCACGGGCACGATCACCGACAGAGGATCGGTCCACACGGGCTCGGCGACAAGGCCTTCGCTCACCGCGTCCGACAGCGCAAAGCCGATGTCCAGCAGATCGTTGTGCAGGCCCTTGAGCTGCTGCGCGAAAGGCAGCTCGAAGACGCGAATCTCCAGTTCGGGCTCTTCCTCGCGGCTGCGCGCCAGCAAGGTGGCAATGTGGGGCTGCGCCAAGCTGTCACAGATGGCGATGCGCAGATAACCCTGATAGCCCTGCGCCGCCGCCTTTGCGGCACTCACCGCCTGCTCCACGGTGGCCAGCACACGCCGGCACTCACCGAGGAACACTTGACCGGCCCAGGTCAGTCGCGTCTGGTGCGCGCTGCGGTCGAACAACTGCACGCCGAGCGTGGCTTCGAGATTGCGCATTGCGCGCGACACAGGCGATTGTTCTACGCCAAGGCGCTCGGCCGCTCGCGCGAAATGCAGTTCTTCCGCGACCGCAACGAAATAGCGCAGTAGTCTGAGTTCCAATGCGGCCTCCTGTTTGCCTCGTTCCTGGCCTGCGTCCACCTCATGCGGATTGCGCCTCGCTTTCTCCTTCGATGATTGGCAAGAGGTTCCGGCGTTGCATGCTTGCCTATTCGGATAGGCAGATCGCATCCGAAAATTACGGAGGTTGAGGCGGAACGCCCCCTGGCCGAAGACCCGAGAACCTCAATCGCCGCGACGCTGCACTACCGCCTGATCCACAGGTTCAGTTCAATCAATTCCCGGGTTGCAGCTCCACACGCACCTCGCGCGATTTGCCGGCCCGTTCCACTGACAAGACCACCACATCGCCGACCTTCCTGTCGTCTAGCTGCGCGAGCAGCTTGGCCACATCATCCGTCGCCTTGCCATCAACATCGATGATGCGGTCGCCCGGCACGATGCCTTGCGGCGTGACTTCGACACCCGCGAGGCCGGCCTTGTGCGCTGCCGAACCAGGGGTAACACGCAGCACGAACACGCCCTTGCTTCCGGTCAGTGCAAGCAGGCGCTGATTGAGCTGTTCGTCCACCTCAATGCCCAGCGCCGGACGGATGTACTTACCGGTCTTGATGAGTTGCGGGACTACGCGCATGACGGTGTCCACCGGCACGGCGAAACCAATCCCGGCCGAGGCGCCGGAGGGGCTATAGATCGCCGTGTTGATGCCGATGAGCCTTCCTGCCGAATCGAGCAGCGGCCCACCGGAGTTGCCAGGGTTGATGGCGGCGTCGGTCTGGATCAGGTGATCGATGGCCGGGCCGCCCGCTTCTCCGGGTAACGAGCGGTCGAGCGCGGAGACGACACCAGTGGTGAGCGTCCAGTCCAGGCCGAAGGGGTTGCCGATAGCGAACACCTTCTGACCCACCTTGAGGTCGGCGCTGGTGCCGACCGGCACGGCCGGCGGGCGCTTGAAACCGACGCCAATCTTGAGTACAGCGATGTCGTGCGCTGGGCTTGCCCCCACCAGCGCGGCCTGGTAGTCGCGGCCGTCGGCCAGTTTGACGGTGGCTTCGGACGCGCCCTGGATGACGTGGAAGTTGGTGACGACGTGGCCGGCGTCGTCCCAGATGAAACCCGAGCCTGTACCGCGCGGCACGGAGAACACGTTGCGCGTCCAGACATCGCGTACCAATTGCGCGGTGGTGATGTAGACCACCGAGGCGCGCGATTTTTCGAACAATTCGATGGTGGCTTTCTCGTCCGCCGCCAGGTCGCCGCGCGCCGTCACAGTGCGTTCTGCCGCCTCGCGCGGACTGAACCAGGCCTCGATGGCGGGCAGAAACTGCCACAGCAGCATGAGCGCGGCAATGCAGGCGGTGATGAAGAGCCAGCGACGGATAAAGTGGTCCTGTGGCGGGCGCGCGTACGGGTCGGGGTAGGCCATGACAAGTCTCCTGTTGAGGGCAATCAGCGCCACAGTCCACTCGGGCGCCAGCGCGGGGGGCGAAGCGTCACAGCGGATTCCGGCAAGAAATGGATCTCGTGAGACGGCAACGCTGATGCTGGCCTGGGCGCCAACGTCAGCAGGCGTGAGATGCGCTCTTGCGTTGCCGGATGCGTGCGCAACCAGGAGGGCTCGGGATTGCCCCATCCCGGCGACAGCCAGGCACGCCAGGAGCGGCTGACCCGCTCGATTTTCGCCAGCGCAGACGCAAGCCCCTGCGGGTCGCCAGTCAGTTCCGGCGCGAGGCGGTCAGCGTCGAACTCACGCACGCGAGACAAGCCGAGCTGTGCGAGCAGGGCCAGCTGGGGCGTTGCGGCCAATAACAATAGACCGGGCCAATAGACCTCCGCCGCGCCAACCAGCAGCTCGGGCAGGCTCAGAAGGATCGCAATCTGTCCCATAAGGGCCAGCAGGCTCGTGAGGCGACTGACGGAATCCGCCAGCCCCATGACACGCAGATCCTCATTAGCGATGTGCGCAACCTCGTGCGCGAGCACACCCGCCAGTTCGCGCGAACTCAGGTTGCGCAGCAGGCCATCGGTGAGGGCGATCGATGCATGCTGCTTCGAGCCGGTGGCGAAGGCGTTGATGACGGCACTGGGCACGTAGTGCGGCACCGGCGTGGCGGGCAAACCGGCACGGGCGGACAGCTCGCGCAACAGAGCCCAAATTTCCGGGGCTTCGTGCGGGCGCAAAGCCCGTGCGCGGCACAGGCGCAAGGTCAAGGCGGATGCGGCTGCCGGTTCCAGTAACAACGTGCCTGCAACTGCAAACAGCGCGAGCCACAGGCCGCTTTCCCCGAACAGCAGGCTTCCTGCGGTGGCTGCGATCCCGACCAGGGTCAGGCTCAACAGCCCGGTCTGCAGGCGGTTGAGCCAGCGATGTTGCAACCACGCAGCGCGCAGGTCACTAGGATGATGACGATTCATGCCCAGATTTCTCGGCGACGCGGTCGTCGCGATCGCGCAGCAGCCAGTAAGTGGTACCAAGCGCCAGTGTGGCGCCTGCCAGCGCGGCGATTTTGGCGGGACTCGTGTCGGGGTCGAGGACCACGAACTTGCGTGCCAGCGCGATCAGGCCGATGAGGATCACGGTCTTGACCTGGATGATGCTGTCCCGACGCAGCGCCACGCGCACGATGGAATGCTTGAACTCCATAGCAATCAAAAGCGTCATGATCATGCCGAACACGCTCTGGAATACCTTGTGATCCAGGGGATTGAAGGCATCGAGAACCAGCAGCGTGAAGACGATGGAGATGAGCTGGAACAGCGACACCACGATGATGACGGCAATCACCGCCGACAGCACGAGCGCGACGACCTGCTCGAAACGCTCGTAAAAACTCATGATGGCCCACTGGTCACGCAAGACCTGAAATGGGTTAAGGCGTGTTGATTTCATGACGATGAACTCCCTGGAAAACGGCTGCTGTCGAGACGGCGGCGCATTGCGCTGATGTGTCCTTCAATCAGCTCGGTCGACATGCCAAGCGTCGACATCACCTGTTCCGCCAGCCCAATAGCTGCGGCAAAGGATTGCTGGTACACGCGCACGTTGGGCATGGCGCGAAAAGCATCGACCGCGGTCGTACTTCTGCACGACACCCACAAGGTCAGCGCCGGACGGCGCTCGGCAATCGCTTGGGCGATGCGCAACGCTTGCTGGGCATGGGCGAACGTCAGCACCACCATGTGCGCATGCGTCACGCCGGCAGCCAGCAAGGTATCGGGCCGACTGGCATCGCCATGGAACACCGGCGCGCCGGCGGCACGCGCGGCCTCGACCTTCTGCGCGTCCGCCTCCAGCAGCAGATGCGCCACGCCGGCGTGGCGAAGAATCTCGCTGACTGTCAGGCCAAGCTCGCCCGCGCCGCAAACGATGACATGGTCTCGATATCGCGCCGTCTGCGCGGCGATCTCGACTTCTTCAGCCTGGGGTGGCTGAATGACGCCGCCGGTGCGGCTCAAGAACCGGGCAAGTACATCGTGATGGCGGATCAGTAGCGGTGCCAAGGCCATGCTGAGCACCAGCGCAACCAGCATGGGTTGTACGACGGTCGCGGGAATCAGATGCTGCTGCAAGACCATGCCCAACAACAGCAGGGCGAACTCGCCGCCATGCCCCAACGCTATGCCCGTGCGCCAGGCATCGAGGGCGGACAGGCGCGTCGCCCGCAAGGCCAGGGTGTTGAGCCCGATCTTGACCGGTACCAGCACTGCCAGCCACGCCAACACCGTCAGCGGTGCCGAAAGAATCTGTGCTCCGTCCAGCTGCAGGCCGACAGTCACGAAGAACACCCCCGACAACACATCGCGAAACGGTTTGAGGTGGTTTTCCATGTGGTGCCGGACGTCGCTCTCGCCCAGCACCATGCCGGCCAAAAACGCACCCAGGGCGGCGGATACGCCGACCGCGTGTGCAGCAGCGGCGGCAGCCACCACCACGCACAAGGAAACCAGCACGAAGGATTCTTCGTGGCCCTGCCGCGCCACCCAGCCCAGCAGGCCATGCAACAGACGACGGGAGGCGAGGGCCGCTGCCGCGAACAACATCAGCACGCCCAACACTTCGAGCAGCACGCTCTCGATCTTCGGCGACTCGCCGCGCGCCCAGATCGCCAGCAGGGCCAGCAGGGGCACGCTGGCCAGGTCCTGAAAGACCAGCACGCCGATGGCGCTGCGGCCGTGGCGGGTGGTGAGCTCGCCTTGGTCGGCCAACTGCCGGCTGACCAGCGCCGTGGAAGACATGGCCGCCGCAGCGCCGAGCAGTGCAGCGCTCTGGGCTGGCTGACCCAACCCGATCAGCACCAGGGTCAGTGGCGCAGCCACAACGACCATCTGCAAACTGCCAGCCACCAGTACGGTCTTGCGAGTGAGCCAAAAGTGCCCGAGGGAGAATTCCAGCCCAACCATGAACAGCAGCAGGGCCACGCCCAGCTCGGACAGAAAATCAAGCGCTTCTCCCGGCGCGATCACACCGCTGACCGTGGGGCCCAGCAAGGCGCCGACGGCGAGGTAACCCAGCAAGGCGGGTACTCTGAACGCCGCCGTCGCCACCGCCGCCAGGCTGCACGCCGCCAGCAGGATCAGGGTAGTGCCGAGCAAATCCTGCATCGGTCAGCGTCCCACATGTGCAGATGCCCAGCGCACGATGTCCTGCGCGCCCATGGCGCCTGCCTGGCGTGCGATCTCACGTCCGCCCTGGAACAGGGCGAGCGTCGGAATGCTGCGGATACCGAACTGCGCGGCCAGGTGGGGCTCAGCCTCGGTATTGACCTTGGCCAGCCGGATCCTGGGTTCGAGCTGGCGCGCCGCTTGCTGGAACTGCGGGGCCATCATCTTGCACGGCCCGCACCAAGGTGCCCAGAAATCGACCAACAGTGGCAGGTCGCTGCGCTCCACGTGGCGCGAGAACGTCGCCGTGGTCAACTCGATGGGTTCGCCCGTGAACAAGGGCTGCTGGCAGCGGCCGCAGTTGGGATGTTCCGATAGCTTCGCAGTCGGTACGCGGTTAATGGACTGGCAATGCGGACAGACGAGGTGAAGATCATTCTTCATGGTTCGCCTCCTTGGACCAGAGTGAGGCTGCCGCGCTTCGGGTCACAGACAATGCCGACCAATCAACGCCTTGGAGCCAATCGTTCCCGTCTTTGCTTACTCCGGCCTCTTCCAAATGAGCAGCGATAAACGCTTCGGCCTGCATGAGCCACCTTTGGACAGTATCTTCCTTACTAGGAATCAGCAGGATTTCAGAGACGCTGCTGGCATCCAGCCCGTCCACACGGATAAGCAGAAAAATGCGCCGCCACAAACGCGGCATGTCCTTCAGCAGGTCGAATGCAAAAGCGAACTCGCTCGACCAATCAACTAGCTCCTCCTGTTCCGCGATCGTTGCGGCATCGGGATGCTGACTGTCAGCGATGATATCGGCCAGCCTGAGTGTGTCATCGGGCTGATAAAATTCGAAGACTTCCTCTTCCACCATGGCCTCGGCGACGTCCTGGGCATCCGCTTCGACCGGCGCGTCCAGAGAAACGAATTCGCCAAATTGCCGGCTGTTTGCCACTTCGTGATCCAGGACGGCGAACAGATGCTTCAGAAGACCGAAGTAAGCCGCTTTTTCTTCCGGCACGGATTGCCATTCCACCTCAGCTTGGACAATCGCTTCATCCACCACGTCGCGCAGCGTCGGATAATCGCGCGGTACATCGCCGACGGCCCGCAGATAAGCCAGCTCACGCCTTGCGACAGCCTCAAGTTTCGACAGTAGAGGCATTCGGATCGCCTCGGCCTCATGGGCGGCTGATGCGGGTTTTGCGGCAATCCGCACCTTGAGCTCGCGCAAGCGCTCGCGTCGTGCTTTGCGCTTGATTTGATCCTGAGCATGCAGCCGGTCAAAATGCTTCTTGGCCTGACGGAACAACGACTGTGCGAGCATCTGCGCGAGGGGCGTCAGCTCGTCATGTGATGCAGTAACGCTGACAATCTTTTTGCCGGGCAGGTGCATATAGCCACTGGCCAGAAATTGCCGCTTGGTCTTGTCGCGATCAAGGACGATTTGAAGTCGCACTGAATCTTTAGTGTGTTTGTCGAGCAATGGCTTGAGGGCGTGCTCGATCACATTTCCCAAAGCTCTCTGCCATGGTTCATGAAACTCTTTGTCGATAGCTCGATAGCTATATTGCATCTGCATGCATGACTCCTTTGATGTCATTTCTATGGAGGCACGAACCGAAAATGCTCATATCCATAGAATTTAGTTTGACCCGATCTTATCCTTGGCGCGTTTTGCGAAGACGCCAACTCAAGAACAAAAGCGTGACACCATAGACTGCCGCATAGAAGCCCAACAGCCAGCCTGCGGCCAGGAATGACTCGACCGGACGGGAAAAAAATATCCACAAGACGATAGCGCCAAGGACAATCGAGAGCAGTCCACTGAAGGCAAGCCAAATTTCACCCTTGATTTCTTGACGCAGCCGAACGGCGGCGGATATCTCCAGCACACCGGTGAAAATCGCCCAGAAGCCCACGCTAGCCCATAAAAAAGAAGCCAAGACTATCGTGGCGACCCAAGGAGCAACCAGGACGACGACGCCGGTAAGTATGCCGACAATGCCGCTGAACAGCAGCCAGCCCCAGCGCTCTTTTTTCTGGATATGGCGCACCGCTGCAACCAAGTTGAAAGCGCCATTGACCAAGGAAAATGCGCCGAACATGATGGTCATGGCCAACAGAGCCGATTGTGGCATCCAGAACGCAAGGGCTGCAAAAATCAATGCCAAGACACCGCGCAGCACAAAAAGCCACCAATTTTGGCTCAGCGAACACAGTGCTTTGGTGGGGTCATCCGCATTGGAATTGGCGATGGTGTCTGTGTTCATGCAATATCTCCTAAAGATCTATACAAAATAAAAAATCAAACACTCATGGGACAAGAGAGGGGGCGCTATGCGCCCCCTCTCCAGGGATTTCAGAACAACTTGGACAGCTTTGCCTTGATTTCATCGAGCCAGCCTTTTCCGCCGCCTCCCCCAGCCGTCTTTTGCTTGACTTTCTTGAGTTCAGCATACAGGGGCTCAAAGTCCTTCTTCTTTCCATAGCCCAGCAGTTCTGCCATTTCCAACTGCTGCCGCGCTTCGTTCAATAATGTCTCCAGGCGCTCATTGGACGCTTCGCTCCGCTGACCATCTTCTACCAAGGTCTCGGCGCGCTTCAGGAGCAGCCTGGCGCGCAGGGCGGGCAGCGGATGCACGCTGCGCGTCTCGACCAGCGTGCTGAGCGCTGCCTGCAGCGCGGCTTTGGCTTCTTCAATCTTGCCCTGATCGATCAGCGGCACGACTGACTTCACGGCTGCGGGATAGGACGCCAGAGGGATGTTGGTGACCGCGATCACGATTTCACTGGCCAGCAAAGCCAGCACGTGACGTGCCTGTTGCACCTCGCCATGTTTGAGGGCATCCAGCGCCTCGTCGGTCATCGCCTCAATGGTTTCCGTGTTGGCGAACAAGTCGTGCACGATGGTGCGCACATCAACGGGGGCTAGGGCGAGCGTGGGTTCGCGCGCGACGATCAGCTCCAGCTTTCCCGTCACTTCGGCCAGCGTTGCCAATGCTCGTGCAGCGTCCTTGCCGTCAAGTGCGGCCAGCGCTGATTTGGTCAGCGCCAAGGCCGAAACGGCCTCATCGAGGACTTGTTTACGTTTGTCTGCCGCCTGCGAGTCCGTTTCCTTCTGAACCTCAGGATGTACCTCCGTGACGACTTCAGGCTTGGCCTCTGGACTGACAGGAAGGCTGCTTACCGCGGCCTGTTCGTTTATTTCTTTGTTCGTCGCATTGGGATTCGATGTTTGCTCATTCATGGTGATATGCCTCGTATGAGTTAGTGAAAATAGGCGAATCTATTGGGGCTGACTGCGAACATCGCGAGACTGACCGACAGAGCAGTCAGCCCCTTCATCACCTCAAAACAGCTTTTGGAGGCGCGTCTTCAACTCGTCGAACCATCCCTTGCCGCTTTTGCCACCAGCCGACTGTTGCTCAATGGACTTCACCTGATCGAAGATGGGCTTGAAGTCCGCCTTCTTGCCATAACCCAGGATCTGCGCCAGCTCGATTTCCGTGCGCACGTAGGCCAGCAGGGCGCTGAGCTCCTCGCTCTGTTTGGCATCGCGCTTGTCGGTCTCGGCCAGCTTTTCAGCTTTTGCCATCGCGGCTTCAGCCCGTAGCACGGGCAGAGGAAAGGCGACCGAGGTCACCACCAGCGTGTTCAGTGCTCGGGCGAGTTCCGCCTTGGCGTAGTCGATCTTGCCGCTGTCGATGAGCCGTGCGGCCGACTTGATCGCTGCCGGGTACGTTGCCATCGGCAGGTTGTCGGTTTCGATCACGATTTCGCTGGCAAGATTGGCAACAATGGGCCGTGCCTTTTGCACCTCGCCATCATCCAACAACTCCCGAGACAACTTGACCGCTTTCTTCACCGTTTCCACGTTGGCGTGGATATCGCGGGTGATGACGCGTACATTGACCGGCGCCAAAGCAAGTTTGGCGTCGCGTGCCAATACCAGTTCCAGCTTTCCGCTGGCCAGTTCCAGCGCAGCGAGCGCCTCCTTGGTCTTCTTTGCATCAAGAAGTGTCAAAGCCTCCTGGGTCTTGGTGAGCGCCGTGATGGCGTCCTGAGTGAGCTCAGCACGCTTTTTTTCGGCTTCCCGGGCGGCCTTGTCATCTACCTGTGGCTGCGCCGCCTTGGATGCGGCAGAGGGTGCTGCAGCACCTGGGCTAGAACCTGCCGCCGATTGGGCCTGGGCTGGTCCGCTCAGTCCGACGACGACCGCCAGGGCAAGTGCGGAGAAGGTTGATTGGGGCTGTTTGATATTCATGATATTGGGCTCCTAAGTAAAGTTAGTTGACTGAGATTTCAATCTGTTTCGGTTTGGCTTGCTCGGCCTTGACAAGCCGCACTTCCAGTGCGCCGTCTTTCATCGAAGCCGTCACCTTGGTCGGATCAATGTTGTCAGGCAAGACAAAGCTGCGCACAAAGCGGCCATACGCACGTTCGATGCGGTGGAACTTCTTGCCCTGCTCCTCTTTTTCCAGTTTGCGCTCGCCGCTGATGGTGAGCACGCCGTTTTCCGCGCTGACGCGCACGGCATCCTTGGGGACCTCCGGCAGATCCAGCTTGAGGATGAATGCGTTCTCATCCTCGCTGACGTCCACCATTGGTGCCCAGTCCGCCGTGGTCATGGCTTCGTTGCCGGTACGGGCGCCCTGTCGCTGGGGTGTCCGTCCAACATCGTCGCCAGGCGGTTTTGCAATTCATCCAGTTCCCGGAAGGGGTCCCACGGACTCAATGCAGTCATATCCGTTCTCCTTGAACAATGCCGGCGAATTGGATGACGCACCGAACAGAGCCGCCGGCTCACTCTGAATAGCGCCTACTACTTTTCGTTTCCATCAAGAACAAGTCCTTGGGTCAATTGAAGGATGTCGTTTTCGTTGAGCGTTTCCCGCGCCAGCAGTTCGCGCGCACAACGCTCCAGCACCGCGCGGTTGGTGTCGAGGATCCGGTAGGCGCGCTCGAACACGCCCATCACGATGTCGCGGATGGCCTGATCGATGCGCGCCTGGGTCGATTCGGCCACCCGGCAGCCGCCGTGGGCCAGCTCGGGGACGTCGAGAAAACGCGGCCGCTGCGCCTCAAACGCGATGTAGCCGAGCCCCTCGTCCATGCCAAAGCGGGTGATCATGTCGCGCGCGATGTCGGTGGCTCGCGCCAGATCGTCTGCGGCACCAGTCGACAGTTCGCCAAACACCAACTTCTCTGCGGCGCGCCCGCCCAACAGTACGGCGATCTTGTGCTCCAGATCGGCGCGCGTCATCAGGAACCGGTCCTCGGTGGGGCGTTGCAGCGTGTAGCCCAGTGCGCCGATGCCGCGCGGAATGATCGATATCTTGTGTACCGGGTCTGTGCCTGGTAGCGCCAGCGCCACCAAGGCATGGCCCATCTCGTGATAGGCCACGGTCTCCCGCTCCTTGGGGTTGAGCACGCGGTTCTTCTTTTCCAGGCCCGCCACGATGCGCTCGATGGCCGCGGTGAAATCCTGCAACTCCACGGCGGACGCTTTGCGCCGGGTCGCCGCCAGCGCCGCCTCGTTGACCAGGTTCGCCAGGTCCGCGCCGGAAAAGCCCGTGGTCAGCGCAGCCACCTGTTCGAGGTCGACATCCTGGGCCAGTGTCACCTTCTTGACGTGGACCTTCAGGATGTCCAGCCGTCCCTTCTTGTCGGGCCGGTCCACCAGCACCTGGCGGTCGAAGCGACCGGCGCGCAGCAGCGCCTGGTCGAGGATTTCGGGGCGGTTGGTGGCGGCGAGGATGATCAGCCCGACCGAGCTGTCGAAGCCGTCCATCTCGGTGAGCAGCTGGTTGAGCGTCTGCTCACGCTCGTCGTGGCCGCCGATGGGGCCTCCTACGCCGCGTGCACGGCCCAGCGCGTCGAGTTCATCGATGAAGATGATGGCCGGCGCCTGCCCGCGCGCCTGCTCGAACAGGTCGCGCACCCGCGCCGCGCCCACGCCGACAAACATCTCGACGAACTCCGAGCCGGAGATAGAGAAGAACGGTACCCCGGCCTCGCCCGCCACGGCCTTGGCCAGCAGGGTCTTGCCCGTGCCGGGCGGGCCAACCAGCAACACACCTTTCGGGATGCGCGCGCCGAGGCGGCCGTAATCCTGCGGGTTCTTCAGGAAGTCGACGATTTCGACCAGCTCGGCTTTGGCCTCATCGACACCCGCGACATCGGCAAAGGTGACGCCGGTGTTCTTCTCCATGAACACCTTGGCGCGGCTCTTGCCGATGCTCAGGAAACCACCCATGCCCTGCTTCTCGGCGAAGCGGCGGAACAGGAAGAACCAGACGCCGAAGAAGGCCACGGCCGGCAGAATCCAGGAGAGCACATCACGCAGCCAGGTGCTTTCCACCACTCGCGCGTAGGGCACGTCGTATTTCGACAGCCGATCAGCCAGATCGGGTTCGACACGGGTGGCCACGATGGTGGTCTTGCCCCGGCTGTCCGGCGATTTCAGGCGCCCGGTGACCGTGCGGTCCGACACCAGCACTTCGGCGACGCGCCCCTCGGCCAGCGCCTTCTCGAATTCGCTGTAGGGCACGGGCTCGACGGTCTTGGCCGCCTGCCAGTAGTTCTGCAGCGTCAGCAGCAACAGGCCGGCGACGATCCAGTAGCCAATGTTCCATTGATCTTTCTTTTCCATGGGCAATGTTCCTCGCAAGTCGTGCCGCTAGAGAATGGGGGTGAACAGACGGGCCACCCCGTCGCGCAAGCGGATGGCCAGCGGGTGGGCGCGCAACGCCATGGCCGATATCTCGTTCGATGCATCACGGGCGGCATCAAAAAGGGATTCCAGCCGCGTAGACAGCGCGGTGTCGTACACCTCCACATTGAACTCGAAGTTGAGGCGCAGGCTGCGCGCATCCCAATTGGCCGAACCCAGGCAGCACCACTGGCCGTCTATCAGCATCAGCTTGCTGTGGTCGAACGGGCCAGGCCGTTCGAAGATGCGTACACCGTGCTCCAGCACCTGCCAGTAGTGGGCGCGCGCGGCCCATTGCACCGTGGGATGGTCGCCGTTTGCGGGCGTCAGCACCTCGACGCGCACGCCGCGCAACGCGGCCGTGCTCAGCGCCGCGATCATCGGCTGATCGGGCACGAAGTAAGGTGTCCAGATGCGCACCGAATGCTTCGCCGCGCTCAAAGCGCCCATGAAGGTCCAGCGCAGCCGGTCCAGGGCCTCATCGGGACCGGCCTCGATGCCGCGCGCCCAAGAGGTTCCTTGCTCATCAGCCGTTGCGGGCGGTTCGCCCCAGAGACCCTCGTTGAGCCGCTCGCCCGTGGTATCGCACCAATCGTCGGTGAAGCACCGCATCAGATGCGCAACCACCGGCCCGCGCAGACGAAAGTGCAAATCGTGACAGGCCTGCTCCGGCGCATCGGGCCGCCAATACGGGCTGAAGATGTTCATGCCGCCGGTGAAACCCGTCTCGCCATCGATCACCAGCAGCTTGCGGTGATTGCGCAGATGCGCGGCATGCAGGCGCGCGGGAATCAACGTCGGGTTGAACGTCGCCGCCGGAACGCCGGCGCGTTGCAAGGCGCGGTAGGCGCTGCTGGGCGTCCACCGGGCAGAGACGTCGTCGATCAGCACCCGCACTTGCACGCCGCGCGCATGGGCCCGGCTCAGCGCATCGACGAACTGCGCCCCGATGCCTTGGCTGTCGAAGATGTACGAGGCCAAGGCGACGCTGTACCGCGCCGATTCGATGGCGGCGAGCATGGCCGGGTAGGCCTGCTCGCCATCGACAAGCGGCTCGATGCGGTTGCCGCCGGTCAGCGACTGGCCGGTGGCGCGTCCCACCAGGTGGGCCAGACCGGCAAGTGGCGGCGATACAGCCTCGGGCATCGTGGGCGAGAGATCCTGCCGAACAGCAGGATCTGCCCCCGGGAAGAGCCGCCGCGCCCGCCGCTGGTAACGGTTGATGCCGAACAGCCCATACAGCAGCGAACCGCCCAGCGGCAACAAGGCGATCAGCAATACCCACAGCGTGGCCGATCGAGGGTCACGCTTGTAGATGACCGCGTGCCCCGCTGTGGGGATAGCGACCGTCAGCGACACGAGGGTGGCTGCCCATGTCAGCCCGTTGGGGTCGGACACGACAGCCTCCCATCGCTCAAGATTCGCCGCCCGCTGACTTCTTCTTGCGCGCAGGCTTGCTCGCGTCGCTAGGCGGTGCCTCGGCCACCTTCGCGGCATCGGGCTTCTCAGGCTCGGCCGGCTTCGCGGGTGGCTCCTGGCGCTCGAAGACCACCCGTTCGGCCTTGTCATCCCAGCGTCCGCTGGCGTGATCGCCCTTGCCGATTCCGCCGCCGAGCATCTCGCGTGCCAGCGCGGTTTCCAGCTCGCTGCGGATCAGGCGCTTGAGTTCACGCGCACCGAACTCGGGCTTGTAGCCTTCCTCCGCGAAGTGATCGATCAAGGTCTGATCGAAGGTGAGCGTCACGCCCTGGCTGGCGGCGCTGCGTGCCACCCGATCGAGCTGCAGGCCGACGATGTGGCGAATCTCCTCCTTGCCCAGCGCATGGAAGACGATGATCTCGTCGATGCGGTTGATGAACTCGGGACGGAAGTGGCCGCGCAGCACGTCCATCACCTCGGCCTTGGTCTTTTCGTACTCCTCGCCGGCCGCCCCGCGCGCCTTCAGCCGACGCTGGATGATGTCCGAGCCCAAGTTCGAGGTGGCGATGATGATGGTATTGGTGAAATCCACCACCCGGCCCTTGCCGTCGGTGAGCCGCCCGTCGTCGAACACCTGCAGCAGGATGTTGTAGACGTCGGGGTGCGCCTTCTCGATCTCGTCCAGCAGCAACACGCTGTAGGGCTTGCGACGCACCTTCTCGGTGAGCTGGCCGCCCTCGTCATAGCCCACATAACCCGGAGGCGCGCCCACCAGGCGTGCCACGGTATGGCGTTCCCCGTACTCGGACATGTCGATGCGCAGCAGCGCACCTTCATCGCCATAGATGGACTCGGCCAGCGCCTTGGCGAGCTCGGTCTTGCCCACGCCGGTCGGCCCGAGGAACAGAAAAGTCGCCACCGGCTTGCCGCCTTCGCGCAGGCCCGCCCGCGACAGCCGCACGGCATCGGCCACCGCGCGCACCGCTTCGTCCTGGCCCACCAGGCGCTCGTGCAGCCGCTGCTCCAGATGCAGCAGCTTCTCGCGCTCTTCCACCGTCAGCTCGTTGACCGGAATGCCGGTCAGGCGCGAGACGATCTGCGCGACATGCTCGGCCTTGACTTCGGCGCTGCCCGAGGCGCGCTCGCGTTCCCATTCCTCGACAAGCTTCTTGAGTTCGGCCTCTTTGGCCTCGATGTGCTTGCCCAGCTCGGCGGCCTTGTCGTATTGCTTGCGCGAGGCCACATAGTCCTGCTCACGCCGCAGCTGGTGCAATTCGGACTCCAGCTCTTGCACCGCCACCGGGCGGGCCGTGGCCGACAGCTTCACGCGTGCGGCCGCCTGGTCGAGCAGGTCGATGGCCTTGTCAGGCAAAAAGCGTGCGGTGATGTAGCGGTCGGACAACTCGGCGGCGGCGATGATCGCATCCTCGGTGATGCTGACCTTGTGGTGCGCCTCGAAGGTGTCGCGCAGGCCGCGCAGGATCATCATGGTCTGCGCTACCGTCGGCTCGGGCACCATCACCGGCTGGAAGCGACGCTCCAGCGCGGCATCCTTTTCGATGTACTTCTGATACTCGTTGAGCGTGGTGGCGCCGATCAGGTTCAGCTCGCCGCGCGCCATCATCGGCTTGAAGACGTTGGCCACGTCCAGCCCGCCTTCGCCGCCACCCTGGCCGGCACCGACGATGGTGTGCACCTCGTCGATGAAGAGAATCAGCTCCCCCTGGTGCTCGGTCACTTCCTTGAGCACCTTCTGCACGCGCTCCTCGAACTCGCCGCGGTACTTGGCGCCGGCCACCATGGCATTGATGTTGAGTTCGACCAGGCGCTTGTCACGCAGCGTTTCGGGCACTTCGCCTGCGACCATGCGCTGCGCCAGCCCTTCGACGATGGCGGTCTTGCCGACGCCGGGTTCGCCGATCAGCACCGGGTTGTTCTTCTTGCGCCGGGCCAGCACTTCGATGGTCGTCTCGATCTCCTGCGCGCGGCCGATGACCGGATCGAGCTTGCCCTCGCGCGCCATCTTGGTGAGGTCGCGCGAATACTTGTCGAGTTCCGGCGTGTTGGTCGGCGTCTCGGCGCGGCCATCCTCGGCCCCTTTGCCGACCACCTTGCTGACCTGCTGGCGCAGCGCTTGCGGCGTGAGGCCGTAACGGCGCAGCAGGTTGGCCGCCAAACCTTCGCCTTCCTCGGCGAGCCCGATCAGGAAATGCTCCGGCCCGACATAAGAGTGGCCGAGTTCGTTGGAGGCCACGAAAGCACGGCTGAGCGCGTCCTTGACCCGGGGCGACACGCCGATCTCGCCCTCGAACGGCTTATCGCCACGTTTGGCTTCGGATTCGATTTGCCGCTTGAGGTCATCGACCTTGATCTTGAATTGCCCCAGGATGGTCTTTACAACGTCGCTGTCGATCAGCGCCAGCAGCAGGTGTTCGGTATCGACTTCGGGGCGGCCAAATTCGGCGGCATGTTTGGCGGCCTCCTGCAACAAAGCCTCGGACTGTTCGCTGATGCGGCTGGCGAGCCCACTGCCGCGCCGGCGCGTTGTTCCCGTAGCAGCCGGGGCGGGTTCGCCGAACGAGGCATCGACCACCTCGTCGGTATCGGCCGCCATGGACGGCGAATCGTCACCGATGCGGAAGAAGTCGCTGCCGAGGAAGTCTTCGAACAAGCCGCTGCGCGAGCCAAACAAGGCTTCGAGCGGCGAGACGGTGCGCTTTTGCTGGCGCACCAGTTGGCTATAGTGATCGTCACACAACAGCATGGTGCTGTGGCGACCATTGAGATTGGCTTCCACCCGCACCGTGGCGGGCTGGCCGCAGACTTGGCATTGTTTTCTGGCCATGCTCATGCTCCTGTAAAGATGGATTTGATGAGACGCCGCCGATCACGGCGCCTCATCCTTTTGTGGTTTTGAGAAAAGCGAGCCGACCAGCGTCAGCCGTTGATCGGGATCGAGCGGCCCTGCTTGGGCGCACTGGCCTCGCGCTTTTCCATCGTGATCGTGAGCACGCCGTTCTTGAAAGCGGCCTTGATCGTGTCCTGGTTGGCATCGGCCGGCAGGTTCAGAGCGCGCTGAAAGCTGCCGTAGGAGCGCTCCACCCGGTGGAAACCGCCGTCATTCATTTCCTGCTCCTGACGCTTTTCACCGCGCACCAGGAGCACGTCGTTGTCGAGCGTGATCTGGATGTCTTTTTCCTCGACGCCGGGCACTTCCAGGGCGATCTTGTACTGCTTGTCGGTCTCCTGGATGTCCAGCGCCGGCTTCAGCAGGCCCGGCCAGTCCGACGGCCAGCGTGGCATGGCCAGCGTCGGGAAACCGAAGCCTCGAAATGTGTCGTCGAACAGGCGGTCGATCTCGCGGTGCAATTGCAGGATGGGACTGACGGGCCCACCCGCCACCGGCAGGTCATTGCGCTGCACCGGCAGCGAGGCAGTGCTCTGTTGTTCTTCCTGCTCCTTCTTGAACCAGTTCCAGGGAGCCAATTTCTTGAAATCAATGGCCATGTCACACCTCCAGAAGAAAAATTGAAGACTCTCGCTCACTCCCTTTGCCTGCGGCGACGGACAGCGCGCCCAGACGACACGGAGTGTTCCGCTGACTTTGGCTGCTCATCTGTGCGTATCACCTCCTTTTTTCTGCCTGCTTGGGTCTGATCATTGATCCATCGATCGATCTCACTTTGACGAAACCGCCACGTCCCGCCGACCTTGAAGGCCGGAATCTCCCCGTGCGAGGCGAGCCGGTAAAGCGTCCGCTTGCCGACTTTCAAGTAGGCAGCCAACTCGTCGAGTGTGAAGATCGCCTGCTGGTGCGCTGTCATACCACCCCCACAAGTTCCGTCGTCACGCGGCCTCGCCTGAGGAAATTCTTGCAAGACTTTGCTGGATGGTGCACCTAACATGCAGAAAGTCAAGAGCCAACATCCAGCGATCTGCTGGCCGATCGATGTGACTCAATCGTAAGCAGCCAGGAAACAAATGTTGGCTGCCGCCGCGATGGTGCTCCCCAAGTCGTCAATCTGTAGCCATGTGAAGGGGAAGTCCATGAACGAGATTGCGCGAGTCGGGGTGGATCTGGCTAAGCGGGTTATCTAGGTGCATGCGGTGGATGCGCGCGTGGTGGTTGCCAAGGCGCTGGCCGCTGACAAGTTTGCGGCCCGGTGCGCGCAGTTGCCTCCCGGCTGCCCCTGGTGGCCCTGGAGGCCTGCGGCGGTGCGCATCACTGGGCACGCAAGCTGCGCGGCTATGGGCTGGGCGCGGCTGATTGCAGGCCACTTCGTCACGCCCTACCGCATGGCCGGCAAGGGACGCAAGAACGGTGCGGCCGATGCCGCAGCGATCTGCGAGGCTGCAACCCGCCCGCACATGCGCTTCGTGCCGGTGAAGCCGCCGGCGCAGACGCTGCTGACCAGCCATCAGCTGCGCAAACCTCCCGATTCACTCACGCAGCTGATTCCTGCTTGCCTAGGGACGACCATGTAAGCGGCAGATGGTCGGAGTCCTTTGCGACCAGCACCTACGCGAGCAGCCCGGAGGTGGGGATGCCCTTGGCGATGATCTCCGCCGGGACCGGCGCCTGGGTCAGCGTTCGGCACCTGTGCGCAGTTCCACTTGCCGCGGATGTGGCACTCGACCGTGAACACGCCCGGCGTGTAGTCCAGCTTCTCGCTGATGCGCTTGAGCGCACAGCCGCACGCGCAGCGGGTGTTCTCGGGCTCGTGGTGGCAGTCCACGCGCGGCAGGTCCGCCGGCAAGGCGGTGCGCTTAGGCATCGCGCCAGGCGTAGCCGGCGGCTTCTTCTTGCCCAGCAGTTCCTGGAGCTGCGCCTCAGCCGCGGCAAGGTCGGCGTCCAGAGCCTCGTCGAACAGCGCGCGTTGTTCGGCATCGAGCTGCTCGCTCCTCTTGCCGAACTTCAGGCGTCGCAGCTGGGCGATCTCGAACGAGAGCTTCGCCGTAGGCGCTGACATGGGCGAAAAGCATCCGAGCATCACCCCTCCAGGATGGCTCTCATCTCGATACAGAGGTGAATCCTCCGCACTATTCGGCTCCCTACGATGATATGGACTGATCACATCGGTAGGGAGAAAGCATGAACTTACGCCATCTTCGCTGCTTCATCGCCGTAGCCGAAGAACTGCACTTCGGCCGGGCTGCTCGACGGCTGCACATCGAACAGTCTCCACTGTCGCGCACGATCCGCCAGATGGAGGCGGATTTAGGGGTGCCGCTGCTCAACCGCTTGCCACGCAGTGTTCGTCTCACACCGGCGGGACAGGTCTTCCTCGAAGAAGCCCGGCGCGTACTGCTGGCCTTCGAGCAAGCGCAGACCAAGGCACGCGCCGCAGCGAACCAGCGGAACACGCTGCGCATCGCACTATCTGGTGACATGGGGCAGGCCCGCTTGTCGGCGTTGCTTGCGCTTTGCCGCGAGGAGGCACCACAGGTCGGCATTCGGATATTTGAAACGCCACTGGCGCAGTTGGTGACTGGACTGCGCAACGACTTGTATGACGCAGGTTTTGCATTGGCTGGTGAAATGGACGCCGGCATCGTCGCCATGCCGGTGTGGCGAGACCCGCTGGTGGTGGCTTTGCCCGCCAGGCATCCGCTGCTGGCTTTCAAGGAAGTGCCGCTGGAGGAAGTGGCGAGCTATCCGCTGGTGCTGTGCGATCCCCAGGTATGCGAAGGTTGCAGCCGGCAGCGCGAACGGCTGCTCCGCACGGTGGATGCGCAGCCGACGGTAGCCGAGTACGTCAAGACCCATTCCCTGATGCTGGCCCTCGTGGCCGCCGGCTACGGCGTGGGCTTTTCGAGCGCGGCGCATCTGGCGGGTTGCCATCAGGCCGATGTCGTCGTGCGGCCGCTGGCCGACGAGACCGCTTCGCTGACGACCTATCTACTGCGACCCGATGGCGAAATCATGGAGCCGCTGCGGCAGTTCATCGACCGCGTGGAGCGTGTCGGACGCCCGCAAGGCACCGATCAACGCCGATGTGACGCGGGGATTTTGGACGGTACGATTCCCTTTCGGTCTGGACCTTGACCCGCATTGCATCGGCGGCCGACCTTTTGCGTCACGGGCATGGATGGCGATTCGGGCCTATCCACCCGGCATCAAGCAAGGCACCTTCAAGCTGTCGAGGTCACTGCAGTGACGCAGAACGCATGAGCCCTTGCTGGATGCAAACCGGCTCAGCCGGAAGTCGCATTGGCGCTTTACCCCGCCCGTATTCCTACGAAAACTTTGCCCTGGTTTTCCGGTAAAGCGCGGCATCCCTTCCTGATCGAACTTGGATGCGCGGCTTTTCAGACCGTTGCGCCGGTAAAAAGATTTTTCGCAGGTGCATTATGGTTGAGGTGTAGCGGGCACCGCAAGGAGGTTTGCCCCCTGCGTAACGCTCGGCGACATCGCCGCACCCAACGTCCACCACGATGCCGACCGGCTCGCGCTTCATCGGGTTCTTTGGGCAATCGCTGCGCCCATGTGGGCCGCGCGCGCTTGCCATGTGTCGATCCGACGATGGCAAGCGCGCGATATGCCGAAATCGAGCAGCCACGCCTTTGGCGCAAAGACGTACTACCGACCGATCGAGGCGGCCGTCCGCTGGTGCGGTCTCCTGCGCTTCGAGCAGCGTATTCTGGAAGCGCTGGAGCAGCGTGCCATGCCGGAGCCCGGCGAATTCCCGCGCTGGCCGCTGCTGCGCCTGTATGCCGAGCGCATCTTCGACGCGCTGACGCATGGCGAATTGCCCGGTGGCAAGGCCGGCATCGTGCTGGACTCGCAGCGGCCGGCGCTCGACGACCCCGAGTTGACCGTGCGCCACGTGGACTTGAAAGCGTGGATGTCGCAGTTCTACCCCGGCGATCGGCCGGGGTTTTTGTTTGACGGCATCGAACGCGCGGTGCATCCGGCGGTGAGCGTGGACACGCTCAACATTCTGCTGGCCGATCGCGAAGCAGCGAAGTCGCAACTTGCCGAACTTGCCCTGGTGCATGAAGCGCCGCTCACCGCGCACGAAGCACTGGCGAAGGAACATGCCACGCGCGCGGCCAACGACGAACAGGCGCGCGAGCCTGGCCTGCGCAGCGAGACGACTTACCTCAACATCATCGGCGGACTGCTACCGTTTCTGCAGGGCAATTCGCCGTCAGGCGCAGCCTATTCGTCGTTCCGCAGCATGGATGCCGTGGTCAGCGCGCTGATCGCACACCATGAGGGGCGGCCGGGTCTCAGCGAGCGGACGCTGTGGAGCAAGCTCGCGCAGGCGCGGCGCCACCTGGAGGCGTCGCGCTGACGACGCGGCCAGCATGATGCCGATGCGGCGCACTGCAATTGCAGTCGCTGCTTCTGCAATTGAAGTGATTTCGGCGACCGCGGTGTATTGAATACGAGGCACTTTCCGAACAGCGCCAGTGAGCGTCAAGGAGTGTCTCTCATGTCTTCGCAGACCACCGCGCAGGCAGTGCCGGCCGAGCATCGCATCCTGCGTCGCGCCGAAGTCGAGGCCAAAACCGGCTTCAAGCGCGCGCACATCTACAGCCTGATGAAAGAAGGCAAGTTCCCCAAGGCGCTGCGCTTGGGCGTGCGCGCCGTGGGCTGGGACTCGGCGGAGGTCGAGCAATGGATCGCCGATCGCCTCAATGAGCGCGCCTGACGCTTTTCCTCGGTACATGCCATTCAACCGGGAGAAGCCCATGCAGGTGGTGTCCATCATTTCGACCAAGGGCGGCGTCGGCAAGACCACGACGGCGGCCAACCTGGGCGGCTTCGCAGCCGACGCCGGGCTGCGCGTGCTGCTGCTGGACCTGGACGTGCAGCCCACGCTGTCGAGCTACTTCACGCTGGCCGAGCGCGCGCCGGCCGGCATTTACGAGATGCTGGCCTACATGTTGATTTCCACGCAAAGCTGACCCACCGGGGGTGCGGACGAAAACTTGGACTACCAAGAGGTAGTTCATGTATTCCTACGAAGACCGAATCCGAGCCGTTGAGCTCTACATCAAGCTGGGTAAGCGCGTCAGACTGTGTTCAGCCCGCTGCACATCAGCACCCTTGCGGCTGGCTCCGGTCATTTTGTCCATGCCCTGTGTGGGTGTCGTGTCGATTTCCTTGGCCCCCACACAAGGTGCATCCGAATAGCTCACCTTGCCTGCTGTCTCGCAGCGGTAGACGGGTTTTTGTGCGTGGGCAGAGAGACTGAAGCTCAACAGGCCTAGCAGTGCGAACGGCCAATGAAGGTGGCGGGTCAGGTTCAAACGTGAAGAAGACAATAAGCGCATTGGTTTCCAACTCGAATTAGCTGGCAGCCACGGTTCCTCGGCATTTGGGGTAGGTGGTGCAGCCCCAGAACGTGTTACCGGAATTGGCCCCTTGTCTGGTGGTGCGCAGTGCCATGGCGGCACCACAACGTGGGCACTCGGGTTGAGCAGGAGCCTTGGCGGTAGCCTGGGGAGCTTGGGCTGCCGATTGGGGTTGAGGTGCCGGGGTCCCCATTGAGTTGGGAGTCTCGCGTTGTGCGGCTACTGGTTGGCCTTGGGCTCTCCGTGCCTGCTGAATCATCGCAAAGAGCCGGGGGCCGTCAACGAGTTCGATGTTGCGCCCTTGGGCGAAGTCTTTGGCATCGCTCGTGAATCGCCCCGAGGTGACGACAAAGCCACCCGTAGCAACTTTGGCAGCCATGACGCCATAGAGTTCACGCACGGTGGTCACGCCTACCTTGTAGGCCTTCCACTGTTTGCACTGCACAAAGAATTTTTCCGAACCCTTGGCCAGGACGAGGTCAACACCGCCGTCAGGACCGCCCCCACCGATTTCTGTCACGCGGTATCCCTGAAGTCGGTAGGCTTCACCGACCAACAGCTCAAACTCCCGCCAGCTCATGCCGTCCAGGGCGTCGGCATTGCGTGCTTGCGCCACGTCCGAAACCAGGGCTTGGCGCTGTTTGCGCCGCCAGGCTGAAAGGGCTGCCGCAGCAATGCAAAGCAGTGGCACGATGTACTGACCAGCGTTTGCCAAACCGTGGATGAGGGCCTTTTGGATCATGGCCCCCACCATGGCGCCTCCTTGGCCTTGAATGTCAGAGGCTTGGATGGGCGTCGCTAGACGGTGCAGTAGGAAATAGCTGACCGCTGCGAGCACCAGGCAGACCCACCAGGGGAGCATGGCAAGCAAGTCCAGGACATCTTCTAGTGGACTGGATTTCTTGCGTCTGGCCATGGTTCCTCCCGATGTTTTTGTGGCGTTTGCACTATTTTGGCGCAAGCGTTTGATCATGCCTGAATCGCCCCGGGTTTTCTAGACACCTCTGAGCCTCAAACCTGAGGCCCAATTGGAGGTGCCATGAGTAAAC
>NZ_JBXYZY010000016.1:0-500 GCF_057642795.1 Paracidovorax sp.
ATTGAATCACTGTATGTGCTTGAACACCATTCTCTTTGCCATATAAAGCTCGTGTTTGCTTAAACGATGATTTTGCATAATCTATATCACAATTTAAGCCACTTTTTTCTTCTGCTCGCTTTTCTGCGTAATTGATTGCTCGACTTGCCGATTTGGTATTACCTAATTTAGTTGTTGCCATATCTCATCAAGCCTTTCACGAATTTCTCTCACGTTTTCCTCTAACGCTATATAGTTAGGTGCTTCATGTTGATGTTGATTACAATATTTAGCAATCTGATTGGCATTTGCACCTAACTTACTTAAATCTTTGGCTATCGATTGTCGCGTTTCTTTATCAAATTTAGGTGCGACCAATCGACTACCCTGTGCCTTTTTCTTAACGAAAGCAGGCACACTCATACTTAAAGTTTCAGCGGACTGCTTTAACTTTAAGAACTCGGATTCGCTCACACGAAAACTAATTTGTTTCGGCTCCTTACGGTTGGGTTTTTGGTTTC
>NZ_JBXYZY010000017.1:0-45455 GCF_057642795.1 Paracidovorax sp.
GCCGCTGCGGCCGGCAGCCTGAGCGCGCAGGCCAACCGCCTGGTGCAACTGGTGAGCGTGTTCCAGGTGGATGCAGCCACCTCACAGGCCATCATCGCCCCGCCGCCGCCCCGCAGCCGGGACACCGCCAGCGCCGCATCAGCCGTGCGGCCGCAGGCCAGGGCTGCGGCGTCGGCGCCCTCTCGCCGCGTTGCGCCGTCCATCGCCGCCCCGGCTCCTGCCGCCGCGCAGCCGGCGGCAGCCGAAATACGCGACGACTGGGAGAGCTTCTGAGTCGCCGCTCGGAGCCTCGACGACAGCCGCGTCGCGCCGCCCAGCCGGTGAGCGCGAAACACGGCGAAACCAGCCACAATGCAGCGGTCGGCAGGCGGTGCCGGCCACGGGCATCCGGGCAGGGTTGGATGGCGTGATGCAGCCCCACCAATCCAAAATGGCGCAGCCTTCGTACAACAGCCATGCCGCATCCGGAACCGCATCTCTCCACACCCCAGCCCTCCGGCCATCCCCCCCCCACGGAAGCGCTTGATGTGGCCGTCATCGGCAGCGGCATCTCGGGCCTTTCGGCTGCCTGGCTGCTGTCGCGCCGCCACCGAGTCACCCTGTTCGAGGCCGACGGCCGCCCGGGCGGACACAGCCACACGGTGGACGTGCCCGGTCCCGACGGCAGCCCCGTCCCCATCGACACCGGTTTCATCGTCTATAACGAATCGGCCTACCCGAACCTGACGGCGCTGTTCAAGCACCTGGACGTGGACACCGTGGCGACCGACATGTCGTTCGCGGTCAGCCTGGACCGCGGCGCGCTGGAATACAGCGGCACCGGCCTGCAGGGGCTGTTCGCCCAGCGCCGCAACCTGGCGAGCCCGCGCTTTTGGCGCATGCTGGCCGATCTGGTGCGCTTTTACCGGCAGGCGCCGCGCCTGGCGCCGCAGCAGGGGCTGCTATCGCTCGACGCCTTCCTGGACCGCCACGGGTACAGCCGGGCCTTCCGCGAAGATCACCTCTACCCCATGGCCGCGGCCATCTGGTCCACCGCCGCGCAACGCGTGGGCGACTACCCCGTAGAGGCCTTCGTGCGCTTTTGCGAGAACCACCATCTCTTGAACCTCGGCGCGCGCCCCGCTTGGCGCACGGTGCGAGGCGGCAGCCGCAACTACGTGCGGCGCCTGACGGCCGCGCTGGGCTCCAAAGGCCTGCAACTGGGCAACGCAGCCGTGGAAGTGCGCCGCAGCGCCGATGGAGTGTTCGTGCGCACGGCCGATGCCGTCGAGTCGCGACGCTTTGACCAGGTCGTCATCGCCACCCACGCCGACCAGGCGCTGCGCCTGCTTCCGCAGGCGAGCGCGCACGAGGCCCGCCTGCTCGGCGCCTTCCGATACAGCCACAACCGCGCCGTGCTGCATACCGACCCCGGCCTGATGCCGGGCCGCCGTGCCGTGTGGTCCAGCTGGAACTATCTGGCCGAACGGGGCCAGGACGACGGCCTCTGCGTGAGCTACTGGATGAACCGCCTGCAGCCCCTGCCCGCAGGCCGTGACTGGTTTCTGACCCTGAACCCGCTGCGCGAGCCGCGCGCCGGACATCTGGTGCACTCGCAGAGCTACGAGCACCCGCTTTTCGACGCGCAGGCCATGAGCGCCCAGCGCGAGCTCTGGTCGCTGCAGGGTCGCCAGCGCACCTGGTTCTGCGGCGCTTATTTCGGCTCCGGCTTCCATGAAGACGGGCTGCAGGCCGGGCTGGCGGTGGCTGAAGCCCTGGGCGGCGTGCGCCGCCCCTGGAACGTGCCGGAAGAATCTGGCCGCATCCATCTGGCGCCCACGGGGCTGCGAGCCGCATGACGACGGACACCGGAACCAGCCTGTCGGCCCTCTACAGCGGTCCGGTCACGCATCAGCGGCTGCAGCCGCGGCGCCACCGGCTGCGCTACCGGGTCTATTCGCTGCTGCTGGATCTGGACGAGCTGGCGGCGCTGGACCAGCGCCTGCGATGGTTTTCGGTGGGCCGATTCAATCTCTTCAGCTGGCATGAGCGCGACCACGGCGACGGGAAACGAGGAGGGCTGCGCGCCTACATCGATGCGCAGTTGCAAGCGGCAGGATGTCGCGCTGGCGGAAAGGTCCAGCTGCTGACCATGCCGCGCATCCTGGGGTATGCCTTCAATCCTCTCAGCGTCTATTTCTGCCATGCGCCCGGCGACGGGCGGCTCGAGGCCATCTTCTACGAGGTCAACAACACCTTCGGCGAGCGCCACAGCTACCTGCTGCCCGTGGCAGGCGAAGCCCAAGCCGCCTCTGACGTGGTCCGGCAGACATGCGCTAAGGACTTCCACGTCTCGCCCTTCCTGGGCATGGACATGCACTACGACTTCCGCGTGCTGCCGCCCGCCCCGCACCGGCCCGACCTGCACCTGCACATCGACGCGCGCAGCCCCGAGGGCGTCATGCTGACCGCCACCCTGCAAGCCCGGCGGCAACCCCTGACCGACGCAGCCCTGCTGCGCGCCTTCTTCACGCACCCCCTGCTCACGCTGAAGGTCATCGCGGCCATTCACTGGGAAGCGCTCAAGCTGGTGGCCAAGGGCATCAAGCTGCACCGCAAGCCGCCGCCACCCGCCCATCCCGTCAGCACCGGTAAGGTGTGAGCGCCGCCCCCCACGCCCCATAGAGCCGCAGACTGCCATGCAACTTCCCTCGCCCCCCCCCTCCGAGCTCGACACCTCGCAGCCGCGAGCACGCCTGCTGGGCGCGCTGAGCGACGGGCTGGCCTTACCGCTGCGTGGCCTGCTCGAGAAGCTGCTGCGCCACCTGCAGATCGGCACGCTCGCCATCACCCTGCCCAACGGCGCTACGCTGGAAGCGCATGGCGCAACGCCCGGCCCGCGCGGCCTGATGACGCTGCACCGCTGGCGCCCGGTGTGGCGCATGCTGACCAGCGGCGACATCGGCCTGGCCCGGGCCTACCGCGACGGCGACTGGTCCACGCCCGACCTCACGGCCCTGCTGGAAGTGGGCATTCGCAACGAAGCCGCCTGGGGCAAGGCCCTGCATGCCAGCGCCCCGGCCCGCCTGCTGCACCGCGTGGCGCACGCGCTGCGCCGCAACACCCGCAGCGGCAGCCGCGACAACATCTCCTTCCATTACGACCTGGGCAACGACTTCTACGCCGAATGGCTGGACGCGAGCATGCTCTATTCCAGCGGCATCCACCCGACGGGCACCGAGTCGCTGGAAGCCGCGCAGGAGGCCAAGCTGCGCCGCATCGTCGAACTGCTGGCGCTGCAGGGCGACTCCCGCGTGCTGGAGATCGGCTGCGGCTGGGGCGCCCTGGCCGAGCGCATCGCGCACGAAGCGCCGCGCGGCCACGTCCGCGGCCTGACGCTCTCCACCGAACAGCTGCGCCACGCCCAGCAGCGCGTGCAGTCGGCCGGCGTGGGCCGCCGGGTGGATTTGCGCCTGCAGGACTACCGCGACGAACAGGGCGAGTACGACCGCATCGTCTCCATCGAGATGATCGAGGCCGTGGGGGAAGCCTACTGGCCTACGTACTTCGACACCCTCAAGAGCCGCCTGCGCACCGGCGGCGTGGCGGTGGTGCAGGCCATCACCATCGCGCAGGACCAGTTCGCGCGCTACCGCGTCGAGCCGGACTTCATCCAGCGCTTCATCTTCCCGGGCGGCATGCTGCTCACGCACGACATCATCCGCACGCAGGCCGAACGCGCCGGGCTGCGGCTGGTGCAGAGCGAGACCTTCGGCGCCAGCTACGCACTCACGCTGGCCGAATGGCGCCACCGTTTTCTGCGCGCCTGGCACCGCATCGAGGCCCTGGGCTTCGACGAACGTTTCCGCCGCCTCTGGGTGTACTACCTCTGCTACTGCGAGGCCGGCTTCAAGACCGGGCGCGTGGACGTGGGCCTCTACACCCTGGCCCACGCGGACTGAGGCGCACGCTGCCTCGGAACGCACGCCACAGGGCGTAGGCGGCGCCCAAGCCGCTATAACCTGTGCCCTCGACAGCACAGGAATCCCACCACCGCATGAGCGCTCCTTACGACGAAGCCGGCCATCTGATCCGCCGCGCCCACCAGCTGGCCGTGGCCACCTTCCACGAAACCCATGGCCGCGAGGTCACTCCCGTGCAGTACGCGCTGCTGCGCGCGCTGGAAGACGCGCCGGGCATCGACCAGGTGACGCTGGCCGGCAAGGTCGCGCTGGATACCTCCACCACCGCCGACATCGCCACCCGCCTCGAAGCCAAGGGCTGGATCGTGCGCGAGCTGCTTGCGCGGCGCCAGCGCGCCCTGCACCTCACGGCCGAAGGCGAAGCCGTGCTCGCGCAGATGCAGCCCCGCGTGCAGCCGATGCAGCACGCACTGATGGCAGCCCTTACGCCCGAGGAGCGCGCCGAGCTCCTGCGCCTGCTGCGCAAGCTCGTGGGACTCGAAGAAACAGCGGAAACCAAGGGAAAGCCCGCATCCTGAACCCCTTCCCTTGATGCGCGCCAAGGGCCAGAATCCGGATCATTCAGCATACTGAATGACGTAGATCAAAACCCACAGGAGACGCCCCATGTTCCCGCTCAACACCTGGTACGTCGCTGCGCGCAGCGAAGAGATCCCCAACGATCGCCCGCTGGGCCGCCGCATTTGCAACGTCCCCATGGCGTTCTTCCGCAACAGCCAGGGCGTAGTCGCTTCGGTGGAGGACTTCTGCCCGCACCGCGGCGCGCCGCTGTCGCTGGGCAAGGTGGAGGGCGATACATTGGTCTGCGGCTATCACGGTCTGGCCATGGGCTGCGATGGCAAGCCCGTGTCCATGCCCTGCCAGCGCGTGCGCGGCTTTCCGGCCGTGCGCAGCTTCGCCGTGCACGAGGCGCACGGCTTCGTCTGGGTCTGGCCGGGTGACCAGGCCCAGGCCGACCTGGACAAGCTGCCGCACTTCGAATGGATGGGCAATCCGGCCTTCGGCTACGGCGGCGGGCTCTATCACATCGCCTGCGACTACCGCCTGATGATCGACAACCTGATGGACCTGACGCACGAGACCTACGTGCACTCCACCAGCATCGGCCAGAAGGAGATCGACGAAGTGCCCTGCCAGACCAAGGTCGAGGGCGACCACGTCATCACCCAGCGGCACATGGAAGGCATCGAGGCGCCACCCTTCTGGAAGATGGCGCTGCGCATGAACGGCCTGCCCGACGACCAGCCGGTGGACCGCTGGCAGATCTGCCACTTCACGCCGCCCAGCCACGTGATGATCGAAGTCGGCGTGGCGCTGCAGGGCCACGGCGGCCACAGCGCCCCAGACGACCGCAAGGCCGCCAGCTGGGTGGTGGACTTCATCACGCCCGAAACGGACACCTCGATCCACTACTTCTGGGGCATGGCCCGTCGCTTCAAGCCGCAGGACGAGAGCCTCACGGCGCAGATCCGCGAAGGCCAGGGCCGCATCTTCGCGGAAGACCAGGAAATGCTGGAACGCCAACAGGCCAACCTGCTGGCCTACCCCGACCGCAAGCTCCTGATGCTGAACATCGACAGCGGTGGCGTGCAGTCGCGCAAGATCATCGATCGCGTGATGGCTGCCGAGGCCGGCGCAGGTCCTGGTGCGGGCGCAGTCGCAGGAGCCGCAGCGCCTGCCGGAGTGGCCGCATGAGCGCGCCCGAGCTGCTGCAGCTGCGCGTGGCGGCCAAGCGCCCGGCCGCGCAGGGCATCGTGGAGCTGACGCTGGAGCCGCTGCCCGGCCACAGCCTGCCCGCCTTCGCCGCCGGCTCGCACCTGGACCTGCACCTGCCCGGTGGCCTGGTGCGGCCCTATTCCCTGTGCAATGACCCTGCTGAAACGCACCGCTACATGCTGGGCGTGCTGCGCGAAGAGACGTCGCGCGGTGGCTCCGCCGCCGTGCACGACGCGCTGCAGGTCGGCCAGACGCTGGCCGCCAGCCAGCCGCGCAACCATTTCGCGCTGCAACCCACGCCCGCGCACAAGCTGCTGCTGGCCGGCGGCATCGGCATCACGCCGGTGCTGAGCATGGCGCGCCAACTGGTGCGCGAGAACCGGCCATTCCAGCTGATCTACGCCGGACGCTCGCGCGAGCGGATGGCCTTCATCGACGAGCTGGGCAGCGGAGCCCTGGCCGCTCACACCCGCGTGCATGCCGCGGATACGCAGGGCCCGCTGGACCTGGGTGCGCTTCTCGACGCGCAGCCCCAAGGGACCGAGCTCTACGTGTGCGGGCCGCTAGGGTTCATGGATGCCGTGTTCGAGGCCGCCACCCAGCGCGGCTGGGACGCCTCCCGCCTGCATCGCGAACTGTTCGGCGCGGCGCCCGCGGCGGCGGCCGAGGGCGCAGACAGCGCCTTCGAGATCGAGATCGCCGGCACCGGCCAGATCGTGCCCGTGCCCGCGGGCTGCACTGCTGCCAAGGCATTGCAGGACGCAGGCCTGCCGCTCTATACGTCCTGCGAACAGGGCGTGTGCGGCACATGCCTCACGCGCGTGATCAGCGGCACGCCGGACCATCGTGACCAGTACCTCACGCCCGAGGAACAGGCCGCCAACGACCAGTTCCTGCCCTGCTGCTCCCGCGCACGCTGCGCACGCCTGGTCGTAGAGCTATAGGACGGGAGAAGGCGACCGAAGGGGACGGCCCCATCAGCACGACCACGGACGCTGGAGACGAACCAGCCCCAGGAATGACAAAGGGGGAAAGTGCAGGGTCGCGATGAAGATCGCGCCGCAGGCGTGCGCCTGGCAAATGGGCTAGAAAAGAAGCAGCACACCAAGACACGGTCTGCGCCATTCAGTCCCGGGTGAACCGGGACAGGCTTGCGGGAAATTCTGGTGCGGCTGGCGGGGATCGAACCCACGACCCTTGGCTTCGGAGGCCAATACTCTATCCACTGAGCTACAGCCGCTTTCGTCGTCCGCGCCAGAGCGCGGAGACAGCTGCGGATTATCGCACGGCCGCTACAGCTTGAACCCCAGGCCGTTCAGATAGGTGTCCACCGCCACCCGGCTGACCGCGACGAGGTCGAACTGATCCTTGTTCAGCAGCCAAGAGTGCATGAGTCCCTCGAACACCGCACGCAGGCCGATCACCGCAGCGAGCGATCCCTGCGCAAGCGTGACGCCTTCATGTGCGGCCGCGGCCTGCAGATCGAGCTCCAACTTCGCCTGAAAGGTCGTGCACTCCTCGATATGCCGGTCGCGCGCAACCGCCATCTCGTCCACGTACTCGACGCGAAAGAGCGCGATCTCGAACACCCGCCACATGCGCTCATCGGTGGCGATGCTGCGCTGCACCAGCTCCACCCGCTCACGCAGGTGCTGCAGCGGGCTCACGCAGCCCATGGCGGAACTTTCGCAACTCGCCTCCTGCAGCGGCGAGGTCACGCGATCCATCATGGCGTTGAACAGATCGCCCTTGTCCTTGAAATGCCAATAAATCGCGCCCCGGGTGAGCCCCGCAGCGCAGGCGATGTCGTTCAGCGATGCGCGTGACACGCCCTTCTCGTAAAACACCAGTTCAGCAGCGTCCAGCAAACGCGAACGCGTAGCATCTGTATCCTGCTTGGTTCTTCGAGCCATGAAAACTTGTCTCCTACCGGCAACAAAAGCGCCTGGCTCAATTATACATTCATGTCTGTATGTACAATTCGCGCTTCGCCCAGCAGGAGCCGCATCGCGCGGCACACACCAGGGCCGCTCTGCGGATCGCCGCAGATGACCTCGCATTACTTTCGTTTGTAGCCCTTGCCTTTCTCCAAAGGACTTCCATGCAGCGCCTGACCGACGACCTCCCCTCGCCCCCCCCTCCCGCCTCTGGCTTTCGCCTGGGTTCCTGCGCGGTTGCCGCTGCCGTCGTTGCCGGCGTGCTGCTGCTCAGTGCCTGCGGCAAGAAAGAAGAGGCCGCAGCCCCTGGTCCGGCGCGACAGCAACCGCCCGCCCAAGTCGGCGTGGTCACCGTCCAGCCCGGTGACGTGGGCCTGGTGACCGAGTTGCCCGGCCGCCTGGAAGCCTCGCGCATCGCCGAGATCCGCGCCCGCGCGGCAGGCATCCTGCAAAAGCGCCTGTTCACCGAAGGCAGCGACGTCAAGGCCGGCCAGCGACTGTTCCTGATCGACAGCGCCCCCTACCAGGCCACGCTGGAAAGCGCACAGGCCAGCGTGGCCCAGGCCGAAGCCAATGTGGGCCAGGCCCGCGCTCTGGCCGAGCGTTACCGCCCCCTGGTGGCGGTCAATGCCGTCAGCAAGCAGGAATACGACAACGCCGTGGCTGCGCAGAAGACGGCCGAAGCCAATCTGGCCGCAGCCCGCGCCAGCGTGACCACGGCGCGCATCAACCTGGGCTACGCCACGGTGACGGCGCCGATTTCGGGCCGCATTGGCCGTGCGCTGGTGACCGAGGGGGCACTGGTCGGCCAGGGCAGTGCCACCGAGATGGCCGTCATCCAGCAGATCGACCCGCTCTATGTGAATTTCACGCAGTCGGCCTCCGATGCGCTCAAGCTCAAGGAAGCACTGACCAGCGGCAAGTACAAGCAAGTCGGCAAGAGCGCCGCCGGCGTGAGCGTGGTGCTGGAAGACGGCTCCACCTACGGCCACAAGGGCCGGCTGCTGTTCACCGAACTCACGGTGGACCCCACCAGCGGCCAGGTGACTCTGCGCGCCGAGATCCCCAACCCCGAGCGCATGCTGCTGCCGGGCCTGTACGTGCGCGTGCGGTTGGAGCAAGCCCAGCTGGACAACGGCGTGCTGCTGCCCCAACAGGCGGTGACGCGCTCGGCCAAGGGCGACGTCGTTATGGTCGTCGGCCCCGACAACCACCTCACGCCCCGCCCGGTCAAGCTGGGCCCCTCGCAGGGCACCAACTGGGTGGTGATCGATGGCCTCAAGGCCGGTGAGAAGGTGATGGTGGACGGGTTCCAGAAACTGCCGCGCGGCAAGCCCGGCGACCCGATCGTCGTAACCCCCGTGCCGTGGCAGCCGCAAGGCGCCCAGCCCGCCGCTGCGCCTGCATCGGCGCCGGCCTCCACCCCCGCCGCCGCTCCGGCCAAGCCATAAGCACAAGGAGCGCGGCACATGGCCAAGTTCTTCATCGAACGGCCCATCTTTGCATGGGTCATCACGATCTTCATCATCGTGATGGGGGCGATCTCCATCAAGCAACTGCCCGTGGCGCAGTACCCCGCCGTGGCACCGCCGACCATCCAGGTGTCGGTGGCCTACCCCGGCGCCAACGCCCAGACGCTGGAAGACAGCGTGCTTGCGGTCATCGAGCGGGAAATGAACGGCGCGTCCGGTCTGGCCTACGTCGAGACCACCAGCCAGGCCAACGGCACCGGCTCGATCACGCTGAGTTTCGAACCCGGCACCAACGCCGACCTGGCGCAGGTGGACGTGCAGAACCGCCTGTCTCGCGCCACGCCCCGGCTGCCCGCCGCCGTGACGCAGCAGGGCGTGCGTGTGGAGCAATCGCGCTCGAACTTCCTGATGTTCGCCATGCTCACGACCGAGAACCCGGACGTGAGCATTGAGGCGCTCAACGACTATGCCGCGCGCAACGTGGTGCCCGAACTGCAGCGCGTCGCAGGCGTCGGCACGCTGACGCAGTTCGGTGCAGAGCGCGCCATGCGCGTCTGGGTGGATCCGGCCAAGCTCAAGGGCTTCAACCTCTCGCTGGACCAGGTGACCGCAGCCATCCGCGCACAAAACGTGCAGGTCTCCGCAGGCAACCTGGGCGACCTTCCCGCCGAAAAAGGACAGCCTGTGTCGGCCACGATCGTCGTGAAGGGGCAGCTCACCACGGCCGAGCAGTTCGGCAACGTGGTGCTGCGTGCCAACACCGACGGCTCTTCCGTGCGCCTGCGTGACGTGGCCCGCATCGAGCTGGGCTCGCAAAGCTACAGCACCAGCGCCCGGCTGAACGGCAAGCCTGCCGTGGGCCTGGGGGTGCAGCCCACACCGTCGGCCAACGCGCTGGCCACGGCCAAGGCCGTGCGCGCCAAGCTGGATGAGCTCAAGAAGTTCTTTCCGCAAGGGGTGAACTACGTGGTGCCGTATGACACCTCCAAGTTCGTATCGGTCTCCATCGAGAAAGTGGTGCATACGCTGATCGAAGCCGTGGTGCTGGTGTTCATCGTGATGTTCCTGTTCCTGCAGAACTTCCGCTACACCATCATCCCGACCATCGTGGTGCCGGTAGCCCTGCTGGGCACCTTTGGCGCGCTGCTGGCGATGGGCTTCTCGATCAACGTGCTGACCATGTTCGGCATGGTGCTGGTGATCGGTATCGTGGTGGACGACGCCATCGTGGTGGTGGAGAACGTGGAGCGGATCATGGCCGAGGAAGGCCTGCCGCCGCTGCAGGCCACACGCAAGGCCATGGGCCAGATCTCGGGCGCCGTGATCGGCGTGACCGTGGTGCTGATCTCGGTGTTCGTGCCGCTGGCGTTCTTTGCAGGCTCCACCGGCAACATCTACCGCCAGTTCGCCGCGACGATGGCGACCTCGATCGCCTTCTCGGCCTTCCTGGCGCTGTCGCTCACGCCGGCGCTGTGCGCCACGCTGCTCAAGCCGATCGACCCCGAGCACCATGCCGAGAAGAAAGGCTTCTTCGGCTGGTTCAACCGCTCGTTCAAGCGCACCACCCACCGCTACGAGGGTTGGATGGGCACGCTGCTGCGCCGCGGCGGCCGCATGATGATCATCTACGCCGTGCTGGTGGGCGCTGTGGCGCTGGTCTATACGCGCCTGCCCACCTCGTTCCTGCCGAACGAAGACCAGGGCTACATCATCACCAACATCCAGCTGCCCCCGGGCGCGGCCCAGTCGCGCACCAACGCCGTGCTGCATCAGGTCGAGGACTACATGCTCAAGCAGCCGGAGGTCGAGAACATCGTCACCGTCGCGGGCTTCTCGTTCTCGGGCCAAGGTCAGAACGCGGGCCTGGCCTTCGTGATCCTGAAGGACTGGAGCGAACGCGCCGGTGCAGAGCATGCGGCCAGCGCCATTGCCGGACGGGCCTTCATGGCGCTCTCGGGCATCCGCGACGCCTTCATCTTCGCGCTGAGCCCTCCGCCCATCCCTGAACTGGGCACCGGCACGGGTTTCAACTTCCGGCTGCAGGACCGGGCCGCGCAGGGACATGACGCCCTGGTGAGCGCACGCAACCAGCTGCTGGGCATGGCCTCGCAGAGCAAGATCCTGGCAGGCGTGCGCCCCGACGGCATGGAAGACGCGCCCCAGATGCAGATCGACATCGACCGCGACAAGGCCAACGCCCTGGGCGTCGGGTTCGACAGCATCAGCACCGCGCTCTCCACGGGTCTGGGCTCGGCCTACGTCAACGACTTCCCGAACCAGGGCCGTCTGCAACGCGTGGTCGTGCAGGCCGACGCCGCCGCCCGCATGCGGCCGGAGTCGGTGCTGGACCTTCCGGTGATCAACAACAAGGGCCAGACCCTGCCCCTGTCCACCTTCGCCAAGACGCGATGGATCACCGGCGCCATGCAGACCGTGCGCTACAACGGCTATCCGTCGATGAAGATCGCCGGCGACGCCGCGCCCGGCTATTCGACCGGGGATGCCATGCAGGAGATGGAGCGTCTCGCCAGCCAGCTGCCACCGGGCTTCGGCTTCGAGTGGACCGGCCAGTCGCGCGAGGAAAAGCTCGCCGGCTCGCAGGCCACCGTGCTGTACGCGTTCTCGCTGCTGGCAGTGTTCCTCTGTCTGGCGGCTCTGTATGAGAGCTGGTCGATCCCGTTCTCCGTGATGCTGGTGGTGCCCCTGGGTGTGCTCGGGGTACTGCTGGCCACGCTGCTGCGCGGCATGTCCAACGACGTTTACTTCCAGATCGGTCTGGTGACCATCATCGGCCTCTCGGCCAAGAACGCCATCCTGATCGTGGAATTCGCCAAGGACCTGCAGGCCGAGGGCAAGAGCGTGCTCGAAGCGGCGCTGCAAGCCGCTCACATGCGCTTCCGCCCCATCGTCATGACCTCGCTGGCCTTCACCCTCGGCGTGGTGCCGCTCTTCATCGCCACGGGCGCGAGCTCGGCCAGCCAGCGTGCCATCGGTACCGGCGTGATCGGCGGGATGATCACTGGCACCGTGCTGGCCGTGATCTTCGTGCCCGTGTTCTTCGTGCTGGTACGCACCTTCTTCAAGGGCAGCAAGCGCCAGCAGGAGCACGCCATGCGCGAGGCCCAGCAACACCTGCACGCGGGAGATGCGCCATGAGGACGATGCCCGTGAACGCCACCCCAACCCAGGAGCCACGACCCATGCATTCCACCCCGTTCGCGCGGCCCGCGCTGACCGCCGTGGCACTGGCCGCGCTGCTGGCGGGCTGCAGCTTCATTCCGACCTACGAGCGCCCGGCAGCGCCGGTGCCCGCCACCTTCGGTGCCTCCGCCGATGCGGCGGCCGCCAGCGCGCCGAAGGGCGCCGCCCGCGCGGCGGCCGACATCGACTGGAAGGAGTACTTCACCGATCCGCGCTTGCAGTCGCTGATCGACATCGCGCTGCAGAACAACCGCGACTTGCGCGTTTCAGTGCTGAACATCGAGCAGGCCCGGGCGCAGTTCCAGATCCAGCGTTCCGCACAGTTTCCGGCCGTGAGCGGCATCGCCAGCGGCACGCGGCAGCCGAGCACCGTCACCGGCAAGTACGCCAACCAGTTCCAGGTGGGGCTGGGCGTATCGGCATGGGAGCTGGACTTCTTCGGCCGCATCGCCAGCCTGAAGGAGCAGGCGCTGGCGCAGTACCTGGCCACCGAAGAAGCGCGCAAGGCGGCGCAGATCAGCCTGATTTCTTCCGTGGCCACGGCCTGGTTCAACCTTCAGGCCGACGAGGAACTGCTCGACATCTCCCGCCGCACGCTGGCGACCCGCGAGGAATCGGTGCAGCTGACGCGCCTGCGGCTGGAAAACGGCGTGAGCTCCGAGCTGGACAACAGCCAGGCCATCAGCCTGGCCGAAACCGCGCGGGCCACCTTCGCGCAGCAACGCCGCCAGCGCCTGCAGGATGAAAACACCCTGGCGCTGCTGCTGGGCCAGCCGGTGCCGGGCGAGATTCTCGCTGGCCTGTCATCGGCACGCCTGGCCGACGCCGCCCCCATGCAGCCGTTGCCGGCCGGCCTGCCTTCGGATCTGCTGATCAGCCGCCCGGACATCCGCCAGGCCGAGGAGCAGCTGATCGCCGCCAACGCCAACATCGGCGCGGCGCGGGCCAACTTCTTCCCCCGGATCGCACTCACCGCCAGCGTGGGCTCGGTCAGCAACGAACTCTCCGGCCTCTTCAAGAGCGGCACCTGGGCGTTCTCGCTGGCGCCGCAGCTCACGCTGCCGATCTTCGATGCCGGCCGCAACCAAGCCACTTTGGACGCTGCCCGCGTCGGCCGCGAGATCGCCGTGGCGCAGTACGAACGCTCGATCCAGTCGGCCTTCCGCGAGGTGGCCGATGCCCTGGCCGGCCAGGCCACGCTGCAGGACCAGCTGCGCGCGCTGCGGACGCAGGCACGCGCCGACAACAAGCGCTTCGAGCTCTCCGACCTGCGTTACCGCAACGGGGTGGCGAGCTACCTGGACCTGCTGGATGCGCAGCGTTCGTTGTTCCTCACCGAGCAGAGTCTGGTGCAGGTGCAGCTGCTCTCGCTGCAGAACCAGGTCGCGCTCTACCGCGTGCTGGGCGGCGGCTGGACCGAAAAACCGCCCCAGCCGGCACCCGCTTCTTGATGTAGCGCAAGGGGGCGCGGGGGGCCGTTTTCCCCAGGGTTTCGCACGCAGAGCGACTCCTATAATGAAAAACACCCCCCCGACAACAGGCCCCCGAGCCGCCAAGAGGACGTCATGAGCGACACGCACGAAGAAGCGCACACCGGCCCCATCAAGAACCCACGCCAGTTGCTGGTGACGGTGCTTTTCTCCTTTGTGCTGCCGGTGTTCGCCATCATCGGGCTCGTCACGTTCGTGACCTCCGGCAACAAGCCGGCGCAGGGCGTGGCCAATCCCGAGAAGGCCGTAGCCGAACGCATCCAGAAGGTCGGCATGGTGGAGATCCGCGATGCCAACCGCCCCTTGCGTAGCGGCGAGGAAGTCTTCAAGGGCCAGTGCGCGGCCTGCCACGCCACCGGCGCGGCCGGCGCGCCCAAGCTGGGCGATGCAGCCGCCTGGGCACCCCGCATCCAGCAGGGCTTCGAGACCCTGGTGCATTCAGCGCTCAAGGGCAAGGGGGCCATGGCGCCGCAGGGCGGCGGAGACTTCGACGACACCGAGATCGCCCGCGGCGTGGCCTACATGGCCAATGCGGCCGGCGCCAAGTTCGCCGAGCCCAACCGCCCGGGCGCTGCCGAAGGCGGTGCTGCGGCGCCTGCGGAGGGCGCGGCCTCCGGTACTGCGACCGCTCCAGCGGCAGCCGCTTCCGGGAGCTGAGGGCCCGAGGGCGAGGCCGTCCTCCCAGCAGGCCCGCGACCCCACAGAAAAGCCGGCGTCCACGCCGGCTTTTTTACGTCTGCGACTGGTGCTGGGCGGGGCTAGGCACGAAGCCATAGCGCTGCGGCAGATCGGCCGAGAGCACGTCCTGCGGCGTCCAGCGGCCCCGCTCGATGGCGTCGGCCACCAGCGGCACGTCCAGCGTGTGGACCAGCCCCAGCCCGGCGCTGCTGGCCAGATAGACGCGCCCGGCCTCGTCCAGCAGGCAGGTGCCTGGATCGGGCATGGTGAGGCCGGTGTGGGCCACGGGAACGCTTTCCGCGTCATCGAGGCGCCAGACGAGCGGCGTCACCTCCAATTCCACGTACACGCGCTGCGGCCCGTTCTGGAAGAACCAGCGGCCGTCGGCGTCGCACTCGTAGTTGCGGTGGATGAAGTCGATCAGCTTCTCATGCTGCAGACGCGCGCCCCGCGCCTGCGGGAACGGGCCCTGGGCCTGCGTGGCGTCGTCGCGCATGTACCAGTGGCCGCGCGCATCGAGGCCCAGCCAGCCGTAGCAATCGGGAACGTGGGGCCACTTGGCGATGGCCTGTCTGACGATGTCATCCATGCGCCGATTCTGCAACGGCCGGCGGCGCGGCCGCGTAGGCGGCGGAGCCTTGCGCCGCCAGCCAGCCGGCCACGGCCTCGGGCATGCGCCGCACATGGCCGGGAAAGGCCCCCGCCGGAAAGCCCACATGACCGCCGCCTGCGGGCTGCCACAGCGTGACGTGCGAGCCCACCTCGGCCGGCCGCGGGAGGCTGGCGGCCGGCACGAACGGATCGTTCAGCGCATTCAGCACCAGTGCCGGCACACGGATGTCCGGCAGCACCGGCTTGGCCGACGCGCGGCGCCAGTAGTCGTCGGCATCGGCGAAGCCATGCAGCGGAGCGGTGAACACATCGTCGAAGGCATGCAGGTCACGCGCGGCCAGCAGGGCCTCCCGATGGAAGAGGCCGGGATGCTGCGCGAGCTTGGCCAGCGCCTTGGGCACCATGGTGCGCAGGAAGATGCGCGTATAGACCTGCCGGTTGAACCCGCGGCCGATGGCTGCGCCGCTGGCGGCCAGATCGAGGGGCGCGCTCACCGACGCGACGGCCGCCACCGTGCCCGCCGCCGCCCGCCCCGCCTCACCGGCCCAGCGCATGAGGGCATTACCGCCCAGCGACACGCCGACGGCCCAGACCGGCGCGGGCGGGTGCGCCGTCCCATCGCCCCCGGCCTCCGGCTCCGCCAGCCGGCGCAGCATCCAGTCGATCTCGGCATGGTCGCCCGAATGGTAGGCGCGCGGCCCCTGGTTGAGTGGACCGCTGCAGCCGCGGAAATGCGGCACCGCAAAGCGCCAGCCCCGCCGCCGCGCCACGTCGGCAAAGGCCTCGGCATAGTGGCTGCGGGATGAGCCTTCCAGGCCGTGGAAGAGCACCAGCAGCGGGCGCGGCCCGGTGGCAGGTGCGTCCTGCAGGAAATCCACCTCCACGAAGTCGCCGTCGGGCGTGGTCCAGCGTTCGCGGCGGTACGACGGCCGCGGCCCCAGCGTGCGGCGCGAGAACACCGCGGGCCAGAGAGTCTGCGCATTCCCGCCGGGCAGCCAGGCAGGCGCTACGTAATTCATAGCATTCCGTTCAGGATTTTCCTGGGCCTGCGGCCCTAAAGGCGTGTACAAGTCAGCGCCCACTCGCGAAACCCCGGGCGGATGTACTCAGTGCAGCACCGTGGCGGCGTGTCCCGCGCCAGGCGCCTGCGCGCCCTGAGCGTCCCGCACGGTGCCCGGGCTGGCGTGGTGTGCCACCAGGCGCCAGCCCTGAGCGGTCTTGTGATAGACGTTGGTGGCCTGCACGACGGCTTCGCGCGGACCGTCAGGCAGCATCACCTCGACATGCTCGACCACGCTGTGGACCGCGCTGGCCAACGCCTGTACACGGTGGACCTGCGTGGGCCGCGCACGCAGCGTGCCGTGCTCGAACATGGCGCTGAAGGCGGCGCGGATGGCACCCGGCCCCAGCAAGCGCGGCCCCCCGGGGTGGACGCAGACGATCTCGTCGTCGTCTGCCCAGCAGGCCATCAGCCGTTCGATGTCGCCGGCCTGCAGGGCCTCGTAAAAGGCGGCTTCGGTGTCATCGGGCGAGCCGCCGACGGTGGCGGCTCGCAAGGAAGGTCGTGTCATGGCAAGGCTTCCGGGATACGTCGAGCAAGAAAGAAAGAGGACGCGCGAAGGCGGCGAACGGCCGCATTGTCCGTGGCCCGGCGGGGCTTGTCACTGCGTCGGCCGCGCGCGGAGGGCATCGCTAGCGTCGCTGCAGGCACAATGCGGCTTGCCCCGGTGGCCTTGGCAGTGTCGCCGGCTCACGGCGCCGGGGCGGCATCACCATGAAACGTCTTCTCCTCCTGATCGGCCTGGCCCTCTCCCTCACGGGCTGCGGCTACAACGACTTCCAGCGGCTGGACGAGCAGTCCAAGGCCGCGTGGAGCGAGGTGCTGAACCAGTACCAACGCCGCGCCGACCTGGTGCCCAACATCGTCGCCACCGTCAAGGGCGAAGCCACGTTCGAGCAGGACACGCTGACCCGCGTGGTCGAGGCGCGCGCAAAGGCCACCTCGATCCAGGTCACGCCCGAAACGCTGAACAACCCCGAGGCCTTCAACAAGTTCCAGCAGGCCCAGGGTGAGCTCTCCAGCGCGCTGTCGCGCCTGATGGTAGTGGCCGAGCGCTACCCCACCCTGCAGGCCAACCAGGGCTTCCGCGACCTGCGCGTGACGCTGGAGGGTACCGAGAACCGCATCACCGTGGCACGCAACCGCTACATCCAGACCGTGCAGGAATACAACGTGCTGGCCCGCAGCTTCCCCACCAATCTCACGGCCAAGGTCTTCGGCTATCCGCCCAAGCCGGCCTTCAGCGTGCAGAACGAGGCGCAGATCAGCACCCCGCCGGTTGTCGATTTCAACCGACCCGCCGCGTCACGGCCCTGAACCCAGCCCAGCCCAGCCCAGCCCAGCCCAGCCGACCCAACGATCGAGTCGAATATGCCCCTGGCGCGCGCACTGCAAGCGCTGATAGCTATTTTTTTCATAGCGCTAACACCCTGGCAGGCGGTGGTGGCCCAAACGCTGCGCCCCGTTCCGGCTCTCTCGGCCAGGGTGATCGACGAGACCGGCACCCTGCAGCCCGCCGACCGGCAGGCGCTCGAAGCGCGGCTGGCCGCCATCGAGCAACGCAATGGCTCGCAGGTCGCGGTGCTGATGGTGCCGACCACGCAGCCCGAAGACATTGCCGCCTACGCCAACCGCGTAGGCAACGCGTGGAAGATCGGGCGGCGCGACGTGGGCGACGGCGTGCTGGTGCTCGTTGCGCTGCAGGACCGCAAGATGCGCATCGAGGTCGCCAAGACGCTCGAAGGCGCCATCCCCGACATCGCAGCCGCGCGCATCATTGACCAGGCGATGAAGCCGCGCTTTCGCGACAACGACTACGCCGGCGGCCTGATGGCGGCGGTGGACCAGATCGGCGCGCGCATCGCAGGCGAGGCCCTGCCTGCGCCCGCAGCCGAACAGCGCCCCGGTGCCAAGCCCCATGACGACGGGTTCGACTGGACCGACCTCGCGGTGTTTCTCTTCTTCGGCGTGATGGTGGCCGGGCCACTGGCACGCAGCCTCTTCGGCGGGCGGTGGGGCGGCCTGCTGCTAGGCGGCGGCGCGGGTGGGCTGGCACTGCTGCTTACCTCCAGCGTGCTGGTCGCGGCGGTGGTGGGCGTGCTGGCGCTGCTCTACACCTGGCTCTTCGCTGCCAAAGGCCTTCCCATCGTCTGGCACGGCGGCGGAGGCGGAGTTCCAGGCGGCTGGTCCGGCGGATCGTCATCCGGCGGCAGCTGGGGCGGATCCAGCGGCGGCGGATTCAGCTCGGGTGGCGGCGGCGATTTCGGCGGGGGCGGTGCCTCCGGCGACTGGTAACTTATGACTGGCAAAGTGAGTCAGGGCACATGAGGCACCCCGCATGAATCCCCCCCTCCCGACAGGCGACACCGCAGGCACGCCCGCGGTGGCCGTTTCCAGCGCAAAGGCCGCGCACCCACCACCGCCCCTCCCCCCCCAAGGCCACGGGCGCCGCCCTCCGCTATTGCGCCAGCTGACGCGTCTGGTGCGGCACCGCTGGTCGGATGGCGCGGCGCGCAAGGCCATTCCCGCCGACCTGCTGGAGCGCCTGACGCGCCGCGTGGCGGCCAGCGAGCGGCGCCACACCGGGCAGATCCGCCTGTGCATCGAAGGCGGCCTGCCCTGGTCCTATTTGCTGCGCGGCGCCGCACCCCGCGAGCGCGCCATCACCCTGTTCGGCAAGCTGCGGGTCTGGGACACAGAGCACAACAACGGCGTGTTGATCTATCTGCTGCTGGCAGACCACGCGATCGAGATCGTGGCGGACCGGGCTCTCGCCCGCACCATCACGCCTCAGGCCTGGCAAGCCCTCATCGCGCAGATGCGCGCTGCGTTTCGCGAAGAGCGATACGAGGACGGGCTCACACAGGCGCTCGCAGAGGTTTCCTCACTGCTGGTGGCGCACTTTCCCACCGACGGCACGGCTGCACATGACGACGCTACAGGTGCAGCCCACGCAAACGAGTTGCCGGACGCCCCGGTGCTGCTGCGCAATGGCGGGGACTAGCCTGAGGCATTCCCCGTCGCCCGTACGCGCCCCGCGCCCAAAAAAAAGCCGCCCGATGGGCGGCTTCTTCATTTCCGATGCCGGGGTGCATCGCACGCCCGACTCGGGGGATCGCTCGTTCAGCGCTTCTGGCGGAAACGGCGCAGCGCAGCGATCTGAGCGGCCATCACGGCCAGCTCGGACTGGGCCTTGGCCAGGTCCAGATCGCTCTTGGCGTTCTTCAGCGCTTCCTCTGCGGCCGCGCGGGCGGCGTTCGCCTTTTCATCGTCCAGGTCCTTGCCGCGGATGGCGGTGTCGGACAGCACGGTCACACGGTCGGGCTGCACTTCCAGCAGGCCACCGGCCACGAAGACGAATTCCTCGTTGCCATCGGCCAGTTCGATGCGCACCGAACCCGGCTTGATGCGGGTGATGAGCGGCGTGTGCTTGGGCAGAATGCCCAGTTCGCCAGCCTCGCCCGGCAGCGCCACGAAGCGTGCCTCGCCGGAGAAGATGGACTCTTCGGCGCTGACGACATCGACGTGAATGGTGTTGGCCATGGATCGTTCCTAGGTTTGTTCAAGAAGGGGCTATGGGGACACGGCAAGAGCCGCCACGAGGTGCACTGTCTGCTACCTGCCATGCCTCAGGGCACGGCGGATAGGACGTCAGCGCGCCCCGGACGGCGCTTCAGTGGCCTCAGGCTGCCAGCTTCTTGGCCTTTTCGAAGGCTTCGTCGATCGTGCCGACCATGTAGAAGGCCTGCTCCGGCAGGTGATCGCACTCGCCGGCCACGATCATCTTGAAGCCACGGATGGTTTCCGACAGCGGCACGTACTTGCCGGGCGCGCCGGTGAACACTTCGGCCACGTGGAACGGCTGCGACAGGAAACGCTGGATCTTCCGGGCACGGGCCACGGCCAGCTTGTCTTCGGGAGCCAGTTCGTCCATGCCCAGGATGGCGATGATGTCGCGCAGCTCCTTGTAGCGCTGCAGCGTGCCTTGCACGCCACGAGCCACTTGGTAGTGCTCTTCGCCGACGACTTGCGGGTCCAGCTGGCGGCTGGTGGAGTCCAGCGGGTCGACAGCGGGGTAGATACCCAGCGAGGCGATGTCACGCGACAGCACCACGGTGGAGTCCAAGTGGGCGAAGGTCGTGGCAGGCGACGGGTCGGTCAAGTCATCCGCAGGCACGTACACGGCCTGGATGGAGGTGATCGATCCGACCTTGGTCGAGGTGATGCGCTCCTGCAGACGGCCCATTTCCTCGGCCAGCGTAGGCTGGTAGCCCACGGCGGAAGGCATACGCCCCAGCAGAGCGGACACTTCGGTACCGGCCAGCGTGTAGCGGTAGATGTTGTCCACGAAGAACAGAACGTCGCGGCCTTCGTCGCGGAAGGATTCGGCGATGGTCAGACCGGTCAGCGCCACGCGCAGACGGTTGCCCGGGGGCTCGTTCATCTGGCCGTAGACCATGGCAACCTTGGACTCTTCGAGCTTCTCCAGGTTCACGACGCCGGAGTCGGCCATTTCGTGATAGAAGTCGTTGCCTTCGCGGGTACGTTCGCCCACACCAGCGAACACCGACAGACCGCTGTGGGCCTTGGCGATGTTATTGATGAGTTCCATCATGTTCACGGTCTTGCCCACGCCGGCGCCACCGAACAGACCCACCTTGCCGCCCTTGGCGAACGGGCAGACCAAGTCGATCACCTTGATGCCGGTTTCGAGCAGTTCCTGCGAGGGCGACAGCTCGTCATAAGCGGGGGCCTTGCGGTGGATGGATGCCGTGAGGGACTGGTCCACAGGACCGCGCTCGTCGATGGGCGTGCCCAGCACGTCCATGATGCGGCCCAGGGTCGCCTTGCCGACGGGCACGCTGATGGGGTTGCCGGTGTTGGACACCATGATGCCGCGGCGCAGGCCGTCGGACGAGCCCAGCGCGATGGTACGCACCACGCCGTCGCCCAGCTGCTGCTGTACTTCCAGCGTCAGCGGGGAGCCTTCGAGCTTCAGGGCGTCGTAAACCTTGGGCATCTGGTCACGGGGGAACTCCACGTCCACCACGGCACCGATACATTGAACAATCTTGCCTTGCACTTGAGCCATTTGTTGCTCCAAAAATGTTTGTCTGTCGAGCTGCTTACACAGCGGCGGCACCGGCCACGATCTCGGACAGTTCCTTCGTGATCGCAGCTTGGCGCGTCTTGTTGTAGACCAGCTTCAACTCGCCGATGACGCTGCCAGCGTTGTCGGTGGCGGCCTTCATGGCAACCATCCGAGCAGACTGCTCGGACGCCATGTTTTCTGCCACGGCCTGATAGATCAGCGATTCGACGTAGCGAACCAGCAGCTCATCGATGACGCTCTGCGCATCGGGCTCGTAGATGTAATCCCAGCCGTGCTCGGTGGAGTCGGCCTGCATCTGCGCTGAAGACAGGGGGAGCAATCGCTCCACCACCGACTCCTGCTTCATGGTGTTGATGAACTTGGTGTAGCACAGGTACACCGCGTTGATCTTGCCTTCGGCATAAGCGTCCAGCAGCACCTTGACGGGGCCGATCAGCTTGTCGAGATGCGGCGTATCGCCCAGCCCGGTGACATGGGAAACCACCTTGGCGCCGACACGGTTCAGGAAGCCCAGACCCTTGTTGCCGATGGCCACGGCCTCGGCCGACACGCCAGCGGACTGCAGCTCGCGCAACTGGGTCGTCACGGCGCGCAGCACGTTGGTGTTCATGCCGCCGCAGAGGCCCTTGTCGGTGGTCACGACGATCATGCCGGCCACCTTGGCTTCCGTGTTCTCCTTCATGAAGGGATGCACGTATTCCGGGTTGGCCTTGCCGAGGTTGGCCGCGATGTTGCGGATCTTGTCGCTGTAGGGACGGGCAGCGCGCATCCGGTCCTGCGCCTTGCGCATCTTGGATGCGGCCACCATTTCCATGGCCTTGGTGATCTTCTTGGTGTTCTCCACCGATTTGATCTTGCCGCGTATTTCCTTGCCTGCTGCCATGAGGTTTCCTCGTCCGGTTTAGGCGAACGACTTCTTGAACGCGGTAACGGCAGCCGACATCTCGGCTTCAGCATCCTTGTCCATCGCCTTGGCCTGTTCCAGCTTGGCGAGCAAAGCGCCATGGCTGGTCTTCAGGAACTGGTGCAGACCGTGTTCGAACTCGAGCACTTTCTTCACTTCGATGTCGTCCATGAAGCCCTTGTTCACCGCGAACAGCGTGGCACCCATCAGCGAGATGGGCAGGGGGCTGTACTGGGCTTGCTTGAGCAGTTCGGTCACGCGGGCACCGCGATCCAGCTGCTTGCGGGTGGCTTCGTCCAGGTCGGAGGCGAACTGCGCGAACGCAGCCAGCTCACGGTATTGGGCCAGGTCGGTACGGATACCGCCGGACAGGCTCTTGATGATCTTCGTCTGGGCTGCACCACCGACGCGCGACACCGAGATACCGGCGTTGATGGCGGGGCGGATACCAGCGTTGAACAGGCTGGTTTCCAGGAAGATCTGGCCGTCCGTGATCGAGATCACGTTGGTAGGAACGAAGGCGGACACGTCGCCGGCTTGCGTTTCGATGATCGGCAGAGCCGTCAGCGAACCGGTCTTGCCCTTGACTTCACCCTTGGTGAAGGCTTCGACGTAGTCGGCGTTCACGCGGGCGGCACGCTCCAGCAGGCGGCTGTGGAGATAGAACACGTCGCCGGGGTAGGCTTCGCGGCCTGGCGGGCGGCGCAGCAGCAGCGATACCTGGCGGTAGGCCACGGCTTGCTTGGACAGGTCGTCATAAACGATCAGGGCGTCTTCGCCGCGGTCGCGGAAGTACTCGCCCATCGTGCAGCCGGAGTAGGCCGACACGTACTGCATGGCAGCCGATTCGGAGGCCGATGCGGCCACCACGATCGTGTATTCCATCGCGCCGGCTTGCTCCAGGGCACGCACGACGTTCTTGATGGAGGAAGCCTTCTGGCCGATGGCGACGTAGATACACGTCACGCCCTGACCCTTCTGGGCAATGATGGCGTCAATGGCAACAGCCGTCTTGCCGGTCTGGCGGTCACCGATGATCAGCTCGCGCTGACCACGGCCCACGGGCACCATCGCGTCGATGGACTTGATACCGGTCTGCAGCGGCTGGTCCACGGACTTCCGTGCGATCACGCCGGGAGCGACCTTTTCGATCACGTCGGTCAGCTTGGCGTTGATCGGGCCCTTGCCGTCGATCGGCTGGCCCAGGGCGTTCACCACGCGGCCCACCAGTTCGGGGCCCACGGGCACTTCCAGGATGCGGCCCGTGCACTTGACGGTGTCGCCTTCGGAGATGTGCTCGTACTCGCCCAGAATCACGGCGCCGACGGAGTCGCGCTCGAGGTTCAGCGCCAGACCGTAGGAGGGCTGACCGTCCTTGGTGGCGGGGAATTCGAGCATTTCGCCCTGCATCACGTCCGACAGGCCATGCACGCGCACGATGCCATCCGACACCGACACCACGGTGCCCTGGTTGCGAATGTCGCTGCTCGCTGCCAGACCTTCGATGCGGCTCTTGATCAGTTCAGAAATTTCTGCGGGATTGAGTTGCATGACTCTTTCCTTCTTTCTTTGGTTAGCCTAGACCTCAAGCCGCTTACGCAGTGAGGGCCGCTTTCATTTGTTCCAGACGGGCTTTGACGGAGGTGTCCAGCACCTCGTCACCCACCACTACGCGAATGCCGCCGATCAGGGACTCATCCAGCTGGACCGAGGCGACACTCAGCTTGCGGCCGAAGCGCTTTTCCAGCGCTGCATCCAGGCCTGCCAATGCGTCGGAATTCAGCGGAAATGCGCTGTACACGACGGCATCGGAAGAACCGTTGCGCTGATTGACCAGCGCGCGAAACTGCGCCGCCACTTCGGGCAAGGCGTCCACACGGCCGTTGTCGATGACCACGCGCAGGAAGTTGCGGGCGGCATCGGACAGCGGGCTGCGAGCGACACCCGCGATGACGTCGAACACTTGGTCGTCCGTCACCTTGGGGTTGTCTGCGAGCTGGCGCAGTTGCGGGTTGGCGGCAATCGCCGCCACTTCTTCCACCCAGGCCACGGTGCTGCTCAGGTCGGCACCGGACGTGGAGGAAGTGCAGGCCTTGAAGAGCGCTTCCGCGTAGGGGCGGGCAATGGTGGCGAGTTCTGCCATGGTTGCGCGCTCCTTACAGCTCGGTCTTCAGGCGGTTCAGCAGATCAGCATGGACGCCGGCATTGACTTCCTTGCGGAGGATCTGCTCGGCACCCTTCACGGCCAGGGTCGCCACCTGCTCGCGCAGGGCTTCGCGGGCCTGGATGGTTTGCTGCTCGGCGTCGGCACGGGCGGCGGCAAGGATCTTGTTGCCTTCTTCCGTGGCCCGGGCCTTGGCTTCTTCGATGATGGCCTGAGCGCGGCGGTCGGCGTCCGCAATCCGCGATGCCGTCTCGTTGCGCGTCTGGGCCAGTTCCTTCTCCACGCGCTGGTTCACAGCGGTGAGCTCGGACTTGGCGCGGTCGGCGGCAGCGAGGCCATCGGCGATTTTCTGGGCTCGCTCATCCAGCGCCTTCGCGATCGGGGGCCACACGAACTTCATCGTGAACAGCACCAGGATCAGGAAGACGATGGCCTGAACGAACAGGGTCGCGTTGATACTCACGGCAACACCTTTCTATTTGGGCGTTGAACGGAGCTTAGGCCAGGACGAAGGGGTTGGCGAAAGCGAACAGCAGAGCAATGGCCACGCCGATCAGGAAGGCAGCGTCGATCAGACCGGCCAAGATAAACATCTTGGTTTGCAGTTCGTTGATCAGTTCGGGCTGGCGAGCAGAAGCTTCGAGGAACTTGCCACCCATCAGAGCGATACCGATCGAAGCGCCAATAGCGCCCAAACCCACGATCAGACCACAAGCCAGAGCGACGAGACCGAGAATGTTTTCCATGATGACTCCTAGGATGAAAAGAAAGAAAAGTTAAAGGAAAGAGAAAGAGAAAGAGACAAACGACTCAGTGAGCGTCATGCGCCTGGCCGAGGTAAATCAGCGCAAGCATCATGAAGATGAAGGCCTGCAGGGTGATCACCAGGATGTGGAAGATCGCCCAGATCGAGCCTGCAATGATGTGCCCCACGGGGAGCAACACACCGGAAAGCGACATGGCAGCAGCACCGCCCATCAGGGCAATCAGCATGAACACCAACTCACCAGCGTACATATTGCCGAACAGTCGCATACCGTGCGAAACCGTCTTGGCAACGTATTCAATGATCTGCATGAGCAGATTGACCACGCCCAGGATCAGGGCGAAGACAGGATTCTTGCTGGTACCAAACGGAGCGGTGACCAGTTCGTGAGCCCAGCCACCCAGGCCCTTGATCTTGACGCTGTAGTACAGGCACAGGATCAGCACGGCGAAGGAAAGGCCCAGCGTGGTGGACAGATCAGCCGTGGGCACGACGCGCAGATAGGCGTGATGCGGATCGTGACCGGCCGCACCGTAGATCTGGGCCCAGATGGCGGGCAGCAGATCGACCGGCAGCATGTCCATGGCATTCATCAGGAAGATCCAGACGAAGATGGTGAGCGCCAGCGGGGCGATGAACTTGCGGCTTTCGGCGTTGTGGATGTTGGCCTTGGCTTGGTTGTCAGCCATTTCGACCAGGATTTCCACGGCGGCCTGGAAGCGGCCGGGCACGCCCGACGTCGCTTTGCGGGCTGCCAGCCAGAAAACGAACAGAGCCAGACAACCGAGAACCAACCCCACGATGACGGAGTCGTAGTTCACCACGCCGAAATCGACGATGGATTTCTGCTTGATGTTCTGGAGATGCTGCAAGTGGTGAACGATGTATTCACTGGCAGTCGGGGCGTGCGCTTCTGCGGCCATCGGACAACTCTTCTCTCAAATATCAACCGGTTTGCGGACACCGGGCCGCACCATGAGTGCGATCCAGTACGTTTTCATCGTCACCACCATGCTGACCAGCAAGGCCAGCCAGCTGAGCCCCGGCACCAGCCGCGGCGCCGCCGCCAGCATGGCGACGGTCAATGCAATCTTCACCAACTCCCAACCGAACATGCCGACCAGCGCAGCACCCGCGGATACCCGCTGACGCGCCATGCCCCGCGCGAACAGGGCTGCCGGAACGACGACGGCCAACGCGCCATAGGCGGCCGACCATGCCACATGAGACCTGCCGGACATGAGCCACGCCACCAGAGCAACGACCAGCCCGACCAGCGCCTGCAGAAACACGATCCGCCAGATGGACACCGGAGGATTGCGCTGCCGCCACTGCTGCGCCTCAAGGGCGGTCAGGGGCTTGAACTCGGCGCCATCAACCTCAGCTTCGGTTTCGGGAGCGTTTGTTTTCATCTTTGATTGGCGCCCGAGCTGGAGACTGAAACTTTTTACAAAGCCCCTGATTATAAGTAGAAACCCACGCAGGTCCGCAATGCCCCGCGATGCTGATGCTTGCCCGGCTTGGCCTCGCCAAGCGGCGGGCCGGCGCAGTTTGAATCACTGGCGGGCATTCTCTCCCGCGACACCCCCCGCCACAGTAACCCGAGCGACCATGACAGCCCCGCATGGTGACGCGTCACGCTGTCGGCTGCCGCACAATCCCGGTGCAGTGCAGGGCCTTTGTGGCCCTGCCCAGCCAGCGCGCGCCTGCAGAACACTTTTCGATATGAACCAGCCTTCCAACCCACCCGCACCTTCCAGCCCCCCGTCCGAGGCCGTTAGCCCCGGCGACAGCCGCAAGGACTCGCTGATCGAATACCCCTCGCAGTTCCCTATCAAGGTCATGGGCCAGAAGGTCGATGGCTTCGTGCATGCGGTGACCGAGATCGCAAAGCGCTTCGACCCCTACTTTGACGCCTCCACCATTGAGCTGCGCGACAGCCGGGCGGGCAACTACCTGGGCGTCACCATCACCGTAACGGCCACCAGCCGAGAGCAGCTCGACGACCTGTACCGCGCGCTCTCGTCGCACCCCATGGTCAAGGTGGTGCTCTGACATACCCCGGCAGCCCCCAGGCCATGCCCTCCATGCCCATGGAGTTGCGGCAGCTGGGTCGCGTCGATTACCACGCGACGCTGCAGGCCATGCAACGCTTCACGCAGGAGCGCGACGGGGGCACGCCCGACACGCTATGGATTTGCGAGCACCCTGCGCTCTACACACAAGGGCTAGCAGGCAAATCAGATCACATTCTGGCACCCGCTGACATCCCCGTCATCGCCACAAATCGCGGCGGCCAGGTGACTTTCCACGGCCCCGGTCAGGTCGTCGCCTATCCACTGATCGACCTGCGGCGTGCGGGCTATTTCGTCAAGGAATACGTCTATCGCATCGAAGAGGCCGTCATCCGTACGCTGGCCCACTTCGGCGTGACGGGCCACCGCGTGGCGGGAGCGCCCGGCATCTACGTGCGGTTGGACGACCCTGCCAGCCATGCGCTGCTGCCGCAGCGCCCCCAGCATGTGGGCGCACCTGGCGCAGCGCCGGCGCCCGATTTCACCGGCCTGGGAAAGATCGCCGCGCTGGGCATCAAGGTGACCCGGCACTGCACCTACCACGGCGTCGCGCTGAACGTGGACATGGATCTGGAGCCCTTCTCCCGCATCAACCCTTGCGGCTACGCGGGCCTGGCCACGGTGGACCTTTCTACAATCGGGGTCCAAACCACCTGGGACGAAGCCGCCGCCGTGCTGGCGGGGCAGCTTGCCACGCGCCTCGCGCCCTGATCTCCAAGACCTGCCATGAGCACTCCCGAAGTCGTGCGCGAAGCGCAATCCTCTGCCACCTACAACCCACTGGCCAAGCAGAAGGCCGCGGCCAAGCTGTCGCGCATCCCGATCAAGGTGGAGCAGGGCGAGGTGCTCAAGAAGCCGAAATGGATCCGCGTGAAGGCGGGCTCGCCCACCACGCGCTTCTACGAGATCAAGGACATCCTGCGCGAGCACAAGCTGCACACGGTCTGCGAGGAAGCCTCCTGCCCCAACATTGGCGAGTGCTTCGGCAAGGGCACGGCGACGTTCATGATCATGGGCGACAAGTGCACGCGCCGCTGCCCGTTCTGCGACGTGGGCCATGGACGCCCGGACCCTCTCGACAAGGACGAGCCGCTGAACCTGGCCCGCACCATCGCCGCGCTGCGCCTGAAGTACGTGGTCATCACCAGCGTGGACCGCGACGACCTGCGCGACGGCGGCAGCGGCCACTTCGTGGAATGCATCCAGAACATCCGCGAGCTCTCGCCCCAGACGCAGATCGAGATCCTGGTGCCCGACTTCCGCGGCCGCGACGACCGCGCGCTGGAAATTCTCAAGGCCGCGCCGCCCGACGTGATGAACCACAACCTGGAAACCGCGCCGCGCCTCTACAAGGAGGCCCGGCCGGGCTCTGACTACCAGTTCAGCCTGAACCTGCTCAAGAAGTTCAAGGCGCTGCACCCCGGCGTGCCGACCAAGAGCGGCATCATGGTCGGCCTGGGCGAGACGGACGAGGAGATCCTGCAGGTGATGCGCGACATGCGCGCGCACGACATCGACATGCTGACCATCGGCCAGTACCTGGCGCCCTCCAACAGCCACCTGCCCGTGCGCCGCTACGTGCATCCCGATACCTTCAAGATGTATGAGGAAGAGGCCTACAAGATGGGCTTCACCCACGCTGCCGTGGGCGCGATGGTGCGATCGAGCTACCACGCCGACCAGCAGGCTCACGCCGCCGGGGTCACGGCCAGCTGAGGAGCCAAGCGCCTCCCGCAGCCCCTATTGCCGCAGACGAAGCCAGCTGAAGAGCTGGCTTTTTTCCATGGGCCGGGCGATGTAATAGCCCTGCCCTTCGTGGCACTCCATCTCCATCATGGCCTGCCACGCGGCAGTGTCCTCGATGCCTTCTGCCAGCACCTGCAGCCCGAGCTTGCGGCCGAGCTGCGCCACCATTTCAGCGATACGCGCGCCATGGGACTGGCCCAGGTTGCGCACGAACGCGCGGTCGATCTTGATGCGGTCCAGCGGCAGGCGCTCCAGGTAGCTGAGCGACGAATACCCGGTGCCGAAATCGTCGATGGCGATGGACACGCCGCTGGCACGCAGCCGCGACAGGGTCGCTTCGAGCAGCTGCGTCGGCAGAGCGGCGACGGACTCGGTGATCTCCAGCTCCAGATGCACGCCCTGCAGCCCGCTGCGCGCGAGCGCTGCGCGCACCATGTCGAAGAAGCCGGGGTCCTGCAGCTGCACGGCAGACACGTTCACGGCCATGCGACGCGGCGCGAGCCCCGCATCCAGCAGCTCGCGCATCGCGGCGCAGGCGTTGGACAGTACCCACTGGCCCAGGGTGACGATGAGGCCCGAATGCTCGGCCACCGGAATGAAACGGTCGGGCGGCACCAGGGTGCCGTCTTCCGTGCGCCAGCGGAGCAGGGCCTCCAGTCCCACCAGCGCGCGGGTCGTCAGATCCAGCTGCGGCTGATAGACGAGAAACAGCTGCTCCTGGTCGATCGCCGCCCGGAGGTCCGATACCAACAGCGCCCGGGCGCGCGCTTCCGCCCCCATGTGCTCCGAATACTCGAGATGGTGGCCCCGGTGGTCCCGCTTGGCGCGCTTGAGGGCGATGGTCGCGTCCTTGACCAGATCGGTGCCCGCCTGCGGCGCCTCCGGCAGGCGCACGTAGCCGCAGGTGAGCGACACCTTGTGGGTCAGGCCATCCACGGTGAGCGGCTGGCGTACGCCCTCCAGCACCCGCTCGGGCAACACCTGCTGCGCGCTGCCCAGCACGCCGAACGTGTCAGCGCCCAGCCGTGCCAGCAGCACGTCCGAAGGCAGCGCCTGCGTGAGGCGGTCCGCCACCTGCTGCAGCAGCCGATCGCCGAAGCGGTGGCCCATGACGTCGTTGGTGGCACTGAAGTCGTCGATGTCGAACAGCGCGAGAACGTGGTTGCGCACCCCCTGACGCGCGCATTCGTCCACCTTTTCGACGAAGCGCACGCGGTTGGGCAGGCCTACCAGGGGGTCGTAATACGCCTGCTCGTGCAGCCGCGTGAGTAGGCCATGCTTGTGTAGCAGGATGCACAGGTGCGCGCAGAAAGCATCGAGCAGTGCGGTGCCGGCCTGGGTCGGCACATCGGCGCCCGGGTGCATGAATACGGCCATGCCCGGCGCACTCCGGCGGCCGATGTAGAACACCCGCGCGCCGTCGCCGCGCTGGATATGCGCACCACGCTCCAGCGACTCGCGCACCAGTGCCAGCTCCGGGTGGCCCAGCGCCGCGCAGGCGAAACGCCCGGTCGCGGCCAGCACCAGCGGCTCAGCCTGCGCGCTGGCCTGCACGCAGGCCACGCCATCGGGGGGGCAGCCCAGCACAGTGGCGAGCTGGTCGATCACGCCCTCGGCGAAGTCGCCCGGGCTGGCGGCCTCCAGCAAAGACGCGCTGGCCCGCACCACCCGTTCCAGGCTACGGCAGCTGAAATGGGCCAGTTGCAGTTGCTGGCGCGCATGCAGTGCGTTGGCGACGAGCGCCAGTAGCCGCTCGCGCGTGAGCTCGGGCTTGGAACGGTCATCATGGATGCCATGGCGCAGCAGCGTTTCGGCGTCCGGCGTCTGATCGAAACCCGCCGTGCGCAGCACGATACGAATGTGCTCCAGGCCCGCCATGAAACGGAGTCGGTCGGCCAGGGCTAGCACGGAGGGTTCGGCAGGGCCATGCGCGTCCGGCTGGTGTTCCGACGCCTGCAGGGTAGCGTCGAGCAGCACCAACACCAGCCCCTGCGCGCGGCGCCCCGCCTGCAGGCCCGGCAACAACGCGTACGCCTCGGCCAGAGAATGAGCATGCAGGGAGGCGAGCGCGCGGCCCCGGATATGCCGCCCCTGCAACGCGCCGCGCACTGCGCCATGCACCTCGGGGTCGCGATCGACGACGAGGACGCACCAGCCCTGCGCCTCGCCGGGTTCGCCCGCTGCGAGCGGGGAGCAGACCTCCGCCGCCGGCCAGCCGACAGGAGGCTGATGTCTCATGCCGCGACGCCGGTCTGCACTGCATCTGCAGCACAGAAACACACCCGGTTGCGCCCGCTGCGCTTGGCCGCGTAGAGGGCCTCGTCGGCCTGTCCATAGGCACTGTCAAAGCTGCTGCCCGCAGGCACGCAGCTCAGGCCGAAGCTGGCCGTGACGCTGCTGCCATCAGGCAGATCGAAGGGGTGCATCTCGATGGCACGGCGCAGCGACTCGGCGACGTGCATGCCCAGCTCCCGGCTTTCACCCGGCAGCGCCACGGTGAACTCCTCCCCTCCAACGCGGCCGACCTGCGCGGCAGGCGGCACGATGGCCTTCAGGCAGGCCACCACGCCGAGGATGACACGATCGCCCACCGGGTGGCCGAAGCTGTCGTTGATGCGTTTGAAAAAGTCGATGTCGAGGACGATCAGCGCGAGCGACCGGGTCCGCAGCTGGCCGTTGACCTGCTCGATGATGGCCGCGCGGTTGAGCACGCCGGTCAGGGGATCGTGGTTGGCGCGAAATTCCAGCTGCGCCGCCAAGTCCTGCAGGCGCATGTTCAGCCGATTCATCTCCAGCTCGGCACGGTCGCTGCGGCGCACCAGTCGGCGCGTCTCGCGCAGCAGCTTTTCATACGCCACCAGCAAATCGCCCAGCGCCTGGTGGCACGAGGTGGGCTGGCATGCGTCATGGGCCTGATGGGCCCTGCGCGCGGCCTCCAGGGCCTGGTGTTCCGCGTCGAACAGATCCGGCGGCGCGGCAGCGGGGGTGTGCATCAAGCCGCGCTCACGGGATGGGTCGTGAAGCGCAGGGCGGGAAAGTCTTCGCTGAGCTCCTGGCCGAATTCGAGGATGGTGTCGTCCTCTTCGTCGTGGTACCAGTGCACCACCACTTCGTTGCCCTCGCTGGCCGCATCGTTCAACGCTTCGATCAGGTTGAAGAGCATTTTCGTGCTGGAGCTGTTGAAGTAGGCCAGCGCAATGCTCACCTCGATCTTGCTGCCTGACTGCTCCGCCAGATAGGTCTTGAGCTGCGTGAGGATGCCGCCGTAGAACGCCGCAGCGTTTTCGGGATACGACTCGCCGCGCAGGCTCAGGGAATGGGCGTCGAACTTGAAGTCGACCTCGGGTGAACTGGGAGTCGGGGCAATGTAGAGGTTGTCCATCTGTGTCTCGATACGAGCCCGGCGGGCACGGTCAGATTGCGGCCTTCAAATAGAACACGGGGGTCTGTCCGGGCTCCTGAGCAGGGTCGAAGTCGAACTCCAGGGGCTGGCGGGCGTCACGCGCCATGGTGAGAAAGCCCATGCCCGCCCCCTTGCTGCCCTCGGGGGTCTCGTCGCGCAGGGTCTGGCGGTAGGCCTGCTTGATCTCATCGAGCGTCATGCTGCGCAGCGTATCCAGCTTGCCCTGCAGTTCATCGGCGATGCGGGGCTCGACCGGATTCGCGCACACCACCGTGAAGCTGCCGTCAGCCTCGCGGCGGATGCAGACCGAGCCATGGCGCAACTCGGCGTTGTCCTGCGTGGCGGGCGTGAGCGCGTCGGCGGAATAGTGGACGATGTTCTGCGCCATTTCCACGAACGAAGAGAAGAGCTTGCGGCGCGTGGGCCCGGCCACGCCGGCCACTTCCAGCTGCAGCTTCACCGCATCGGCCATGGCGGCGATGATGTGCTGGGAAAAGTAGCCCACGTAATAGAAGATGACCTGGTGCTGGCGGGCCAGCTGGAAAAAGGAGCCGTATTTGTCGGCGATCTGGTTGGAGGGCATGTCAAGTGTCCGTCTCAATCAAGTACGAAAGCAGAAAAAAGTCAGGTCGTCGCGGCGGTGGTGCTCGCCCTGCCAGGCCGTCAGTGCGTCGAGCACGGCGCCATTGATCTCTGCGGGCGTGCGGGCGCGGTGCTCGAACAGCACCTCGCGCACCCGGCGCTTGCCGAGCGCGATCGCACGCGGTCCGCCCACCTGGTCGATCAGACCGTCAGTGCAGATGAAGACCAGCGTCCCGGGGGGCAAGATCAGTTCCTGATTGCTCCAGACATAGTCGAAGTCGCTGTCCACATAGCCGATGCCCTTGCGTTGACCCTCCACGAACTCCACCGTGTCGGCACCCGGGCGAACCAGCATGAGCGAGAGGCGCGCACCAGCGAACACCAGCCGGCCCTGCGCAGGCTCGAACCAGAAGCAGGCGGCGTCCATGCCGTCGTCGGAGCCGGGCGTGGAATCCTTGTCGTCGAGCTGGCCGAGCATCTGCTTGATGCTGCGGTTGACACTGCCCAGCAGCACCGCCGGATCGCGCGGGCCGTGCTGCTTGATCGCCTGGCTGAGATTGGTCGAGGCGATGAGCGTCATGAACGCGCCCGGCACGCCGTGCCCCGTGCAGTCGGCCACGGTCGCGCTCCAGCCGTCGGCTTCGGTGCTGAATTGGTAGAAGTCGCCGCCCACCACGTCGCGCGGCTCCCAGACCAGGTGGGCGCCGGGGCAGACGCGCGCCAGGGCGTCGAGCGAGCTGCGCAGCGTGGAGCGCTGGATGACGCTCGCGTATTCGATGCTGTGCATGATCTGCCGGTTGCGCGCGGCCTGCATGTCGGCCACCACACGCATCAGCTGCAGCCCGTGCCCCACGCCGGCATAAGCGCCGCGGTCGGTGATGATGAAGCCGTCGGACATGGCCTTTTCACCGCACTCGACGGTGCGGAAGGTCAGCGCTTCAATGTCCAGGGCGGCATCGACGATCAGCGGCTCCTTGTCCATGAAGGCGATGCAGCTCTTGCGGCCGTACAGCTCCATGCGGAACGGCTTGCTCATCTGGGAGAGGAAGATGTTGCGGTTGATGAGGCCGATCGGCTGCGCGCCCTCGACGACCGGCAGACTGACCAGATCCCGGTGCTTGCCGAAGACGTCCATGACCTGTTCGTTGGTCTGGTCGGCAGTCATACAAGGAACCATGCTGCACAGATCCGCCGCACTGGGTTGACGAAACCGGGGCCGGAAGCTGCTCAGGTACTCGGAGTTTGCGGACATAGAGGGCAGCAGGTAGTGTCAGCAAATGTTAACTACCGTTCATGGCATGTTCGTGACAGTCACATGACATCGCCAGGCACTCGATCTGGCGCACACCCCCACGCCAAAGCCAGCGGCGCCTAAGACCCAATGGGCCTTAAGCCCTTGCAGGTCAATCGCCTGATGCTATCCAATGTATAGCATCAGGCAGATGCCTGAAGCAGGGCCGCAGGGTCGTCGGACGCCAGCACCTGCTCGGCCCAGACGGCCAGCTTGCGGGTGTCTGCGCGCAGCACCTCCTGCTTGACGGCCAGGATCTGCGCCGGGTGCATGGAGAAGCTTCGCAGGCCCAGGCCCAGCAGCAGGCGCGTCATCGTCACATCACCGGCTGTCTCACCGCAGACGCAAACGCTCTTGCCCTGCGCGCGGCCTGCGGCGATCACGTCGGCCACCAAACGCAGCACGGCTGGATGCAACGGGTCATAGAGATGCGCCACCGCCTCGTCCACCCGGTCGATGGCCAGGGTGTACTGGATCAGGTCGTTGGTGCCGATGGAGAGAAAGTCGAAGTACTGCAGGAAGCTGCGCACGATCAGCGCGGCCGCCGGCACTTCGATCATGGCGCCCAGTTGCACTGGACCGTAAGGCGTGCCTCTCGCGTCCAGCTCGGCGCGCGCCAGCTCCACCTGCGCGAGCGTCTGGCGGATCTCGCTGACATGCGCGAGCATGGGAAAGAGCAGGTTCACCGGCCCGTGCGCAGCGGCACGCAGCACCGCCCGCAGTTGGGTGCGGAACATGGCCGGATCAGCCAAGCTCCAGCGGATGGCGCGCAGTCCGAGCGCGGGGTTCAGGTGAGTGTCTTTGTGGCTCTTGTCCAGCGGCTTGTCGGCGCCCACGTCGATGGTGCGCAGCGTGACGGGCAGGCCCTGCATGCCCTCCACGGCTTCGCGGTAGGCCTGGTATTGGGCCTCTTCGTCGGGCAGCGGGCCCGAGCGGTCCATGAACATGAATTCGCTGCGAAAGAGTCCCACGCCTGCGGCGCCGGCGCGCACCGCGACCGCCGCATCCGCGGGTTGTTCGATATTGGCCAGCAACTCGATCGCCTGGCCATCGAGCGTGACCGCCGGCGTGTGCCGCAGGCGCGAAAGGCGCTCGCGTTCCAGCGATCCCTGGCGCTGCCGGAATCCGTATTCGGCCAGGATGATCGGCGAGGGATCGACGATGACCACCCCCGCATCGCCGTCGATGATGACCCAGTCGTCCTGCCGCACCAGCTGGCTGGCGGCGCGCGCGCCCACCACGGCAGGAATGTCCATACTGCGCGCGACGATGGCGGTGTGCGATGTCTTGCCCCCCACATCGGTCACGAAACCCGCGAACACGCTGCGCTTGAACTGCAGCATGTCGGCGGGCGAGAGGTCGTGCGCCACCAGCACCAGGGGCACGTCCACCTTGTCGTCCAGCAGCAGATCCTGCGCCGGCTGGCGGCGTGCGGCCACCGGCGGCGCGGCAACGGGGCTGGCCGCGACGCCCTTCATGTGGCGCAGGATGCGATCGACCACCTGCTCCAGATCGGCCTTGCGCTCGCGCAAGTACTCGTCCTCCATCTCGTCGAACTGGCGCGAGATGATCTCCAGCTGCGTGGTCAGTGCCCACTCGGCGTTGTAGAGCCGCTGCGTGATCCAGTGCTTGACGCCGCTGACCAGCGCCTCGTCCTGCAGCAGCATCAGGTGCACGTCCAGTAGCGCCCCCAGCTCGTGCGGGGCATCGGGCGGCATCTCGGCCTGCAGGCGCTGCAGCTCCTCGATCACCGCGTTGCGCCCATTGCGCACGCGCACGATCTCGGCCGCCACCTGGTCGGCATCAATGAAGTAATGCACCACATCGACGCGGCTGGACGCCACCAGCACCGCGCGGCCAATGGCGATGCCGCGCGAGACGGGAAGGCCGTGGATGGAAAAGGTCATGCAGCTGCCCTGCCGGCTGCGCCCTCCGCGCGGGCCTCCGCGGGTGGCACCCCAGTTCGCAAGGCCCGCTGCCTGCGCATCATTCGCCTTCGCCGAACTTGCCGTCGATCAGCGCGACCAGCGCATCCATGGCCTCTGCCTCACTCGGCCCATCAGTCTCCAGCTCGACCACCGAACCCAGGCCCGCGGCCAGCATCATCACGCCCATGATGCTCTTGGCATTGATGCGCCGCTCGCCCTTGGACAGCCAGACATCGCACGGAAAGCTCCCCGCCAGCTTGGTGAGCTTGGCCGATGCCCGGGCGTGCAGGCCGAGCTTATTGCTGATGGTGATAGGTTTCTTGATCATTGTGAGACCGTCGAATCTGATTCTGGGGCGCCGAGATGGCCACCTGCATGACACCCTGAGTACCCCCCACCACGGCGCGCGACACCAGCGCGTCCAACGCCTCGTTGCGATAGCAGACCGCGCGCAGCAGCATGGGCAGGTTCACCCCGCAGACCAGCCGCGAAAGCTGGCCGTCCACCAGCCGCTGAGCCACATTGCAAGGCGTGGCGCCAAACACGTCGGCGAGCACCAGCGTGGGACGCTCGGCCTGCTGATCCATCAGGATGCGTGCCGATGCCAGCGACTCCTCGGGAGGCGCATTGGGATGGACGTCCAGGGCCACCACGTCGTCCGCGCAGTCGGCGAACACATGCAAAGCGCATTCGCGCAGCGCGTGTGCCAGGGGTGCATGGGCGATAAGAAAGATGCGCGTCGTCGTTTTCATGGCAGGCGGGAGTGACACGCATTATGGCGCCGCACCACCGCTCGCAGCGGGGTGCCGCGGCATCTACCTGCGGGAGCCCGCGCGCTGCCGCCCTCATCGCCCCTGCAACCCTGCAAAGAACGCGTCGGCGGCCTGTGGACGCGCGTCGGGGGTGTAAACCACGGCATGGTAGAGCCGCACCGCACCGCCCTCCGGCCGGGCGAACCATACCGCATCGGCCACGACGGAGCGGCCATCGGCGCGCAGCCCGGCCACCTGCATCCGCAGCGATGCGGGCAGCGCCAGCGAGCCCGCAGGCACGAAGGGCGCCGCAGTGGCCTCTGCGGCCGCCGCAGCGGTCTGGGCCACCCGCAGGCGGGCCAGCACGGCAGCGCGCCACTGCTGCAGGGACGCATCGGCACGGGCAGCCTCCGGCGCGGCCATGTGCGAAACGGCGAAGGTCGCGCCGTCAGCATCGCAGCTCCACAGTGCGAGATCGGATTGACGGCCGGCACCCAGCTCCACTGCGCGGACCGCATGCTCGGGCTTACAAGGCAGCAGGGCAGACATCGCGGCCCCACTGAGCCGCACCTCGCGCCAGTTCAGCGCCGGGCTGCAGGCAGCCAGCAGCAGACAGAACAGGGCAACGACGCGGCTTCCGGGCATGCTCCGGATTATCAGCAGCAGCCCCACGCCGGCAGCCGCGTGAAAACCCACGGGTCGCGCCGCAAGGCAGCCGCCTGATGCAGATCAACCCGAAGGCCCTGCGCCCGCACGCTGCATTGAACTCGCAGCGCACGATGTCATCCAATCAGAGCCGCTTGTGCCTCGAAAGCCAGCCGCGCCCCTGCGGCACAATCGACGGCCATGCGGTGCGAAGCGGCACCCGCGGCACAGGCCGCTCATCCGCCACCATCCACGGGAGAGTCAAGAACATGCGCATCACACATTGGCTGGCAGGCGCCGCGCTGGCGGCCAGCGCCGCCGTTGCGGGCTGGATCGTTCTGGGCACCGGCACGTCTGCCGCACCGGCCTCGACCTTCGTGTTGCTGGACGGCACGCGCCAGACCATGGCCGACCTGCGCGGCAAGGTCACACTGGTCAACTTCTGGGCCACCAGCTGCGTGACCTGCGTGGGGGAAATGCCGGAGCTGATCGCCACCCACGACAAATACAAGGCCCAGGGCTACGACACACTGGCCGTGGCCATGAGCTATGACCCGCCCAGCTACGTCGTGAACTTCGCCGACAGCCGCAAGCTACCCTTCAAGGTCGCCATTGATAACACTGGCGCGATCGCCCAGGCCTGGGGCGACATCAAGCTCACACCCTCCACCTTCATCGTCAACAAGCGCGGCGAGATCGTGAAGAGCTACGTGGGCGCGCCCGATTTCCCCGAACTGCACAAGCTGATCGAACGTCTGCTGGCCGAGACCTGAGTCCGGCGGGCGCCGCCAGGCCTCGCCAGGCCCTGCCGCTACACTGGCAGCTTCTTTCTCCGACGCACGCGGGCCTGCTGCGGCCCGCTCGCTCCCCGTGGACCAGACGCCTGACGTTTCCCTGATCACACCCAGCCTGCCCGAACACATGGACGTCGTTCGGGACATCTTCCGTGAATATGCCGAGTCCCTGGGCGTGGACCTGGCCTTCCAGGACTTCGAGACCGAACTCGCTGCGCTGCCCGGCGATTACGCTCCGCCCCGCGGTCAACTCCTTCTGGCCGAAGTCGGCGGCAGCATCGCCGGCTGCTGCGCGCTGCGCCCGCTCGACACGGCGGACTATCCCAACGCCAGCGAAATGAAGCGACTCTACGTGCGCAAGGCCTTCCGCGGCTTCGGCCTGGGCCGCCAGTTGGCCGAAGCGGCGCTGGACGCCGCGCGCCAGGCGGGCTACGCCTGCGTGCTGCTCGACACCCTGGACGGCATGGAATCGGCCCGCGCGCTGTATGCGGATCTGGGCTTCGAGGAAATTCCGCCCTATTACCACAGCCCATTGGAGGGCTCGCACTATCTCAAGGCGGACATCGACTGAGATTTCCGCGCAGGAGCGGACAGCGCCACGGCGTGCGGATGCCCTGACACCGTTTCAGCCCACAACAGGCGATGCGCACTCAAACAAGGCTGTAGCCCCTTTCGGTCAAGCGCATGAAGCTATTAACTTCATAGCAAATCCATCAACAGGTGGGCTGATCGCCCATCGCCGGACCGCCTTGAGGCCCAGACCCGCCTTGGGGACCGAAGCGAAAAAAGACAAAAGCCCCGACGCACCTATCAAGCGCGCCGGGGCTTTTGGTTTCAATGCCAGAGGCTGGCGATCCATCAGCCCTTCGCTTGGGCCAGCAGCGTGCCAGCGTCGCTCACCTCGAACTTGCCCGGGGCTTCGATGTTCAGCGCCGCCACCTTGCCGTCCTTGACCAGCATCGAATAGCGGTTGCTGCGCAGGCCCAGGCCACGGCCCGTCAGGTCCAGCGTGAGACCCGTGGCCTTGGCAAATGCAGCGTCACCGTCGGCCAGCATGCGCACCTTGCCGTCAGTCTTCTGGTCACGCGCCCACGCGCCCATCACAAAGGCGTCGTTCACGCTCAGGCACCAGATCTCATCCACGCCAGCGGCCTTGAAGGCTTCGGCCTGCTCCACGTAGCCGGGCACGTGCTTGGCCGAGCAGGTGGGCGTGAAGGCGCCGGGCACGGCGAACAGCGCGATCGTCTTGCCGGCAGCGGCCTGGGACACATCGACCGGGTTCGGGCCCAGGCTGCAGCCGCCGCCTTCGACTTCGGAATATTCCATCAGCGTGGCGCTGGGCAGGGTGTCACCGACTTTGATCATTGCAATCTCCTTGAGTTGAGGAATGGGAAGCACACGAAAGAAACGCAGCGCCGGGCCGCAAGGGCTGGGCCATCGGAAGTCCGTCTTCACGGCTGCCCGTCTCGACCGCTCCGGCTGAAGCCAAGACGACAGACGTTCGGGAGGTCAGAAAAGCAGGCCGTGAAAAGAGGGCGTCCAGAAACGAAAAAACGACCCACATTGTGGGTCGTTTCCAGGGGCCTTGCAGCCATCGGGCCTTGTGGGCCGGCGATGGATCAGAGCAGACCGGCCTTTTGCACCAGACGGGTCGCAACCCAGTTCTTGGTCTTGGACAGAGGACGGCTTTCCGTGATCTCGATCGTGTCGCCCAGCTTGTACTCGCCCTTTTCGTCATGGGCGTGGTACTTGCTCGACTTGGCCACGATCTTGCCGTAGAGCTCGTGCTTCACACGACGCTCGACCAGCACGGTCACAGTCTTCTGACGCTTGTCGCTGACCACCTTGCCGATCAAGGTGCGCTTGAGGGATTTTTTAGCTTCCGTCATGTTCGCTCCTTACTTGGCGGCTTGCTTTTCAGCAAGGATGGTCTTAGCGCGGGCGATATCACGACGGGTGATACGCAGCGTGTTGGTGTTGGCCAGTTGTTGCGTGGCTTTCTGCATACGCAGACCGAAATGAGCCTTTTGCAAGGACTTGATTTCGGCTTCGATGCCGGCAACGTCTTTTTGGCGCAGTTCAGCAGCTTTGGTCATTTCAATTCTCCTGATCAAGCGCCGATCTGACGGGCAACAAAAGTGGTGCGCAGCGGCAGCTTGGCGGCAGCCAGGCGGAACGCTTCGCGGGCGAGTTCTTCGGGAACACCGACGATCTCGAACACCACCTTGCCGGGCTGGATTTCAGCCACGTAATACTCGGGGTTGCCCTTACCGTTACCCATACGCACTTCTGCGGGCTTGGTAGAGATCGGCTTGTCCGGGAACACGCGGATCCAGATACGGCCGCCACGCTTGACGTGACGGGAGATCGCACGACGTGCGGCCTCGATCTGGCGGGCCGTCAGGCGGCCACGGTCCGTGCATTTCAGGCCGAAGTCGCCGAAGGCGACCGAGTTGCCACGAGTGGCAACGCCGGTGTTACGGCCCTTCTGCTCTTTGCGGTACTTGCGGCGAGCGGGTTGCAGCATCTTTATTCTCCTTTGCCGTCCGCTGCTGTAGCGGGCGCGTCAACCTTGCGAACGCGCTTAACGGCGGTGTTATCGGCGCCACCGGCACCGGCGGGCTTGTCGCTGCCGTCAGCGGGAGCCGCATTGGCACCCACGGGACGGCGAGGGCCACGGCCTGCACCGGCACGGTCGCCACCCGGGCGGCCGTCACGGCGCGGACCGCGGGGACGGCGCTCTTCTTCAGGGCGCGGCGTCTCAGCAGCCGGCAGATCGTTGCGGCCCAGCGTGTCGCCCTTGTAGACCCACACCTTCACGCCGATCACACCGTAGGTGGTCTTGGCTTCGGAGGTGCCGTAGTCGATGTCGGCGCGCAGGGTGTGCAGTGGCACACGGCCTTCGCGGTACCACTCGGTACGAGCGATTTCGATACCGTTCAGACGGCCGGAAGACATGATCTTGATGCCTTGGGCACCCAGACGCATGGCGTTCTGCATCGCACGTTTCATGGCACGGCGGAACATGATCCGCTTTTCCAGCTGCTGCGTGATGCTGTCGGCGATCAGCTTGGCATCGATTTCGGGCTTGCGCACTTCTTCGATGTTGACTGCGACCGGCACGCCCAGGCGGGAGGCGAGTTCCTTCTTCAGGTTCTCGATGTCCTCGCCCTTCTTGCCGATCACCACGCCCGGACGTGCCGAGTAGATGGTGATGCGGGCGTTCTTGGCCGGGCGCTCGATCAGGATGCGCGAGACGGCGGCGTTCTTGAGCTTAGCCTTCAGGTACTCGCGCACCTTGATGTCTTCGGCCAGCATGCCGGCGAAGTCACGGTTGCTTGCGTACCAGCGGCTGGCCCAGTTGCGGCTGACCGCCAGGCGGAAGCCGGTAGGATGGATTTTCTGTCCCATAGTCTTCCGAGCCCTTAGTTGCCGACCGTCACGTACACATGGCACGTGGGCTTGCTGATGCGATTGCCGCGACCCTTGGCACGCGCGGTGAAGCGCTTGAGCGTGGTGCCTTGCTCGACGTAGATGGTCTTGACCTTCAGTTCGTCGATATCGGCGCCGTCGTTGTGCTCGGCGTTGGCGATGGCGGATTCCAGAACCTTCTTGACGATGCCAGCAGCTTTTTTCTGCGTGAACGTCAGGATGTTCAGGGCTTGGTCAACCTTCTTGCCGCGGATCAGATCTGCGACCAGACGGCCCTTGTCGACCGACAGACGGACGCCCCGGAGGACTGCACGTGTTTCAGACATGGTCGTTCCTTACTTCTTCTGGACTTTCTTGTCCGCGGGGTGACCCTTGAAGGTGCGCGTCAGGGCGAATTCGCCCAGCTTGTGGCCCACCATCTGGTCGGTGACGTACACCGGCACGTGTTGCTTGCCGTTGTGAACGGCGATGGTCAGACCGATGAACTCGGGCAGAACCATGGAGCGACGCGACCAGGTCTTGACTGGCTTCTTGTCCTTGGTGGCGATGGCCTTCTCGACCTTAGCCAGCAAGTGGTGGTCAACAAACGGACCCTTTTTGAGAGAACGAGTCATTTGTTATCCCTTACTTCTTGCGGCGCGACACGATCATGACCTGTGTGCGCTTGTTGTTGCGGGTGCGATAACCCTTGGTCAGATTGCCCCAAGGATCGACAGCATGGCGGCCTTCGCCGGTACGGCCTTCGCCGCCACCGTGCGGGTGATCCACCGGGTTCATGGCGACGCCGCGAACCGTGGGACGAATACCCATCCAGCGCTTCACACCGGCCTTGCCCAGTTGGCGCAGGCTGTGTTCTTCGTTGGCGACTTCGCCGATCGTGGCGCGGCACTCGATGTGGATCTTGCGCACTTCGCCGGAGCGCATACGCACCTGGGCGTACGTGCCTTCACGAGCCAGCAGCGTGGCGGAAGCACCAGCCGAGCGGGCGATCTGAGCACCGGCACCGGGCTTGAGCTCGATGCAGTGGATCGTCGAACCCACGGGGATGTTGCGGATCGGCAGCGTGTTGCCGGCGCGGATCGGGGCTTCCGAACCGGACAGCAGCGTTGCGCCGACTTCCAGGCCACGCGGAGCGATGATGTAGCGACGCTCGCCGTCGGCATAGCACACCAGAGCGATGTGGGCCGTACGGTTCGGGTCGTACTCGATGCGTTCGACCTTGGCGGGGATCGCATCCTTGTTGCGCTTGAAGTCCACCACACGGTAGTGGTGCTTGTGACCACCGCCCTTGTGACGGGTGGTGATGTGACCGTTGTTGTTGCGGCCGGCCTTCTGGAACTGGGGTTCCAGCAGGGGAGCGTACGCATCACCCTTGTACAGGTGGTCACGCGTGACCTTCACCACGGCACGTTGGCCAGGCGAGGTCGGTTTCATCTTGATGACTGCCATTTATGCGGCCTCCCCGGACAGGTTCAGCTCTTGGCCTTCCTTCAGCGTCACGTAGGCCTTGCGCACGTTGTCGCGGCGACCCATCGTCTTGCCAAAGCGCTTGGCCTTGCCTTTGGTGTTCACCACAGAGACGCCCTTGACCTCGACCTTGAACATCAATTCCACAGCGGCCTTGATTTCGGGCTTGGTAGCGTTCTGCAGCACCTTGAACGTCACAGCGTTGGACTTCTCGGCAACCATGGTGGCCTTTTCGGACACGATGGGAGCAACCAGCACCTGCATCAGACGGCCTTCGTCAAACTGGATCGTGCTCATGCGAACATCTCCTTGAGTTTGTCGATAGCACCCTTGGTGACGAGCACTTTCTTGTAGTGAACCAGCGACACGGGATCTGCATAACGCGGTTCGACGATGAACACGTTCTTCAGATTGCGCGAGGCGAGGTACAGGTTTTCGTCCACTTCATCGGCGATCACCATCACCGATTGCAGGTTCATCGCCTTGAACTTGTCGGCGAGCACCTTGGTCTTCGGGCTTTCCAGCTTCAGCGAGTCCACCACGGCCAGACGGCCTTCGCGGGCCAGCTGCGACAGGATGGCGGCCATGCCGGCGCGGTACATCTTCTTGTTGATCTTCTGCGTGAAGTTTTCTTCAGGCAGGTTCGGGAAGATGCGACCGCCCCCACGCCACAGAGGCGAGGAGGTCATACCGGCGCGAGCGCGGCCGGTGCCCTTTTGCTTGAACGGCTTCTTGGTCGAGTGCTTGACCTGTTCGCGGTCCTTCTGGGCGCGGGTGCCTTGGCGGCCGTTGGCCTGGTAGGCGACGACGATCTGGTGAACCAGGTCTTCGTTGTACTCGCGGCCGAACACGGTCTCGGGCGCATCGAACTTCGACGCGGCCTGGCCTTGGTCATTCAGGAGTTCGAGCTGCATTAGTTCGCTCCTTCAGCGGCTTTGGCCTTGACTGCGGGACGCACCGTCACGAAGCCACCCTTGGAGCCCGGAACAGCGCCCTTGATCAAGAGCAGTTGGCGTGCTTCGTCGATACGAATCACGTCGAGATTTTGCGTGGTGACAGTGACGTCGCCCAGATGACCCGTCATGCGCTTGCCGGGGAACACGCGACCGGGGTCTTGTGCCATACCGATGGAGCCGGGGACATTGTGCGAACGGCTGTTACCGTGCGATGCGCGCTGGGAAGCCATGTTGTGGCGCTTGATCGTGCCGGCGTAGCCCTTACCGATCGAGGTGCCTTGCACATCGACCTTCTGGCCCACTGCGAACACGTCAGCCACGGGCACGGCGGCACCGGCGGCGTACTTGCCGGCGGTTTCAGCGGTGACGCGGAATTCGCGGATGATTTCACCGGCTTCCACACCCGCCTTGGCGAGGTGACCGGCTTCGGGCTTGGTCACGCGAGATGCCTTGCGCGAACCGAACGTGACCTGCAGGGACACGTAGCCATCGTTCTCTTGGGTTTTGATCTGGGTCACGCGGTTGTTGGACACATCCACCACCGTGACGGGCACTGCGTCCCCGTCATCGGTGAACAGACGCATCATGCCCACCTTGCGGCCCAGCAACCCCAGGGAGTTGCTCAGACTCATTGGTTTTCTCCAAAACTTTCACCGCTCCGACTTCAATTGGCCAAAGCGTTTGCACGGGCGAAAAAGCACCTTGCGGGCTTGACCGGCGTGCGCGAAAGAAGGTTGATAAAACTCCGCCTATCCGCCCCTCAAAAGGAGCCAGAAAAAGCGAAGCCACAAAGTATAACGCGGACTGCCTTTTCAGGCAAGTCCGCGTTGGATGACCGCCCCACGCATCGCTGCGGCGGCGGCCGCAGGCGCCTTGCGGCACCTGTGCTGCAATGGATTACTGCAGCTTGATCTCGACGTCCACGCCAGCCGGCAGGTCGAGCTTCATCAGGGCGTCAACCGTCTTGTCGGTCGGGTCCACGATGTCCATCAGACGCTGGTGGGTGCGGATTTCCAGCTGGTCGCGCGAGGTCTTGTTGACGTGCGGCGAGCGCAGGATGTCGAAGCGCTTCATGCGGGTCGGCAGGGGCACGGGGCCCTTGACGATGGCGCCGGTGCGCTTGGCGGTGTCAACGATTTCGGCGGCGGACTGGTCGATCAGCTTGTAATCGAAAGCCTTCAGGCGGATACGGATCTTTTGCTTGGACATGGCTGATTCCTTCTTGCTCAACGATTAAGCAATGATCTTGGCCACGACGCCGGCGCCGACGGTACGGCCGCCTTCACGGATGGCGAAGCGCAGACCTTCT
>NZ_JBXYZY010000018.1:0-35302 GCF_057642795.1 Paracidovorax sp.
ACCAAGGCACTCAAGATCATTGATTCGGCCCTGGCGGCAGTGAACGGCCAGCGAGCCAGCTTTGGCGCCCTGCAGTCCCGCTTCGAAACCACTATCGCAAACCTCACCACGTCCTCCGAAAACATGTCCGCCTCGCGCAGCCGGATCCAAGACGCGGACTTCGCCTCGGAAACCGCCAACCTGTCTCGCTCGCAGATCCTGCAACAGGCCGGCACGGCGATGGTGGCCCAGGCCAACCAGATTCCGCAAGGCGTGCTGTCGCTGCTCAAGTAAACCCCCCTGCGAGGGGAGCGATCATTCACCAAAGGGGCCTGAGGCCCCTTTGTTTTTGACGAAACTGCTTCAGAGACCGCTGGTTTTGGCCGACAAACAAGCGGACACCTATATAAAGTAGCTCCGGCTCCGTTCGCCTCCGGGCTCCTCGACACTCCTCAGCATGTTCGTCATCATCGGTTACCTCGTCTGCCTCGGCTGCATCTTCGGCGTGTACATCGTGCATGGCGGGAACATCTCGGTCATCCTGAAAGCTTTGCCGTTCGAGATCATCACCATTCTGGGCGGCGCGCTGGGCGCGTTCGTGGTGAACAACCAGCCCAAGGTGCTGAAAGCGACTCTCGCGGCGCTCCCCATGGCTTTCAAAGGCTCCAAGTACACCAAGGCGCGGTACATGGAACTGATGGCCATGCTCTATGAAATACTGCAGAAGGCCCGCAAGGAGGGCCTGATGGCGATCGAGAAGGATGTGGAAGCGCCAGGGGAATCCGAGATCTTCAAGAAGTACCCGACCGTGGGAAGCGACCACCATGTGATCGAGTTCACCACCGACTACCTGCGCATGATGGTCTCGGGCAACCTGAACGCCCACGAGATCGAGGCGCTCATGGACAGCGAGATCGAAACCCACCATCAGGAGGCGCATGCCCCCATCGCCGCACTGGCACGCCTGGCGGGCGCCTTGCCCGCCTTCGGGATCGTGGCGGCCGTGCTCGGGGTGGTGAACACCATGGGCTCCGTGGGACAGCCGCCCTCGGTGCTGGGCGGGATGATCGGCTCGGCGCTGGTCGGTACCTTCCTGGGGATTCTGCTGGCCTATGGCGTGGTGGAGCCGCTCGGCGGCCTGGTCGAGCAAAAGACCGAGGACGCATCCAAGGAACTGCTCTGCATCAAATCCACCCTGCTGGCGAGCATGCAGGGCTACAACCCCTCCACGGCCATTGAATTCGGCCGCAAGGTGCTGTTCTCGGGCGACCGGCCCAGCTTCAGCGAGCTGGAAGAGCACGTGAAGGGCAAGAAGTAAGGCCGCGCGCAGCGCCCCGCCAGCATGAGCCATGGCTGAAAAGAAGCTCCAACCGATCATCATCAAGCGCGTCAAGAAGGGCGGCCATGCAGCCCATGGCGGCGCCTGGAAGATCGCCTATGCCGACTTCGTGACGGCCATGATGGCGTTCTTCCTGCTGATGTGGCTGCTGGGCTCCACGGCCAAGGGCGAGCTGCAGGGCATCGCCTCTTATTTCGCGTCGCCCATGAAGGTGGCGATGCAAGGCGGCGATGGCTCGGGCAACAGCTCCAGCATTCTCCCGGGCGGCGGCAACGACCTGACCAAATCCAACGGCCAGATGCGCCGGGCCGAGGCGGAAGCGGTGACTCGGCGCATGAGCGCCGAGGCGATACGGGCGGAGCAGGCCCGCCAGGACCAGGCCCGCATCAAGGCGCTTCGGGCCAAGATCGACGCGCTGATCACGGAAAACCCCAAGCTCAAGGAGTACCGTTCGCAGATCCGCCTCGACCTGACCCCGGATGGCCTGCAAATCCAGATCGTGGACGACCAGAACCGCCCGATGTTCGACAGCGGCAGCGCGCTGGTGAAGCCTTACATGCGCGACATCCTGCGCGAAATCGGTGCCAGCCTGGGCGGCGTCGAGAGCCGCATCAGCCTAGCCGGGCATACCGACGCCACGCCCTACGGCAACGGCGAGCGCGGATACAGCAACTGGGAACTGTCGGTGGACCGCGCCAACGCCTCGCGGCGCGAGCTGGTGGCGGCTGGCATGCCCGACTCCAAGCTGGGCCGCGTGGTCGGACTGGCGGCCAGCGATCCTCTGGAGCCGGATGACCCGAAGGCTCCGGTGAATCGCCGCATTACCATTACCGTATTGACGCGGGAAGCAGAGGAGCGCTTGCTGGGCAAGAGCACCAAAGCAACACCCACTCTGCCATCTGCTGCGGAAAAGCAGGAGAATGCCGCATCCGAGTCCCCGCCGTAACGACTTGTCACAGACGCTACGGCCCATGACACCAAGTACCGTAATTTCCGACCGAAAGGGTCCACAGTGACCACAGCCCTTCGTTTTTTGATCGTTGACGACTTCTCCACAATGCGCCGCATCGTGCGCAACCTGCTGAAAGAAAGCGGGTTCAACGATGCCGATGAGGCAGAAGACGGCGTCGCCGCCCTGAACAAGCTGCGCAACAGCAAGTTCGACTTCGTGGTCACTGACATCAACATGCCGAACATGAACGGCTTTCAGTTGCTGGCCGAGATCAAGAAGGACGACAAGCTCAAGCATCTGCCGGTGCTGATGGTGACGGCAGAAGCCCGCAAGGAAGACATCGTGGCGGCCGCACAAGGCGGCGCATCCGGTTACATCGTCAAGCCCTTCACCAAGGCTACCCTTGAGGAGAAGGTGAGCCTGATCCTCAAGAAGATGGGGCTGTGAGTCATGAAAACATCGGGCACCGCCGCGCTGGACGCGAATAACGACGAGGTCCACCAGAAAATCGGGCAACTCACGCGGCAGTTGCATGACTCACTCAATGAGCTGGGCTATGCCACCAAGCTGCGCGATTCGATGGGCGAGCTGCCCGATGCGCAGAGTCGTCTGTCCTACATCGCCCGGTTGACGGGCGAGGCGGCCGAGAAGGTGCTCAGCCGGGTCGAACTGGCCAAGGCTCAGCATGAGTACATCGCTGCCGAGACGCGCCGGGTAGTGAGCTCTCTGGTGGCCGACCCAGTGGCCGCCGTCGCCAAAGGCGAGATCTTCAACTTCATGACCGATGTGGAAAGGGTCACGAAGGAAGCCGACGTCCACCTGACCGAGATCATGATGGCGCAAGACTTCCACGACCTGACAGGCCAGGTGATCGCCCGTGTGGTGACGCTGGCCGGCACCATCGAGGAGCAGCTGGTTCAGTTGTTGATCCAGACCGCGCCCCCGCAGGCCCAGCCTGTGGCGACCCCCGAGCCGCGCCGCGAGCAACTGCAGGGTCCGGTTGTGAACCCGGAGAGCACGCCCAACGTGGTGTCGAGCCAGTCCGAGGTGGACGACCTGTTGGCCAGCCTGGGCTTCTGAGCCGCCCCTCCCGTACGGAGCCGTCAGGGACACGCGCAGCCTGCGGCCCCTTAATACGCCAAGGCCCTTGTTTATCAAGGGCCTTTTGCTATTTATTTCATAGCGAATGACTGCGCTGAAGGCCCGGGGGCAAGCCCTCCAGCCCCGCATGCACCGGCCGGATTGGCCCCCCTCCCCCCCGCTATTCGGCCTTTAGATCCGACGGCTGCTCACGACAATCGGCATGACCCAGAAGTCATGCCATGAGCTCCAGCCAAGACAAATCCCTACCCGCCACCGAGCAGCGCCTTCGCCAGGTGCGCAAGGACGGCCAGGCTGCGCGCTCGCGGGATCTGTCGCACATCGCCATCCTGGGCATGGGCGCCGTGGCGGTGCTGATGCTGATGCCCTATCTCATCGAGCATCTACAGCGCGCCCTGAGCCGCCAGCTCACCTTCAACGCCGAGACCGTTCACGCCTCCGGCAGCATGCTCACGCGTCTCTCGGAGATGGCGTTGATCGGCCTGGCGGCCTGCGTGGCCTTCGCCCTGCTCACCAGCACTGCGGCCATCGGCAGCGCCATCGCCTCCGGTGGGTGGGTCTACAGCTTCAAGCCCATCACGCCGCAGTTCGGACGGCTCAATCCGCTCTCGGGCTTCGCCAACCTGTTTTCCAAACAGCAGATGGTGACGGTGGGCAAGATGGTGCTGATGAGCGGCATCCTCGCCGCTGTCGCCTGGCACTTCATGAGCTCCAGCATCGAGAAAGTGGCCATGCTGGTGATGCAGCCCTCGCCCGTCGCCATCCGCCAGGCGGGCGAATGGATCACCTCCGGCATGGTGCTGCTGCTGCTGGTGGTGTTCATCGCCGCCGTGATCGACGTGCCGCTGCAACTCTTCTTCTTCAAATCCAAGCAGAAGATGTCGCACGAGGAAGTCAAGCAGGAGCACAAGCAGTCCGACGGCAACCCTGAGATCAAGGGACGCATGCGCCAACGCGCACGCGAGATCGCCAACCGTTCCAGCGTCGCCAACGTGCCCAAGGCCGACTTCGTGGTGATGAACCCGACCCACTACGCCGTGGCCCTGAAGTACGACGAAGCCACGATGAGCGCGCCGCAAGTCATTTCCAAGGGCACCGACATGCTGGCTTTCCGCATCCGCGACCTGGCCAACCAGCATTCCGTGCCGGTGCTGCAGTCGCCCATGCTGGCGCGCGCGCTCTACGCCAATGCCGACCTGGAGCAGCCCATTCCCGCCCAGCTCTACGCGGCCGTGGCGCAGGTGCTGGCCTACGTGTATCGCCTGAAGGCCGCGCTGCGCGGCGAAGGCCGCATGCCCGAACAGCAGCCCGACCCCTACGTACCGCCCGAACTCGATCCGCTCACGCGGACCTCTGCCGCCGCAAAGGCTGACGCACCATGAAAACGCCTTCGATGACCTCGGTCCGCCAGTGGGCGGGTGGCAATGCCTCCATGCTGCAGGGCATGTCCGCGCCGCTGCTGGTGGTGGCCATCCTGGCGCTGATGGTGCTGCCGATTCCTTCTTGGCTGCTGGACACCTTCTTCACCCTCAACATCGCCACCGCGCTGATGGTGATGATGGTGGCGGCCTACATGATCCGGCCGCTGGATTTCGCGGCCTTCCCGTCCGTGCTGCTGCTGACCACGCTGATGCGGCTGTCGCTGAACGTGGCCTCCACCCGGGTGGTGCTGCTCGAAGGCCACACCGGCCCGGGCGCTGCCGGCGCGGTGATCGAAGCCTTCGGCCACTTCCTGATCGGCGGCAACTTCGCCGTCGGCCTGATCGTGTTCGCGATCCTGGTGGTCATCAACTTCGTGGTGGTGACCAAGGGTGCCGAGCGTATCGCCGAAGTCTCGGCCCGCTTCACGCTGGACGCCATGCCCGGCAAGCAGATGGCGGTGGACGCCGACCTGAGCGCCGGCCTGATCGACGAGAAGGAGGCCCGCCGCCGCCGCGCCGAAGTGGCGGAGGAAGCCAACTTCTTCGGTTCGATGGACGGTGCCTCGAAGTTCGTGCGCGGCGACGCAGTCGCCGGCATCCTGATCCTCATCATCAACATCGTGGGCGGCTTCGCCATCGGCATGCTGCAACACGACCTGTCGGCCTCCCAGGCGGCCAACAGCTACATCCTGCTGGCGGTGGGCGATGCGCTGGTGGCGCAGATCCCCGGGCTGCTGATCTCGGTGGCCGCAGCCATGGTGATCTCGCGCGTGGGCAAGGAAGAGGACATGGGCCGCCAGATCGTGCAGCAGCTCTTCATGTCGCCGCGCGTGCTGGGCGTTACCGCCGGCATCCTGATCCTGCTGGGCGTGATCCCCGGCATGCCGCACGCAGTGTTCCTCATCATGGGTGCCGGGCTGGGCTACGGCGCCTGGCTCTTGATGCAGCACCAGAAGCGCCCCGCCCCGGTCGAGGAAGCCCCCGCCCCCGCCGGCGACGGCGAAGCCACCTGGGACGACCTGCAACCCGTGGACCTCCTGGGCCTGGAGCTGGGCTACCGCCTGATCGCACTGGTGGACAAGAACCGGCAGGGCGACCTGCTGACCCGCATCAAGGGCGTGCGCCGCAAGTTCGCGCAGGAAGTGGGTTTCCTGCCGCCGGCCGTCCATGTGCGCGACAACCTGGAACTCAAGCCCAGCGCCTACCGCATCACCCTGCGCGGCGTGGTCGTGGGCGAAGGCGAGGCCTTCCCCGGCATGTTCCTGGCGATCAACCCGGGGGGCATCACCACGCCGCTCATCGGCACGCCCACCACCGATCCGGCCTTCGGTCTGCCAGCGCACTGGATCGACGACCACCAGAAGGAAGCGGCACAAATGGCCGGTTTTACGGTCGTTGATTCGGAAACCGTCATGGCCACCCATTTGTCACACTTGATGCAAGTGCAAGCAGCCAAGTTGCTCAGCCGTACCGAGACACAGCAGTTGGTTGAACACGTGACCCGCCTGGCCCCCAAGCTCATCGAAGAAGTCGTCCCGAAAATGGTCTCCATCGCCACGTTCCAGAAAGTCCTCCAGCTGTTGCTGGAAGAGTCTGTGCACATCCGCGATATCCGCACCATCATCGAAACGCTCGCCGAGCACGCCGGCAGCATCAGCGATCCAGTGGAGCTGGCGCGCCGCGTGCGCATCGCGCTCTCGCCGGCCATCGTGCAGCAGATTTACGGCCCGGTGCGCGAACTGAACGTGATCGCCATCGAGCCCGGGCTGGAACGCCTGCTGGTGCAAGCCTTGGGCAACCCGGGCGGCTCGTCGCTGGACCCAGGCGTGGCCGACATCCTCACGCAGAAGGCGGCCGAAGTCGCCATGAAGCAGGAAGAACAGGGCCTGCCCGCCTGCCTGCTGGTTCCTGACCCCATCCGCAATTCCATCGCCCGCCTGGTGCGCCGCGTCGCGCCCCGCCTGCAGGTGCTCGCCCACAGCGAGATCCCTGAAACGCACACCATCCGCATCGGCCCGATCCTTAAAGGTGCATCCGTATGAACATCAAACGCTTCCACGCCCCCACCTCGCGCGAGGCTCTGGCCAAGGCGCGCATGGCATTCGGCGAGGGCACCCTCATCCTGTCGAACCGCCCCGTGGCGAACGGCGTGGAAGTGGTGGCGACGGCCGAGGACACGCTCTCCTCCAGCCTGGAGCAGGGCCAGGATTCGGCCTCCGCGCCGCTGGCACCCCCACCGGCCGCCAAGGTGGCCGCGCCCACGGCCCGGCGCCTGCACGAGCGCGCCTCCGACATGGCCGCCGAAACGCGCGCGCGCATGCCCTCGCGCCCGCAGCAGCCCCATAGCGGACGCGCGGTGGTCGAGCAGGACACCGAGCAGCTGGCGATGAGCACGCTCTCGTTCCAGGACTACGTGCGCGAGCGCATGCTGCGCCGCCGCCACGAGGCGCTGAACGGTGCGTCGGCCGCAGCCCCGATGCCGCAGGAGCCCCAGCGCCCCGCCTACGCGCCCGAGCCGCGCGAACGCTTGGTGGCGGCCCCACAGCCCGCCCCCGTGGCCCGCCACAACCCGCTGCGTTCCATCCCCATGGATCTCCCCGAGCCGGCGCCCGCGCGCCGCGCAGCGGCCCCCGCGCCGGCCGCTGCGTCGCAAGGCCTCATCAACGAGCTGCAGTCCATGCGCGAGCTGATCGAGGACCGCTTCAACACGCTGACCTGGCTGGGCCAGGCCCGGCAGGACCCGATCCAGTCCAACCTGATGCTCAAGCTCATCCGTGCCGGCTATTCACCCGCCCTGGCGCGCGGCGTGCTGGAGCGCATGCCCGAAGACCTCTCCGCCGGCCACGCCGTGCGCTGGCTGATGGAAGTGCTCGAGCGCAACCTGCGCACTGACTCGCATGCCCGCCCCATCTACGAAGAGGGCGGCATCTTCGCCATGGTGGGCTCCACCGGCGTCGGCAAGACCACCACCACCGCCAAGCTGGCCGCGCTCTGCGCACGCATCCACGGCCCGGGCAGCGTGGGCCTGATCACCCTGGACACCTACCGCGTGGGCGCCCACGAGCAGCTGCGCACCTATGGCCGCATGCTGGGCGTGGTGGCCCATCTCGCGCACGACCGCGCCGCGCTGCAGGATCTGCTCGGCCTGCTGTCGGGCAAGAAGATGGTGCTCATCGACACCACCGGCGTCGCGCCGCGCGACCCGCGCAAGCGCGATCTGCTCGACGTGCTGGATCTGCCCGCAGTCAACCGCCTGCTGGTGCTCAATGCCGGCTGCCACGGCGACACGCTGGACGACGTGCTGGGCGCCTTCAAGACAACGGGCGCACAGCAGGCGATCCTCTCGAAGGTGGACGAAGCCGTGAAGCTCGGCCCCGCCATTGACGCGCTGATCCGTCACCAGATGGTGCTGCGCGGCGTGACCAACGGTCAGCGCGTGCCTGAAGACTGGGAGACCGCCGACGCACACAAGCTCGTGAGCGCATCCATGCGCTCGCCCGCCAAGTCGGCGTTCGACCCCAAGGCCGCCGACCTGAACTTCTTCTTCTCGCAGTCGCCGGAGCTGTCCGCCGAGAGAGGGCTCGCCGATGTTGCTTGATACCGGACTGCATCAGGGCGCGAGCCTGCTCAGCGTCACGCCGCAGGCCGACCTGCGCCTGCTGGCCGTGCTGAACCAGCCCGATGCCACCATGGGCCTGGAAACCCTCTGGCAGATCTGCTCGGGCTTGCAGCGCCTGGGCTACCCCGTGGTGGTGCTGGACGGCACCGCCCGCGAAACCGACGACGCCCCGGGCCTGCAGCAGCTGCTGGCCGCCACCGACTGGCAGGGCGGCAGCCTCTCGCGCGGGGCATCGCATACCGAATCGCTGGCCGTAGTGCCCGCCGCGTACGGCATGCTCCAGCTGGCCGGGCAGGCCGCTTGGAACGACACCTCGGTGCTGCAGCGCCTTTACCCGCTCTTTCGGGCCTACGCACTGGTGGTCGCCTACGGGTCACCTCAGGTGATGGCACCGCTGCTGCGCGGTAGCGCCGTGCTGCCGCTGGTCATGGCAGAACCGGGAGCACTGGGCGTGGAGCAAAGCTATCGCCAGCTCAAGCACATGGCGGTGCATGCGGGCCTGCAATGCACGGTGGCATCGGTGGTGCAGCCCGGCCCATCGGAAGCGCGCCGCGCCAATGCGGCCCGCGTGGCCCTGGATGCACTGCAAAATTGCGCCTCCATGCACCTGGGCCATGCGCCATGCACCACCATCGTGCGAGCCGGCAGCCCCCAGGACGTGCAGCGCCTGGCCTTGCAACTGCTGGAAAACGCATGCACCATGGGCACCGGCATGCCCGCCTTGCCCCCTTACCGCCACCCGGAGCCCGCCGCGCATTTCGTTCGGAGCCACTGACCTCCATGATGTACACCGCCAAAGGCCAGCTCGATCGCGATGCGCAGCTCCGCCAGCACGTTCCCCTCGTGCGGCGGATCGCACACCACATGATCGCCAAGCTCCCGCCCAACGTGGAGCTCGACGACCTCATCCAGGTCGGGATGATTGGCCTGTCCGAAGCCCTGTCACGGTACGAAGCCGCCCAGGGCGTGCAGTTCGAGACCTTCGCCAGCCAGCGCATCCGCGGCGCCATGCTCGACGAATTGCGTGAGGGCGACTGGATGTCGCGCAGTTCGCGCAAGAGCCAGAAGGACATCGAGCACGCCGTCCAGCGCATGGAGCAGAAACTCGGCCGCAGCCCCCTCGAATCCGAGATCGCAGAAGAACTCGGCCTCTCGCTGGCCGACTACCAGTCGCTGCTGGGCAAAGTGCGCGGCACGCAGCTGGTCTATCTCGAAGACATGAGCCGGGGCGGCGAAGACGATGACAGCTTCCTCGACCGACACGTGGCCGACAACGAGGCCGACCCGATGGCCGTGCTGCGCGACCAGCGCCTCAAGGCCTCGCTGGTCGCCGCCATCAAGACGCTGCCCGAACGCGAGCAGTACATCATGGGCATGTACTACGAGCACGACATGAACCTGAAGGAAATCGCCGCCGTGCTGGGCGTGACCGAGTCGCGCGTCTGCCAGCTGCACAGCCAGTCCATCGCCCGGCTGCGCGCCAAGATGCGCTCGCACTGAGGACGGGCGCCCCGGCACTGCGGCCGGAACCACCCCAGAAGCACAAAGGCCGACGCATGTCGGCCTTTTCTCTTTTTCACGGGGCGCTGGGCACCCTATTGAGTCGGAATTCCTAAAACCCGGCGATCAGCCCGGACCGCGATAGATGCGGGCGGCGGTCTGGCCGCGGCTTCCGCCGTAGGTCACCACGCCTGGCACGGGGGGCAGAAGCGCTGCGGTCTGGCGCTCGGTCAGTGCCAGCACGCGGGCCAGCTGATCGCGCAGCAGGGGTAGGCGGGCGCCGATGGCACGAATGCGCTGGGCCTGGCCGTCGTCCGGCTGCACGCCGCTGCCGCCCAGCGCCTGAGCCAGTGCGGTGGCGGCCGCACGCAATTGAACCGCGGCCTTTTCAAGGGTGAGGGGGTCGGTGGCCAGCAATGCGTCCTGCACGGCCTGCAGCTGAGCCTCGACGGTGGAGAGAGTGGCTTCGAGGGACATGGGGCGAGTCTAGGGCGAATCGCCGGGCCGGGGAACGCGGGGAGATGGCCAGCGCGGCGGGAATCAGCCGCGGGAACGGGAGAAGGTCTCTTCGGCGTTGGCGAGCAGCTTGTCGGCAATGGCCTCGGCATCGACAGTGAACGTTCCGTTGTCGATGGCAGCTTTCACGGCCTTGACCTTGCCGGCGTCGAATTCAGCCGGGCCGCGCGCCGACGCATCCACGCCGCGGGCAGCGTTGGAGAACGTGACGGGCACACCGGCAGCCGCCGACAAGCCGGCGCTCTTTGCCACGGCTTCGGCTGCGGGCACGGGTGCCTTGGCCTGCTGCTGCTTGGCGGCGGCCTGGGCAATGGCGTTCCCGATGTCTGAGTTGTTTCCAATCTTCATAGCTCTCTCCACCACCCCGTCAGATGGGGGGCTCTGTAGCCATGTTTTCGGCCTGTCATCAGCGGACTTGAGGGCTTTATTGATGTCCGAACGTTACAAGGTAGCTTCTATCGTCCCATCCTGAGACACAGTCCCACTGATCACGCGGCCATTATCCATGCGCACACGAATACTCTGCCCTACCGCCCCCGCTGTGATGGCCTGGCCTGAGGACGTGACCGAGAAGCCGGGGCCCTGGGCCACGACCCGCACCTGGGTGCCGGCCTTGAACAGCTCGGGGGCGCGGATCATATTCTGACGCAGGGTCTGGCCCGCGAGCAAATAGCGCGAGGCGATCAGCCCCACCCAGGACTCCGCAGTGGCTGCCACCGGCGCCGTATCGGCCGCCCAGTCCACCTCGCTCTCCATGGCGTCGGCAGCAGTCAGCACGGTGCCCGCCGGCACATTGCCGGTCAGCACGAACGCGGGCCCCCACGCCTTGATGGTGACGGGCAGGAAAACGTTCCAACGCGTGGCGCCGTCCAGGCAGCGCAGGCCCAGGCGGGTGCGGCCCCAGAGGCGCGCGCCGATGGGCAGGTAGGGCTCCACCCGGTTACACGGCGCCAGGCGCAGGCGGGGGTCTAGTGAGCCCACGCTCACTTCCATGCGCAGCGGCATGGAGCCAGCCGCTCCTTGGGCCTGCGCAGCCTGCACCGCCTCGTTGAGCCAGCGGGCGGACAGCGTGCCCAGATCTCCCGCCGGATCGGCGGAGACTGCCGGCTGTGGTTGCTGCTGGGCCCCGGCCGCCAGCGCCAGGCCAGCGCCCAGCACCGCCGCGCCGGCCCGGCGCCACGCGCGAGAAAGGTATGACAGGGGATGGGGATTCATGGAAAGGGCCTCCTTGGGGCGGCTGCGCAACGGGGAAATGCAAACAGGACATACGGCAGGAGCCCCAGCTGGCCCTCGTTGCGTGCGGGCGGGCAGCGTCCATGCGTCACGGCAGTCACTGTAGGGCGGCAGCGGCACACGCGATGGACCGAACTGCCCATCGTTTCCCGCGTTCTTCGCGCTTTAGAAAACCCGGGCCGATTCCACAATCGCTGCACGCCAAAAGTTCGCCTGGACCCTGGCACCCACCACACCGAGAGCGAGGACGCCATGCTCGACAAGATGACCAACCAACTGGATTTCCACGGCAACGCGCTGCTGCTGCGTTCCGAGCGCCAGCGTGTCATCGCGAGCAACATCGCCAACGCCGACACCCCCGGCTACGTGGCTCGGGATTTCAAGTTTGCCGATGCGCTGCGCGAGGTCTCGCAAGCTTCCAGCCCCACCTCGGAGCGCAATCAGCTGCGCCAGCAGAGCGTGAGCGATCCGCACCACATCCCGCTGCCGTCGCCCACCATCGGCAGCTTCGCGGGCGGCACGCTGGGATACGCGGTGGAGACCCAGCCCAGCCTGGACAACAACACCGTGGATATGGACCGCGAGCGGGCCGCCTTCATGGACAACGCCGTGCGCTATGAGGCCACGCTGCGCTTCATCAACGGCAATGCCAAGACCATGCTGAGCGCCATTCAGGGCCAGTGACCGCGTAGCCGCACCCGCCCACGCCCCGCAGAAAGAGCGACGACACCATGTCCATGTTCTCCATCTTCAACGTCTCGTCGAGCGCGATCAGCGCCCAGTCGCAGCGCCTCAACGCGGTGGCCAGCAACCTGGCCAACGTGGACGCCGTCGCCGGCCCGGACGGCCAGGCGTACAAGGCCCGGCAGGTGGTGTTCCAGACGGCCCCCATGGGCGGCGAAGGCGCGGCCGGCGTGCGCGTGAGCGCCATCGAGGAGAGCCAGGTGCCGGGCCGCCGTGTGCACGACCCGAGCAATCCGTCCGCCGACGCGGACGGCTACGTCACGCATTCCAACGTGAACGCGGTGGAGGAGATGGTCAACATGATCTCCGCCTCGCGCTCCTACCAGAACAACGTCGAGGTGATGAACACCGCCAAGACGCTGCTGCTCAAGACCCTGCAGATGGGCCAGTGAGCACCTCCGCCGCCCTGCCCCCACCCGCACGAAAGCACTCGCCATGATCCTCAACCCCGTCGGCTCGACCGCCACCGTCAATTCCGGCAGTTCCGCCAGTTCCACGACGGACCCGGCCGCCATGCAGGACCGCTTCCTGAAGCTGCTGGTCGCGCAGCTGAACAACCAGGACCCGATGAACCCGCTGGACAACGCGCAGATGACCTCGCAGATGGCGCAGATCAACACCGTCTCGGGCATCCAGACGCTGAACCAGACGATGCAGTCCATGGCGGCGCAGTTCTCCACCATGCAAACGCTGCAGGGCACGCAGATGATCGGCCGCTCGGTGCTGGCCGAGGGCAACAAGCTCAGCACGTCCAGCGGCGTGAGCAAGGGGCAGTTCGAGCTGTCCGGCGCTGCCGCCAACACGCGCGTGGAGATCGTCACGCCCGGCGGCGTGGTGGTCGGCACGGTGGAGATGGGCGCACAGGAAAAGGGCCGCCAGTCCTTCCAATGGGATTCGAGCAAGTACGCGGGCGACGTTTCGACGCTCACCTTCCGGGTCGCGGCCAGTGCCACGGACGGCACGTCGGTGCAGGCCACGACGCTGCAGGCCGCCAAGGTCGCCGGCACGGGCTCGAACAACGGAGCACTCACCCTCACGCTGGACACAGGCGACACCGTGGCCTACGACCAGATCCGCGCGGTGCTCTGAACCGCGCCCCGCCCTCACCTGCACCACCGAATCGACCCGCCCCACACAGGAGCACACCATGAGTTTCCAGCAAGGCCTCTCCGGGCTGAACGCCTCCAGCAAGAACCTGGACGTCATCGGCCACAACATCGCCAACTCCGGCACCACCGGCTTCAAGGCGTCCCGCGCCGAATTCGCCGAAATGGTGGCCAATGCCATCGGCTCCGCAGGCGGCACCAACTCCGGCATCGGCGTGGAAGTGGCGGCGGTCGCCCAGCAGTTCAACCAGGGCAACGTCTCCGTGACCGGCAACAGCCTGGACGTGGCCATCAACGGCAACGGCTTCTTCACGTTGCAGCAGTCTGACGGCTCACGCGCCTACACCCGCGCCGGCAACTTCAAGCTGGACACCAACGGCAACGTGGTCACCAACAACGGCGCCAAGGTGATGGGCTACGCCATCGACCCGGTCACCGGCACACGTACGGCGAGCAACGCCATGCCGCTGCAGTTCCCGACCACAGCCCCCATTCCGGCCAAACAGACCGCGAACATCACCGCCTCGTTCAACCTCGACGCCCGCGCCGTCAACGCAGCAGGCGATCCCACGGCCACCCCGCCGGTGCCGGCCACGCCGCGCGCCACCTACGGCACCTCGATCAACGTTTATGACGGCCAGGGCGTTGCCAAGCCGGTGAGCCTGTACTTCTCCAAGAATTCGGCCAACACCTGGGACGTGTACGACTCGCTCGACACCACCGCAACGCCCGTGGGCCAGATCACGTTCGACAGCAACGGCGCCATCGTCAGTCCGGTCGCGCCGCCACCGGCGAGCGGCTTCTCGCTGCCGCTGACCATCGCCCCGAGCCCGCCCAACCCCAATGGCCTGCCCAACTACCAAGTGCAGGTGAAGCTCGACCAGGTGACCCAGTTCGGCCAGAAGTTCGCCGTGTCCGACCTCAAGCAGGACGGCTACACATCGGGCCAGCTGACCGGCATCAACATCGAGAACAACGGCATGGTCATGACGCGCTATTCCAACGGCGTGACCCGTGCCGAAGCCCAGGTGGCGCTGGCGTCCTTCCGCAATACGCAGGGCCTCTCGGACGTGGGCAACAACAGCTGGGTGGAGACCTTCGAGTCCGGCCAGCCGGTGCTGGGCACGCCCACCGACGGCAACCTGGGTGCCTTGCGCTCCGGCGCGCTGGAAGACTCCAACGTGGACCTGACGGCCGAACTGGTCAACATGATGACCGCGCAGCGCAACTACCAAGCCAACGCCCAGACGATCAAGACGCAGGACCAGGTGCTGTCCACGCTGGTCAACCTGCGCTGACGCCTTTCCCGCAGCCCCCATCGCCACCTGACGGAGACATCGCATGGATCGCATGATCTACACCTCCATGACCGGCGCCAGCGCCGCCTCTCACCGGCAGGCGGTGCTGTCCAACAACCTGGCCAATGTGTCCACCGACGGCTTCCGCGCCGAGATGTCCACGTTCCGCTCGGTGCCCATCCAGGGCGGCGGCTCCACGACCCGCGTGTTCGGGCTGGAAGCCACCTCCGGCCATAACGACGCCCCCGGCCCGGTGCAGCGCACCGGGCGCAACCTGGACGCAATGGCCGTGGGCAAAGCCTGGTTCGCCGTGCAGGGCACGGACGGCACCGAGGCCTACACGCGCGCCGGCTCGTTCGAGGTGACGCCCACCGGCCAGCTGGTCACGCGTACCGGCCTGCCCGTGCTCTCCGACGGCGGCGGCCCCATCGAGCTGCCCCAAGGCGCCGACGTGACGCTCGGCTCGGACGGCACGCTCACCGCCACCATCGCCGGCCAGCGTCCGCAGGCCGTGGGCCGGCTGAAGCTGGTCACGCCGACGGAAGACGACCCGCTCAAGCGCGGCGACGACACACTGTTCCGTTCCACATCGGGTGATCCGCTGCCCGCCGACCAGAACGCACGCCTGCTGGCAGGCGCCACCGAAGGCTCCAACGTCAACGCGGTGGAGTGCATGGTCGGAATGATTGCGGCCTCGCGCCAGTTCGAGCAGCAAATCCGCCTCCTGCAGACCGCCGAGAGCGATGACAAGACCGCCGCCCAGTTGCTGAGCCTGAACGGCTGATGCACCCGGCAGCCCCCCACCGACAGCCCCAGGAATCGCCATGATCAATTCCCTCTGGATCGCCAAGACCGGCATGAGCGCCCAGCAGACGCAGCTGGACGTGATCTCCCACAACCTGGCCAACGTCTCCACCACCGGCTACAAGCGCAACAACGCGGTGTTCGAAGACCTGATCTACCAGAACCTGCGCCAGGTCGGCGCGCAAAGCACCGAGCAGAACCAGCTGCCCACCGGCCTGCACCTGGGCCTGGGCGTGCGCACCGTGGCTACCAGCCGCAACTTCACGCAAGGCAGCCTGCAACAGACGGGCAACCGGTTGGACGTGGCCATCAACGGCAACGGCTTCTTCGAGGTGACCATGCCCGACGGCACCATCGGCTATACGCGCGACGGCTCCTTCCAGCTCGACTCGCAAGGCCGCATCGTCAACTCCAACGGCTTGCCGGTCGCCAACGGCATCACGGTGCCGGGCAACGCGACCAGCCTCAACATCAGCGAGGACGGTATCGTCACGGCCACCCTGCCGGGCAACACGCAGCCCCAGCAGCTGGGGTCGCTGGCCATGGCCAGCTTCATCAATTCCGCCGGCCTGGAGCCGGTGGGCCAGAACCTCTACAAGGAATCGGCCGCCTCCGGCCAGCCCCAGCAGGGCACGCCCGGCACCAACGGCCTGGGCGTGATGCGCCAGGGCTTCCTGGAGTCCTCCAACGTCAACGTGGTGGAAGAGCTGGTCACGATGATCCAGACCCAGCGCGCCTACGAAATGAATTCCAAGGCCATCCAGACGTCCGACCAGATGCTGGCCAAGCTCGCGCAGCTGTGATGCGCTGCGCACCCGAAGGAAACACGCCATGAACCGCCTTGCCATCACCGGCGTCCTGCGCCTGGGCACCCTCCTGTCGCTGCTGGCAGCCGCCGCCGGCTGCGCCCCGCTCAATCCGCCGCCGCCGGTCGATCTGGTCTCCACCGCGCCGCCCATGATCGCGCCGCCGGTCCGCCCTACGGGCCCGGCCACCGGGAGCCTGTTCCATTCGGCCAGCTACCGGCCCGTCTTTGAGGACCGACGCGCGCGCCTCGTGGGCGACGTGGTCACTATCCAGATCGTGGAAAACGTGTCGGCCAAGCAGAACTCCACCTCCACGGTGGGGCGCACCTCCGACACCAAGGCCGGCATCACCGCGCTGCCGTTCATGGGTGGTGGCGCGCTGGGCAAGCTGGGCGTGGGCGCCAGCAGCAGCAATGCCTTCTCGGGCAAGGGCGGCACCGAGAGCACCAACACCTTCACCGGCACCATCACCACCACGGTGGTCGAGGTGCTGCCCAACGGCCACCTGGTGGTGGCGGGCGAAAAGCAGATCGGCGTGAACGAGAACGTGGACGTGATGCGTTTCTCCGGCACGGTGGACCCGCGCTCGCTGCAGCCGGGCAGCGTGGTCAGCTCCACGCTCGTGGCCAATGCACGCCTGCAGTCGCGCGGCCGCGGCGCGCAGAGCGAGGCGCAGGCCATGGGCTGGCTCTCGCGCGCGTTCAACTCGGTCGCGCCGTTCTGACGGAAGCGCCCCGGCCGAAATGGCCGGCGGGCGCGCATCACTTGCTACGTTATTCATAGCTGCGAGCGCCCACTGAATGGGCGCTCGCAGCCGTTTTTGCCAGGATATCGGGCAAGGCGCGCAACAGCGCGCCTTGCCGGCAATTGGCGGGTGAACCGGCGTCTTTTTCGGGATTCCCCGAAACGCCCCGCTTTCACAATCGAGCCCATGAAAGCTCTGACCGCCCCTTTCGCCTCCGGCTCGCTGCGCCATGCCAGCCTTCCGCGCGCCCGCCTGGCGCTGGCGTCGCTGGCGATGCTTCTGGGCGCGCTGCTCGCAGCCCAGCCTGCGCATGCGCTGCGCATCAAGGAGCTGGCGGCCGTGCAGGGGGTGCGCAGCAACCAGTTGACCGGCTACGGGCTGGTGGTGGGCCTGGACGGAACGGGCGACCAGACCACGCAGATGCCCATCACCACGCAGGCCATGTCCAATTACCTGCAGCAGATGGGCATCAGCCTGCCGCCAGGCACCACGGCGCCGCAGCTCAAGAACGTGGCGACGGTGATCGTCACCGCGCAGCTGCCGGCCTTCGCCCAGCCGGGCCAGAACATCGACGTCGTCGTCTCCTCGATGGGCAACGCCAAGTCGCTCAAGGGCGGCACGCTGATCGCCACGCCGCTGCGCGGTGCCGACGGAGAGATCTACGCGCTGGCCCAGGGCAACCTGGTGGTGGGTGGCGCGGGCGCTGCCGCTGGCGGCAGCAAGGTGCAGATCAACCACCTGAGCGCGGGCCGCATTCCCGAGGGCGCGCAGGTCGAACGCGCAGTGCCCACGCCGCTCAACGATGGCGACACCATCAGCCTGGGCCTGAACTCTTCCGACTTCCAGACCGCCCGCAAGGTGGCCCAGACCATCAACAGCCGCCTGGGCCCGGGCACGGCCACCGCGCTGGACGGCCGCACGGTGCAGGTGCGCGCGCCGCAGGACCCCGGTGGCCGCGTGAACTTCATCGCCGAGCTGGAGGAGCTGCCCGTTCCCGACTCCGTGCCATCGGCCAAGGTGGTCATCAACGCCCGCACGGGCTCCATCGTGCTGAACCAGGCCGTGACGCTGGGGCCCTGCGCCATCGCGCACGGCAACCTGTCGATCAGCATCAGCTCCACGCCCGTCATCAGCCAGCCTGGCGCCCTGTCGCAAGGCCAGACCGTGGTGGCGCAAAAGAGCGACATCCAGGTCAAGCAAGAGGGCGGCAAGGTGCTGGAGATGCCTGCATCGCCGCAGCTGGCCGACGTGGTGCGCGCACTCAATTCGCTCGGTGCCACGCCGCAAGACCTGCTGGCCATCCTGCAGGCCATCAAGGCCGCCGGCGCGCTGAACGCCGAACTGGAGGTCATCTGACCATGACGTCGGGACCCCGTCCTTCCCTTCCGCTCCGCTGCGCCGCCGCCCGCCGGCCGGCGCGTCGCTGAGCCCCTGCAGGAGCGCATGCCATGGCCCTTTCCTCCGCCCTGTCCACCGCACCCTCGCCCTCCATGTCCAGCCAACAGTCGCTGGCGGTGGATGCGCGCTCGCTCAACGCGCTGAAGATGCAGGCGGGCAAGAACAGCCCCGACGCCGCCAAGGAAGCGGCCAAGCAGTTCGAGTCGCTCTTCATGCGCGAGATGATCAAGAGCATGCGCGAGGCGACGATGAAAGCCGGCCTGCTCGAAGGCGCCGAAGGCAACATGGCCAGCGACATGTTCGACCAGCAGCTGTCGGTGCAGATGTCGGGCCGGCCCGGTGGCCTCTCCGAAGCCATCCAGCGCCAGCTGACCAAGCAGATGGGCGGCGACACCGAAGCGACCCTGGTGCCCGGCTCCACGCTCGGGCTGGACGCCAGTCTGCGCCTGCGCAGCAACGGCGTGCGCTCCAGCTCTGCGTCCGCCCCGGTGGATGCAACGGCGCCAGCGCCCAAGGGCCGCGAAAAATTCGTGCAGCACCACCGCGCTGCCGCCGAGCGCGTGGCGCAGGAAAGCGGCATCCCCGCCAGCTTCATGCTGGGCCAGGCCGGCCACGAGACCGGCTGGGGGCGCGCCGAGATCCGCACCAGGGAGGGCGGCAACTCGTTCAACCTGTTCGGCATCAAGGCCGGCAAGGGGTGGACGGGCAAGGTCGCCGAAGTCACCACCACCGAATACGTGGGCGGCGTTGCGCGCAAGGTGACGGCCAAGTTCCGCGCCTACGATTCCTACGAGGACTCGTTCAAGGATTACGCCAATCTCATCAACGACAACCCGCGCTACGAAAAGGCTCGCGCCAAGACGCATTCGGCCGTGGCCTACGCGGCCGAGCTGCAGAAGGCCGGCTACGCCACCGACCCGCAATACGCCCACAAGCTCAGCCGTGCCATCCAGAGCACGCTGAACGTGGCGCCCACGAGTGTGGCGCGCAACGTGTCGCAGACGCAGGTGTGATCGAGGAACTGACTCCATGAGCCTGCTCAACGTCGGAGGCCGCGCGCTGCTGGCCAACCAGGTGGCCCTGCAGACGGCCGGCCATAACATCGCCAACGTGAACGTGGCCGGCTATTCGCGCCAGACGGTGTCGATGCGCACCGTGCAAGGCCAGTTCACGGGCGGCGGCTACATCGGCCAGGGCGTGGACATGCAGACGATCCAGCGCAACTACAACGAGCTGCTGACCAAACAGTCGGCAGCTGCCGGCTCCGTCCAGCAGGCCGATGCCGTTCGCGCGCAGCGGCTGGCGCAGGTGCAGGACATCTTCAAGGGCGGCGCCTCGGGGCTGGGCGCCTCCATCACCGACATGATGAATTCGCTGGCCGACGTGGTGGCGGCGCCCAGCGACATCACGGCGCGCACCGTGACGCTGACGCGGCTCAACGAAATGGCCGGCCGCATCCGCTCGGCGGCCGACCAGCTGGGCGAGGTGCGGTATTCGGCCGTGCAGCAGCTCACGGGCAACATGGAAAAGATCAACGCGCTGGCCAAGAGCGTGGCCGACGTGAACGAGCAGATCGCCCGCACCAAGGGCAACGGCCAGACGCCCAACGACCTGCTGGACTCGCGCGATCAACTCATCCGCGAGCTGAACCAGTACGTGCAGACCTCGCAGGTGGCCGCCGACGACGGCACGGTGGGCCTCTTCGTGGCGGGCAGCCAGCCCCTGGTGCTGGGTACCGTGGCGACCACGCTGTCGGTGCAGGAGTCGTCGCAGTTCCCCGGCAGCGGGCAGATGCGGATGTATTTCAACCGCCCGGGCGCAACGTCCGTCGAACTGGATGAAGGCATGCTGGGCGGGGGCGAAGCGCCGGGCCTGCTGCGCTTCGTCAACAACGACCTGGCCGAGTCCAGCAACCTGCTGGGCCGCATGGCCCAGGGCATCAGCATGTCCATGAACGCCCAGCAAAAGCTGGGCCTTTCGCTGGACGGCGTGCCCGGCAAGGCGCTGCTGACCCAGCAAACCTCCGCCCAGGCCTACACCACCGGGACCGCACAGGGCTCGGTGGGCTTTTCGGACCCCACACGCTTTGCCGCTTCGAACTACGAGGTGCGCTTCAGCACGCCGCCGGGCGGCCAGGTGGTGCGCCTGTCTGACGGCCAGGCCACCAACTTCACCGACCTGACCGACCTGTCGAGCAAGACCATCGACGGGCTGCAGTTCAACCTGACCACCGCCGGCACGGCCGGCGAGCGCGTGCTGTTCCAGCCCTTTGCCACTGCAGCGTCCAACCTGCAGGCATCCATCTACTCCCCCCGCGACCTGGCCGTCGCGAACCCGATCAACGCCTCGATGGCCGCCTCCAACGCCGGCTCGATGCAGCTGGCCTCGCTCAAAGCCACCGGCCGCCAGCGCGATGCCGCCACGGGTCAGATCGTCTCGACCGGCACCCTGAACCTGCCGCCCTCGCCCACCGCGCCGGCCACCACCGGCGGCGGCGTGAAGCTGAGCTTCGTGGCCGGGCCGCCCTCGGGCTACACCGTCTCGGGCACCACCACGCGGCCGCTGAGCGTGGACCCCGCGGCCGCCTATACTCCGGGCGTCACGGTGGTCCCCTACACCTCGGGCCAGCCCATCGAGATCGACGGCTGGTCCATCACGCTGCAAGGCGCGCCCAAGGACGGCGATTCGGTCACCGTCGGCAATTCGCGGGACGCGCAGTTCGGCGACGCCTTCACCCGCAATGCCGGCAACGGCAAGGCGCTGATGGATCTGCGCGACGTGAAGATGTTCGACGACTCCACGCTGAGCGACGGCTATGCCAGCCTGATGGCCCAAGTGGGCACGCGCACGCAGAGCGCCCAGTACGCCGCCAACCTGTCCTCCTCCATCGCCAAGAATCTGGAGGCCGACCGCACTGCGGTCTCGGGCGTGAACCTGGACGAGGAAGCCGGCAAGCTGATCCAGTACCAGCAGGCCTATCAGGCTTCGGCCAAGGTGCTGCAGATCGCTCAGAACGTCTTCGACAGCCTGATCCAGACCATGGGCCGCTAAGGGCCGGCGCAGGCAAGCATGCAGTCCACCGCACGGAGCATCACATGACCAATTTCTACCGCGTCGGCACGGCCAACATGTTCGACGCGACGCTGACGAACCTCAGCGCACGACAGACCAACCTGGCCGACCTGCAGGAAAAGCTCACGTCAGGCAAGCGCGTGGTGCGGCCCAGCGACGACCCGGTGGCCTCGGCGCAGGCCGAGCGCTCGCTCACGCGCATCTCGCGCATCCAGACCGAGCAACGCGCGCTGGAGATCCAGCGCAATGCCATTTCACAGGCGGAATCCACGCTGGGCGATGCGGTCGGCATCATGCAGGAAATCCGCCAGCTGACCGTAGCCGCAGGCAGCGGCACCATCAAGTCCGACGACCGCGTGACCTACGTCAAGCAGATCGCCAGCCTGCGCGAACAACTGACCGAAGTGGCCAACCGCAAGGACACCAACGGCATTCCGCTGCTGGGCGCGCTCGGCAGCCAGCTGACGCCCTTCCTTGGGCCGCAATCGGGTGTGCCCGACTACTCGTTCGCCGGACAGCCCGGCCAGGGCGCCAGCACCGGCACGGCCCTGACCAGCACGCTGGACGGCCAATCCGCCTTCATGTTCGACGTCAAGCGCGACGGCGTGTACACCGCCACCATCAGCGACGTGCCCAACGGCCGCACCTTCACCACCGACGCAGTGAAGGTCTCCGATCCCAGCCAGCTCACGGGCAACGACTACCAGATCACCTTCAACCCGGTCGGCCCGGGGGCCACCCCCGGCACCACCAGCGCCACCTACACCATCACCAACCTCACCACGAACACCACCTCGGCCCCGGTGACGCTGCCGGACTACCCTTCCGACAAGCCCGCCACCATTGCGGTGAGCGGCGTTCCTGGCATGAGCGTGACCATCAACGGCACGCCGGCCGCGGGCGACCAAGTCACCCTCAAGCCCAGCGCCAGCATCTTCAGCAGCATCGACTCGGCCGTGCGCAACATCGGTGGCGCCATCAACAACAACGGCTCCACACAGGCCGTGGGCCAGGCACTGGCCGCCATCGACAAGGGGCTGGACCAGCTGCACAACATGCGCGGGTATGCAGGAGAGCTGCTCAACCGCGCCGACCGCATCACCGGCGACCAGCAAAACCGCTCGATCCAGCTGGAAGCCGACCGCTCCCGCGCCGAAGACCTGGACATGGTCCAGGGCATCTCGGACTTCCAGAACTCGCAGATCGGCTACGAGGCCGCGCTCAAGTCTTACGCACAGGTGCAGAAACTCTCGCTGTTCAACTTCATCAGCTGATAACGCCAGCTTTACCACTACAGTGCGTCGGAGCCACGATGCGCTGCGACGTGGCGCCCCAAGCCCCGGCGCTCGGCTACCGGGCGAGCCCGCCGGCAGCCGAGCGCCGGGCCCGTGGTTTTCCCACATCAGGCCGCGCACCCGCATGCGGCATGGTCTCTGACAATGCGCCATCATCCGGCGCACCGGACAGCATCACTCCATCCCATGGCTCAATCCGTTCTCGGCAATCTCGTTCTCGGCTACCGCCCCCTGTGGAACGCACAGCGGCGGCTGGCGGGCGTGCAGCTCTACGTGCAGAGCGACGGCAGCACCGCCGTCGATGCACCGCACCTGCTGCGCACCCTGCAGGAGCTGTGGTCCTCGCATTCGCCACGGCTGCTGCTGTCGCCGCAGAATCGCCAGCTGCTGGCCGACCTGCTGGAACAAGCCCCCGCAGGCAGCCCCTGGATCGAGGTGCGCGGCGAGTGGCTGCAGCAAGACGCGGCCCTGCATGCTCGGCTTGAGGCCGCCCACCGCCGCGGCCTCAAACTGGTCTGGCGCGGCGGGGTGGAGCAACTGCCCGAGCCGGCCGTGGCCGGCTGCTTCGACAACAGCCTGCTGAGCCTCTCGCCCGCCGACGCGGCCACCGCGCTGCAGGCACGCGCTGCGCACGCCACCGCCCAGCGCCAGGCCGCCCGCGCTCCCACCGGACCGGCCAGCCCCGTGATCGACGGCCAGATGTACGAGAACCTCGCCAGCCGCGCGCTGATGCAGCACTGCCTGGACGAGCACCGCGCCGTCGCCGTGGCCGGCTGGCCACTGGAGGACGTGCTCTACAGCATGCGCCACCACCCGCTGCAGCCCGCGCATGACACGGTTCACGCGCTGATGCGCGCCATCGATGCCGAACAGTCGCTCGACGCCTTTGAACACATCCTGGGCGAGGACCCGCTGCTGGCCTGGCGCTTCATGGTCTATACCAATTCGGCCGCACTGGGCCTGCGCACGGGCATCGATTCGCTGCGGCGCGGCCTGGTGATGATGGGCTATGGCTCGCTGCAGCGCTGGCTGTCGGACCAGCTGCCGCACTGCGCCACCGAGCCCGACCTGCGCCCCATCCGAGAATCCATGGTGCTGCGCGCGCGGCTCACCGAGCGCCTGCTGGACGCCGGCGTGGAAAACGAGCTGCGCAGCGAGGTCTACATGTGCGGCCTTTTTTCGCAGCTCGACGACCTGCTGGCCGAACCGCTGGGCACCATCCTGCGCCGCCTCCCTCTTTCTGAGCGGATCTACGACGCCATCGTGCTGCGCACCGGCCCCTACGCCGCCAGCCTGGACATGGCCTGTGCGCTGGAGACCGACGACATGGCAGCGATCAGCCAGCTGGCCGAAACGCACGAGATGGACCTGGAGGCCATCAACCGCGCCCTGCTGCGCATGTTGGCCGACCTCGGAGCCTAGGGCGCTCGGACACGCGGCCCGGCCGTCAGAGCTGCGTCGCGAGCAGCGCCTCGAAGCGTGGTGCCGGCACCGGCCGGCTGAACAGGAAGCCCTGGAACTCATGCACGCCCCGCGAGGACAGCCACTGCAGCTGGCCCTCGGTCTCCACGCCCTCGGCAACCATATGCAGGCCAAGGATGCGGCACATGGAGATGATCAGGTCGGTGATCGGCGCGTTGTCCGCGATGCTCTGGATGAAAGTCCGGTCGATCTTCAGCGTCTGCAACGGGTAGCGCTGCAGATAAGCGAGATTGGAGTAGCCCGTGCCGAAATCGTCGATCGCGATGCGAAAGCCCTGCTGCCCGAGTTGCTCCAGCGTCTGCACCGTCTGCTTGTCGTGCCCCAGCAGCATGGACTCCGTGATCTCCAGCTCGAGGGCGCTGCAGTCGCCGCCCCAGCGCTCCAGGATTTCCATAAAACTGTCGAGCAGTTGCGCATCGGCCAGCTGACGCGGCGACAGGTTGATCGATATCAGCAACGGCCAGCCCTGGGCCGCCCACGCCACCTGCTGGCGTACCGCGTTCTCCAGCACGAACCGCCCCACCGCCAGGATCAGCCCCGACTGCTCGCACAGCGGAATGAAATCTCCCGGGGGGACCAGGCCGCGCTGCGGATGGTTCCAGCGCACCAGCGCCTCGGCACCAACGATACGTCCGCTGGCGATATCCAGCCGAGGCTGGTAATACACCTCCATCTCGCCGTTCTCCAGCGCGCGGCCGAGCTCGACCTCCAGCGCCAGGCGCATCTGCGCCTTGACCGCCAGATCTGCGGAGTAGCGCGATATGCCGTCGCGGCCCCGCTCCTTGGCGCGGTACATGGCCATGTCGGCGCGCCGCAGCAGCTCACCGATGGAAAGGCCGTCATGGGGAAAGATGCTCAGCCCGACGGAGGACGTGACGCGAACCGGGGTCTGGCCGAGGATGAAGCTGCGCGAGATGCTCTTGCGGATGCGCTCGATCGGCGCGCTCGCTTCGTTCACGACACCTTCGGTCGCCAGTAGCACCAAGAACTCATCTCCACCCAGCCGGGCGATCAAATCGCCCTGGCGGGTTTCCGAGCGCAGGCGCCGGGCGATCTCGACCAGCAACTGATCGCCCGCCGCATGGCCCAAGGAGTCGTTGACGTCCTTGAAGTGATCCAGGTCGATGAACAGGAGCGCGGCCTGCCGGCCGCTTCTGCCGAGGACCTCCAGGGCCGGCTGAAAGCACGCCACCAGCGAGCTGCGGTTGGGCAGCCCCGTCAGCGGATCGTGCTGGGCCAGGTAGTGCGCGTGGCTTTCCGCATCCTTGACGTCGCTGACATCCACCTCGCTGAGCAGCCAGGCCGGAACGCCGGTCACCGCATCCCGGCAACGCCGTACCGATATCTCGTGCCAGCGTTCGCCCTGACGGGTCTGCACCTGGGCCACGATGCGCGCCTCCCCCTGCCGGCGCAGCGAAGCGCGCAGGAGCGCACGCTGGTGGCGGTCGATGATGTAGTTCAGCCCGCCGGGCCGCGGCTCGGGCAGTCGTTCACGTGCGGCGGGATTGCGGTAGAGCAGGCGCCCACGCGGGCCATACATCGAGATCATCACCTCGGTGTGCAGCAAAGCCTCCACACTGCGGATCGACTCCGGATCGGACGGCTGTTGCCGGTCCATCGCCTCGCAGAAAAGCGCCATGCGGCCATCCGCCAGCCGGTGACCGCAGAAGACCATGTGCAACGTCAGCGGCTGGCCATTCGGGTACAGCGTCCACTGCTCGGTGAAGCGCGCCGTGGAATGCTCGAAATCCTGCTGGTACTGCCGCAGGCGACGGGCCACGGCCGGCGACATGTCCGCGCCCATGTCGCGACTGCACAGCTCATCCAGGGACGCCGCATTCCAGATCTGCAACGCCAATTGATTGGCCCAGACCATGCGGCCACGGTCGATGTCGAACACCCAGACGGCATGGCTGATGAGTTCCAGCACGCCGTACGCCTCCAGCGGCTGGCCCGGGCCGGGCGCCGCCTCGGCTCCGGGCTGCGCGGCGCCGGAGCGCCCCGCTTGCGCCCCACCGGGTTTCATGGCGTCGGGCAAGAGCATGGGATCGCGCCGCCCGCTGGCAGCGCCCCCCGGGCCCACTCGCACTGATGGCCCGCCCTCGCGGTGACATGAAGAATCCGTCTGTGGTTCATCGCGTGTTTCCCTCCATCGTCCTCAATCATGACGCGTTGTCCGTGGCCCCGCTCCCTGGCCGAGCGGCGCACGGCCAGCACGCGGGCCCGGAAGCACGAGCGCCACCGCCGCTGCACGTCACACGGCATGGGGCGAGCTCGCGGCAGATCATCCACCGACGCCAGGCAGCACGGCGGAAAAATTATCTGCCAACACCCGATCCAGCAGGCTTGGCTCCCTATCGGGACTCGGCCGGGGGCCGGCTCGGCGCGCCCCGCCTCAGCGCGGCCCCGCCCGTTCCTTCATCACCCGCGCCCACACCTTCCAGAACGCCACGTCCTGCGTGGTGGTGAAGTTGATGCGCATCAGCGTGCAGGGCTGGCGCGTGGCGTGAAAGAGTGCGCCAGGGGCGATGAGATAGCCCTCGTCCAGCATGCGCTGGGCCAGCATGTCGGTATCCACGCCCGTCTCCACCCAGCCAAAGAGCCCGGCCGGCTCCGACGCGAAGCGGCAGCCCGCCTCCAGCGCCAGCTGCACGCTGCGCGCGCGCGCCTGCGCCAGGCGCTGGCGCATGCGGTCGGCGTGGCGGCGCAGCTGGCCCTGGTCGATGCAGAGAGCCAGGGCCTTTTCCAGCAGCGAGGGCGTGGTCAGGGTGGACAAGAGCTTGGTGTCCAGCAGCCGCTCGACCAGCGCGGGCGGCGCGGCCAGATAGCCCACGCGCCAGTTGGGCGCGAGGATCTTGGCGAAGCCGTTCACGTAGATGGTGCGGCGCAGCCCGTCCAGCGCGGCCAGCCGCGTGGCGTGGTCGGGCGCGATGTGGCCGTAGGTGTCGTCTTCGACGATGTGGAAGTCGTGGCGCTGCGCCAGCTGCAGCACCTGGTGCGCGCGGCCTGGCGACAGGCTGTAGCCCGTGGGGTTGTGCAGCACGCTCACGCTCACGAAGAGCTTGGGCGCGTGTGCCTCGCAATAGCGCTGCATCACGGCCAGATCGGGCCCCTCGGGCCCACGCGGCACGGGCAGCACCCGCATGCCCAGGGCGTCGAGCCGGGCGAACTCCACCGACCAGCCGGGCTCCTCCACCATCACCGGATCGCCCGCCTTCAGCAGCGTGCGGCTCACGATGTCCAGCGCCTGGGTGGCACCCACGGTGGTCATGATCTGTTCGGGCTGCGCATGCACGTTGATGGCCGTGAGCCGCCGCGACAGCGCCTGGCGCAGCGCGGTGTCGCCCATGGGCTCGCCATAGCTCAGGGAGCCGTCCTGCAGCGACCGGCTGCCGGTGATCTTGCGCACGGCGGCGGGCAGAAAGCGCGCCTCCTCCAGCCATTCGGGCGGAAACACGCCCGTGCCGGGCTGCGGCAGCGACGAGGCCTGATGGAACATGCCGCGGATCAGCGCCGTGGCGTTGATGTGCGAGCCCGACACGCGCACACCAATGCTGCCCAGAGGGGACGGGAGGCTTGCTACGCTATTAATAGCAACCTGCCCAGGTGAATCTTGGGCTGCAGGCGATTTTTGCAGATAGTCGCGCACGAAGAAGCCGCGCTGGGGCCGCGCCTCCACCAGGCCCTGCGCCAGCAACTGGTCATAGGCCGAGACCACGGTGTGGGGGCTCACGCCCTGCTGGCGCGCGCATTCGCGCACCGAGGGCAGGCGCGCGCCGGCCGGCAGCAGCCGCGAGCGGATGCGTTCGGCAAAGCGCTCGGCGAGCTGTTCGGTCAGGGTACGGTCGGAAGAGCGAGTGAGCATCGGTGCGGCATGGGTCGGCAGCTGTGCCGCTACATGAGCCAATACAGATCATGCAACTGCAACACTGTCTGTACTGGAACTGTAATGGAATCAATCCTACAGTGACTTCACGGTGTCTGCATGACATCCGTCAACGACCGCCACACCGAACGCCCCACTCGCCATGCCCTTCGTCGAATTCACCGCCCTGCTGGCCCTGGCCACGGCCATGAGCTTTTCGCCCGGCCCCAACACCACCTTGTCCACGGCGTTGGCGGCCAACCGGGGATTGCCGGCCGCCATGCGCTTCGTCTGCGCCGTGCCGGTGGGCTGGACGGCGCTGCTGCTGCTCTGCGCAGGCGGCCTGGGCGCACTGCTGGTGGCCGCGCCGCTGCTGCGGCTGGCCGTCAAGGCGGTGGGCATCGGCTATCTGCTGTATCTCGCTTGCAAGCTCGCTCGCAGCGGCCGCATGTCGCAGGCCGATGCGGCCCGGCTGAACGTGGGCTTCTGGCAGGGCGTGGGCCTGCAGTTCCTCAACATCAAGGCCTGGCTGCTGGCCCTCACCCTGGTGGCCGGCTGGATCGCTGGTCGCCCCGATGCGATGCCGCGCCTGGCCTGGGTCACGCTGGTGATGCTGTTCTTCGCCTTCGCCAGCAACCTCGCCTATGCCGCTGCCGGCGCGCTGCTGCGCCAGTGGCTGGCCCAGGGCCACCGGCTGCTCTGGTTCAACCGCGCCATGGCCGCCGTGCTGGTGGCCACCGCCGCCTGGATGACCACGGCCTGAGCCGTCACCACACGCCCACCCCAGAGAACAAGGCCCGCCATGGCAACTGCCGCATCCTCAACCTCCCCGCCGCCGGGCCCAGCCGCGGCCCCAGCGCGCGCCAGCGCCGAAACGCGCGGCCTCTGGCTCGGCCTGCTGGGCGTGGCGATCTTCGCGCTCACGCTGCCGATGACGCGGCTGGCCGTGGGCTCGCCCGAAGCGCCGCAGATGAGCGCCCTCTTCATCGCCATGGGGCGTGCCGCCGTCGCGGGCCTGCTCTCTGCCGCGCTGCTGCTGGCCCGGCGCGCGCCGCTGCCGCAGCGGGCGGACTGGCTGCCGCTGGCCGTGACGGCAAGCGGCGTGGTGTTCGGCTTTCCGCTGCTCACCTCGCTGGCGATGCGCCAGGTGCAGGCGGTGCATGCCAGCGTCATCGTCGGCCTGCTGCCGCTGGCCACGGCAGCGGTAGCCGCGCTGCTGCACCGGCAGCGGCCTTCGAGCGGCTTCTGGCTCTGCGCCATGGCAGGCACTGCCCTGGTGGTGGCCTTCGCCGTGCTGCGCTCCGGCACCGCGGGCCTGGCACTGCACCCGGCCGATCTGCTGCTGATGGCGGCCATGCTCTGCGCCGCCGTGGGCTACGCCTTCGGCGCGCGGCTGTCGCAGCGCATGCGGGCCGATGCGGTGATCTGCTGGGCGCTGGTCATTTCGCTGCCGCTGTCGGCACCGCTCGCAGCGCTGTCCTGGCCGCAGGCTCCGCTGCCGGCCACGGCCTGGGGCGCGTTCGCCTATGTGTCGATCGGCTCGATGTGGCTGGGCTTCTTCGCCTGGTACCGCGGCCTGGCCCTGGGCGGCACGGTGCGCGTGAGCCAGGTGCAGCTGGTGCAGCCCTTCCTGGGCATGCTGGCCGCCGTGCCGCTGCTGGGCGAGCGGCTTGATGCGGTGAGCATCGGCTTCGGCCTGGCGGTGCTGGCCACCGTGGCCCTGGGCCGGCGCATGCCGGTGCGGCCGCCACCCGCGCCCCGGGCAGAAAGGCCATGCCCGACCTCTTGAAACCCCCACTGGCACGGGCTCTGCTGGCGGTTAAGCTCCCCAGCGGCTCCACCCGCAAAGCCACCCCCGGCCGCACAACGGCCGACCTGCAACGACGACAACAGCGCATCGCCTCCACGCATGGAGCGGCGCCTCATGGAGATCACCGGAAATGACGAACTGGACCCTGGCCCAACGCGCCGCAAAGATGAACCCCTCGGTGATCCGCGAGATCCTGAAAGTGACCGAGAAGCCCGGCATCATCAGCCTGGCCGGCGGCCTGCCCTCGCCCAAGACCTTCCCCATCGACGCCTTTGCCCAGGCCTGCGCCACCGTGCTGCAGGAAGACGGCCAGGCCGCGCTGCAATACGCGGCCAGCGAAGGCTATCTGCCGCTGCGCGAAGCCGTGGCCCGCATGCTGCCCTGGTCGGTGGACCCGGACCAGGTGCTGATCACCACCGGATCCCAGCAAGGCCTGGACCTGATCGCCAAGGTGGTGATCGACCCGGGCAGCCGCATCCTGGTGGAAACGCCCACCTACCTGGGCGCGCTGCAGGCCTTCTCGCCCATGGAACCCACGGTGGTCAGCGTGGCCAGCGACGACCACGGCGTGCGGGTGGACGACCTGGCGGCCAAGGTGGGCACGGGTGCCGACCGCGCGCGCTTCCTCTACGTGCTGCCCAACTTCCAGAACCCCACCGGCCGCACCATGCCCGAGGAGCGCCGCGCCGCACTGGTGGCCCGCGCCGCCGAGCTGAGCCTGCCGCTGATCGAAGACAACCCCTACGGCGACCTGTGGTTCGACCAGCCGCCCGCGCTGCCGCTCACGGCCCGCAATCCCGAGGGCAGCATCTACCTGGGCTCCTTCTCCAAGGTGCTTGCGCCCGGGCTGCGGCTGGGCTTCCTGGTGGCCCCCAAGGCCCTCTACCCCAAGCTGCTGCAGGCCAAGCAGGCCGCCGACCTGCACAGCCCGAGCTTCAACCAGCGCATGGTCTCCGAGGTGATGAAGGACGGCTTCCTCGACCGCCACGTGCCCACCATCCGCCAGCTCTACAAACAGCAGCGCGACGCGATGCTGGCCGCGCTGGAACGCGAGATGGCCGGCCTGGACGTGCAATGGAACCGCCCGGACGGCGGCATGTTCCTGTGGGTGCGCCTGCCGGAAGGCATGGACGCCATCGCCCTGCTGCCCGAGGCCGTGGAGCGCAACGTGGCCTTCGTGCCCGGCGCCGCCTTCTACGCCGACGATGCCGATCCGCGCACGCTGCGCCTGTCCTTCGTGACGGCCAGCGCCCAGCAGATCGCCACCGGCATCGCCGCCCTGGCCGGCGCCATCCGCGCGCGCCTGGAACGCAGCGCCGCGCCCGCGGCCGCCGCACTGGCCTGAGCCGGAGGAGCACGACGCCATGTTGCGCCTCTGGGGACGCCCTACGTCCATCAATGTCCGCAAGGTGCTCTGGACGGCGCAGGAACTGGGCCTGACGCTGCAGCGCACCGATGCCGGCGGCCAGTTCGGCCTGGTGCGCGAGCCCGACTACCTGCGCCAGAACCCCAACGGCCTGGTGCCGATGATCGAGGACGACGGCTACGTGCTGTGGGAATCGAACGCCATCGTGCGCTACCTGTGCGCCCGCCATTCGGGCGGCGACCTGTACCCGGACACCATCCCCGCCCGCTTCATCGCCGAGCAGTGGATGGACTGGCAGCAGACCACGCTGAACCCGGCGGGGCGCGATGCCTTCGTGCAATGGGTGCGCACGCCGGCTGCCGAGCGGGACGAGGCCCGCATCGTCCAGTCCATCGCCGCCACCGAGCCGCTGCTGGACCTGCTCGACGCCCAGCTGGAACGCCAGCCCTTCCTGGCGGGCGACCGCTTCACCATGGCCGATATCCCGGCCGGCTGCGAAATCCACCGCTGGTATGGCCTGCCCCGCGACCGCACGCCCCGCCCGCACCTGGACCGATGGTTCCAGGCGCTGTGCGACCGGCCCGGCGCGCGCGGCGTGCTGGATCAGCCGTTGGGCTGACGTCTTCAGACCGCTCCGCCCACCGTTTTTCAGCGCCGATCGCCTGCGGGCTGCGGCGCACGGGCGGAGCCTTGCCCGCGCTATCCGCCAGTCCAATTCCTTTTGTCCTGCAAGCCCCAACGAAAGCGATCCATGCGCCAACGCCTCTTCAAGCAAGTCGATGTCTTCACCGAACAGCCCTACTTGGGCAACCCGCTCGCCGTGGTGCTGGACGGCACCGGCCTCGGCACGGAAGAGATGCAGCACTTCACCAACTGGACCAACCTGTCGGAGGCGACGTTCCTGCTGCCGCCGACCGATGCCGGCGCGGCAGCGGGTGCCGACTACCGCGTCCGCATCTTCTGCCCGGGGCGCGAGCTGCCCTTCGCCGGCCACCCCACTCTGGGCAGCTGCCACGCCTGGCTGGAAGCGGGTGGGCAACCGCGCACGCCCGGCCGCGTGGTGCAGGAATGTGCCGCCGGCCTCATCACGCTGCGGCAGGACGGCGGCCGCCTCGCCTTCGCCGCGCCGCCGCTGCTCAAGAGCGGCCCGCTGGATGAAGCCGACGTGGAGCTGATCGCGCGCGGCCTGGGCCTGCAGCGCTCGGACATCCTCGCCCATGCCTGGTGCGACAACGGCCCGCGCTGGCGCGGCGTGATGCTGGGCAGCGCCGAGCGCGTGCTGGCGCTGCGGCCCGATGCCGCGGTGCTCGGCGGGCTGGATATCGGCGTGGTCGGCCCGCGCGGCAAGGTCGGCGTCATCGCCAATCAGGCGGCCGATGCCCCCGGTGGCACCGCCTTCGAGGTGCGCGCTTTCTTCCCGGGCAACAGCGGCATGGTCGAAGACCCCGTCACCGGCAGCCTGAACGCTGCGCTGGCGCAGTGGCTGATCGGCGCCCATCTTGCACCGCCGCAGTACGTGGCGGCGCAGGGCACGGCCATGGGCCGCGCCGGCCGCGTGCATGTGGAGCAGGACGGCGACACCATCTGGGTGGGCGGCAGTTCGGTCACCTGTGTGGACGGGCAGGTCCTGGTATGACCACGCCCGACGGACTGCACCGCTGCGCCATCGACCACCTGGTGGTCATGGCCGATTCGTTGCAGGCCGGCGCCGACTGGTGCCGCCGCACCCTGGGCGTGGCTCCGGCCATGGGCGGCGAACACCCGCTGATGGGCACGCACAACCGCCTGCTCCAGCTATCCGGGCCCGCCCATCCACGCGCCTATCTGGAAATCATCGCTATCAATCCAGGAGCTAAAGACGCCCCGGCCAACGGCGCAAGACGCTGGTTCGACATGGACGACGAGGCCCTGCAGGTGCGGGTGCGCAGTCAGGGGCCGCAGCTCATCCACTGGGTGGCCTCGGTGCCGGACCTGGCGCCCGCCCGCAGCGCCATAGCCGGCTGCGGGCTGGACCGGGGCGACATCGTGCAGGCCAGCCGCCCCACGCCGCTGGGCCCGCTCCAATGGCAGATCACCCTGCGGCCGGACGGCCAGCGCCTGCTGGACGGCTGTCTGCCCACGCTCATTCAGTGGCGCGACCGCCATCCCTGCTACAGCCTGCCCGCAAGCGGCGTCACGCTGCAGTCGCTGCAGTTGGAACATCCGCAAGCGCAGCTGCTGGCGCGCGCTTGCGGCGCAGCCGGCCTGTTACAGCGGGTGCAGATCACCCCGGCCGTGCAGCCGAAGATCCTGGCCACGCTGGCGACACCGCGCGGTATGGTGCAATGGGCTTCGCTCGCGTCCACAGCCTGAAGCAGGCCCTCCGCAGACCGCAAGCCACGAATCTCCCACGGCATTCCCACGCGGTTCGGAGAGAACTCTCGAGAAGGTCCTCGCTGGTCGTGCAGCTGCACTTCTACTGCTGGCTCAGGCACCCGTCAGCCGCCAATACCCATGACGTGGCGCCAAGAGGGAAACAGCGGCCGAGGCATCCGCTCCGCCGCTTTCGGGGCTGGTGCATAGGCCTTGCTGTTGATCGACGGGAAGTCGATGCGTAGGCGCTTTTTGCAGCCGCCGGCCTGCGCAAGCTGAAAGAGTTTCACCGTGTCTTGTGACTCCCTCGGCGCATCCTGCCCGGAATCACGACGATCAACCCCAGCCAACTGCACATCACGCTTCACACATCCGTAGCGAGCAGTGCAGAACCTCGGGGCACCACGGCATAGCGCTTCTGATTCCATAGCATTCGTCGCTTTTGCGACAAATGTCGGAGGCACATCGGCTCAAGAATCCGCCGATGGGAACCCTCTACCTCGTGCGCCACGCTCAGGCCTCCTTTGGAGCCGACGATTACGATCAGCTCAGCCCGCTTGGGCATCGACAGGCGCATCGCCTGGGCGAGTACTGGCGAAGCCAAGGTCTGCGGTTCGACGCGGTGCTGACAGGCACCCTGCGGCGGCACCGGGAGACGCTCGAGGGCATTTCGCAAGGGCTCTGCACCGACGGGATGCAGGCACAGACGTTTCCGGAACTGAATGAATACGACGGTGCAGCGCTGATCAAGGCCATCCACCCCCAAACGCTGCCCAAAGCCGATACGCCTGCTCTCTATAAACAGCATTTCCGCCTTCTGTGCGATGCGCTGGCTCAGTGGATGGCCGGCACCATCAGCCCTGCCGGCATGGCCAGCTGGGACGAATTCTCCACAGGCATTCACAGCGTGCTCGAACACATCCGTCGCCACCACTCTGGACATGAGGTACTGATGGTGACCAGCGGGGGGCCCATAGGCGCGCTGCTCACTCAGATTCTGGGATCCCCGGCAGAGGTCGGTATCGGCCTGAATATGCGGGTGAGGAACAGCTCTGTGACGGAGCTCAGCACGAGCGCCAAGAGGATCATGCTGCAGACGTTCAACGGTGTTGGACATCTGCAAGACAGTGATCACAGGGAATGGATCACCTATGCGTGAAATCGGAGTCAAGCGCCTACTCCGTATGTATACGCCACCGAAGCAGCTCTCAAGAGCGCTCTGGAAATACATCAGAAAGCACTATGGGCGAGAGGCTGGGAGTCAAATGGCGGTACATCCCAGCTTCACACGTTGCACAGAGCGCCTTCCGGCCGTGAGAAACGGGGGCACCCCAATGCACCCATTAACCCTCGCCCGCGTTTCCCGCACTTGGCCTTAAAGCAATTGGGGTGGCGCGGGCTGGTCTGCCGTATTCAGCTATTTGCGCCCATGGAGGTGGCTCTGCACCTAAGAGGCTGCACAAAGCAAAGCGCCCCGAGTACTTTCGTACGCGGGGCGA
>NZ_JBXYZY010000019.1:0-27061 GCF_057642795.1 Paracidovorax sp.
GTGATACTTCGCCGGCGGAGTTCGAGAGACGCCATTCCCAACGGCTCAAAAGTGTCTAGGGAATCCGGGGCGATTCACCGATCAAAGGGAACACGTCGGCTTTGAAAGACCGTTCAACCTCCGCGCCACGGTCAGCACGCTGCACCAGTTGCAACCGCTGCCATTGCTCGAACAACTCTTTGATCGTCAGGCGGGACTGCATCGCGGCCAGGTCTTGCAGCCGCTGGCGTTGCTGCAACAGCGCCTCTTGCTTGTCGGCTTCGATCTTGACCAGTTCGGCCTCGTGTGTAGCCTGTGCGCGCTGGCGCTCAAGCTCCCGCTGCGCCAAAGCCTCATCGGCTTGCTTGCGCCGCATCGCCACGGGGTCAGTGCCCTTACCCGCTGCGGTAGCAGCCTTAATTCGATCACGCTCTGCCCGAATGTCGGTGATCGCCGCCTCGGGCCACGTCCCCAGCCGGACCGTGCGCTTGCTGCCTTGGAACTTGTAGGTCAAGTTGAATTGCACCGTCACCACGCCAGCAGCTGAAGCATAGACCTTGCCCCACACGCTATTGCCATCGGACAAGATGCGCCCCTTGTCGGTCGGCTTGAGTGACTTGAGTTCAAGAATCGTGAGTGCCATGTCCGCCTAAGCCTTATCGTTGCAGGAACCGTTGCAGGAACCGTTGCAGGAACCGTTGCAGGAACCGTTTCGTCTGGCTTTCAGTGTACTTTGTTGGAACCACCTGGACTGCAGAACTCAAGGAATTCATATATGTTATTGTTTTTAAATGTTTTTTCCTTTTTTCTTGGATCAAGCTGGAACGCCATGAATTGACTCTTACTTGCATGGGGTGCAAGGGGTAGCGAGTTCGAATCCCGCCACGCCGACCATTACTAAGAAAAGCCGCAGTCTTTGGACTGCGGCTTTTTTCTTTTGTGGCCACGGATCGGCAGGCGACCGGCAGTGGTGGGGTATGGGGTAATCCCCGATGTCTCGACTCCGGCAAATTGGTGGGCTTCGCCTCTCAGGCTACAATTGGAGGCTTTCCCGCAAAAAAGTCGCCCGGCCGCACCCAAAGCAATTTCTCAACAAGCAGCAGTCCTCAGGAAGTGACCTTCCGGTGGGCTCCCGGGCGACCCGTAACCATCCGGAGAACCCAGTGCTTTTGTCTCTCAAGGGATCTTTCCCGCCCGCCATCCTGGCGCTCGCAGACGGCACGGTCTTTATCGGCAACTCGATCGGTGCCACCGGCACCACCGTCGGCGAAGTGGTGTTCAACACCTCGCTCACCGGCTACCAGGAAATCCTCACCGACCCCAGCTATTGCCAGCAGATCGTCACGCTGACGTATCCGCACATCGGCAGCTACGGCGTCAACGCAGAGGACATCGAGGCCGACAAGGTCCATGCCGCAGGGCTCATCATCAAAGACCTGCCGCTCATTGCCAGCAACTTCCGCAGCACCGAGACGCTCTCGCAGTACCTCGTGCGCGAAAAGACGGTGGCGATTGCCAACATCGACACCCGCAAGCTCACCCGCCTGCTGCGTACCAAGGGCGCGCAAAATGGCGCCATCGTGGGCCTGGCCGTCGGTGAAGCCGTTTCCCAGGCACGCATCGACGAGGCCGTGGCCGCGGCCAAGAAGGCGCCGCCCATGGCGGGCCTCGATTTGGCGCAGGTGGTCTCTGCGGCCCAGTCCTATGACTGGACGCAGACCGAATGGCAGCTGGGCGAGGGCTACGGCACGCAGGACAAGCCCCGTTTCCACGTGGTCGCGTTCGACTACGGCGTGAAGAAGAACATCCTGCGCATGCTGGCCGAGCGCGGCTGCAAGGTCACCGTGGTGCCGGCCAAGACGCCCGCCGCGGAGATCAAGGGCCTTCAGCCTGACGGCGTGTTCCTCTCCAACGGCCCGGGCGACCCAGAGCCTTGCGATTACGCCATCGCCGCGACGCGCGAACTGGTCGATGCCGGCTATCCCACTTTCGGCATCTGCCTGGGGCACCAGATCCTGGCGCTCGCATCGGGGGCCAAGACCTTCAAGATGAAGTTCGGCCACCATGGCGCGAACCATCCGGTGAAGGATCTCGACAACGGCCGCGTCAGCATCACCAGCCAGAACCACGGCTTCGCAGTGGACGAGAAGACGCTGCCCGCCAACCTGCGCGCGACGCACATCAGCCTGTTCGACGGCACGCTGCAGGGCCTGGCCCGCACCGACCGCCCCGCGTTCTGCTTCCAGGGCCACCCGGAGGCCTCGCCCGGCCCGCACGACATCGGCTATTTGTTCGACCGCTTCACGGCACTCATGGAACAGCACAAGGCGGAGACCAAGAATGCCTAAGCGTACAGACCTCAAATCCATCCTCATCATCGGCGCCGGCCCGATCATCATCGGTCAGGCCTGCGAGTTCGATTACTCCGGCGTGCAGGCCTGCAAGGCGCTGCGCGAAGAGGGCTACAAGGTCATCCTGATCAACAGCAATCCTGCGACGATCATGACCGACCCGGCCACGGCCGACGTCACCTACATCGAACCCATCACCTGGCAGACGGTCGAGAAGATCATTGCCAAGGAGCGGCCCGATGCCATTCTGCCCACCATGGGCGGCCAGACTGCGCTGAACTGCGCCCTGGACCTGTGGCGCAATGGGGTGCTGCATAAGTACAAGGTCGAGCTGATCGGCGCTACGCCCGAAGCCATCGACAAAGCCGAAGACCGCCTGAAGTTCAAGGACGCGATGACCCGCATCGGCCTGGGATCGGCGCGCTCCGGCATCGCCCACTCGATGGACGAGGCATGGGCCGTGCAGAAGAATGTCGGGTTTCCCACGGTGATCCGCCCCAGCTTCACGCTGGGCGGCACGGGCGGCGGCATCGCCTACAACCCGGAAGAGTTCGAGACCATCTGCAAGCGCGGCCTGGAAGCCTCGCCCACCAACGAGCTGCTGATCGAAGAATCGCTGCTCGGCTGGAAGGAATACGAGATGGAAGTGGTCCGCGACAAGGCGGACAACTGCATCATCATCTGCTCCATCGAGAACCTGGACCCGATGGGCGTGCACACTGGCGACTCGATCACCGTGGCCCCGGCGCAGACGCTGTCCGACAAGGAATACCAGATCCTGCGCAATGCCTCGCTGGCCGTGCTGCGCGAGATCGGCGTGGACACGGGCGGCTCCAACGTGCAGTTCTCGATCAATCCGAAGGACGGCCGCATGGTCGTCATCGAGATGAATCCCCGCGTGTCGCGGTCGTCGGCCCTGGCCTCCAAGGCCACGGGTTTCCCGATCGCCAAGGTGGCGGCCAAGCTGGCCGTGGGCTACACGCTCGATGAGCTGCGCAACGACATCACGGGCGGCGCGACGCCGGCCTCGTTTGAGCCCTCGATCGACTACGTGGTCACCAAGATCCCGCGTTTCGCGTTCGAGAAATTCCCCACGGCCGACAGCCGCCTGACCACGCAGATGAAGTCGGTTGGCGAAGTCATGGCCATGGGCCGGACCTTCCAGGAATCCTTCCAGAAAGCCCTGCGCGGCCTGGAAGTGGGCGTGGACGGCATGAACGAGAAGACCCAGGACCGCGAACTGCTCGAAAAGGAACTGGGCGAGCCCGGCCCCGAGCGCATCTGGTACGTGGGCGATGCCTTCGCCATGGGCCTGTCGGTCGATGAGGTCTATGACCTCACCAAGATCGACAAGTGGTTCCTGGTGCAGATCGAAGAGATCGTGAAGATCGAGCTCGAACTCGATCAGCTGGCCGAGCAGCACGGCGACGGCGCACTGGCCTGCCTGGATGCCGACACGCTGCGAAGCCTGAAGAAGAAGGGCTTTTCCGACCGCCGCCTGGCCAAGCTGCTCAAGACGCAGGAAAAGGCCGTGCGCGAAGCGCGCCGCGCGCTGAACGTGCGCCCTGTCTACAAGCGCGTGGACACCTGCGCCGCCGAATTCGCGACCGATACCGCCTACATGTATTCGACCTACGAGGACGAGTGCGAGGCTGACCCGTCGGACAAGAAGAAGATCATGGTGCTGGGCGGTGGCCCGAACCGCATCGGCCAGGGCATCGAGTTCGACTACTGCTGCGTGCATGCCGCGCTCGCCATGCGCGAGGACGGCTATGAAACCATCATGGTCAACTGCAATCCCGAGACCGTCTCGACCGACTACGACACTTCCGACCGCCTCTACTTCGAGCCGCTGACGCTGGAGGACGTGCTGGAGATCGTGGACAAGGAAAAGCCGGTCGGCGTGATCGTGCAGTACGGCGGCCAGACCCCGCTGAAGCTGGCCCTGGGCCTGGAAGCCGAAGGCGTGCCGATCATCGGCACCAGCCCCGACATGATCGACGCTGCCGAGGACCGCGAGCGCTTCCAGAAGCTGCTCAACGAACTGGGCCTGCGCCAGCCGCCCAACGCCACGGCCCGCACCGAGCCCGAAGCGCTGGAAAAGGCCGCCGCCCTGGGCTATCCGCTCGTAGTGCGCCCCAGCTATGTGCTGGGCGGCCGCGCGATGGAGATCGTGCATGAGCAGCGCGACCTGGAGCGCTACATGCGCGAGGCCGTCAAGGTCAGCAACGATTCCCCCGTGCTGCTGGACCGCTTCCTGAACGATGCCATCGAGTGCGACGTGGACTGCCTGCGTGACCCCGAAGGCAAGGTGTTCATCGGCGGCGTGATGGAGCACATCGAGCAGGCTGGCGTGCACTCGGGCGACTCCGCCTGCTCGCTGCCGCCGTACTACCTGAGCAAGGCCACGGTCGATGAGCTCAAGCGCCAGACCGCGGCCATGGCCGAAGGCCTGAACGTGGTGGGCCTGATGAACGTGCAGTTCGCCATCCAGGAAAAGGACGGCGAAGACGTCATCTACGTGCTGGAAGTGAATCCGCGCGCCTCGCGCACGGTGCCCTTCGTCAGCAAGGCCACGGGCATCCAGCTGGCCAAGGTAGCTGCGCGCTGCATGGCCGGCCAGAGCCTGGCATCGCAGGGCATCACCGAAGAGGTCACGCCGCCTTACTTCAGCGTGAAGGAAGCCGTGTTCCCCTTCGTCAAGTTCCCTGGCGTGGACACCATCCTCGGCCCGGAGATGAAGTCCACCGGCGAGGTGATGGGCGTGGGCAAGACCTTCGGCGAAGCCTTCGTGAAGAGCCAGCTGGGTGCGGGCACGCGCCTGCCGACTTCCGGCAAGGTGTTCCTCACGGTGAAGAACAGCGACAAGGCCCGCGCCGTGTCGATTGCCCGCGATCTCGCCGCCATGGGCTTCGAGCTGGTCGCCACCAAGGGCACGGCAGCGGCGATCGCCGAAGCCGGCGTGCCGGTGACGGTCGTCAACAAGGTGACCGAAGGCCGCCCGCACATCGTGGACATGATCAAGATGGGCGACATCGCCATGGTCATCAACACGGTGGAAGAGCGCCGCAACGCCATTGCCGATTCGCGCGCGATCCGCACCAGCTCGCTGCTGGCACGCGTGACCACCTTCACCACCATCTTCGGCGCGGAAGCAGCCGTGGAAGGGATGAAGCACCTCGACAACCTTGAGGTGTATTCGGTGCAGGAACTGCACGCCCAGCTGAAGGCCTGAGAGCCCTGGGTCTGTCTGCTGCCCATGGCGGCGGCAGGCCTTCGGTGTGGATGGCTGCTGCAAACGGCGGCATAATCTGCACACGAACGAACTGAAACCGCCGCGCGGCAACGCGCGGCGGTTTGCTTTTGGTGGTATCGCAGCGCCCCTGAGCAGCGATGCCGGCATGCCGAAAAAGGATCGCGCCCAGTGCGCGGCACGAGAGTTGAACGGAGAGATTCACCCATGGCCACCATTCCGATTACCAAGCGCGGAGCAGAGAAGCTGAAGGAAGAGCTGCACCGCCTGAAAACCGTCGAGCGTCCCGCTGTGATCAATGCGATCGCCGAAGCGCGCGCACAGGGCGACCTGAGCGAAAACGCCGAATATGAAGCCGCCAAGGACCGTCAGGGCTTCATCGAGGGCCGCATCCAGGAGGTCGAAGGCAAGCTGTCGGCTGCGCAGATCATTGATCCGAGCCAGCTCGATGCCGGCGGCAAAGTGGTGTTCGGCGCCACGGTCGAGTTGGAAGACGAAGACAGTGGCGATACCGTCACCTACCAAATCGTGGGTGAGGACGAGGCCGACCTGAAGCTGGGGCTCATCAACGTGTCCAGTCCGATCGCTCGTGCGTTGATCGGCAAGGACGAGGGCGATACCGCCGAAGTGCAGGCCCCGGGCGGCGTACGCCACTACGAGATCGTGGCAGTCAGCTACCGCTGACAGGTCGCCGCCCCGACGCCATGCGAGATCGCCTGCCCGTTCTGGCTGCCGCACTGTGGTGGGGGAGCCTCTCCGCGGTCGGATTCATGGTGGTGCCGATGCTGTTTGCGCATCTGCCCAGCCCCGCGGCAGCGGGCGCGATGGCCGCGCGCCTCTTTGAGGCGCAGACCTTCATTTCCATGGCCTGCGGCGTGCTGCTGCTGGTCATCTCACGGCGCAGGCATGCCGAAACCCAGGAGGCCTGGGCGCAGGCTGCCATGGTCTTCATCATCGGCGGGCTGCTGTTGGCGTTGCTCGCGCAGTACGGCGTGGCGCCGCGCATCGTCGCGCGGCAGAATCTCAAGCTCTGGCACTCGGTCGGCACCGCGATGTATGCCCTGCAGTGGGTGTGCGCGCTAGCGGTGTTGTGGCGCACCGCCAGGCGTTGAATCGCGGTCCCGCCTTGCAGCCTCCCTCGGCGCGCAAGGCGGCTGCATCTCTTCCGCCTCCTCGTTGAGACGGATGCCTTCTCCGCTGGTGCGATTGGCGCGCTGGATTACTCCCGCCAATGCTCCGCCACCCAGGTGGCCGGCTCGATATGGCGAAAGCGTCGGTTGCGCCGGCCTGCCAGCGCGTCGGGCGGATTGCATTCCCCGTGAAAAATCACGATGCGCGCATCTTCCGGTACCACGGGCGGTTTCCAGTAATTGGTCGGCCAAGGCGGAATGCTGTGGTACTTGAAGCTCGGGCACCAGGCTTTGGGCCAGTAAGAAAGATGGCCCTGGCGATGCATGAAGTCCGATAGATAGGCCTGTTCGTTACGAAAGCGCTGGCGCACCTCTTCAACATGGCCGCGGAAGTACTCCAGCACGTCCGGGTGGGCGCCCAGCTCGAAACGGTACACCGACGAATTGCCGGTGATGCGCCACGGGCGCTTGTAGTCGTGAATGATGACGAAGCGGCCGGGCTGGGTGAAGAACCCGTCCAGGCTGCCGGTGACGACCACGTCCACATCCAGAAAGAGGGCTGTGCCGCGCAGGCCGTGCATATCGGCGCTGAAGGTGGCGAGCTTGGTCCAGCCGCGCTCGGGGATGCCGGGCGGAAGGTCGAGCGGCGGAATGGGCAGGCACCGCACCTCGGGCCGGATGCCTGTGGCGTCATCGGTGAGGCAGACGAACTGGAAGTCGCCCGTCAGGTGGCGGCGCACCATGGCGTAGAGCCGGTTGACGTATTCGGGGCCGTATTTCCTGCCCCACTTCATACAGATGACGTGGCGCTCAGGCGCCGTAGCGCCAGGCATCAGTCAGCCTGCCGCTTCTTGACGGACTTCTGCTTGGGCTTGGCCCGCTTGATCTGGCCGCCGGAGGTGAGGCGCTGGTTGCCCAGCACGCGCAGCTGCTTGACCTCGGGGCGCTGGCCGCCGCGTTTGCTGAACTTCAGCACCTTCACGTCGCGCGGGCCGGGCATGCGGTCTTCGTCGACGGTCTTTTCCTTCGGAGGAATGGGGCGCCACAGCACCAGCAGCTTGCCGATGTGCTGGATCGGCGCGGCGTTCAGGTCGTTGGCCAGTTGCTGATAGATCTGCTCGCGCGCGACGCGGTCGTCGTTGAAGACGCGCACCTTGATGAGACCGTGCGCGTTGAGCGCAGCGTTGATCTCTTTTTGCACGGCGGGCGTCAGGCCGTCTCCGCCGATCAGGACGACGGGGTCCAGGTGGTGGGCTTCGGCGCGGTGTTCCCGGCGCTCGGCGGGAGTCAATTGAATAAGGGGCATGGACGTATTATCTCAATGCGCCGGGATCGGGCCGGCAAGCGGCTTTCCCGGTAGGCGATTGCACTCAGCGGAAAACAGATGAAAGCCAGCAACAACAAACCCAAGAAGGTCAACAAGGCGTGGCTGCACGACCATGTCAACGACCCCTACGTCAAACAGGCACAGAAGGACGGCTACCGCGCGCGTGCAGCATACAAGCTCAAGGAAATCGACGAACAACTGAGCCTGATCCGCCCGGGGAGCATCGTGGTCGACCTCGGATCGGCGCCGGGGGCATGGAGCCAATACGTGAGGCGCCGGCTGTCGCCGGAGGGCGCCGCAGCGGGCACCTTGAACGGCACGATCATCTCCCTGGACATCCTGCCCATGGAGCCCATCGAAGGCGTGACTTTCCTGCAGGGCGACTTCCGCGAGGAATCCGTGCTCGTGCAGCTGCAGGAGGCCGTCCAGGGGCGTGCGGTCGATGTGGTGGTGTCCGATATGGCCCCCAACCTGTCGGGCATTGCATCGGCAGATGCAGCGCGCATATCGCACCTCATCGAACTGGCGGTGGACTTCGCCCGTGCCCACCTGAAGCCCGACGGCACGCTCGTGGTCAAACTCTTCCACGGCAGCGGTTATGCTGAGTTGGTACAACTGTTCAAGCAGCATTTCAAGACCGTCAAGCCGTTCAAGCCCAAGGCGTCGCGCGACCGATCCGCAGAGACTTTTCTGGTGGGCATCGGCTTGAAATGATGTAGGCCCCGGCCTTCGCCAAGGGGCACGCTATAGGCGTCATAGCCCTTGTCAAGGTAGGGCGGGTATAGGCCGTGGCTTGAAACGCCTAAAATGTGCCGCAAATGCGTCGAGATGGTTCATGACAAGGTCACGGCCATCCAACCCTTCTCAATCTGGAGTTCCGCTTGAACAATCAGTGGTTTTCGAAAATCGCAGTGTGGCTCGTCATCGCCATGGTGCTGTTTACGGTGTTCAAACAATTTGACACCCGCACCGGCGCGGGCGCAGGAACGGTGGGCTATTCCGAGTTTCTGGACGAGGTGCGCAGCAACCGTATCAAGAGCGCCACCATCCAGGAGGGGCAGGGTGGTACCGAGATCGTCGCCACCACCAACGATGACCGCAAGATCCGCACGACGGCCACTTATCTCGACCGTGGCCTGGTCGGCGATCTGATCAACAACAACGTCAAGTTTGACGTCAAGCCACGCGAGGAAGGTTCGCTGCTGATGACTCTGCTGGTCAGCTGGGGCCCGATGCTGCTGCTGATCGGCGTGTGGGTGTACTTCATGCGCCAGATGCAGGGCGGTGGCAAGGGCGGTGCCTTCAGCTTCGGCAAGAGCAAGGCTCGGATGCTCGACGAGAACAGCAATCAGGTCACCTTCGCCGATGTGGCCGGCTGCGACGAAGCCAAGGAAGAAGTGAAGGAAGTCGTGGACTTCCTGAAGGATCCGCAAAAGTTCCAGAAGCTGGGCGGGCGCATCCCGCGCGGCCTGTTGCTGGTGGGCCCTCCTGGCACCGGCAAAACGCTGCTGGCCAAGTCCATCGCGGGCGAAGCCAAGGTGCCTTTCTTCAGTATCTCCGGCTCCGACTTCGTCGAAATGTTCGTTGGCGTGGGCGCAGCACGTGTTCGCGATATGTTCGAGAACGCGAAGAAAAATGCGCCCTGCATCATCTTCGTGGATGAAATTGATGCAGTCGGTCGCCAGCGCGGCGCAGGCCTGGGCGGCGGCAACGACGAGCGCGAACAGACCCTGAACCAGATGCTGGTCGAGATGGACGGTTTCGAAACCAACCTGGGCGTGATCGTGGTGGCTGCCACCAATCGGCCCGACATCCTGGACGCTGCACTGCTGCGCCCCGGCCGTTTCGACCGGCAGGTCTATGTGACGCTGCCCGACATCCGTGGCCGCGAGCAGATCCTGAATGTTCACATGCGCAAGATTCCGGTGGGGCAGGACGTGAACCCGAGCATCATCGCCCGCGGCACGCCCGGCATGTCCGGCGCCGACCTTGCCAATCTCTGCAATGAAGCCGCCCTGATGGCCGCGCGCCGCAGTGCGCGTACCGTGGAGATGCAGGACTTCGAGAAGGCCAAGGACAAGATCATCATGGGCCCTGAGCGCAAGAGCATGGTGATGCCCGAGGAAGAGCGCCGCAACACGGCCTATCACGAGGCAGGCCACGCGCTCATCGGCAAGCTGCTGCCCAAGTGCGACCCTGTCCACAAGGTGACGATCATCCCGCGCGGCCGAGCTCTGGGCGTGACGATGAGCCTGCCCGAGAAAGACCGCTACAGCTACGACCGCGAGTACATGCTCAACCAGATCAGCATGCTGTTCGGTGGCCGTATCGCGGAAGAGGTCTTCATGAACCAGATGACGACCGGCGCCAGCAACGACTTCGAGCGCGCTACCTCCATCGCCCGCGACATGGTGACGCGCTACGGCATGACTGAAGCCCTGGGGCCGATGGTCTACGCGGAGAACGAAGGTGAAGTCTTCCTGGGCCGCTCGGTCACGAAGACTACCAACATGAGCGAGCAGACCATGGAAAAGGTGGACAGCGAGGTGCGTCGCATCATCGACGAGCAGTACGCCCTGGCTCGCCGCCTGATCGAAGAGAACCAGGACAAGATGCACGCCATGGCCAAGGCGATGCTGGAGTGGGAAACCATCGACAGCGAGCAACTCGACGACATCATGGCCGGCCGCCCACCTCGCCCACCCAAGGACTGGACACCGCGCACACCGTCTTCCGGCGGGGACAAACCAGGCGGGGGCACACCTGCGGTTACGACCGATCCGGCTCCGACGGCTGCCTGAGCGGCGTTGGGGACGTTCATCGACCACACGGGGCTTCGGCCCCGTTGTCTTTTTCCGGGCAACCTTGCCTCCGACTGCTGCGGGCTTTCTCCTTCATCCAGGCCCCGGCGGGGTGCCCTTCCACTCCCGTTCTGAGTTCGACGCAACGATGGCCTCTTCACCAGTCTCTTCCTTCTGGCGCACGGCGCGGTTCGATCTCGATCTCTCGCGCCCGCGTGTGATGGGCATCGTCAACGTGACGCCAGATTCCTTCTCCGATGGCGGGCGGCACCGGGGCCAGACGGTCAGCGCTCTGGCCCACTGCGAGCAGCTGCTGGCCGAGGGGGCGGACATCCTCGATATCGGGGGCGAGTCCACCCGCCCGGGCAGCCCTGCGGTGTCGCTGGATGAAGAACTCGCCCGCGTGCTGCCCGTGGTGCGGGAGGCCGTGGGGCTCGGCGTGCCGGTCTCCGTCGATACCTATAAGCCCCAGGTCATGCAGGCAGTGCTCGATCTGGGCGCCGACATCGTGAACGACATCTGGGCGCTGCGGCAGCCGGGCGCAGCCCAGATCGTGGCCGCCCACCCTTCCTGCGGGGTGTGCCTGATGCACATGCACCGTGATCCCCAGACCATGCAGCAGACACCCATGCAGGGCGATGATGTCGTACCCGAGGTGCTCTCTTTTCTAGAGCGCACCGCGCAGCAGATACGAGCCCTCGGAGTCGATGAGGCCCGCATCGTGTTGGATGCGGGCATTGGCTTCGGCAAGACCGTAGAGCAGAATTTCGGATTGCTGGCGCGCCAGCAGGAATTGCTCGCAGCACCTTATCCCTGGCTTGCGGGCTGGTCGCGTAAGTCCTCATTGGGGGCGGTGACCGGATTGCCGGTGAACGAGCGTCTGGGGGCGAGCGTGGCGGCGGCGCTGCTGTCCCTGGAGCGGGGGGCGAGCATCGTGCGCGTGCACGATGTGCGTGATACCGTAGCGGCCATCAAGGTCTGGCAGGCAGCCCGCCAGGCAGCTTGAAGGGCCCTGGGCGTCCGAGATGATTCCTGCATAAAAACAATATCTTCGTGTGAGAAAGACGGCTATGAAGAGGAAGTATTTCGGCACCGACGGCATTCGCGGCACAGTGGGCCAAGAGCCCATCACGCCCGACTTCGTGCTGCGGCTGGCCCATGCGGTCGGCCGCGTGCTCCGGCGGACGGAGGCCCGCCCCACGGTGCTGATCGGCAAGGACACGCGCATTTCGGGCTACATGCTCGAAAGCGCTCTCGAATCGGGTTTCAATTCGGCGGGTGTCGACGTTGTACTGCTGGGGCCCTTGCCCACTCCGGGCGTGGCCTATCTCACTCGAACGCAGCGTGCGAGCCTGGGGGTGGTCATCAGTGCCAGCCACAATGCCTATCCCGACAACGGCATCAAGTTCTTCAATGCCTCGGGTGCCAAGTTCCCGGACGCCTGGGAGCAGTCGGTGGAGGATGCGCTGCAGCAGGAGCCCGTGTGGGCGGATTCGGCCTCGCTGGGAAAGACGCGCCGGCTGGATGACGCTGCGGGCCGTTACATCGAATTCTGCAAGAGCACGTTTGCGCAGAATCTCACCTTGCGCGGGCTGACCATCGCGGTGGATGCGGCGCATGGCGCGGCCTACCATATCGCGCCCAAGGTGTTCCATGAGTTGGGCGCCGAGGTGCTGGCGATCGGTTGCTCGCCCGACGGGCTGAACATCAACCACGAAGTGGGCGCCACCCATCCCGAGGCGCTGGTGCGCGCCGTGCGAGCCAACCACGCGCACTACGGCATCGCGCTGGACGGCGATGCGGACCGCCTGCAGGTCGTGGATGGCCAGGGTCGCCTCTACAACGGCGATGAACTGCTCTACCTAATGGCCATCGACCGACTCGACCGCAATCAGAGTGTTCCCGGCGTCGTCGGCACCTTGATGACCAACATGGCTATCGAGGTGGCCTTGCGTGCGCGCGGAATCCAGTTCGTGCGCGCCCAAGTCGGGGACCGCTACGTGCTGGAAGAACTGGCGCGCAACGGCTGGCTGTTGGGCGGAGAGGGCTCGGGCCACCTGCTGGCCCTGGATCGTCAGACCACCGGTGACGGGCTGGTGAGTGCGCTGCAGGTGCTCGAAGCCTGCGTGCGCAGCGGTCGCACGCTGTCGGACCTGCTGGCCCAGGTGACCCTCTTCCCCCAGGTGTTGATCAACGTGCGGCTGGTCCCGGGCCAGGACTGGAAGAACAACCCCAGGTTGGCCGATGGCGTGAAGGCGATCGAGTCAGAACTCGGGGATGCGGGCCGCGTACTGATTCGGGCGAGCGGAACGGAGCCCCTGGTTCGGGTGATGGTTGAGGCGGCGAATGAGGAAGTGGCCAACCGTTGCGCGCAATATCTGGCGGATACGATCAGGGCCGGTTGAAGGACGGTCGGCGCCGGCGCTGGCCTGTATAGGCGCTGGCCCTCCTAGAGCTTGGCACGGGCTGCGGCCTCTGTCGTATTCCGTGCACAGCGGTTGTGCCGCCGATGGTCCTTCAGCCTGCAGGGAATGTCCGCTGCCATTCGGCATCTGCATTCGCATCTGCTTCTTGCAGCGGCTGCAGCCTTTCGCGTATCAAGGCCGTGATCTGCTCGGCCGGCATGGGGCGGCTCAGGAAGTAGCCCTGGGCCTCGTCGCAGCCCTGTTCGCGCAGATAGGCCAGCTGTTCTGCGGTCTCGACGCCTTCGGCGGTGGTGCGCATGCCCAGGGCCTGGGCCATGCGGATGATCGCGCTCACGATAGCGCGGTCGTTCGGGTCGTGCCCCAGGTCGCGCACGAAGGACTGGTCGATTTTCAACTTGTAGATCTGGAACCGCTTGAGGTGGCTCAGCGACGAATAGCCGGTGCCGAAGTCGTCCATCGACAGGCGTACCCCGCGCGCGTGTAGCTGGTCCATGGTGACGATGGCCGAGCGCGGGTCATTCACGGCGACGCCTTCGGTCAACTCCAGCTCCAGCTGGCTTGCCGGCATGATGGCTTCGTCCAGGATGCGGCCCACCAGTTCGGGCAGTTGCGGCTGGCGGAACTGTACGGCCGACAGGTTCACCGCCACTGTCAGGTCAGTCAGTCCCTGCATTTGCCAGGCTCGCAACTGGGCCAGGGCCGTGCGCAGCACCCATTCGCCGATCTGCAGGATCTGGCCGGTGTCTTCGGCGATAGGGATGAACTCAGCCGGCGATACGGCACCCAGGTCCGGGTGGTTCCAGCGCAGCAAGGCCTCCACGCTGCGGATGGTGCCGTCCTCGATGGTCACCTGCGGCTGGTAGTGCAGCTCCAGCTGGTTGCGCTCCAGCGCACGGCGCAGGGCGTTTTCGAGGCGCAGCGCGCGCATCGACTGCGCATGCATCTCGGGCGTGAAGAAACGGTAGGTGTTGCGTCCGTCGGCCTTGGCGCGGTACATCGCGGTGTCGGCCGCCTGCGTCAGCGTGTCGAAGTCCTCGCCGTCCTGCGGGAAGAGAGCGATCCCCATCGATGGCGCCATCGTCAGCTCGTGGTGGCCGATCTGATAGGGTTGCCGGCCCGCCTCCTGCAGCTTGCTGGCCACGCGCGCGGCGCCCTGGGCATTGGCGCCCTGCAGCAGTAGCAGGAATTCGTCGCCGCCCAGGCGGGCGACGGTATCCCGGTCTCGCACGATGGCGCGCAGGCGCTTGGCGATTTCCACCAGCAGGTCATCTCCCACCCGGTGGCCGAGCGAATCGTTGACGTGCTTGAAATGGTCCAGGTCGATGAACATCACGGCCAGCGGGGTACCATTCTGCTGGGCCAGGCGGATCGCTTGCTGACTGCGCTCGGCCATCAGCATGCGGTTGGGCAGGCCCGTCAGCGCGTCATAGTGCGCCAGCCAATAGATGCGTTCCTGATCGAGCTTGCGGCTCTGGATTTCTTTGCGCAGGTCCGCCACGGTGGCGCGTAGTTCCTCAATGCGCTCCTGGTCTTCTTCAGGGTCTTGCCCGGTATCAGGCCGCTCGGCGGGCGATGGAGGCGGCTCGATTACGGCCATCAGAGGCTGCCGCGCGGGCGTTCCACCGGGCGCTGCTTCAGATGATTCCCTGGGCAGCGATTGCGCGGTATGGAAGGGCATTGGAAGCTGGAGTGAGTGGTGGAAGGCGGGGATGGCCGTGTCTGCGCCAAATTGTAGTCCTGCACTCTCCGAGGGGCCGAACGCGCAGAGCGTGTAGCGGGGCAGGCGCCGCACGGGGCTGCGCTGCCCGACAATCCCGGGCATGAGCATTACCGCAACCCCACCCGCATCCCCACCCGCATTCGCTTCGCTGTCGTCGCCGCGAGCCACGCTGCTGCCGAGGCAGCTGCTGGTGGCGCCCGACCATAACGATCCTGCGCCCCTGGTGCTCTACCACGGTCGCTGTGCCGATGGCTTTGGCGCAGCGCTGGCCGCGTGGAACTACTACGGCGGTGCCGTCGAATGCGTCGGCCTCTCGCACGGGCAGGCCACGACGCTGGAGGACCTGCCGCCGGTGCAGGGCCGCGCCGTCTATATCCTCGACTTCGCCTTCGCGCCCGATCTGCTGGGCGCCATCGACCAGCAGGCCGCCAAGCTGGTGCTGCTGGACCACCACAAGAGCGCGGCTGAGCAGCTGACGGGCTTCGCCTGCCGCTGCGGCGTGGTGCATTTCGACATGACGCGCTCGGGCGCCCGCCTGGCCTGGGACTTCTTCCACCCCGAAGCGCCCTTGCCCGATCTGGTGCGCTTCATCGAGGACCGCGACCTCTGGGCCTGGAAGTACCCCGAGACGGCCGGCTACGTCGCCGCGCTGGACATGGAGCCCTTCGACTTCGCCCGCTGGCAGCAAATGGCCGCATTCACGCCGGATGAGACCGCTGCCTTCGTCGCGCGGGGCCAGGCGATGGACGAGAAATTCCGCAATCTCGCACAGGACGTGGCGGGCGGCGCCCAGCCGCTGGTCTTCAACGGCGAAGCGGGCCTGATGGTGAATGCGCCCGGCGCTTTCCACAGCCTGGTGGGCGAATTGCTGTCCGCCCAGAGCGGCACCTTCGCGCTGATGTGGACGGTGGGCAAGGACGGCAAGGTCAAGGTGGGGCTGCGCTCGCAGCGCGGCTACGACTGCTCGGTGCTGGCCGTGTCCATGGGCGGCGGCGGGCATGCCCAGGCCTGCGGCTTCCGCATGGGGGCCGATCGCCTGCCCGAGCTGCTGAGCGGGCAGTTCAAGGCCTGATGCGCTGCTGCTGCGGTGGCCGTGCCGCTGCAGCGCACCGGCAGGCTAGGCCAGCCGCAGATCGAGCGGCCTGGCCTGCGGAAACACCCGCGCCAGCGCGGCGGGGCGCAGGCCGTACATGCGGGCGAACACGCCGCCCAGCACGCTGCGGTAGTCGTTCAGCACGGGGTAGTCGCGGTTCTGGAACAGCGTGGTGGCGGTGAGCGCCTGCTGCTCGCCCGCGATGCGGCCCCCGGCGATGCCGCCGCCCAGCACCCACATCACGCTGCCGTGGCCGTGGTCGGTGCCGCGGTTGCCGTTCTCGCGGAAGGTGCGGCCGAATTCGCTGATGACGACCACCGTGGTGCGGTCCCAGGCCGGTCCCATCTCGTCGGCGAAGGCAGCCAGGCCCCGGCCCAGTTCCTCGAATCGGTTGGCCAGCGCGCCCGTGGCGTTGCCCTGGCCCACGTGCGTGTCCCAGCCGCCCACATCGACGAAGCCCAGGTCGTAGCGCGACTGCATGAGGCGCGCCATGCGCCGCGCAGTGCCCTCGAAGCCCCGGGTGCTCAGCGCGTTGCGGCTGGCGGCGTCCATCTCGCCCTGCATGGTGCGCGCCACCTCGTCCCGCGTCTGGAAGCCTTCGGCCACCGGGCCGGCCAGCGGCGAGCCTTGGTACATCGAGGCGATCAGCCCGGCCTGCCGGTCGTCGATGCCCGGCTTGCCCACGCCGGCCGCCGCCAGCGCGGTGTTGGGCACGTCGTAGCCGCCGCGCAGCACCAGGGGCAGGGTGTCGGTGAAGGCCATGGGCGCCAGGTGGCCCTGCCATTGCGGCTGCGCGCCCAGCTCCAGCGCCAGCCGGTTCAGAAAGCCCGAGCGGTAGTCGCGCCGTGCGGCGACGGGCTGGCCCAGCTCGATGCTGTCTTGCGTATCGAAGTGGCTGCGCGTCAGGTCTTCGGTGCCCGAGAACGGCACGAAGGCCACCTGCCGCTTGTCGTAGAGCGGCCGCAGCGAGCCCGCCAGCGCCGGGTGCAGGCCCCAGTCGGCGGTCAGCGGCAGCGCGCCGCCTGCCGTGCCCGGGCGGCCGATGGCGATGTTGGGCCGGGTCTCGTAGTAGTAGTCGCTGGCGACGGGCACCAGCAGGCTGGCGCAGTCGTAGCCGCCGCGCAGGAAAACGAGCAGGAAGCGCGCATCGGTCGCGCCGCGCGGCGTGGCGGCCAGGCTGGCCTTCATCGCCATGCCGGGCGCGGCCAGGGCGGCCAGCGCCTGCAGGCACTGCCGGCGGCTGGGGCCGTGCCCGGTGGTTATGGATTGGTGTGGGAAGAGGGGGGCGGAGGGCATGGCGAACCTTTCCGGGCTCAGGCGTACATGAATTCGGGCGCCGACATCAGGAAGGTGTTCCATTCCGCCGGCGATGTGGCGCGGGCCAGGGCCACGCGGGTGGCCGGGGCCAGTAGCGGCTCCAGGGCGTGGAAGGCTGCGCTCTGGGCGATGGCGGGCGGTGGCATCTTCGGCGGCGGTGCACCCTCGGCGCGGTAGAGCGCGTTGGTGCCGGCGCCGCCCAGGCCGCGTGCCACCTCGAAGCGCACGGCCATCTGCCCGGAACTGGTCCAGGCCGCGGCATCGAGCGGGTAGCCGTCGGGCGTGGCGCGGCCGTAGAGCGGCTCGGCGAGGCGCTGCAGCCAGCCCAGGGCCAGGTCGGGGTTGGCGAGCACGCGGTCCGAATAGCCCAGCCGCAGGCCGGCCATCACGTATTGCACGGGGTCGCGCAGGCGCTTGCCCAGCGAGGCCTGGAAGCTGTCGCTGGCGATCAGCGTCTGCAGCACCGCGCCGATGTGGCCGTCGGTCTGTCGGAAGCGCTCGGCCAGCGCCTGCAGCAGCGCGGGCGGCGGCGCATCGCCCACCCAGTAGGCGGCCAGCTTGCGCGTGACGAAGCGGGCCGTGGCCGGGGCGCGGGCCAGGCGGTCCAGCGCCTCGTCCAGCTCGGCCATGCCTTGGCCCTGCAGCGGCTGGCCCAGCAGTTCCTTGGGGTTCCAGTCGTGGCGCTGGGGGTTGAACTCGTAGAGCCCGTCGCGCACGTAGAGGCGTGCCCATTCGGGCTTGAGCTTCGGGGGCGTCTCGTTCAGCGGGCGCAGCGACACGCCGTGGCCGGTGAGCACGCGCGCCATTTCCTGCACGTCGTGCTGGCTGTAGCCGCCGTCCACGCCCAGCGTGTGCAGCTCCATCAGCTCGCGGGCGTAGTTCTCGTTGATGCGGCCGGCAGCGTTCTGCGCGTTGTCCAGGTAGCGCAGCATGGCCGGGTGGCGCACGGTGGCGCCCAGCAGGTCGCGGAAGCGCCCCAGCGCATGCGGGCGAATGGCGCGGTCCTCGTAGTCGGCCACCATGGCGCGGATGTCGGCCTTGCCCGCGAAGATGCTGAAGTGGTTCATCCAGAACCAGGTCAGCTTCTCCTGCAGCTGCGCGGGGGAATAGACGGCGCGCAGCACGAAGCGGCGCTCGGCCTGGCGCTGCAGCGTTCGCATGTCCTTCTGGTAGGCCTCCTGCGCGGCCTTGCGCGCGTCTTCGGTGGGCTCGTTCTTGATGGCCTGCTGGCGGGCCTGCAGGTCGATGGCCAGGCTTTCCATGGGCGTGAGGGTGATGTCCATGGCGTCGATCTGCGCCTGCGCCTCGGGCGGCAGCGGAGCGTGCGGCGCAGGGCGCAGCAGCGCGGCCACGGCGGCTTGCACGCCGCTGCGCTGCAGTTGTTCCAGCGCGGTGGCGTTGGCGCCCCAGGTCAGCCGGTCCAGCAGCCTGACGTGTTCCGCCTCCATGGGCATGGCCGCTTCGGGCGATGGTCCTGCGGCGGCACGCGCCTGGAGCGGCGCCAGCACCGAAGCCAGCGGCACCAGCGGCAGCGCCGCCGCGCCGTACAGTCCCGCAGCGGCGGTGGTCAGCCACTGGCGGCGCCCCAGGGCCGGCGCCGTGCGCGCGTCGTGCAAAGGGGGGGCTTCGGGGTGGGCCCCGGTGATTGCGGCACGGTCTGCGGCGTTCGCGGAAGACGGCATGGTGCAGGTGGCGGAGTGGCTGTGGCGCGATGGTGCGCCGCAGCGAGGCCGCCTGCAAGGGGCGCTGCCGGGTTTTACCCAGCGGACACAGATGTGTCGCCGCGTTCCCGGTGTTTCACCTGTGTAAATGCGCTGCAACCCTTGTTCATCAAGGGCTGAATGCTATGGATTCAGGAGCGATTGCGGGCGGCGCACCCGCCATGCCTCACTGCAGGGCCAGAGGCTGGAGCTGCATCGCGCCTGCGCCGCCGGCGGTGCCCGGTATGCGAAACACCGACACGGACTGGTCGAGCCGCTGCGCCTGGTCACGCAGGCTGGCCGCAGCGGCCGCGCCCTCTTCGACCAGCGCCGCGTTCTGCTGCGTGGCCTGGTCCATCTGCGTCACCGCCTGGCCAACCTGGCTCACGCCGTTGCTCTGCTCTTCGCTCGCCACGCTGATCTCTCCGACGATCTCGCTCACGCGGCGGATCTCGGTCACGATCTCGGTCATGGTCGTGCCCGCCTCGGACACGAGGCGCGCGCCGCGGTCCACCTTGGCCACGCTGCCGGTGATGAGTGCCCGGATCTCCTTGGCTGCCTGGGCGCTGCGCTGCGCCAGCGTTCGTACCTCGGCCGCCACCACTGCGAAGCCGCGTCCCTGCTCGCCCGCACGGGCGGCTTCTACCGCCGCGTTCAGCGCCAGGATGTTGGTCTGGAAAGCGATGCCGTCGATCACGCTGGTGATCTCGGTGATTTCCTGCGAGCTGGCGCTGATCTCCTGCATGGTGTTCACCACCTGCTCGACGATCTCGCCGCCCCGGCTGGCCACGGCGGTGGCGCCGGTCGCCAGCTGGCTGGCGGCGCGGGCATTGTCGGCGTTGTGGCGCACGGTGGCGGCGAGCTGCTCCATGGCCGAAGCCGTCTCTTCCAGCGCGCTGGCCTGCAGCTCGGTGCGCCGGCTCAGGTCGGCGTTGCCGGCGGCGATTTCGCCAGAGCCGGTGGTGATCGAGTCGGACGCGAAGCGCACATCGGTCACGATGGATGCTAGCGTCGCATGCATGCGGGCGAGCGACGCCATCACGCTGCTGGCCGCGATGGCACCCTGGCGCTGCATGGGCGAGAGGTCGCCGCTCGCGACTTGCTCAGCGATCTGGCGCAGCTCGGCCGGCTCGCCGCCCAGCGACTTGGTGAGCCGGCGCGTGATGACCAAGCCCGCGGCGACGGCGATCATCAGGGCCAGCACGGCGGCCGCGATCAGCGCGGTGCGTTCTAACTGCAGCCGTTGGGCGGCCAGCGCGGTCAGCTCGTCCGCCCTGCGTGCGGAAAGCTGGGTGTATTCGTTCGTGGTCGCGGCCATCTTGTCCAGCAGGGGGCGGCACTCCTTGTTCAGCTTGAGGATGGCGGCATCGCGCTCACCCCTTGAGGCCAGGTCGATGATGCCCAGGGCGACAGGCGCGTAGATCGTCTCGATCCGGTCCATCTCGGCAATCAGTGTGCGAGCTGTGTCGGAGGTATCTGTCGCTTGGGCAATGAGCTGCTTGAGACGGGCCATGTTTTTCTGGACCACGGCGTGTGCCTGCTCGCCGCGCGCTTTCTCGGCCTGCACCTCAGCGGGCGAGGTGGCAAGCACGATGTTGCGGGCCGCGATGGCCCGCTCGTCGATGGCGGTGCGCAGCTGAGCCGCGACGGCCGTCCGCGCGGTGATGCCTTGGACATAGTCCTGGAATCGTTGTGTCGCGTCGTTCAGCGCGCCCAGGCCGAACACCGACATGAAGAGGATCAGTGTCGCCATGGTTCCGAAAGCCACCATGAGCTGCGTACGCACTTTCATTTCATTCTTCATGCAAAGCCTCTTTTTTTCATGTCTGCTGATACCCGGGGAATGCGGGTATCTTGATCTATTTCAGAATGTAACAGGCTAGGGTCAAACGAGGGTAGGTGGTGGGTTTGATAAACATCAAGAGCCGAGGCCCTGAGTGGCCGGATGTGGTGCCAATGCGCCTAGCCCGCATCAGGAGGGCCCCAAGGCTCTCAGCGCGGCGAGGCATCCTCGAACCGGTCGACGCGCCGCAGGGGCGCGAACGTCCAGGCCCAGAGGCCCACCACGCCCAGGGTGCACAGTCCGCCCACTACCGCAGCCGGCACCGCTCCCAGCCAGGCGGCGCTGGTACCGGCGCGGAATTCGCCCAGCTCGTTCGACGAGCCGACGAACAGCAGGTTGACGGCCGACACCCGCCCGCGCATGGTGTCGGGCGTGGAGAACTGCACCAGCGCGCCGCGGATGTAGATGCTCACCATGTCGGCCGCGCCGGCCACCATCAGTGCCGCGCATGAGATCCAGAACGTGGTGGAAAGTGAGAACACCAGATTGGCAGTGCCGAAGATCGCCACCGCGACGAACATGGTGCGCCCCACGTAGCGGTTGAACGGCCGCACGCTCAGGTAGAGCCCCGCGCCCACCTCGCCCACCGCCATGGCGCTGCGCAGAGCGCCCAGGCCCTGCGGCCCTACGTGCAGCACCTCGTGCGCATAGATGGGCAGCAGCGCCACCACGCCGCCCAGCAGCACGGCGAAGAGGTCCAGCGAAATCGTGCCCAGGATGATGGGACGCGAGCGGATGAAGCGGATGCCGTCGCCGAAGCGCTGCACCATGCGGCCGTGCGCGGTCGCCGGCGGCGCGGCGTAGGCCACCGTCACCCGTTGCAGCAGCACGGCGCCCAGCGCGAAGCAGGCCAGGCAGATCGGGTAGGTCAGCGCGCCGCCGCCCGCCGCATACAGCAGCCCGCCCAGCAGTGGCCCGCCGATGGTGGCCAGTCGCATCAGCATGGTGTTGGCGGCCATGGCCTGCGCCAGCTGGGCGCGCGGCACGATCTGCGGCAACAGGCTTTGCAGCGCCGGCCCCGAGAAGGCGCGCGAGCAACCGAACAGCACCAGCACCGCGTAGATGCTCGCCACGTCCATTGCACCGTGGCCCGAGAGCCACCACAGGAGCCCGCTGCAAAGAGCGCCCAACGACCAGCTCACCCCCAGGATGCGCTTGCGGCTGAAGCGGTCGATCAGATCGCCCGCCGGCAGCAGCAGGCAGAGCATGGGCAGGAACTGCGCCAGCCCTACGAAGGCCAGTGCCATCGGTTCGCGCGTGAGGTCATAGACCTGCCAGGCCACCACCACCGCCTGCACCTGGGTAGCAAAAACGGCCGCCAGCCGCGACAGCAGGAAGGCCAGGAAGCCGGCATGGCGATAGACGGGGCGGGGCTTCGCGCAGGGCGTGGCGGCAGCGTTGGCGGGCATGGTGCGAAAGGCGTGATGGGCAGGCGAGACGATGCGTGCGAAGGCAGGGCGGCTCGAACAAGCGAGCGGCACGGGCAGAGCCGCCCGTTCCAGACATGGCGCCGGGCGGAATCGTCGCGTCAGCGCGGATGGCGGCGGCGGTAGTCCCAGGGCGCCTGCGGGCGTCTTTGCGACCACAGGCCCGTGCGGCTGGCCCGCGCCTGGCGCTGGAGTGCGGTCAGCTCAGGATAGCGCCCGGCGAGCGGAGCATAGACCCAGGCCAGCCCGGCGCCCACCTGCTGCGCGGCCACGTCCTGCCCGCCACACTGGACTTGCGCGAGCAGGCGGCCGTAGCTGTCATGCCCCTGCGTGCGCAGCATGGCCTCGCGGCGCAGGCACAGCGCTGCGAGGTGCTGGCGCGAGCGTTGGCCGAAGGCCTGCCGGCTCTCGGGCGCGTCGATGGAGACGATCCGCACACGTTGCGTGGCCAGCGGGCCGGCCGCGCTGCAGCGCACGGTGAGACTGTCGCCATCGCTGACGGCGACGACCAGGCAGAACAGGGTGGCGAGGGTGGCGGACAAGGCTGGGCGTAGAGAAAACGAGGCGGCGAAAGGGGCCGAAACACTATACGCCCGCATCCCCGCCAGCCCGCAGGCAGGGCAGCTCTACCAGAGTGCGGCCGCCGGGGTGTGAGCGCTGCCCAAAAACAAGGCAATCCGCTGGAACCCAATACGGGCGCGGCTTGGCGGCTGTTGTCCCTCCAGTTGTCCACAGTTCGGCCCACAGGCAGCGGGCATAACTTCACGCGGCTGTCACAGTCGGATCTGGGCCGGCGGCTGTCGGGTGGCGTGAGGGGTGTGCGTTGGGGGGAGTTCAGGGTTTTTGACGCTGTAGCCCAGGAATCGAATGGGTATCCAGCTATGGAAATGAGAGCAATTGAGGGGGCTGGGGATCAGAGCACCGAAGCCTGCTCCGCCCACTGGCCCGGCGCCACGCCGTCCAGCGTATAGGGGCCGATGGCCGCGCGCACCAGCCGCAGCGTGGGATGGCCCACGGCTGCCGTCATGCGCCTGACCTGGCGATTGCGCCCCTCTCGGATGGTGAGTGCGATCCAGGCCGTGGGCCGGTTCAGCCGCACACGGATGGGCGGGTCTCGCTCCCAGAGGCCCGGGGGCGCATCGATGCGCTCGGCGCGCGCGGGCAGGGTGGGGCCGTCGTTCAGCTGCACACCGGCGCGCAGTGCGGCCAGGGCGGCGTCGTCCGGCTCATCCTCCACCTGCACCCAGTAGGTTTTTTCCATCTTGAAGCGCGGATCGGCGATGCGCGCCTGCAGCCGGCCGTCGCTGGTGAGAAGCAGCAGGCCCTCGCTGTCGGCATCCAGGCGCCCGGCCACATAGACGCCCGGCAGGTCGATGAAGTCCTTCAGCCCGCGCCAGCGGCCCTCGGGCGTGAACTGGCTGAGCACGCCGTAGGGCTTGTTGAATCGGATCAGCCGCGGCGGGCCTGTCATCGGCCGGTCGGGGCGTGCATCGGGGCGGGCGGCGGCGGCGGGCCGGGCAAGGCGGAGCGTGGGCATGGTGGTGAGGCGGCGCTGGCTTGGAACGGCGCGGTCGTCGGTTCGAGTCGGCGCCAAAAAAGGGATTGTGGCGGCTCGGGGCGGGGCCCTGCGTAGAATCCGCGCCTCCACGCCCTTCCTCGGGCGCATGCCGCTATGTTTTACATAGCATCCACCGCACTCCGCGCAGAGCCGCCCCGGCGCGTGCGGTTCCACGCTGCCTCCTGTCCCCGGGAGGCCGCCAACAGACTCCCACTGATTTCCCTGCACTCATCCATGATGACGTTTTCGCTCGATATGGCCCAGACCGCGGCCGTTGCCGCCGTCCTGCTGGTGATCGGTGACTTCATCCAAGGCCGTGTGCCGCTGTTGTCGCGCTACTTCATTCCGGGGCCGATCATCGGCGGGCTGCTGTTTTCGCTGCTTGCGCTGGCGGGCCACCAGAGCGGAGCCTTCGCGTTCCAGTTCGATGCCGGCATCCGCGACTTTCTTCTGCTGGCGTTCTTCACCACCATCGGCTTTTCGGCCAGCTTCGAGATGCTGAAAAAGGGCGGCGTGGGGGTGGCCCTGTTTCTGGGCGCGGCCGTGGCGCTGGTGCTGGTGCAGAACGTGGTCGGCGTGGGCCTTGCGGCGGCGCTGGGCGTGCACCCGCTGATCGGGCTGGCGGCGGGTTCGGTATCGCTCACCGGCGGCCTGGGCACTTCGGCCGCCTTCGGTCCGCTGATGGAGCAGGCAGGCGCTGCCGGCGCCCTGCCGGCCGCCATCGCCGCCGCCACCTGGGGGCTGGTCACGGGCTCGATCATCGGCGGCCCGGTGGGCTCGCTGCTCCTGCGCCGGCATGGGCTGAGCGGTGCCCGGCGCACCGCTGCAGCCCAGGGGACGGAGGGGGACCAGGCGGCCGCCGCAGCCGTGCTCCCAGCTTCCGCGCCCGCGCCTGAGGATGCCGCCGAGCGCACCGCGCTGCACGCCACCGTGCTGCTCGCGCTGGCCATGGGCCTGGGCACGGTGCTGGTCAACGGGCTGCGGGATGTAGGCGTGGTCATCCCGGCGTATCTGGGCCCGATGCTGGTCGCCGCGCTGCTGCGCAACCTGATCGACTGGCGCCATGGACCGCTGCCGGAGCGGGAGTTCGAGCGGGTGGGCAACGTGGCGCTGGCGTTCTTCCTGGCGATGGCGCTGATGTCCATGCGGCTTTGGGAGATGGCCGAGGTTGCAGGGCCGCTGCTGGTCATCCTGATCGTGCAGACGGCGCTGATGTTCGCCTTCGCCTACTTCATCACCTTCCGCGTCATGGGTCGCGACTACGACGCGGCCGTGATCTCCGCCGGGCATTGCGGCTTCGGACTGGGCGCGACCCCCAACGCCATGGCCAACATGCAGGCCTTCACGGCGGCGAACGGGCCTTCGGTCAAGGCCTTCTTCGTGATTCCGCTGGTGGGCTCGCTGTTCATCGATTTCTTCAACGCGGTCATCATCACCGGCTTCATGGGCGCGCTGCGCTGAGCGCGGATTGACCGCGACCCAGCCGGCGATGACGTCGGAGCCGGCGCACAGCCTTCAGGTGTTGCGCAACAACGCAGCGCACCGGTTCCGGCACGGCGCCCCATCGAAGGTGGCGCGGGTCGTGCGACAAGATGCGGCAAAGACGCCACGACGCCACGACGGGGCCGTGAGTCGTCCTAAGCCGGCAGGAAAAGCGCCGGATTGACCATGGTGCGGTTGAGCATCACGCCCCAGTGAAGATGCGGGCCGGTGACGCGGCCGGTGGCGCCCACGCGGCAATAGGGCTGGCCGGTGGCCACCACGTCGCCCACGCGCACGTCGATGCCGCTCAGGTGGCAGACCATGGTCAGCAGGCCGCCGCCGTGGTCCAGCCACACCGTGCCGCCATTGAAGAAATAGTCGCCCGTGTCGATCACCCTGCCCGGCAGCGGCGCCACCACGGGCGTGCCCACGGGCGCGGCGATGTCCATGCCGCTGTGCGGGTTGCGCGCCTGGCCGTTGAACACGCGCCGCAGACCGAACGAGCTGGAGCGGCGGCCAGGCACGGGCACCTGCATGCGCAGATCCTGCGCGCGCGGCAGCGGGGTGGAGAAGGCCGCCATCACCTGCCGCTGGTGATCGCGCTCGCGTTCGTAGCGGGCGTTGTCCTCGGGCGAGAGATCGACGGTGCGCGGCGCTACCGTCAGGCGCTGTTCGCGGTACGCGTGCGGCGCCACGGCGTATTCCAGCGCATATTCCGGCGAACCGGCCTTGCGCACGGCGATGCGCGCCGTGCCCACCGGCGCCGAGAGCGGGATGCCCACGATGGCCGTCCATTCGATGGCATCACCCAGCACCAGAACGGGAACGCCGTCCGCATGCGCCATGGGCCGTTCGGCCGCCGGGCCCAGCGACAGGCGCGCCACCCCGCCCGGCACGGCCAGCGCGCGGGGCCACACGGCGGCCGTCACATGCCCTTCGGGCGCGGCGGCCCAGGCGGGCAGGGCACTGGCGGCGGCGCAGGCTGCGGCCTGCTGCAGCCAGTGGCGGCGGTTGCCGGAAGTCGGGCCGGGCGCTGGCTTGGTCGTGATGGACGATGGATGCGGATGGGCTGCGTGCATGGGTAGGCGGCTCGGGAGAACAGGGCAAAAGGGTGATCTTCGCATTCGCCGCACTGGCATCGCCCTGCAGCGCGGTCGGTCTCCGTACCAACGTGGCGACGAGCGCCGGCGGAACGTCGCCGCTCCCTCAGCCACTCGCCGAGATGTTTGCGGCGACGCGGGGTTGCGCCGTTCATCGCGTAGAGCTGGGGCGGCGCCCCTCCGATTCATGCGGGCACCTCGAGGATCCGTCCAGGGAATCATCGCCTGAGCGGTGACGGGTTCCGTGCGCAGGGGCGTGGCTGGCAAATGGTTGGGGCTCGTCACGATCTGCCTGCGTAGCACGGCCAGGGGCCGCTCGGCGGGCATGTGAAGCATGGAGGGGCTGGTTCGCGTGCCCGAGCGCAGGTGCTGTCTCGACGGCATGCAACGACGGCGTGGATGAGTCGCGGCCAAAGAAAAAGCCCGGCATGCGGTGCATGTCGGGCTTCGAGGGGAGGTCTTGCGACGCTTCCCGTGTTGGCTCCTCGACCTGGGCTCGAACCAGGGACCTACGGATTAACAGTCCGGCGCTCTACCGACTGAGCTATCGAGGA
>NZ_JBXYZY010000020.1:0-25868 GCF_057642795.1 Paracidovorax sp.
ACCAAGGCACTCAAGATCATTGATTCGGCCCTGGCGGCAGTGAACGGCCAGCGAGCCAGCTTTGGCGCCCTGCAGTCGCGCTTCGAGACCACGGTGAACAACCTGCAGAGCACGGCCGAGAACATGTCCGCTTCCCGTGGCCGCATTCAAGACGCAGACTTCGCCTCGGAAACCGCCAACCTGTCTCGCTCGCAGATCCTGCAGCAGGCCGGCACGGCGATGGTGGCCCAGGCCAACCAGCTGCCCCAGGGTGTGCTGTCCCTGCTGCGTTAATCGAAGCAGTGTTCTCAGGCGTGGCGGGCCCTGGCGGCCTGCCCGCCTGTCCCAGGCGGTGGCGATGCGTTCGCCACCGCTTTGTCGCTGGGGCCGATGCGCGGTAGCGGCCGGATTGGGTGGATTCTTCCGGTCTTATCGGCCCGATGCGGCGGTTGGCGTACTTCCATAATCTGCGTTGATGCAATTTGATGCGCTGAGAGGAAACGGACCATGGCTAGCTTTTCATCCCTGGGAATCGGTCTCGGTGGCAGCGTCGATGTCAACGGCCTGATCAAGGCCTCCGTCGATGCGGTCAAGCTGCCCATCACCAAGACGGGCGGCCTCGCGCAGCAGGCGGCCATCACCAAGGCCAAGGTGTCGGCCTTCGGGCAGTTCAAATCCATGGTGTCCACCCTGTCGGACTCCCTGGGCAAGCTCACCAGCGTCACGGGCTGGAACGGTGTGAGCGCCACGTCTTCCAAGAGCGACCTGGTCACGGTCAGCGCCGTCGGCGGCGCATCGCCCACCTCTTTCTCGGTGCAGGTGCAGAACCTGGCCAAGGCGCAATCGTCCATCTCGGCATCGCTGCAGCCCGCCAAGGACCCGGTGGGTGCCGGCACGATCAAGCTCGAGGTCGGCGCCTGGGCGGGCACGCCCAAGACCTTCACGGCCGCCAAGGCCGATGCGGTCAACATTGAAGTTTCGGCCACCGACACCCTGGCGGACATCGCCGGTAAGATCAACGGCTCGGGCGCCAACGTCACGGCGACCATCCTCAACGATGCGAGCGGCGAGCGCCTGATGCTGCGCAGCAAGAGCACCGGCGAAGAAGCCGGCTACCAGCTGTCGGTGACGGACGCTGACGGAACGCAGGGCGACAACACCGGTTTGTCCCGCCTGGTCACGGGTTCGACTACCGAATTCGCGCAGAACGCGAATGCCACCGTGAACGGCATTGCAGTCACTTCACCGACCGACGCCTTCGCCGATACGGTGGCAGGCGTGACCTTCACCGCCAAGGCGACGACCACCGACCCGATCACCATCACGGTCTCCAAGGACACTTCCGCTGTGAAAGCCAACGTGCAGGCGTTCGTCACCGCCTACAACGCCCTCAACAGCGCGCTGAACGAAGCCACGGCCTACGACCAGTCCACCAAGAGCGGGGCACTGCTGCAAGGCGACTCCTCCACCATCACGCTGCAGAACACGCTGCGCATGGCGCTGCAGAGCGTGACCGGCAACGGCGCACTGCGCACGCTGTCGGACATCGGCGTGGTGGTCGATGGCGGCTCCGGCAACGTCACGCCCAACGGCAGCCTGCGCCTGGACACGACCAAGTTCGACAAGGCCATGTCCGACCCGGATGCCGTCAAGGCGTTCTTCCGCGGCCCTGACGATGGCACGACGACCGACGGCTTCGCCGAGAAATTCAAGGGCGTGACCTCCAAGCTGCTAGACAGTAGCGGCTTCTTCGCCACCAAGACCAAGACCTATGACGACGCGCTCAAGCGCAACGCGCAGGACACCGAGACCATCACGGACCGTGCTGACCGCATGCAGAAGAATCTGACCGACCGCTACACCGCGCTGGACACCAAGATGGCCGGGCTCAACGCGCTCAACAGCTACATCAGCCAGCAGGTCACCACCTGGAATAAGTCGCGCTGAAAGACTTCAGTTTTCCGGTCGAGCGCCGATAAATTGAATAACCAGTCCAGGAAAGTAGCCAGCCATGTTCAGCGCCTCCAGCCCTCGTGCCGCATCCGCCTATCAGCGCATCAACGTCGAAACCAGCATGCACACGATTGACCAGCACCAACTGGTCAGCCTGCTGTATGCGGGTGTGCTGAATTCCATCGCCACCGCCCGCGGAGCCATGGCGCGCGGCGACGTGGCCGGCAAGTGCAACGGCATCAGCAAAGCCGTGCGCATTCTGGAGGAAGGGCTGAGCACGGCGCTTGACCGCGAAGCCGGCGGCGCGCTGGCTAGCAACCTGGACGCGCTCTACGACTACGCGCTGCGCCGGCTCATCCAGGCCAATGCGCGGAACGACGACGCCATGCTGGCCGAGGTGGCCCGGCTGATCGAGCCGCTCGCGCAAAGCTGGAACGAAATCAAGAAAGCCGGGGTCACCAACGCCAAGGCGGCCAACGATGCCGCCCAACCCGTGGCGGCGGAGGCCTGAGGTATGCCAGAAATGCTGATTGACTACTACAAGGCCATCGAAGACAGCAGCGCCAAGATGCTGGAGGCCGCCAAGCTGAAGGATTGGGACGGTGTCGTCCGCTACGAGGGCACCTGCGCGGTGTTGATCGAGCGTCTGCGATACGAGTCCCAGGCTCAGGAGTTGCTGCCTGAACACCGCCGCGAGAAGACCCGCATCATGCAGCGCATCCTGCGCAACGATGCTGAGATTCGCTGCCTGGCAGAGCCCTGGCTCTCGCAGTTCGAGCATCTGTTCGAGCGCCAGCCGATCGTGATGCACTGACCGAACCGTCCAGCGAAGCGGGCGCCGCCGCGATGGCGGCAGGCAGCGTCTGCACCAGGTACGAAACGCCTTGCCATCCGTTCAGCGGATCGCAAGGCGTCGCTGTTTGTGGGGCGGTTCGATGGCGGTGGGCGGGCTGGAGTGCGTGGCGTGGCGTTCCGGCTGGCCATGCGTGCATGCGCCGAGCGTGGCCGCTGCGGGTCGGAGTGGGGGAAGGTGCCCCAGGCGCTTGTGAATCAAGCGCTAGCTGCTATCAAAAAATGAGTGGTTTCCAGTGGCCGGCGGAGCGCTGCTGGCGACGGGAAGGAGCCAGGCGGCGCGGGCCGCCTCGCGCCGTATGGAGGCTCACACCTGCATGTTCATGATGTCGGTGTAGGCCTGCACCATGCGATTGCGCACATGCAACGTGGCCTGGAAGCCGACCTGCGCCTTTTGCATGGCGACCATGGTCTCTTCGATGCTGACGTTGGGGTTTTCCATCTGCACTTCGCGCTGCATGCTGCTGGAGCGGTTCTGCGCCGCGCTCACCGACTGCAGCGCGCCTTTGAGCGCCGAGGAAAAGCCCACGTCCTGCGCGCCGCCTTCCTGCGGAGCCGTGACGCGGCGCACCAGGCCGGTGCCTGACAGCGGGGCGATGGGGCTGGAGATGCGGAGGTCCATGGCAGTGTTCTCGGTGGAGTAAGGGGGCGGGTGCGGCTATGGCGGGATGGTGCAATCCTAGGGCGCGGTCCGCGGTCCATCTGGGGGAAATGATGGACAAAGGCGCGCTTTATCCAGCGAACGCGCCAGGGGGCTTGTCGAATAATCGCGGCACCGCCAGAGCCCCGCCATGGCCTGACATACTGGAAAGCCCATGTCCGCAGTCGCCGAAATTCCTGCCGCCGTCCCTCCTGCCAGCCCGCCGTCGTTGATTCAGCGTTTCGCTGGCCTCGACCGCTCGGTGCGCGTGCGTCTGGGGCTGGCGCTGGCCCTGCTGGTGGGGGGCATCGTGGCGGCGGTGTTCTTCAGCCGCCAGCCGGACTACCGGGTTCTGTTCACCAATCTGAATGACAAGGACGGCGGCGCCATCGTGGCTCAGCTGACCACGATGAACGTGCCCTACAAGTACACCGACGGAGGCGGCGCGATCATGGTGCCGGCCGACCGCGTGTACGACGTGCGTCTTCGCCTGGCCACCCTCGGGCTGCCCAAGGGCTCTGTTTCCGGTTTCGAACTCATGGACACCAGCCGCTTCGGCGTGACGCAGTTCCAGGAGCGCCTGAACTTCCAGCGCGGGCTGGAGGGCGAACTCACCCGCTCCATCCAGGCGCTCTCCTCGGTGCAGAGCGCCCGCGTGCATCTGGCTCTGCCCAACCAGAACGGCTTCTTCCGCGAGCAGCAAAAGCCCTCGGCCTCGGTGCTGGTCACCCTTTATCCGGGCCGCTTCCTTGATCGCACCCAGCTGGCCGGCATCGTCCACCTCGTGTCTTCCAGCGTGCCCGACATGGCGCCCAGCGCCGTCAGCGTGTTGGACGACACCGGCAAGCTGCTCTCGCAGTCGCCCGACGGAGCCTCCGGTGCGGGTGTGGACGCGCAGCAGCTCAACTACGTCAAGCAGATCGAGCAGGACTACACCCGCCGCATCATGGACATCCTGGAGCCGGTGGTGGGCAAGAACAACGTCAAGGCGCAGGTGACGGCCGACGTGGATTTCAGCCAGACCGAATCCACGTCGGAGCAGCACCGCCCCAACCAGACGCCCGATTCCGGCGCCGTTCGTAGCCAGCAGACGCTGGAAAGCACGGGCCAGCAGACGCCGCAGCCGCCCACTGGCGTGCCTGGCGCCACCACCAACCAGCCGCCCCAGCCGTCCACGGCGCCGATCAATGGCGCCAACCCGGCGCCCACGGCGGCTGGCCAGGGCGCACAGGCCGCTACGCCCAGCAAGCGCGAGTCGATCATCAACTACGAAGTGGACAAGACCACGCGCGTCACGCGCGGCAGCACGGGCACGATCAAGCGGGTGAGCGCGGCCGTGGTGGTCAACTACCAGCCCCCGGCCGAGAACGGCAAGGACGGCAAGCCCGTGGACAACAAGGCCCTGACGGCCCAGCAGATCGAGCAGATGACCGCGCTGGTGCGGGAGACCATCGGCTTCAACAAGGACCGCGGCGACTCCGTCAATTTGATGAACACCCCGTTCCTGGTCGATGCCACGCCGAAGACGGACTTGCCGTTGTGGAGGCAGCCGGAGATGATCGAGCTGGCCAAGAGCCTGGGCTGGCCGGTGGGTCTGTCGCTGTTCGCCGCCATCGTGCTGCTGGGTCTGGTGCGGCCGGCCATCAGGGGCATGAAGGCGCCCAAGGACGCGGCTGAACTGACCCCGGTCCAGTTGCAGGCGCAGGGTGGCCAGCTGGATGCGCTGGAATCCGAGCAACTGGAGCGCCCGGCCTTGCCGGCGCCCGGGGTCGCCAAGCAGGAAGACCTGCCGCCCACGCCGGAGCAGCAGCGCCTTGAAGACGCGCGTTCGCTGGCCATGAGCAATCCGATGGCCGTGGCCAATATCCTGAAAACCTGGGTCAATGGCGACTAACGCCCTGGCCGAAGCGAGACCACCATGGATGAGCAGGGACTCAACGACGCGGCGATCATGCTGATGTCTCTCGGCGAGGAAGAAGCCGCCGAGGTTTTCAAGCACCTGTCGCCCAAGGAAGTGCAGAAGCTGGGCGAGACCATCGCGCGGATGAAATCGGTGTCCAGGGAGAAGGTGGATGAGGTCATCAACCGCTTCTCCAACGACGCCGCCGCCCAGAGCCTGCTGGTGTCCGATACCGGCAACTATGTGCGCTCGGTGCTCAAGCGGGCCCTCGGCGACGACAAGGCCGCGCTGCTGATCGACCGCATCCTCCAGGGCGGGGACGTCTCAGGCATCGAAAGCCTGAAGTGGATGGACCCGCTTTCGGTGGCAGAACTGCTGCGCAACGAACACCCGCAGATCATTGCGGCCATCCTGGTCCACTTGGACCCGGACCAGGCATCGGCCATCCTGGTGCAGCTCAGCGAACGCCAGCGCGGCGAGGTGCTGCTGCGCGTCGCCACGCTCGAAGGCATCCAGCCGACCGCGCTCAAAGACCTGAACGAAGTGCTCTTCAAGGTGCTGGCCGGCGGCGACAAGATCCGCAAGAGCTCCCTGGGTGGCGTGAAGTCGGCAGCCGAAATCATCAACTTGCTGGGCTCCGGCATTGACGCCACGGTGCTCGAATCGATCCGCGTCCATGACCCCGATCTGGCGCAGAAGATCATGGACAAGATGTTCGTGTTCGACGACGTCGGCAAGCTCGACGACCGCGCCATCCAGACCGTACTGCGCGAGGTGGCCTCCGAAACCCTGGTGGTGGCGCTCAAGGGTGCCCAGCCCGAGCTGCGCGAGAAGTTCCTCTCCAATATGTCCTCCCGCGCGGCCGACGCCATGCGTGAGGATCTCGAATCGCGGGGCCCGATGCGGCTGTCCGAAGTCGAGGCGCAACAGAAGGAAATTCTCAAGACCGTGCGCCGCCTGGCGGACGAAGGCCAGATCGTAATGGGTAGCGGCGGCGATGACACACTCGTTTAATCGCCAGTACACGCGCTTCATCCCGAGCGAGGAAATCCAGGGCGTCACGCACTGGCAGTTCGGCACGGTAGACAGCACCGGCGTGATACCGCCGCCCGACGCCGAGGCCGAGGCGGCGGCAGCAGCGGCAGCAGCCGAGGCGCTGATCCCGCCCGGCATCGACCCGGCCGAGCACGAGGCCCTGCTGCTGCAGGCGCGCGAGAGCGCACATGCCGAAGGCGTGGAGCAGGGCCGGTCCCAGGCGGCGCTGGAGTGGCAGCAGCGTATGGACGACTACATCGCAGACCAGGGTCGCGAGGCCGCAGAGCGGCTTCAACGCCTGGCCCTGGCAACCCAGAGCGCGCTGGACGGCATGCAGCAGCGCATGGCGGGTGAATTGCTGGAACTGGCCTGCGATCTGGCGCGCCAGGTGGTGCGCCGCGAGCTGGCGGCCGATCCGCAGGCCCTGCTGCCCGTGGTGCGCGAGGCCCTCGCCTTGCTCGTCGCCGAAGGCCGGCCCGCCACCGTGCGGCTGAGCCGCGAGGACTGGGCCCTGCTGGAGCAGCCCCTGAGCCAGGAGTTTGCCGGCGCCAAGGTCCAGTGGGTGTCTGACGCCCAGGTGCAGCCCGGCGACTGCCTGGTGGAATCTGCGGGCACCGTGCTCGATGGGTCGCTGGACAAGCGCTGGCGCCGGGCCATCGCCGCGCTGGGACTGGCCGCGGCATGGAACGAACCCAGGCCGGGCGCCGACGCGGCTGCGCGGGAGTCGGTGGAAGCAGCACCGGAGGCTGCCGTGGCGCCCGTGCGCCAAGACGACGCAGAGGGAGAGGGTGCCCATGCCCCCGCATGAGCCCGGCATCCAGGGCGAAGCCTGGGACCGCTTCATTGACGACGCGCGCGCCCGCGTCGCCGAGCGCGTGCCGCTGGAGAGTCGGGGCACGCTGACCCGCCTGACCGGGCTGGTGCTGGAGGCGGCCGGCATCCGTGTTCCCGTGGGCTCGCAGTGCCTGGTGCAGATGCCCGCGCACGAGCCGGTGCTGGCGGAGGTGGTCGGCTTCTCGGCCGACAAGGCCTTTCTCATGCCGGCGGGCGACATCCACGGCCTCTCGAGCGGTGCCAGCGTGACGCCCGCACCGTCCTACGTGCCAGCACCCCGTCTGGGCGAGCCGGACGAGGCCGCCAGCGCAGTCTCCGCTGCATCGGGCGTGGGCGCTTTGCGCCTGCCCATGGGCGACGGACTGCTGGGCCGGGTAATCGATTCTCAGGGCACGCCGCTGGATCATTCAGGCCCGCTGGTGGGCGTGACCTCCGAACCCATGGACCGCCGCCAGATCAACGCCATGGACCGCGACCCCGTGCGTGACACCCTGGACACCGGCGTGCGCGCCATCAACACCCTGCTCACCGTGGGCCGCGGCCAGCGTCTGGGCCTTTTTGCGGGCTCCGGCGTGGGCAAGAGCGTGTTGCTGGGCATGATGGCCCGCTACACGCAGGCCGACGTGATCGTGGTGGGACTGATCGGCGAGCGGGGCCGCGAGGTCAAGGAATTTGTCGAAGACATCCTGGGCGCGGGCGACCGCAGCCGCGCCGTGGTGGTGGCTGCGCCTGCCGACGCGCCGCCGCTCCTGCGCATGCAGGGCGCGGCTTATGCCACCGCCATCGCCGAACACTTCCGCGACAAGGGCCAGCACGTACTGCTGCTGATGGATTCGCTCACCCGCTACGCCATGGCGCAGCGCGAGATCGCCCTGGCCATTGGCGAGCCCCCGGCGACCAAGGGCTATCCGCCCAGCTGCTTCGCGAAGCTGCCGGCGCTGGTCGAGCGCAGCGGCAACGGTCTGCACGGCGTGGGCTCCATCACGGCTTTCTATACCGTCCTCTCCGAGGGCGACGACCAGCAGGACCCGATCGCCGACTCGGCCCGCGCCATTCTGGACGGGCATATCGTGCTGTCGCGCGCGCTGGCTGAAACCGGGCATTTCCCGGCCATCGACATCGAGCAGTCGGCCTCGCGCGTGATGCACAACGTCGTCTCGCGTGAGCATTTCGACATGGCGCGGCGCTTCCGCGCCGTCTATTCGCGCTACCAGAAGAGCCGCGACCTGATCCAGGTGGGCGCCTACATGAGTGGCTCCGACCCGCAGCTCGACGAAGCCATCCGGCTGCAGCCGGCGATGGCTGAATTCCTGCAGCAGGACATGTTCGAGGCCGCCTCGCTCGACGAGAGCCTGACGGCCATGGCCGCTGTGCTGGGCCAGTGACGCCCGCCGCCGCGCAGAGAGCCGCACCATGTCTTCGCTCCAAGCTTTCCTCGTTGCCGTCGAGATGGCTGAACGCCAGCGCGACGCCGCACGGCAGGCGCTGCAGGACATCCGCCGCACGCGGCATGCGGCACAGCAGCAGTTCGACCAGCTTCAGGGCTATGCCGAGGAAATTCAGGACCGCTGGGGCGCACGCGAAGACATGGTGGTCAAGCCCGAAGTGATGCACCACCAGTACCAGTTCATGGACCGGCTGGGGCAGGCCATCGGCATGCAGACCGGCGTGCTCGACGAGCAGGCTGCCCGGGTGCAGGCCGCCGAGCAGCGCGTGTTGCAGGCCGAGCTGCGCCTGGCCAGCCTCAAGAAGGTCGTGGACAAGCGCCGGCGCGAGCTGGAGCAGCTGCAAGCGCGGCGCGAACAGAAGCAGACTGATGAGCGGGCGTCGATCCAGGCCGCCCGTGCCGACAGGCGCCCGATGGGCGAGGAAGAATGACCATGGAAACCCAACGCACCCCTTCCGCTCCCCAGCGCAGCGGTACCCACGAAGCCCACGCCGCCCGCCAGGCCGACAAGTCTGGCAAGGCCACCAAGGCGAATGCCACGGCCACCGAGGATGACGGCAGCTCCGCCGCGCAGGCCACGGGCGCCTTCTCGCAGCTGCTGGCCTCGCTGGGCATGGAGGCCGACGGGCTGCCCGCTCCGTTGGACGCCGCTGCGGACATGGCAATGGGTGCCTTGGGTGCTGCCACCGATATGGGCGCGGCGCTGGGGCAGGTGCCGCTGCCGCTGCAGCTGGTGCCGGGTGCGCTCAGCGGGCTGGATGCCATGTGGGCACGCGGGCAGGGCAAGGCCGGGATGGACAGCCTGGTCGGCCAGACGGCGCGGCTGGATGGTGCTGGTGACACCGCGGCCGTGAACGGCACGGGACTGGGTACGGCGGCTGCCGCCCAGAGGGGAACGGCAGGCCGCTTCCCCGCAGCCTGGGCGGGCGCGGCTGGCTCCATGGCCGCGGGCGGGGCGGCCGCGGCCGGTGCCGGACTGGCTGCTGGCGATGCGGCCGGCAGCCTGCTGGGCGCTGCAGGGGGCGAGCATGGCAAGGCCACGGCGCAGGGCGCTCTGGCGGCGCTGACCGCCCAAGGCTCGGCCGCCGCAGCCGGTGCACAGCCGGAACACCGCGATACGGCAGCGCTCGGCGGCGGCTCCTCAGCCCTTCGCGGCTCGTTAGAGTCGGCTCCCGCCGCGATGCCCCAGTCCCTGACGGCGCTGGCGCCCGATGCGTCCCAGCCCGATGGCCGCGCGAGCAGCCGGGGCGGCGAGGGCGCGGCCCAGGGCAGCGGCACGATGTCTGCCGTGCCGACGGCCGACAGCTCGCGCGACACCGCGGCAACCACCTTCAATGCGGATCTCTCCGGCGCCGCCAGCGCCGATGCGGCCCAGCGTGCCGCCGAAGACCAGATTGCCGAGCAGGTCGCCTACTGGGTCCACCAGAAGACGCAGAACGCCGAGCTCACGCTGGACCGCGATGGCCAGCCGGTGCAGGTCACGGTCTCGCTCACGGGCAATGAGGCGCATGTCGCCTTCCGTAGCGACCAGATCCAAACCCGCGAGATGCTGGACGGCAGCGTCGCGCAGCTGCGTGAGCTGATGCAGGCCGAGGGGTTGCAGCTGGCTGGCGTCACTGTGGGCACTTCGGGCGAGTCTTCCGGGCGGGATGGCCGCAGTGGCCCCGATAGCGAGGGCCGCGGCCGGCAGGGCGCACGCCATGCGAGCGTGCAGGCGGCCGTGCCGATGGGTGCCGGCATGCGGGCCGCCAACGGCGGCTCGGCCAGCTCGTCGCTGGACGTCTTCGTCTGATCCGGCCCGCCCGCCCCGTGCACACGGGGAGGAGGGTACCGCTGCGGCTGCGGCGCCCCGGTGGTCAGCGGGCTGAAAGCGCTGTTTTTGGGCTTTTATTCTGGCTATCATGCCCTGATCCCCTGCCCAATAATCGGGTTCCTACAGCTTGCGCCGCAATGAAACTGCGGCGCGCCTGTTCCCCTCTTTTTCCGCATGCTTCGCGGAAGGAAAGCCCAACGTGTCCGCACCACCCGCCGCTGCCCCTGCCGCTCCTGCCAAGAGCAAGAAGATGCTCATCATTTTGGTGGTCGTCGTGCTGCTCCTGGTGGCTGGTGGCGGGGCCGCCTGGTTCTTCCTGTCCAAGCGCCATGCGGCCGATGAAGAGGGTGGAGACGCCGCTGCCGCGCAGCCCGCGCCGGCCGCGCACCATGTCGATCCCAAGACGCCTCCGACCTTCGTGCCCATCGACAACATGGTGGTCAATCTGGCCGACCCAGGCGGCGACCGCTATGCGCAGATCGGCATCACGCTGGAACTCTCCGACCCCAAGGTGGAAGCGCAGATCAAGCAGTTCCTGCCGAGCATCCGCAGCGCCGTCCTGATGCTGATCTCTCAACGCACCAGCGACGAGCTGCTGACCAAGGAAGGCAAGCAGAAGCTGGCGCTCGACATCCGCCGCGAGGTTTCCAAGCCGCTGGGCTACACCGTGCCCAAGCCGCGCAAGAAGCGCGCATCCGCGCCCGAAGACGACGACGAAGAAGATGCACCACCCGCACGCCCCGACAACAACCCGGTGCGCGGCGTGCTTTTTTCCAGCTTCATCATCCAGTGATCCTCGCGGAAGGTCCCAGCCATGAGTGAATCATTTCTGTCGCAGGAAGAGGTCGATGCCCTTCTGGAGGGCGTCACCGGCGAAAGCCAGAAGACGGCCCAGGAAGAAGTCGATTCCGGCTCGGTCCGCAACTACGATATCTCCAGCCAGGAGCGGATCGTCCGCGGCCGGATGCCGACGATGGAAATCGTCAACGAACGGTTCGCGCGCAACTTCCGCATCGGCCTCTTCAACTTCATTCGCCGCAGCCCCGAGATTTCGGTTGGCACGGTGGCGGTGCAGCGCTACAGCGCCTTCCTGCGCGAACTGGCGGTGCCCACCAACTTCAACATCGTCGCCATCCGGCCGCTGCGCGGCAGCGGACTGATCGTGTGCGAGCCCTCGCTGGTGTTCGGCATCATCGACACGCTCTACGGCGGCGTCGGCAAGTTCCAGACCCGGATCGAGGGGCGCGATTTCTCGCCCACCGAGCAGCGCGTGATCAACCGGCTGGTGGATGTGATCTGCGCCGAATACAAGAAAGCCTGGCACGGCATCTATCCGCTGGAGCTGGAATACCAGCGCTCGGAAATGCAGCCGCAGTTCGCCAATATCGCCACGCCCAGCGAAATCGTGGTGTCCACCGCGTTCCAGCTGGAGATCGGCGATTTGTCCGGCGCCATCCACATCTGCATGCCTTACGCCACGCTGGAGCCCATCCGCGACGTGCTGTATTCATCCACCCAGGGGGACTCCATCGAGGTGGATCGGCGCTGGGTGCGCGTGCTCACGCGCGAGATCCAGGCCGCCGAAGTCACGCTGGTGGCCGAGCTGGCCCGGGCCGACGCCACGGTCGAGCAGCTGCTGGCCATGAAGCCTGGCGATTTCATTGAACTCGACCGCGAGCCGCGCATCCGCGCGTCCATCGGGGGCGTACCGATCTTCGAGTGCCAGTACGGCACGCACAACGCCAAGTACGCCATCCGGATCGAAGAATGTTTGCGCAGCTCCGACGCGAGCTGGCTGGGAGAAAAAGATGTCCTCTGAAGATAACAAGGACAGCGGCGACGATCCGTTCGCCGGCTGGGCCGAAGCGCTCGAAGAGCAGAAGACCACCGACGGCAAGGCGGGCGATGGCGACCAGGGCGGCCCCCTGTCGGGCGATCCGGTGCGCCCGTTCTCGGGCTCCGGCAACGACGCGCCGGTCAACGACATCAACATGGTGCTGGACATTCCCGTCCAGCTGTCCGTGGAGCTGGGTCGCACCAAGGTGCCGATCAAGTACATCCTACAGCTCGCACAGGGTTCGGTGGTCGAGCTCGACGCACTGGCCGGCGAACCCATGGACGTGCTGGTCAACGGCTACCTCATCGCCCAGGGCGAGGTGGTGGTGGTGAACGACAAGTTCGGTATCCGCCTGACCGATGTGGTCACGCCGTCGGAGCGCCTGCGCCGTGTCAGCCGGGGCTAGTGGTGGCATGGCCCAGACGCTGCTCTGGGTGGTGCTCTTCGTGGCGGCCATGGCGGCGCTGCCCTGGCTCGTGCGCCGCGTGCAGCAGCGCACGGCCGGCCGGCTATCGGCCGGCGCAGGTGTGGGGGCGTCACGCGTGCTCTCGGCCGTGGCCGTGGGCCCGCAGCAGCGCGTGGTGACGGTCGAAGTCGGCCCCGAACACCAGCGCACGGTGCTGGTGCTCGGCGTTACGGCCCAGCAGGTCAACTGCCTGCATGTGCTGCCGCCCCGGTCCCCGGCACCCCAGCCGGGCGCTGGCCGGGAACCCGCCGAACCGGCTTTCGCCAACGCCATGGCGGCCGAAATGTCGGCGGCTGCGTCAACGCAGGAGCCTCGCATCAATGGCTGATCGGCCCTCTCCGCCGCGCAGCCCCGCTGTGCGTTGCGCGCTGCTGCTGGCTGCGATCGCGGCGTCACCTGCGGCGCTGGCTCAGACCGGCGGATCGCTTCCGCTGTTGATCGGCTCGGGTGCTGGCGGTGGCGGCAACAGCTATTCGGTGCCCATCCAGACGCTGCTGTTCTTCACGGCGCTGTCCTTCCTGCCGGCGGTGCTGCTCATGATGACGGGCTTCACCCGCATCGTCATCGTGCTGTCGCTGCTGCGCCAGGCCATCGGCACCCAGTCGGCTCCGCCCAACCAGGTCATCGTGGGGCTGTCGCTCTTTCTCACGTTCTTCGTGATGGGGCCGACTTTCGACCGCGTCTATCAGGACGCCTACGTGCCCTACACCAACAACACGATCAGCTTCGAGCAGGCGCTCGAGCGCGGTGAGGCACCCATGCGCGCCTTCATGCTCAAGCAGACGCGGCAGTCCGACTTGGCCCTGTTCGCGCGGCTGGCCAAGCTGCCGGCCGATGCGAAGGGCGAGACCGCGCCCCTGCGCGTGCTGGTGCCGGCCTTTGTCACCAGCGAGCTGAAGTCGGCCTTCCAGATCGGCTTCATGATCTTCATCCCGTTCCTGGTGATCGACATGGTGGTGTCCAGCATCCTCATGTCGCTGGGCATGATGATGCTTTCACCCGTGCTGGTCGCGCTGCCGTTCAAGCTGATGCTGTTCGTGCTCGCCGATGGCTGGAACCTGCTGATCGGCTCGCTCGCCGCGAGCTTCGCCACCTGAGGCGAGCCCGCGGCCGCCCCTTTCTTCGCCTGACCGCTGACCGACCCAGACCGCTGCCATGACCCCTCAATTCGCACTCACCGTGGGCCGCGAGGCGCTGACTTTGCTGCTGACCATCTCCATGCCCCTGCTGGGCGTGGTGATGGCCGTCGGCCTGCTGGTCAGCATCTTCCAGGCGGTCACGCAGATCAACGAGGCCACACTGGCCTTCGTGCCCAAGCTGATCGCAGCCGTGGTGGTGTTCGCTATCGCCGGGCCCTGGATGGTGACCACGCTGGTGGACTACCTGCGCCGCACGATCGAAGCCATTCCCACGGTGGTCGGCTGACCGCGCCGCGGGCGGCCGGGCGCGCGCAGGGGCTGAAGGGGCAGGGCGGATGATCACCTTCACCGAGGCGCAGATCATGGCCTGGCTTACGCCGGTGCTGTGGCCCTTCCTGCGGGTGCTGGCCATGTTCACCGCCGCGCCGGTGTTCTCGATGCGCGCCATTCCGCTGCGCGCCAAGATCGGCCTGGCCTTCCTGGTGGCGCTGTGCGCGCAAGCCGTGCTGCCGGCCGCGCCCATCATCGACTTGAACGGCCGTGGCGCCTTGGGCGCAGTGGCGCAGCAGGTGGCCGTGGGGCTGTCGATCGGGTTCGCGGTGCGGCTGGTGTTCTCCACGATCGAACTGGCCGGCGAGGTCATCGGCCTGCAGATGGGGCTGAACTTCGCCTCGTTCTTCGACCCCATGAGCAACGGGCAGGTGAGTGCGGTGGGGCGCTTCTTCGGCAACATGGCCACCCTGCTCTTCATCGTCATCAACGGTCACTTGCTGGTGCTGATGGCGGTGATCGAGAGCTTCAAGCGCTTTCCGGCCGACGGCAGCTTCCTTGCTGCGCTGGGCCAGATGCGGATCCACGAGCTCGGCGCCTCCGTTTTTGCCAGTGCGCTGTGGATCGCACTGCCCATGGTGGCGCTGCTGATGTTCGTGAACCTGGCGCTGGGCATCATCTCCCGCGTGGCGCCGCAGATGAACATCTATGCGGTGGGGTTCCCGGTCACGCTCGCCGTGGGCATGCTGGGCATCACCGCCACGCTGCCCATGCTGGAGCAGCCTGTGCTGACCCTCCTGCAGCAGGCCATCGACCTGTTCGCCATGACACGCTGAGCATGTGGTCCGGGGCGGTGCCGCGGCGTGGGGCCGCTTGGGAGGGCATCACGGGCGGGATCGTTCCAGGATTTTTTGCCTTCATGCCCTCTATATGCCTGGGCGAGGTGCTATTGATTTGTGAGTGCGCCAATCCGCGCGCGGCGCGTCACACCAGCTGGTTGCGGATGGCATACACCGTAAGTTCCGCGTTGTTCGAGAGCTTGAGCTTTTCCAGCACCCGGGCGCGATAGACACTCACGGTCTTGGGGCTGAGCATCAGCTCTTCAGCGATGTCCGAGAGCCGCTTGCCCGAAGCGATCTTGACCAGCGTCTGCAACTCCCGCTCCGACAGCGCCTCGTGCGGCATCTCGCTGGTCGGCTGCGCCAGGCTTTCTGCCAGCATCTGGGCTACTTCGGCCGTCAAGTATTTGCGCCCCTGGACGACCGTACGCACGGCGGCGATCAGCTCCACCGGGTCGCCCGCCTTATTGGCATAGCCTTGCGCGCCGGCCCGCAGGCAGCGCAGCGCGTACTGGTCTTCCGGGTACATCGAAACGATCAGCACCTTGAGGGCAGCATGCGTTTCCTTCAGGCTGGCCAGCACCTCCAGGCCGCTGCGGCCGGGCAGGTTCAGGTCCAGCAGCAGCACGTCGCAGGGCGCGGAGCGCAGAACGTCGCGCAATTCCGCGTAGCTGCCGGCTTCGCCCGTCACGGAGATGTCGGGCGCCTCGGTCAGCGTGTCGCGGATACCCCGCCGCAGTACCGCGTGATCGTCACAAAGCACCACATGAATCACTGTGCATCTCCTCCATCCCTGTCCACAGGCATGGCCGATGGTAGCTCCAGCGGGACCGACAGGATGATGGAGGTTCCCCGCCCGGGCTGGCTGCTGATGTCCAGCCAGCCCCCCACGGTGCGAGCGCGCTCCTGCAGGCCGCGCAGGCCGAACGACCGGGGTTTGGCGCGGCTGGCCGCAAGGTCCATACCGACGCCGTTGTCGGTCACTTCCAGGGTGAGCGTGCCCTCGGTGTCGCCCAGGTCGATCCGCACCAGGGAGGCGGCTGCGTACTTGGACACATTGGTAAGCGCTTCCTGCGCGGTGCGGTACGCCACCAGTTGCACGGCCGGCGGCAGTTCCGCCGTCGCGGGCGATGCAGCGACGCGGGTGGCCACGCCCGTTCGCCGCTCAAAGCTTTCCGCCAGCCACTGCACTGCCGCCACCAGGCCCTGGTCGAGGATGGGCGGGCGCAGGTTCATCATGATGCGCTGGCTGGCGTCGATGGCGTGCTGCAACATGTCCACTGCTGCGCCAGCGTGGCCACGCATGGCGTTGGACTCGCTGTGCCGGCCGATCCATGCGAGGTCGAACTTCACCGCCGTGAGGGCACCGCCTATGTCGTCGTGGATCTCGCGGGCGATGGCGGCGCGCTCCTGTTCGATGGAGGTCTGCAGGTGTTCCGTGAGTTCGGCCAGGCGCCGCTCCGACTCTGCCAACTCGGCTGCCGCCTGTTCGCGGGCGCGGCGCGCCTCGGCGACTTCAATGGCGCGGGCGATCACGTGAGGCAGCCGGCCAATATTGTCCTTGAGCAGGTAGTCGGCGACGCCCAGGCGCATGGCATCGACCGCTGCAGCCTCGCCGATGGCGCCAGACAGCAGCACGAAGGGGGGCGGCGCAAGGCGCTCCTGCACGGCCTTCCATGCGTCCAGCGCAGTGAAGCCCGGCAGGTGGTAGTCGGCGAGAATGAGATCAAAGCGCTCGGTGTCGAGCGAGTGATTCAGTGCCTCCAGCGAATCGACGTGGCGGATTTCCGACATCACGCCCGCGCGCTGCAGCGTCAGCCGGGCCAGATCGTGATCGATGATCGAATCTTCGAGGTGCAGAATGCGCAAGAACTTTTTACCTACACCGCAAGCCATGGGAGTCGGTATCATAGGATACATATTGGAACAAAGTGGACCGGTGATCCGGTGGGGTTGGGTTCAGTCTGGAGTGCCACATGCCGAACTTGACTCATCGGGGATATGCCACATTGGCGCTTGAAGTCCTCATCGAAGTGTCGCGTGCCTTGCTGCCGCCTATAACGACGGAGAAACGATGCAATCTACGCTAACGCCGCCTGGTGAGCCAGGCGTACAGGTCCCGGTCATGGTGGCGGCAGAGTTGCAGGATTCGCTGCTGGTGGTCATGCACGACCTGCATCGGCTGGAAGGTCTGCTGAGTCATGCGACAGACAACCTGATGGATCGGTTCAGCGAAGCCAACAAGGCGCTCACCGACGACGTGGTGGGCGACTCTGCGCAATTGGCAGCCCTGCGCACCGCGCTGCGTAGCGCCGTGACCGAGCTGCAGTTCCAGGACATGGCCTCGCAGCTGATCTGGCACACCACCAAGGTGTTGCAGGGCTGCGCGTTCCGGCTGGCGTCCGAGGCCATGGGCAGCGAAGAGGGCGAAGAAGCCGCGCCGTTTGCCGACATGGCCCCCGACCGGCCCAATCCCGTCACGCAAAGTGAGATGGACGCCGGATCGATCGATCTTTTCTAAGGGCTCCCAGCCCCTGGTCACCTATATATTCAAGTCAGTTGGAGCCCTTACATGCAATCGATTCTCGCCGTTGATGATTCTCCGTCCATGCGGAAGATGGTGGCCTTCACGCTGACCAGCGCTGGCTATCATGTGGTGGAGGCAGTGGACGGCCAGGACGCCCTGGAAAAGGCGGAGTCCCACGACATTCACCTCGTGCTGGCCGACCAAAACATGCCACGTCTGGACGGTATCGGCCTCACGCGCCGGCTGCGCGAACACCCGCGCTTCAAGACGATCCCCATCCTGATCCTGACCACCGAATCCAGCGACCAGATGAAACAGGCTGGCCGCAGCGCCGGCGCCACGGGCTGGCTGGTCAAGCCCTTCGATCCCAATCGCCTCATCGAGGTGATTCAGAAAGTGATCCGCTGAGTGGACCGTTGCATGCAACGTCGTCTCTTCAGACCATCCCAAGCAAACAGGAGCCCACAATAATGGCGGAAAGCTATCAGGACAGCGCCGGCGGCGGCGCTGACTTCGACCTCAGCCAGTTCTATCAGATCTTCTTTGAGGAGGCTGGTGAGAATCTGGACCAGATGGAGCACATGTTGCTCGAACTGGACCTGACGGCGGCCAACGACGAGGAGCTCAACGGCATCTTCCGCTGTGCGCACTCCATCAAGGGCGGGGCCGCGACGTTCGGCTTTGCTGACGTCGCCGAACTGACGCACCAGATGGAATCGCTGCTTGACCGCCTGCGCCGCCACGAACTGCAGCCCATTCCCCAGATGGTGGACGTCCTGCTGGAGTCGGCCGATGCATCGCGCAGCCTGCTGGCCCGCCACCAGGCCGGCGGGCATGGGGAGGCCGTATCCACGACGGAGCTGGTGCGCCGCATCAGCGAACTGGCCGCAGGCGGCGTGCCGGAGCTGGTGGCTGCCCCGGTGGCTGCACCGACCCCCGCTCCTGTCGCTGCCCCGGCGCCAGTGGCCCCGGCTCATGCGGCCCAGGCGCCATCGGCTGCGGGTGGCGCACGCTCGCTGCACATCGACATCGGTCCGTTGAACCGCCCCGAGCAGGCCGACCCCATCAAGGAGCTGTTCAGGGATATCAACGGGCTGGGCTCGATCAGTGATCTGCCCGCTGCTGCGCCCGGCATGCGCTCGTTCGCCGTGGAGACATCCTCCTCTGACGAAGACCTGCTGGATCTGTTCGCTTTCCATGTGTCCAAAGAGCAGGTGGTCATCCGCCCGGCCGGCTCGCCCGAGGGTGCAGGCGGAGCTGATACGTCCGCAGAGGCGTATGGTTTCTTTTCGGATTCGCCCGGCTCGCCTGCCGATGGCGCCGCAGCGGCAGCGCACGCGCAAGCCCAGCCGGTCAAGGTCGAAGCTTCGCGCGCCGTGACCGCCGCCGAGCCCAAGGCCGTGAGCCAGGCCCAGATGGAATCCACCACCATCCGCGTGGCGGTCAACAAGGTGGATCAGCTCATCAATCTGGTGGGCGAACTTGTCATCACGCAAGCCATGCTGGCGCAGAACAGCCGCGGCCTGGATGGTGGGGTCTATCAGCAGCTGCTGGCTGGCCTGGCGGACCTGGACCGCAACACGCGCGATCTTCAGGAGTCGGTCATGTCGATCCGCATGATCCCGATGACCATCGTGTTCAATCGTTTCCCGCGCATGCTGCGAGACCTGGCCAACAAGTTGGGCAAGAAGGTCGAATTCGTCACGCACGGCGAAGCCACCGAACTGGACAAGAGCCTGGTGGAGAAGATCACTGACCCGCTGACCCATCTGGTGCGCAACAGCTGCGACCACGGCATCGAAATGCCCGCCGAGCGTCTGGCCGCCGGCAAGTCCGAGCACGGCACCATCACCCTGTCGGCCTCGCACCAGGGCGGCTCGATCGTGATCGAGGTTCGCGACGACGGCAAGGGGCTCTCGCGCGAGAAGATCCTGCGCAAGGCGCGCGAGCGTGGCCTGGACGTGTCCGATCAGATGACCGACGCCGAGGTGTGGAACCTGATCTTCGCGCCGGGCTTCTCTACGGCCGACGTGGTGACCGACGTGTCGGGCCGCGGCGTGGGCATGGACGTGGTCAAGAAGAACATCGCCGCACTCAACGGCTCGGTCGAGATCGATTCCGCCGAAGGCTACGGCATGCGCGTGTCGGTGCGCCTGCCGCTTACGCTGGCCATCATGGACGGCATGTCCGTCGGAGTGGCGGACGAGGTGTACATCCTCCCCCTGTCGTCCGTGGTCGAGTCGTTCCAGGTCAACCCGGACGACGTGAACACCGTGGCACAGGGCTCGCAGTTGGTGAAGGTGCGTGACGAATACATGCCCGTCATCTCGCTGGAGCGCGCCTTCCAGGTACCTCGCGGCGACAGCGGCAAGTCCAGCAACATCATGGTGGTGGTCGAGGCCGACGGCAGCCGCGTGGCGCTTCTGGTGGACGAGCTGCTGGGCCAGCACCAGGTCGTGGTCAAGAACCTCGAAACCAACTATCGCAAGGTGCCGAACGTATCGGGCGCGACGATCCTGGGTGACGGTACCGTGGCCCTGATTCTGGACACGGGCGCGCTGGTGCGCCGTGCCCGGCATTGATTCGTATGAACCCCGCTAGCTTGGAGCAACAAGGAGCCTCGGCATGAACGTGATGGAAAAGACGGATGAGACTGCGGTCGCCGGCGCAAGAGAGTACCTGACCTTCCGGCTCGACCAGGAAGAGTACGGTATCGACATCCTGAAGGTGCAGGAGATCCGCGGATACGAGCCGCCCACCCGCATCGCTAACGCACCTGCCTTCATCAAGGGCGTGACCAATCTGCGCGGCACCATCGTGCCCATCGTGGACATGCGCCTCAAGTTCAACTGCTCGCAGGCCGAATACAACAGCTTCACGGTGGTCATCATCCTGAATCTGCGCACGCGCGTGGTCGGCATCGTGGTGGATTCCGTGAGCGATGTGATGGAACTCGCGGCCGAGAACATCCGTTCTGCGCCGGACATCGACAGTGCTATTGACAACAACTGCATCCTGGGTCTGGGTTCGGTGAACGAGCGCATGCTCATCTTGCTGGATATCGAGAAGCTCATGTCCAGCGTAGACATGGGTCTGATGTCCGAGCAGGACTGAGCGGTGGGCGGGGTGGCGCGGATATACCGTTTCCATCCTCCCCCGGCTGCCCCCCGCGGCACTTGAAGCGCCGCCCCACCTTTTGAGCGGAGACGAACCGAATGCGCCCCCATAACAGTCCCGCCCCCAGCGCCGGCGACGCGCTGACCGCGGCTCCAACCGGCCCCCTGGCGCAAGGCCGTGAGTTCGTCTGGACCAATGCAGATTTCTCCCGGGTACAGGCGCTGATTTATCAGCGCGCGGGCATCAGTCTGCACGACGGCAAGCATGCCATGGTCTACAGCCGGCTGTCGCGACGGCTGCGGGAAACCGGACATTCGAGCTTTCACGACTATCTGGGTTGGCTGGAAAAGCACGACGGCCCGGAATGGCAGGAGTTCGTTAACGCGCTCACCACCAACCTGACGGCGTTCTTCCGTGAGCAGCACCATTTCGAGATCTTCGCCCAGCACTTGCGCACGCGGCCGGCCGGGCCGTGGCATGTGTGGTGCAACGCCGCCTCGACGGGAGAGGAGCCTTACTCTATCGTCATGACGGCCTTCGAGAGCCTGAACTCCGCGTCCAACTTCAAGCTCACGGCCAGCGACATCGACTCTCGGGTGCTTGCGACGGCATCCGAAGGGGTCTATCGGCTCGACAGCCTCAAGGGCGTCAGCCCGGAGCGGATGCAGAAGTTCTTCCTGCGTGGCAAGGCTTCGAATGCCGGCCTGGTGCGGGTCAAGCCCGAACTGCGCCGCGCCATCGATTTTCTGAGCGTCAACCTCATCCGGGACGACTGGCCCTTCCGCGAGCCCTTCGATGTGGTGTTCTGCCGCAACGTCATGATCTATTTCGACGGACCCACCCAGCGGCGTGTGCTCGAACGCATTCACCGGGTGCTCAAGCCGGGGGGGATGCTGTTCGTCGGTCACGCCGAAAACTTCAGTGAATCCCGGGACCTTTTTACGCTGCGTGGCAAGACGGTTTATGAACGCCGCTGACTGATCCCATGGCCTCGATCCAGAAAAAGCTTCCATGACCACCAATCGTCCAGGATCTCCTCCCGCGTCGCCTGCTCAGCCTTTTGGCGCTGTGGAGCGGCGCCGGGCGCCCCGCATCGCTCCGCTCAGTGCCGATATCTATTCCTCCGGTGGCGCTGCAGCCGGCCCCGCCAAGGAATCCACCCTGCAGGAGCTCAAATCCGCGCCGCGCAAACCGGGCGAAGCCTCGTTTTTCTTCTTGGATCATCACTTCCAGCACAATGCGGTCAAGGTGTTGCCTGGCGAGTATTTCGTGTCCAACGAGAGCCTCGTCATCATGACGGTGCTGGGCTCCTGCATCGCCGCGTGTCTGTGGGATAGTCGGTCGCGGGTGGGCGGCATGAATCACTTCATGTTGCCGGACGGGGACTCCAACGACGTATCGGGCCGATATGGTTCATATGCCATGGAATTGTTGATTAACGAGATGCTCAAACTCGGCGCTCGGCGCGAGTCGATGCAGGCCAAGGTCTTCGGCGGCGGTCAGGTGATGCACAACTTCACGACCATGAACGTCGGGGAGCGCAATACACAGTTCGTGATGAACTATCTGCAGACCGAGCGAATTCCTATCGTGTCGGAGGATGTGCTGGATATCTACCCGCGCAAGGTGGTCTTCTTCCCGGTCACGGGCAAGGCCATGGTCAAGCGCCTTGCGCACGCCCATCCGGATGCGTCCGCTGCGCAGGAAGTGCGTGGCAACGTCGTGACGGTGGCCAAGGCGACGGCGGGCGGCTCGGTGGATCTGTTTTGAGTGGGCCTAACGAAAGTGGTATGGCATGAGCAGGAAGATTCGCGTCATCGTGGTGGACGATTCCGCACTGGTGCGCAGTTTATTGGCCGAAATCATCAACCGACAGCACGACATGGAGTGCATCGGCACCGCCAATGACCCACTGATCGCGCGCGAGATGATCCGGGAGACGAATCCCGATGTCATCACGCTTGATGTCGAAATGCCGCGCATGGACGGGATCGACTTCCTGGGCCGTCTGATGCGCCTGCGCCCCATGCCTGTGGTGATGATCTCCACGCTGACGGAGCGCGGAGCTGAAGTGACCATGCGCGCCCTCGAATTGGGCGCCGTCGATTTTGTGGCCAAGCCGCGCGTGGGCTTGTCCAGCGGTCTGACGGAACTTGCCACCCAGATTGTCGACAAGATCCGTGTGGCGGCCGTGGCCCATGTGAGGCGCGCTCCTGCGCGGAATCCAGCCGCACCCGTGCATCCGGCAGGAGCCGCGGGCTCCGCCGCCGCTGCCGTGCCTGTATCGTCCGCCACCTTGCTGGGCCGCGTGTCCACGGAGAAGCTCATCTGCATCGGCGCTTCCACGGGCGGAACCGAAGCCATCCGCGAAGTGTTGGTGCAGATGCCTGCCGACTCGCCTGCCATCGTCATCACCCAGCACATGCCGCCTGGCTTCACCACCAGCTTCGCTGCCCGACTCAACGGCCTATGCAAGATCACGGTGAAGGAGGCGGTGCATGGCGAGCGCATCCTGCCGGGCCATGCCTACATTGCCCCTGGCGGTACCCAGTTCCATGTGGCACGCAGCGGTGCCAACTACGTGGCAGTGGTGGATGACGGCCCGCCGGTCAACCGCCACAAGCCGTCGGTCGAAGTGCTCTTCAAGTCTGCCGCTGCCGTCGTGGGGCGCAATGCCTACGGCATCATGCTGACCGGCATGGGCAATGACGGCGCAGCGGCCATGCGCGAGATGAAGAACGCCGGCAGCTACAACTATGTGCAGGACGAGGCCTCGTGCATCGTCTTCGGCATGCCCCGCGAAGCCATCGCCCATGGCGCTGCGGACGAGGTGCTGCCGCTTATGCAGATCGCACCGGCGCTCATCGCACGCCTGCGCGGCTCGAGTGATCGGGTGCATCACCGCATTTGAGCCCCCCGCCCGGGTTGGCGCCCCGGGCGATTGGGCATGCCCAGCTGATCAGCCCGCCAGGATTTCCCAGCGCTCCAGCGCTTGCAGCAGCTGCGCCTCGATTTCGGCATCGCGTGCATGCAGCGCGGCACCTCTAGCGGCATCACGCGCGTAGATGCTGCCGTCCGCCAGCTCTTCCTGAATCTGCTTTTGCTCCTGTTCCAGTGCGGCGATCAGGTCGGGCAACTGGTCCAGTTCCCGCTGCTCCTTGTAGCTCAGCTTCTTTTTTGATAGCGGCTCACGCTGGCTCTGAGCGGGCTGCGGTGCATTCGGGCTGGAATAAGGTGCCGCCACCGTCGGCGCCGTGGCCGGGGTTTGCGCGGCGGCGGGCTGGGCTCCGGCCTGCGCTGCCAGGGCCTTGGTGCGGCGGGACTGCGTCAGCCAGTCTTGCACGCTGCCCTCGTATTCGCGCCACTGGCCCTGGCCTTCGCAGGCGATGGTGCTCGTCACCACGTTGTCCAGGAAGGTCCGGTCGTGGCTGACGAGGAACACGGTGCCGTCGTAGCTCTGCAGCAGTTCCTCCAGCAGATCCAGCGTGTCGATATCCAGGTCGTTGGTCGGCTCGTCCAGCACCAGCACGTTCGCGGGGCGCGCGAACAGCCGCGCCAGCAGCAGTCGGTTGCGCTCGCCGCCTGAGAGCGACCGCACCGGCGAGTGGGCGCGAGCGGGAGAGAACAAAAAGTCGCTGAGGTAGCTCTTGACGTGCTTGCGCTGGTTGCCGATCTCGATCCACTCGCTGCCGGGGCTGATGAAGTCCTCCAGCGTCGCATCCAGGTCCACCGCATTGCGCATCTGGTCGAAATAGGCGATCTGCAGGTTGCTGCCGCGGCGAATAGTGCCGGCATCCGGCATCAGCTCGCCCAGGATCAGCTTGAGCAGGGTGGTCTTGCCGGCGCCATTGGGGCCGATCAGCCCGACCTTGTCGCCCCGCAGGATGGTGCCCGTGAAGTTGGTCACGATCGCCTTGTCGCCGAATGCCTTGGTCACGTTCGACAGCTCGGCCACGATCTTTCCCTGGTAGCCGTTCTGGCTGCCCGAAGCGACATCCATCTTCACGCTCCCCAGGGCTTCCCGCCGTTCGGCGCGCTGGGCCCGCAATTCCTGCAGCCGCCCGATGCGGCTCTGGCTGCGCGTGCGCCGTGCTTCCACCCCGCGGCGGATCCAGACTTCCTCCTGCGCGAGCAGTTTGTCCGCCTTGGCGGCGATCACTGCCTCCTGAGCCAATTGCTCTTCCTTCTGCGCGACGTACTGTGCGAAATTGCCCGGGTAGGAGCGCAGCTCCCCGCGGTCCAGCTCGACGATCCGGGTGGCGACCCGATCCAAAAACGCCCGATCGTGGGTGATAGTTACTACGCTGCCCTTGAAGTCCAGCAGCAGCTCCTCCAGCCACTCGATGGAGTCGAGGTCCAGATGGTTGGTGGGCTCATCTAATAAGAGAACATCGGGGCGAGCCACCAGCGCCTGGGCCAGCGCCACTCGTTTCTTGGTGCCTCCAGACAGGTCGCCCACCTTGGCGTCGCCGTCTAGATGCAGTCGGTGCAACGTTTCCTCGACCCGCTGCTCCCAGTTCCACGCATCGTAGGCTTCGATCTGCGTTTGCAGCGCGTCTAGGTCTAGCCCTTCGGCGCCTGATAGATATTGATCGCGCACTGCAATGACGGCACTCAAGCCCTGGGAGGCAGCATCGAACACAGTCGAGTCCGGGTCCAGCAGCGGCTCCTGCGCTACATAAGTGATGCGAGCATTCTGCTGAACGTGCATTGCCCCGTCGTCCGGCTTTGCGATGCCTCCAAGAATTTTCAGCAGGGAAGACTTGCCTGCGCCGTTGCGGCCGATAAGTCCGACACGCTCGGCAACCTCCAGGGAGAAGCCTGCATGGTCGAGCAGCGCGACATGTCCGAAGGCCAGCTGCGCATTGATAAGTGTTATGAGAGCCATGGCCCATTATCAGTGGGGCTCTGTGATGTAGGACCGCCGCCGTCAGATGAGCCTGCCGATGAAGTCTGTAGGACGATCTTCACAAAGTTCGTGCGACTGAGCAAAAAGCGTTGTACACTAGCGGGCTTGGCGCAGCCGATGTCTCTTGAGGAGCTTCGGGGGTGTTGAGAAAAAAAGTTGGTTTTGAGTTGCGACTGGTTGAAAAATCGGTGTAGAATTCAAGGCTTCGCTGAACGGAGTTGATTGCTGATGCGGTCGGTTCTGTGAAGTGAAATAAAGACCTTCGGTCTTGACGGTGTTTAAAAAATGCTGTTATAATCGAAGGCTTCGCT
>NZ_JBXYZY010000021.1:0-545370 GCF_057642795.1 Paracidovorax sp.
CTCTGTTTACTCATGGCACCTCCAATTGGGCCTCAGGTTTGAGGCTCAGAGGTGTCTAGAAAACCCGGGGCGATTCACAGGATGGGGCAGGCATAGGCTTCGGCCAGATCCTTTTGAATGTCGGCCGTCTCCGGCCGGGAAGAGCACCCGGCCAGGGTCACGGTGGTAGCCAACGCGGCAATCCACAGGCCAAGGGATTTACGCGCAGTGCTACGGCAAGTAGTACCAAGATTGAAATCAGCGGTCGCCATTTTGAATATCCAAGATAAACACTATCCGTTTGGTTGGTTTGTCAGTTTGCCATAAACAAACGGATAGTTTGTGGACTGATAAGGGGTGAGAAAACAGACTGCCCGGCATGACCCGGGTACTCGTCAACAAGCCGCAACCGCTCGAAGCTCGCTTCGCGCAGGAGCGCGACTGGGTGCAGGCTGCCTTTGGAAAGCGGCTGCGGGAGTTCCGGGTAGAAAAGCAGTTGACGCTGGAGATGCTGGCAGAGCGGGCCGACCTGCACGCGAACTACGTAGGTGCCGTGGAGCGCGGCGAGCGCAACCTGAGCCTGTACAACATCTGGCGGCTGGCCCAGGGGCTGGGGCTGCCTGCGGACGAGTTAATGCAGGAACTGCCGACGCGCAAGGGCAAGCGTTAGGCAGCCAGATCGACCTCGGCGGAAGCAAGCTGGAGGCGGTTGCACTTGGCGTTCCGAGACAGCCGAAATTGTCTCCCGCTCAAGAAACGGAATTCCAATTGCCAATCGGCGGCTTCTTCAGCCTTGACCAACTGCGGTGCGTTGGTCAGTACCTCGCCCCGAAGGAATAGCGCCGGGTCAACATGGTGCGACCAGTGCGCGCCCGCAGTGATCGGCAGCCAGTCTTCCAACTCTTCGATTTCGCACAGGCTGGCCCGAAAGGGCAAGACCGCCGTGGCTCCGTCGAAGCGGCCAAAGGTACTGCCGTGGGGGTAAAGCAAGTACCGCACGGGGCAGTAGCACAGCAGCGCGTGGCGCTCGCATTGCAGGGCGATGGCTCCGAAGTGTGTAGGCTTTGCCGAAGGGTTTGCAGCGGGATCGCATACGCGCAGGGCCGTGACCGTCTGGCCTTGCAGCGCGGGGAACAGGTACGGCCCGCGCATGGGTCACTTCCCAGCGGTCTTCGCCATCTGCGTGACACCGATGAACCACGACGGAGGCAGTCCATTCAACTCGGCGGTGCCTACACGCAGATGCAGTTTGCTGTCTGCATGCGGGTAGGGGTCAATCAAGTAGGGCTGCGCTGTCTTGCTATCGCTGGAGGTGCCCCGGTGGTAAAGCGCACAACGCCCCACCTCCCAGTCGGCATCGTAATCCACCATCACGATGGCTACCTCGGGCAAGTCCTTATAGCTGGTGCACTCCTTCCATACCGTTGCGACGAGGCCGTTTCCTGCCAGCAGCTTGGCGATGAGGTCGCCATCGATCCATGCGTGAAAGGGACCTATTTTCGGTAGGCCCAAGCTCTCAGCTTGGCGGAAGATCGCATCCGTGGTCTTGCCGGTCAGCATGGAAATCACCGCGAAGGTGTCATCGTGCCTACCTTGCTGGGCCACACGTCGAAAAGTGGGCTGGAATGAGGTCGGGTTCGGGGTTGTTGCCATGTGGCGTGCTCCTGTGCAGAAATGAAAAGCACACAGCAGCGCCAGCCTCTGCGGCGGGAGCCGGTCAGAGACTTGGGAATCAGCGAGGGGGATGGGAAATCAGCCCGGTCGACGATGGGGCTGCTGTGCGAGTGGATGCCGTGCGCTACGCAATTACTTGGAGCGACGGCTTTTTAACCGTAACACGGAGCTCATGCACAGATCGAGCACTGAAAAACTTCGCAGCCCTGCACAGGCTGCGATGGCTCGCCGTCATGGCACTTGGAGCGCACCTGGAAAGACAAAAGCCGCAACGATTACTCGCTGCGGCTTTTGATATTTGCTTTGATAAATGCTGCCTGCTAAAATTTCAAATTCCCTTAGCAATCAAGCACTTACGAGCTTTGCATGGCGGAGAGGGCGGGACACATCTGCATTGTGCCAAAAGCCCTTATCAATCAAGCACTTAGGTGGTGGCGGGGGTTAAAAACTCGCTACCAGAATTGCTACTAGCGATTCGAACCTCGTTTGTACCACCGATGCACACCGTACATCACTCGACTCCGCGACTGTCGTGCACTATGGCGACATCCGGGCACAATGCAGGACTACCAGTCAAACGCACTAGATGCTGTATAAAATAACAGCGGTGCGTCGATGCAGTGTTGAACGAGAACGAAAGAACCAAATGATGCGAGCCGTGGAGTTGTTCGCGGGGGCAGGGGGACTGGCAATGGGCGTGAGCCTTGCCGGTTTCAAATCCCTCGCGGTGGTGGAATGGGACAAGTGGGCTTGCGATACGGTTCGAGAGAATCAGCGGCGCGGGTATCCGCTAGTTGAGGGCTGGCCCCTTCATGAAGGCGATGTTCGCACGGTAGAGTGGTCAGGCGTTCCGCAGGACATCGAATTGTTGGCGGGTGGCCCTCCGTGCCAACCGTTCTCGATGGGAGGCAAGCACAAGGCGCATGACGACAAGCGCGACATGTTTCCCGCTACGGTTCAAGTTGTACGCACTCTTCGCCCAAAGACCTTCATCGTGGAGAACGTGAAGGGGCTCACTCGTTCCAGCTTCGCCAACTACTTCGAATACATCAAGTTGCAGTTGGAGTTCCCGGAGGCCCCACGACGTGCGCATGAGGCTTGGTTTGACCACCTTCTTCGGCTACAAAGCGAAAAGACATCTGGGCGAATGCATGAAAGTGGACTCACTTACAACGTTACAGCCACGTTGGTAAACGCTGCCGACTATGGTGTTCCACAGAAACGCGAGCGCGTTTTCATCGTGGGAACGCGGTCAGACCTCGACATTGATTGGCATTTTCCGGAGGCCACGCACAGCGAGGACGCCTTGATCCATTCCCAGTGGGTAACGGGAGACTACTGGGAACGCCACAAAGTCGCCAAGCGCGCGCGCCCTCTCCCTCCTGCGAAATTGGCCAAGCGCATCCAAACGCTAGCGGTAAATCCACCAAAGCTCCTCCCTTGGCGAACGGTGCGCGATGCGATTGCGGACCTGCCAGACCCGCGCACTCGTCCCGCCACGGGAATCCGCGACCATCGATTCCAAGACGGGGCCAAGGTTTACCCCGGGCACACAGGAAGCCCATTGGACCAACCGGCGAAGACCATTAAGGCCGGCGACCACGGTGTTCCTGGCGGCGAAAACATGATGGTGCTTCCTGATGGGTCGGTGCGCTATTTCACTGCCCGTGAGACTGCACGAATTCAGACCTTTCCTGATGGCTACATCTTCCACGGTTCATGGACAGAAACTATGCGCCAACTGGGAAATGCCGTGCCTGTGGCCCTGGGGCGCACCGTAGCAGCTTCCGTGGCCGAAGCAATCATTCGTTCTGAACTTCGCCGGGTTGAGTCGCTGCAACCGAAGAGTAAGAAGCGGGCAGCATGATGAGCATGAGCAAAACGGCTGAAGTCATACCCTTTAATCCGCTGGACAAGAAGAACCTTGGCGCAAGTGTGGCGGAAGCACTTGTAAGCCAGCCTGCGCACTCTTTGGGAGCATTGAAGGCGTTTTTCGGGTCTGGCATCTATGCCATTTACTACCACGGCAAGTACGTGGCCTATGGGCCTATCGCCGCCCCTAACCAAGCGGAGCCCGGGAATCCAACGCTGCCAATTTACGTAGGAAAGGCGGTGCCACAAGGGGCGCGCAAGGGTAAAGTTATGCCCGACCCCACGCGTTCTAAGGCTCTTTTCAGTCGCTTGCAAGAGCATGCCGAGTCGGTACAAGCGACTGATACCCTAGATATTGCTGACTTCTCGTGTCGGTATTTGGTCGTTGATGAAATCTGGATTCCACTCGGCGAGTCGCTGATGATTGCCAAGTTCTCGCCCTTGTGGAATCTAATTGTTGAGGGCTTCGGCAATCATGACCCGGGGTCTGGACGCTATAACGGGCTGCGCCCTCGCTGGGATACCTTGCACCCGGGCCGCGCATGGGCCCAGAAATGCAGGGCGCGCGAGGAGTCGCAAACCGACATTGCGCGCGAAATAGGGAGCTATCTGGCATCTACTACGCTTCCTGCTACTCCGCATTTCTTGGGGCGGCAGGATTTAACCTAATACACAGGCAAAGTTCTAGCGGTAACGGCCAACGTGCTTACACCGCAGTCTTTCGGCGTGGGATTTCGGCCATTTCGGGGGCCTTGCCGCCCTGGTCGGCCAAGCGCTGCGCGACGGCGTTCACACGGTACTTTTCGAGGTCGCCACCTGCCGCCTCAATGGCCTTTACCCACGCAGGGCGCGGGCCTTTGCCGCCGCCCCAGGTGTTTCCGTGTTCGTCGCGGTATTTGGCTATGGCTGGGCCTCTCTTGCCCTTGGCTTTTGGCTTGCTGGCATGTGGTGTGCCGAAAAGCTCCACGGCGGTAAAGCGGTAGTCGGCGATGGTCTTTTTTGTGGCTTCCAGTACTGCGCCGCGCGTCTCCGCGCGCAGGCTGGCTATATCGTCGTCGATGCTGCCGAGGGTCTCGGCTGCTTTTGCGCGCTTTGCTTCCAAAGCGGCCAAACGTGCTTCTGCTGACAATTCTGCATTTCCTGCCATGCGGCCTCCGTTGTGTGGTTGCCGCAATTTAGCACGATGGTGCAATTACGAGAAGTTCAAAGCATTTCCCCGACCTGCTTGCATGCGCTCGTGCATAGCAAGCTCGGCGGGCGTAAGGTTGGCTAGCCATTCCACGGTGGCGCGTTGTGCGGCTTGCTCGGCTTGTACGCGCATTTCACGCTCGGCCTTCATTTCCGCCACGGGGCGCAAGCGCTGCGCGATGCTGGCGCGGTACTCTTTAATGGCCGCAATGGTCTCTTTTTGGCCGTTCGCCACAATTGCCGCAACGAAGGTGCGCGTAATGCTTTCGTGGCGTGGAACGGCTTTCAGAGCTTCAATCTTTGCATCGGTACGGCTTTGCACCTTGGCGGTAATGCGTGCCTCGTGGGCGTGCATTGTCGCATTAACGAGAGCATGCACCATATTGCCTACCGTGCCGGGGCGGGCGTCCTCGTTCTTTGCGGCGCGCAGAATCAGCGCGACGGCGGGGCGCTGGTTGATGCTTTCGGTAGCCAAATTGAAGGCTTCGGGGTGCATTTCGGCCACCATTTTCTTCGGTGCTGCGTCGGCTTTTGCTTCGCCATGCGTGGCTTTGTAGTCGCTCAATGACGGGATACCAAGCAGCTTGGTAAGGCGACGGCTGACAATCCAGCGGTCGCGCCCGCCCATTGCTAAAAGATGGCGTACAACCTCGATTTCGGCGGCTTTGTCGTGCTTGGCATCGTCCAAATGTTCCACAAACTCGCGGTTGTTGCTGTGGCCGTGATTTGTCTTTTTGCGCGTTAGTTCGTAGTCGGCGCGCTTGCGGTGGATGGTCGCGGCGTCGTCGCTGGCGTGGATTTCGTTGGTACCGCTCTTTGCAATGTAGCCAAGGTCATAGTTTTCCTGAAAGTCCAGGCAGGATGCGGAAATGTGGAGCCCTGCACGCTTAAACGCTGCAATTGCTTTGGCTTTCAGGGCTGCGATGTGCTTATCGCGCTCGGCTTTTGGCAAAGCAGCATCAAAGAAGATGGCCTCGTGGCTGTGGATATGCAAGCCTTTTGCGCCCATTGGGGCCTCTATACCGGCAATGTAGCCGCCCCCGAGGGCATCAAAGATGCGGTACGAGTTGGAATGGAAATGCGACAAAGCCGAGTAAAAGGCATCGGCCAATGGCTTGTAGGCGTACAAGTCATCGGGGGCAGTTGCGGCAGTGTGGCGGCATGTGATGGTCAAAAGACCCGTGCTTAAACGCTTGCTTTTAGCAGCGGGCGATACGCCATTGTTCAAGTAGTCGCGCGTCTTTGCTTCGCGCTTTGCGGAGCAGTGTGGGCAGTGAATGCTGTTGTTGCAAAAAAACACATTATTCAGGCTGGCGGTTTTTTTGTCACCGTGCGTTGACACGGAAACGCCCACAAATTCCGCATCGTGCTGTGCACGGCGGCGGCAAATCTGCAAAGACGAGGATGAAAATTTGACGCCGCGCGTACGGTATTTGGCGAGAATGCGCGCCAGTGTATGGCTGCGCAGATTCACTGCGTTGGGATGGTATGCCGGCACTTTGGGTGTGCGTGCTGCCTGGGCTGCGGCTTTTGCATCCCGGCGTGCTTGGCGTGCCTGGGCTTTTACTGCTGCCGTGATGCTGTTGTATTTGGGTTCTGACATTTCGGGGTGTTCCTTTTCAACTGCTGCAAGTTGAAAAACCCCAAATCACTTGTCAATTTTCGCCAACTATGTAGAATAAAAGAGTGGGCGTAAGGAGTAGGTGTTTTACTGCTTGCGGGTTAAGTAGCCTGAGAACTGCTTAACCTTTACCCACAATAGCAAATGCGGGTGCACTTTGCAACATAAAAGGGGGGTGCCGTGCGGTGTCCCCCTTTTTTCTTTGTCTGAGAGCAATTCAGCACCTTCCGAAAGAACGCAAAACAATAGCAAAAAAAGTTCGCAAGCTCCTTATTTTTGAAAAGTGGCATGGGGTCGGAATAGCGATATATGGCACCGCAAACGCGTTTTGTGCTTACCCTGCGTGTATCACACCCGACAACGTATTAAATTCACATGGCGGTATGGCATAGGCCGCTGTGCGGATTGTGTGTCTTCATCTCTATATGGCTTCTAGCCCCACCCCCTCCCCGGCCCCCTTCGGGGTGCCGACCCTCCCCACCCCACCGCAAGCGGCGGGGCTGGGGTGGGTATTTGGGAATCAGACTTTCAAGCTATTTGCCATGCCATGCATCACCGCGCGTGTGGCCATGCAGTCGGATAAAGCATCGTGCGCGTTTTGGTGAAGGTACCCAAACTCAGCGGCGGCACGGGACAAGCGTACGAAGCGGTAGTTTTGCCAGTAGTCCGACCACTCCCCCGCGTACTCTGCGTAAAGCGTCATGGCGCACGCGGCTTTGAGCTTTGGGCAAGGCACAGAAGATATGGCGCAAGTATGCGCAATGGCGTCCATGTCAAATTCGTAATTGTAGAAAATGGCGGTTTTTCCAGCAGTTATTGCAACTATGGCGGGAAGTAGTTCGGCCCAGCGTGGTGCCGCCTTGGTCATTTCGGTGGTGATACCGTGGATGGCCGTTGCCTTTGTGGGAATTGCCCACCGCTGATGTACCAAGGTGTTAAGCAGCGCATTGCCGTCGCTATCGGTGATAGCAATTTGAACAATTCTCGGGGTATACAAGCCGCTTGTTTCGGTGTCGATGTAAACATGGGGCGCGGCCAAAAGCTCGGCGGCTCTTTGGGCGCATTCGTGCTGTATCGAAGTGATTGCTGAGGTCATACGTCAACCTAGCATGCACAATGAATATAAGCCAATTAAACGGGGTATGGGGCAAGGCCCCATGTCAACGAAGCGGAAGCAATAGCACGGTAAACGCTCCTGTAAGGCTTTGACGCGGCAACATGGGCCAATTGCACCAGCCAACCCCATTGCGCGCCTTGTAAAACGGTTTTAGGGGCTTACATGCCGTAGCCGTCATCGCCGTAGGCTGTGGCCTTCTCACGCGAGCGCCGCTCGTCAACCTCCCGCCAGGATTCTTGCAGAGATGCTGACCAATCCTCCGCATAAGCTTGCGCATTCGACAATTGGTAAGCACGGGCGTTTTCCTCCGCCAGTTTTTCTAAACGCTTGGCTTCTGCTTTTTGTGCTTGCAATTCTTGCTCACGAACTGTCATGTTGTGCGCGATGACTTCTTCGTATTGAGCATATAGCTTTTTTCGCTGGGGGTCTTGCGCAATAGCAACCTGCGCCCGTGCGGCATCTTCCAGCAATTCTATGTGCCGGTTTGCTTGTGCTATTTTCCCCTTGTAGCTACCAAACATGATTGCTAGCGTGCTTGGCTTATTGTCTTCAAGCTCTTTTTTCCATGCCGTCCATTTGTCGTGTTTAGCTTTCAGTTCACGGCGGCGCGTGAGGGCGGCTTCAATCTCTGCATGCGCTTTGGCGGCGTCGTCTGGCATAGCGCGACGAGTCAATACAAGCTGTGGAGCATCTTGCGTTGGCGATGTGTTCTCAATTGATTCCTCGACCACGGCGGGTGCTTGCAATTCTGCAATCTCCGCATCAATCGCCGCAATTCGTGTTTTTGTCTTTGCAATTGCGGCCATCGCCTCACCGACTTCTGCGCGGTTGGCCTCGATGTACTTGCGTTGATTCTTTCCGCTGGAAATGGAAACATGTTTTGTCGGAATGTGATCATTCACAATTTCCGAGAACTTTCCGGCATGCACATACCAATCCGAACCATTGGCGCGCGCATGCGCGTTCACAATATCGCAAACGCGCTCCCGCATTTTCTTAACTTCCCTGGTCTTCATGTCGTCCAGGATTCGCGTTTTCTTGCCGAAATCGCCTTCGGCATTCACGGTGCGGGTAGTAAACAAAAGGTGCGCGTGGTCATTTCTGTTATCCCGTGCGGGGCGGTGAATTGACGCCAATACGGCTACGCCGTATGTATCGCGCAAATGTTGCGCGATGTCGCGGACGCATTCGCGCCGCTCGCCATCAGTCCATTCCGCCGATAGGGGAATCATTAGCTCGCGGGCTACCGTGGCATCTGCGCGGTTTTCCGCTTTTTCTGCGGCGTTCCATAGCTTCTCTATGTCGTCGCCGGGTATGCCAATGCAAAGGTTCTCTGCGAGACCGTGCTTTCCTTTTGGCCTGTAATCGCTGGTGGTGCCCAAGCGCTCGTCCGTTAGCTTTGCACAAGCGCGATACGCAGCGGCTAATACGGAGCTACGCCCCTTTTTGCGCGAGAGCGTTTGCAGCGATGGCGAAAACCATGTAGCTAGGCTAGGCATATAGCGTAGCCTCCGATTGCGAAGCAATGCCCCCGGCAGGGCGAACGCATTTATATCCGCAAGGATATGAATGCATAAGTGAGCCCTTGCAGGGGGCTACGATGGACGAGGACGATTTAGCATGCGAGGACATAAGGCGTGTGCGCTGATACATTCATAGTAGCAAAAGCACGCGCAAAAGCAAGAAAGGCCGGGGCAAGTGAATAGCCCCAGCCTTTATTGACAAATGGCAGTGATTTGTTAAGCTGATTTCAGAAAGCGAGACAAATCATGAACAAAAGCATTCAACAGCGAATTGCAGCGTTGCAAAAGGAGCAAGAGCAATTGAAGGCGCGAGAGCAAAGCTTGCGCAACAAATACAATGCGAAAGAAAAAAGCACCAATGAGCGAAAGAGGTTTGTGATAGGTGCAATTGTGCTGAAAGACATTGAAGACAATGCGGCGCTACGCAAGCACATCGCAAATTTGCTCGCCAAGTCCCCGGAGCGCGACAAAAAGCTTTTCCCGGATTTGCTGCCGTCGCTACCCTATACGGCTGGTGATACGGTATAAAGAACAAACCCGCCGATTGGCGGGTTTTTCTATTACATTAGGGTGTCGGGGTCTATCAAGTCGCCTATTGCAATTCCCGCCATCGGATTGATGGCCTTTTCGACCGATGCCGCGATGGTGTCCAAAGCGGGAAAAATGGCCGCTGCAAGGTCATCCACCCCGATTGCTTTTGTGTAACTCCGCACATTTACATTGTCGAGTTCATGCCCCGCAAAAGCGCAGCGGTGTTCCAGGCTAACGCCAAGTTCCATTAGCAAGTTATTTGTGTATTTTCGGAGGCTGTGGAATACCAGCTTGGGGCGGTCAATGCGTGCGGCAATGAGGTTTTGTTTCAGCATCTTGCCTGCCGCATTCCCGCTGCCTTTTCCGTCGCGCTCCTTGTAGCGGAAAAGTTTGCCGGATGGGCTTTTTAGCGCTTCTAACTTCGGGATGAGTCTGTTGAAGATATACGGATGCAACGGCACTTCGCGAATGCCTGCGGCGGTTTTGCTATCGCGAATAGTGAAGAAGGGGATGCCTTTGCGGCTGCGCTTGAAATGCTCTTTTTTGAGCGCGGTGATTTCGCCCACGCGGCATGCTGTGAAAATAGCCAGCAGCACGGCGGTGGTGTAGTCGGTGTCGTCCGTAATTCGCTCGCGGAAATAGGCGCTGCTCAAAAGCGCGTCCATCTCGTCTTGCTCAAAAGTCGCCCAGCCGTTTTGCGCTTTTTGACGCTTCGACATAAGCGAGCGCTCGGCGGCGGGGTTCTGCTCGCGCATGTAGCCCTGCTTTTTTGCAAAGCCCAAAAGTGCGCGCAAATTGCTCGTTTTGTTGTCGATGGTGCGGGGCGAGTTGCCCTTTTCTGCCAAATGCACTTGGAACCGCGATATGTCGCTGAGCGTGATGCGCGTGATGCGCGGGTTGCCCAGGAAGGCCGCCAGCTCGTCCGCTGCGCCACGATAGGACTTCACGGTAGCTTGCTTTACGTTCCGTAGCAGAAAGTACTGCTCGGCCAGCTCGTCCAGCTTCAAGGCCGTGGGGTCATCGGCGGCGGGTTGGGTCGGGGCTGCGACGGGCGCGGGTGCCACGGCTGGCGCGGCCAAAGGCAAGCCACCGGATTGCAGTGTTTTCAGCGCCTCGATGGCTTCCATCAGGCGGGCATGGTCTTCCGGGCCATCGGCCTTGAAAATGCCGCGCGAGGCGTCTAGCTCGTACTTTTCAGGGGGGAAGGGCTTCGGCATGGCTTGCAAAAGGGCTAGGGCGCGTTGAAGTGCTTCGCGCTTGTAGCCGGTTCGCAGGGAGCGCTTGACCTGTCGGCCCTGTATGCGCGTATGCAGATAGTAGACGTTGCCAAGCTTGTAGATGGGCAAACTGAGCATGAATTGCTACCAGTTTTGCTACCACCTCTTTCCAAAAAATCACGTAAGTCGTTGATTTTAAAGGAAAAAATGTACTTGGCGGAGAGGGCGGGATTCGAACCCGCGGTGGGGATTAGCCCACACACGCTTTCCAGGCGTGCGACTTAAACCGCTCATCCACCTCTCCGAAGCCGTCAAGTATAGCAGTGCTTTGCGCCGGTTTTGGGAAAGCGGCATGTGATCTGCGAATTCCCGAATTTAGGGCGCGCGATGGCTGCTGGTTTGCACCATCTTCATGGCCGAGCCGATGAGGGCCGAGACCTCGGTCATGTTGCTGGGCACGATGAGGGTGGTGGTGGCGTCTGCAGCGACGCGGCTGTAGGCGTCCACGGCGCGTTCGGCTACCTTGAGTTGCACGGCCTGTTCGCCACCGGGCTGGCGGATGGCGGCGGCGACGCGTTCGATGGCTTGGGCGGTCGCTTCGGCCACGGCGGTGATGGAAGCGGCTTCGCCCTGGGCGTTGTTGATCTGCGCCTGTTTTTCACCTTCGGAGCGGGCGATGAAAGCTTCGCGTTCGCCGGTAGCGATGTTGATCTGCTCCTGGCGGCGCCCTTCGGAAGCGGCGATGAGTGCGCGCTTCTCGCGCTCTGCGGTGATCTGAGCCTGCATGGAGCGCAGGATCTCGGCGGGAGGAGTGAGGTCCTTGATCTCGTAGCGCAGCACTTTCACGCCCCAGTTGAGGGCCGCTTCGTCGATGGCCGCGACGATCTGGGCGTTGATCATGTCGCGCTCTTCAAAGGTCTTGTCCAGTTCCAGCTTGCCGATCACGCTGCGCAGCGAGGTTTGCGCCAGTTGGGTGACGGCCATGATGTAGTTGCTGGAGCCGTAGCTCGCGCGCATAGGATCGGTCACCTGAAAGTAGAGGATGCCGTCCACCTGCAGCTGCGTGTTGTCGCGCGTGATGCAGACCTGGCTGGGCACGTCCAGCGGTATTTCTTTCAGGCTGTGCTTGTAGGCGACACGGTCGATGAAGGGCACGAGGAAGTTGAGCCCTGGCGTGAGCGTGCCGGCGTACTTGCCCAGTCGTTCCTTGACCCAGGCGTTCTGCTGGGGAACGACTTTCACCGACCGGGCAATGAACACAGCGGCGATTACGAAAACGACGATGGCGATTTCCATGGAATCCTTTCATTGGCCCTGTGCGGGCGGGGTGCCCTTGGGGGCGGCTGGCAAAAAAAGAAAAGAGAGAAAGCAAAAGGGCCGGCCGTGGTTTCTGGGCGGCCGGCGGGCGCCCCGTCAGGCCGGCTCCACGATTAGCCTGCTACCGATGACTTCGATCACCCGGTGCAAGCCTGGGGCCGGCGCCGCGCCAGGGCCCAGCACCACGGTCCACTGCGCACCGCGGTAGCGTACCGGTGCGGTGCCGTCAGCGTTCCAGGCATCGACCTGCACTGTCGCGCCCACGTCCTGATTGACGTCGCTGTTGCGCGCCGCAGGTTGACCGGAGGGATGGCGCCTGCGGACCAGATGGCAGGCCACGACAGCGGAGCAGCCCACCAAGGCCGCTGCGAGTAGCTGCGCGGAGGTGGATGCACCCATGTGGGCCACGGCAGCGCCCGCCACCATGCCTAGGGCGAGCATCAGCAGATAGAAAGTGCCGGTGAGCAGCTCGGCGATCACCGCGGCTCCGGCGACCAACCACCAGAGTGTCGATTCCTCCATCATCTCCCTCCTTGGAGCCATCGTCGTGGGGACGGGCCTTGCGAATTGTGGGACAAAAGCCTGTGCGCTTCAAAAGGCTGACATTGATATTCTTTACACTGCGCGGCTGTTTCGTTTTTTGGCCCGATTGCCCGGAGGCTGCGCATGAAGTTTCGCTTTCCTATCGTCATCATCGACGAGGATTACCGCTCTGAGAACACGTCAGGATTGGGCATTCGCGCCCTGGCGCACGCCATCGAGGCCGAGGGCTTCGAGGTGCTGGGCGTGACTAGCTATGGTGATCTGACCCAGTTTGCGCAGCAGCAAAGCCGCGCCAGCGCATTCATTCTGTCGATCGACGATGAAGAGTTCACGCTGGGCTCGGGGCTCGACCCCATCGTGCTCAGCCTGCGCAACTTCATCGCCGAAGTGCGGCGCAAGAACACCGAGGTGCCGATCTACGTGCATGGCGAGACCAAGACGGCGCGCCATTTGCCAAACGACATCCTGCGCGAGCTGCACGGCTTCATCCACATGTTCGAGGACACGCCGGAGTTCGTGGCCAAGCACATCATCCGCGAGGCCAAGAGCTACCTGGAGGGCGTGCAGCCGCCGTTCTTCAAGGCGCTGCTGGACTACGCAGAGGACGGTTCCTATTCCTGGCATTGCCCGGGCCATTCCGGCGGCGTGGCCTTCCTCAAGAGCCCCGTGGGCCAGATGTTTCACCAGTTCTTCGGCGAGAACATGTTGCGCGCCGACGTGTGCAATGCTGTGGAAGAGTTGGGCCAGCTGCTGGACCACAACGGCGCCATCGGAGAGAGCGAGCGCAACGCGGCGCGCATCTTCAATGCCGACCACTGCTTCTTCGTGACCAACGGGACCAGCACCTCCAACAAGATGGTGTGGCACCACACGGTGGCGCCGGGCGACGTGGTGGTGGTGGACCGCAACTGCCACAAGTCCATCCTGCACTCGATCATCATGACGGGTGCGATCCCGGTGTTCCTGAAGCCCACACGCAACCACTTCGGCATCATCGGCCCGATCCCGAAAAGCGAGTTCGAGCGCGACGCGATCGAGGCGAAGATCCGCGCCAACCCGCTGCTCAAGGGCGTGGATGCGGCCGCCGTGAAGCCGCGCGTGCTGACCCTCACGCAATCGACCTACGACGGCGTGCTCTACAACACCGAGACCATCAAGTCGATGATGGACGGCTACGTCGAGAACCTGCATTTCGACGAAGCCTGGCTGCCGCACGCCGCCTTCCACCCGTTCTACGGCAGCTACCACGCCATGGGCAAGAAGCGCGCGCGTCCGAAGCATTCCGTGGTCTATGCGACGCAGTCCATCCACAAGCTGCTCGCCGGCATCAGCCAGGCCAGCCACGTGCTGGTACAGGACTCGCAGACCGTCAAGCTCGACCGCCCGTTGTTCAACGAGGCGTACCTGATGCACACCTCGACCAGCCCGCAGTACAGCATCATCGCCAGCTGCGACGTGGCCGCTGCCATGATGGAGCCGCCCGGCGGCACCGCGCTGGTGGAAGAGAGCCTGCTGGAAGCGCTGGATTTCCGCCGCGCCATGCGCAAGGTGGAGGAAGAGTTCGGCAAGGACGATTGGTGGTTCAAGGTCTGGGGGCCGGACAAGCTGGCTGACGAAGGCGTGGGTCGGGCCGAAGACTGGATCATCCGCAGCGATGGCAAGGGCAAGAAGAGCGCGAGCAAGTGGCACGGTTTCGGCCAGATGGCCGACGGCTTCAACATGCTGGACCCGATCAAGTCCACTATCGTCACGCCGGGTCTGAACCTGGACGGCAAGTTCGATGCGACCGGCATTCCTGCCTCCATCGTGACCAAGTACCTGGCCGAGCACGGCGTGGTGGTCGAGAAGACCGGTCTCTACAGCTTCTTCATCATGTTCACCATCGGCATCACCAAGGGCCGATGGAACACGCTGCTGGCGGCGCTGCAGCAGTTCAAGGACGACTACGAGAAGAACCAGCCGATGTGGCGCATCCTTCCGGAGTTCTGCCAGCAGCACAAGCGCTACGAGCGCATGGGCCTGAAGGATCTGTGCCAGCACGTGCACGAGCTCTACGCCAAGTACGACATCGCCCGCCTGACGACGGAGATGTACCTGTCGGACCTGACCCCCGCGATGAAGCCGAGCGACGCCTATGCCCACATCGCCCAGCGCAAGACCGAGCGCGTGGAGATCGACAACCTCGAAGGCCGCATCACCACCAGCCTGATCACGCCGTACCCGCCCGGCATTCCACTGCTGATCCCGGGCGAAGTCTTCAACAAGAAGATCGTGGACTACCTCAAGTTCTCGCGTGAGTTCTCCAAGCTCTCGCCGGGCTTCGAGACCGACATCCACGGTCTGGTGGAGATCGAAGACGAGAACGGCGTGGTGCGCTACTACGCAGACTGCGTCGCTCAGACCGAGCAGCCCAAGCCCGGCCGTCGCGGCGGCAAGAAGGACGCGCCGAGCGCTGAGAATATCGTGCAGGTCGGCAGCGACGGGCCCTTCGGCCGGAACGTCTGATCCTCTGCTGATCGCTGACCCTCTCCCTCCCGACTGGCTGCTGGCGGCGGGAAGGGGCGGGTGAATGCATCTGGCCCGGCTGTGCCTGCAGCCGGGCTTTTTTCATGGGGCCGCGTCTTCGCCGTTGAGCCGACTTCCTGTAGGACTGCATCGGCATGGAGTGTCTGCTGCTGCCCTGCGCTCGCCTGGGAGTCAAGACCGAAACACCCTGGAGCCTTTGTTTTTATTGGGTAGGCTGCTATTAAAAATGTAGCTTTTTAGTGTCCGTTGGGGGCAGGCTGGGTGCGGCGGCCTTCCTTATGATGGGTGTTGTGCGCCGCTGCGGGCGGCGCGTTTCTCTTGTCTTTCACATCCCCGAAAGGAATGGCATGGACCACTACCAGATCGCACTCATCGTCGGCAGCCTCCGCAAAGATTCCATCAATCGCAAGCTGGCCCACGCGCTCACTCGGCTGGCGCCGGCGGACTTCTCCTTCAAGGAGATCCGCATCGACGATCTTCCGCTCTACAACCAGGACGATGACAGCCAGCAGGCCGCGCCCGTGCTGCGGCTCAAGTCCGAGGTGGCGGCATCGCAAGGGCTGCTGTTCGTCTCCCCTGAATACAACCGGTCGATTCCTGGCGTTCTCAAGAACGCCATCGACCACGGCTCTCGGCCCTACGGGCAGAGCGTGTGGGGTGGCAAGCCTGCGGGCGTTCTCGGCGCGTCGGTGGGTGCGATCGGCACGGCTCTGGCGCAGCAGCATCTGCGCAATGTGCTCGCGTACCTGGACGTTCCCACGCTCGGCCAGCCCGAAGCTTTCATCCACTACAAGGAGGGCTTCATCGACGACGACGGCAACGTGGGCGAAGGCAGCCGTAAGTTCCTGCAGACCTGGATGGACAAGTACGTGGCCTGGGTGAAGACGCACAACAACGCGGGCGATCACCGACCTGCTGCCTGAGCACGGAGTCTTTGCGTCTGGAAAGGCGCATCACCCCAAGCAAAAGAGCCGGCAATGCCGGCTCTTTTGCTTGGGGGTATCGGATCACACCCGCAACCAGGGGGAAAGGCGCTGGCGCCTGCCCGCTGGTTGCTTCGCAGCCTCAGGCCGCCTTGGTGACGGACTGCGCCACGTGGGTCTTGATGTCGTTTTCGGCGCTGGCCAGGGCGGCGTTCTTCGCATCCGGGCCCATGGCCACACCTTCGGCGCGCACGAAGCGGACGTCAGTGATGCCAAAGAAACCGAAGATGGTTTGCAGATAGCTTTCCTGGTGCTCCAAGGCGCGGCCGCCTTCGGTGGTCGAATAGACGCCGCCGCGCGTGGAGACCACGATCACGGTCTTGCCTTTGGCCAGGCCTTCAGGCCCGCTCGCGGTGTACCGGAAGGTGCGGCCCGGCTGGGCCAGGCGGTCGATCCAGGCCTTGAGCTGCGTGGGGATTCCGAAGTTGTAGAAAGGCGCGCCCACCACGATCACGTCGGCCGCCAGGAACTGGCTCACCAGCCGTTCGGAGACGGCGTTTTCGCGTTGCTGGGCTTCGGTCAGGCCTTCGGTTTGGCCGGTCCGCGGCGCCATGGCGTCGAGCGTGAAGTGGGCGGGGGCGTCGGCTGCCAGATCCAGATACTGCACTTGCGTGCCGGGATGCGAAGCCACCCAGGCGGCGACCGTGCTGGCGGTGAGTTGGCGCGAAACGGAGGCACCGCCCGTGATGGCGGAGTCGATGTGAAGCAGTTGCATGGTTTTCTCCTTAAAGCCTCGCCAATATGTTCGGCGTTGGATAGATTGTGCTGGTTAATGTAGTCATTGATAAGTCATGGCATATGCGCTAGATTGTCCTGTCGATAGAACAATGTGCCACGTGCGCTTTCAACAATCGAGGGAGTGAGCCATGCAGGATCTCAATGACATGTTGTACTTCGCCGAAGTGGTGGAGCGCGGCGGCTTCGCAGCGGCAGGGCGGGCGTTGGGCATCCCGAAGTCGCGGCTCTCGCGGCGGGTGTCCGATCTGGAAGCGCGCCTAGGCGTGAGGCTGCTACACCGCACGACCCGCAAGCTCTCTCTCACCGACGTGGGTGAGGCCTACCTTCGGCATTGCCAGGCCATGCGCGATTCGGCCCAGGCGGCGGCCGATACCGTCGCGCAGGTGCAGACAGAACCGCGGGGGACCGTGCGCGTGACCTGCCCGGTCACGCTAGCGCAGAGCGTGCTGGGCGAGCTGATGCCCCAGTTTCTGGAGCGCAATCCGCTGGTGCGGGTGGAGATGCAGGTGACCAACCGCATCGTCAACCTGGTGGAGGAGGGCGTGGACGTGGCTCTGCGAGTGCGCGCCACGGTGGACGACAGCGGCAGCATGATCGTCAAGCGCCTGGACGAGGGCGCGCAGGTGCTGGTGGCCAGCCCTTCTTTGCTGAAGCGGCAGGGCGTGCCGGCCACGCTGGCGGATCTGCCCGCGCTCGACAGTCTGGCAATGTCCGCCGCCGAGGGGCGCACCACGTTGCGGCTGATCGGGCCCGACGGGCGGGAGGAGACGGTGCAGCACAGCCCGCGCTATGTGGCCGACGATTTGCTGACCCTCAAATTCGCTGTGTTGGCCGGAACAGGCATGTGCTGGCTGCCCGACTACATGTGCCATACCGAGCTGGCCGACGGCAGGCTGGTGAGAGTGCTGCCGGGCTGGTCCGCGCCCCCGAGTGTGGTGCATGCCGTATTTCCCTCGCGTCGGGGGCTGTCGCCTGCGGTGCGGCGCTTTCTGGACTTTCTGGGCGAGGCCGTCCCGGGGCATACGGCCTGCCCCTAGACCGCGCATGGGCTGGTGCGGAATTGAGTGAGGCGATGGTGTCGATCTTTTCCTACACCTGAAGTATGACGGTTTGATGCATATTGATGAGTATGATTCGCATATCGTGAATTTTTACATCTGCACTCACCAGTTCATTTTTTGAACTGCGCTGTCTCCCTCCGGTTTCCTGGCACACCACGGCGTGCATTCAGCGGCGGGCACAGCGATGCACCCGTCCGCATGAAATCCCTTTGCACTTCCCCGGCTGGGGCCTATGAGCCGGCGCCACCGGCGTCTCCCCGTCATTTCTTCTGCTTCACGGTTGCCCTCTGGCTGGCGATCGGATTCTTCGTCGTTCCGGTGCTCCCCGCCCAGGCGGCTTGGGAAAACGGGTGGATCGAAAACCTCCAACTCGCCATACTGCTGGGCGGCGGGGCCGTGGCCGCGTGGCGTGCCATCGTTTCATGGCGGCAAGGGGCCAGGGCTGACGTGGTGGCGTTAGCCGTATGCCTGACGCCGGTTTGGATGCTGCTGGCTGCCCGCGAACTGAGCTGGGGCGCAGCGCTGCTCCAGCCGCTGGCTATAGGGGCGGACGGCCCCGAATATTCCTCTTCGGTGCTCTGGTACAAGCCTGCCGTGGCTCCGGTCGCCGTGGCCCTGCTGGTGGCTGCCGGCTCTCTGTTCGCGTGGTTCCGGGTCGAGCGGGTGGTGTGGTCGGTGCTGCGCGCCGGGCATTTCCCATGGGCCGAGCTGGGCCTGGGAGTGGCCGCTGCCTTGCTGAGCACCTATGGCGAAGGGCATCTGCTGGGCATGGAGGTGTCTCCCCACTGGGGCAACAACGCTGCCGTGCTCGAAGAGTGGGCCGAAGTGGCGGCGTATATGGCGCTGGTGCTTGCGCAGTGGCAGGTGCTGGGGTGGGCGGCCCGGAGTGCGGCGCGTTCCAGGCGCTGCTGAGGCAAGGGGAAGGCAGGCTCCGTCAGCAGGAACGGTTGCGACCCGTGGCAGCCTTTAATAGACGATTTATCTATTAATTCACAACGATATATTTGTTTGTATCGGAAGGGCCGGTCGCCAGAATCATTCCATCTTGCTTTCGCACCAGGAATGAACGCATGGCCCCGACCGTCCCCTCCAGCTTTGTGGTTCTCCGCGCCCCTCCCGTCGCCACCCGTCCCGGGGTATGCGGGAGCTGCGCGCAATGAGTGCCGCCACCACGTCCATCGTCGTTGTGCCGGGCTGGCGTGATTCCGGCCCAGGCCACTGGCAGACGCTCTGGACGCAGCGCCTGCCCTCGGTGATCCGCGTCGTGCAGGACGACTGGATCACCCCGACACGCGCCGACTGGGTGAAGACGCTTGAAGCCACGATCCTCGCCGCGCCGCATCCTGTCGTCCTCGTGGCGCACAGCCTGGGGTGCATCGCCGCTACCCATATCGGCCCGGACGCCACCGCCCGGGTAGGGGGCGCGCTGTTCGTCGCACCGGCGGACCCTGAGCGCCGGGCCGTGCTGAGCGATTTTGCGCCGGTGCCCCACGGCGCTTTGCCTTATCGCAGCATTCTGGTGGCGAGCAGCAACGATCCTTATTGCCCTGTGCGGCTCGCAGGGGCCTATGCGCGTTCCTGGGGCAGCGAATTCGTGCGCCTGCAGAACGCCGGCCACATCAACGTCGAGTCCGGCCATGGGGACTGGCCGCTGGGCTGGGCTCTGCTGCAATCGCTGGTGGGGGATGCGTCTGCCGCAGGGGCGGGTGCAGCACCCGCTGGCTCTGCAGTGTCCGAGCCTTGGCGCGCCGCCGCGGCGTGATGTGGGCACCCCTGGTGCGGCTGGACCGCAGTGCGTCAGCGCTTTATTCTGCGAGCTGATTAATAAACAAAAATATATTCTTTTGCGTTTTAAGCAGGGCTGCCCACAATCCACGTTACTTCCAGCAACGTGGGTGACACAAGACATGCAATCGAAGAACCGGCTCAAGACCCTCATCGCCACCGTGGCACTGGCCGCCAGCGGCCTGGCCGCAGCGCAGACCCCCACGCTGCTCAACGTTTCCTACGACGTGGCGCGCGAGTTCTACAAGGATTACAACCCGGCTTTCGTCGCCCACTACAAGAAGACGACCGGCAAGGACGTCAAGATCGACCAGGCCCACGGCGGCTCCAGCGCCCAGGCACGGGCCGTGAACGACGGACTGGATGCCGATGTGGTCACCTTCAACACCACGACGGACATCGACTTCCTCGCGCAGAACGGCGTGGTCGCCAAGGACTGGGCCAAGAAATTCCCCCACGATGCCTCGCCTACCACGTCCACCATGCTGTTCCTGGTGCGCAAGGGCAACCCCAAGAACATCAAGGACTGGGACGACCTCGTCAAGCCGGGCGTGCAGGTCGTGGTGGTCAACCCCAAGACGGGTGGCAACGGCCGCTACGCCTATCTGGGCGCCTGGGGCTCGGTGCGCGAAAAGGGCGGTACCGACGCGCAGGCCGCCGAGTTCGTGGGCAAGCTCTACAAGAACGTGCCGGTGCTGGGCAAGGGCGGGCGTGACGCCACCAGCATCTTCCTGCAGCGCAACACGGGCGACGTGCTGATCACCTTCGAATCCGAAGTGCTCTCCATCGAACGCGAATTCGGCAAGGGCCGTGTGGATGCCGTCTATCCCTCCACCAGCATCCTGGCCGAGAACCCCGTGGCGGTGGTGGAGCGCACCGCCGCCAAGAAAGGCTCGGGCCCGCTGGCCAAGGCCTATCTGGACTATCTCTATTCCGACGAAGGCCAGGAGATCGCAGCCCGCCACGCGCTGCGTCCGCGTTCCGAGGCGGTGCTGAAAAAGCACTCCGATCTGTTCATGCCGGTCAAGCTGTTCACGGTGGGCAAGTACTTTGGCTCGCTGGGCGATGCGCAGAAGGTCCACTTCAACGACGGCGGACAGTTCGACAAGCTCTACGCCCCGGGCGCCAAGTAAGTACGCCGCCATGTCTCCTGCGATTTCCGCCGCGCCCCCGGGAGGGGCCGGGGCAGGGCGCGCACGCCGTTCCAAGCGGGTGCTGCCGGGCTTCGGGCTGACCCTGGGCTACACGCTCTTTTACCTGAGCATCATCGTGCTCGTTCCCCTGTCGGCGCTGCTGTTCAAGACCTTCACGCTGACCTGGGACCAGTTCTGGGTCGCCGTGAGCGCACCGCGCGTGCTGGCTTCCTACCGTCTCACCTTCGGCGCCTCGCTGATCGCCGCGCTGGTCAATCTGGTGTTCGGCCTGCTGATCGCCTGGGTGCTGGTGCGCTACAGCTTTCCGGGCAAGAAGATCGTCGATGCGCTGGTCGATCTGCCCTTCGCGCTGCCCACGGCCGTGGCGGGCATCTCGCTCACGGCGCTGCTGGCCGGCAACGGCTGGCTCGGCCAGTATCTGGAGCCGCTGGGCATCCAGCTCGCCTTCAAGCCGGCGGGGGTGGTCATCGCGCTGATCTTCATCGGGCTGCCTTTCGTGGTGCGCACGGTGCAGCCGGTGCTGGAAGACACCGAAAAGGAACTGGAAGAGGCCGCGACCAGCCTGGGCGCGACCCGCTGGCAGACCTTCACCCGGGTGATCCTGCCCTCCATCACGCCTGCGCTGATGACCGGCTTCGCCATGGCCTTCGCCCGGGCGATCGGTGAATACGGCTCGGTCATCTTCATCGCCGGCAACATGCCCATGGTGTCCGAGATCACGCCGCTCATCATCATCGGCAAGCTGGAGCAATACGACTACGCGGGCGCCACGGCGGTCGCGGTGGTGATGCTGGCCATCTCCTTCGTGCTGCTGCTGGTCATCAACGCGCTGCAGGCTTGGCAGCGCCGCAACGCAGGAGCGCCGGCATGAGTTCCACCGCCACCCCTCCGGCCAAGCGCCGCGCACAGTCCGGCACGACCGAGGCGCCCTGGGTGCGCTGGACGCTGCTGGGCATCGCCCTGGTCTTCCTGGTGCTCTTTCTGGTGCTGCCGCTCGCGGCGGTGTTCGTCGAGGCGTTCTCCAAGGGCGCCGATGCCTACTTCGCCAGCCTGCGCGACCCGGATGCCTGGTCTGCCATCCAGCTCACGCTGATTGCGGCGCTGATCTCCGTGCCGCTGAACCTCGTGTTCGGCGTGGCGGCGGCCTGGGCCATCGCCAAGTACGAGTTCAAGGGCAAGGCCTTCCTCACCACGCTGGTGGATCTGCCGTTCTCCGTCTCGCCCGTGGTGGCGGGGCTGATGTACGTGCTGGTCTTCGGCGCCAACGGCTGGTTCGGCCCCTGGCTGCAGGCGAACGACATCAAGATCATTTTCGCCGTGCCCGGCATCGTGCTGGCGACCGTGTTCGTCACCTTCCCGTTCATCGCCCGCGAGCTGATCCCGCTGATGCAGGCGCAGGGCAACGACGAGGAGCAGGCCGCCATCGTCCTGGGCGCCACCGGCTGGCAGACCTTCTGGAAGGTGACGCTGCCCAACATCAAGTGGGGGCTGCTCTACGGGGTGATCCTGTGCAACGCGCGTGCCATGGGCGAATTCGGCGCGGTGTCGGTGGTGTCGGGCCACATCCGGGGGCAGACCAACACCATCCCGCTGCACGTGGAAATCCTCTACAACGAATACCAGTCGGCGGCGGCCTTCGCGGCGGCATCGCTGCTGGCCCTGCTGGCCCTGGTCACGCTGGCCATCAAGTCGGTCGCCGAATGGCAGAGCGAACGCGAACGCAAGGCCGCAGCCAACCTGCCTCCGGAGCGGCCCACGCTGAAAGCCATTGATCTATGAGCATCGAAATCCGCAACATCAGCAAGCAGTTCGGCGACTTCCAGGCGCTGCGCGACGTGAGCCTGGACATCCATTCGGGCGAACTCATCGCGCTGCTCGGGCCCTCGGGCTGCGGCAAGACCACGCTCTTGCGCATCATCGCCGGGCTGGAAACGCCCGACGTGGGGAGCATCCACTTCAGCGGCGAAGACACGACCGACGTGCATGTGCGCGAGCGCAACGTGGGCTTCGTGTTCCAGCACTACGCGCTGTTCCGCCACATGACGGTATTCGAGAACGTGGCCTTCGGCCTGCGCGTGAAGCCGCGCAGCCAGCGCCCGAGCGAAGACCAGATCAGAAAGAAGGTGACCGACCTGCTCCAGCTGGTGCAGCTCGACTGGCTGGCCGAGCGCTATCCGTCGCAGCTCTCGGGCGGGCAGCGCCAGCGCATTGCCCTGGCGCGCGCGCTGGCCGTGGAGCCCAAGGTGCTGCTGCTGGACGAGCCCTTCGGCGCGCTGGACGCCAAGGTGCGCAAGGAGCTTCGCCGCTGGCTGCGCCGCCTGCACGATGAGCTGCATGTCACCTCCATCTTCGTCACGCACGACCAGGAAGAGGCGCTGGAAGTGGCCGACCGCGTGGTCGTCATCAACCAGGGCCGGATCGAGCAGAGCGGCTCCCCACAGGAAGTGTGGGACCAGCCTGCCAGCCCGTTCGTCTATGGCTTCCTGGGCGACGTGAACCTGTTCAAGGGCCGAGCGCACGAGGGGCTGGTGCATGTCGAGGGTATGCAGCTCGATTCGCCCGAGCACGCCCAGGCGCAGAACGCCAACGCCTTCGCCTACGTGCGCCCTCACGACCTGGATGTGCGCCGCTATACGCCCGGAGAGGGACTGGACGCGCAGGGCCGGCCGCAGGGCATCGTGGCGCAGCTTTCGCGGGCCATCGTGGTCGGCCCGATCGCTCGGCTGGAACTAATCGCCGAACCCGGCGACAAACCAGCGGACAATGCAGGCCCCGACGCCGTGATCGAAGCGCAGATTCCTGCGAACGAGTACCGCGAGATGGGATTCAAGGAGGGCGAAACGCTGGTGGTCACGCCGCGCCGCGCCCGCGTGTTTCTGGACCAGGCCGCAGGCATCTGACGCTCTCCCCCATCGGGGCGGGCGGTGCCGCCCCCGCCCGGCGGCCCGAATAGAAGAGGGAACTTCGAGATGGTTTTGAGTGCTTTCGATCGCGCACCGCGCCGTGTGCTGGCCCTGGTGGCTGGAGCCTGCGTGGCGATGCTGGCGTTCGGCATGTACCTGCAGCACGTGGTGGGCCTGGAGCCGTGCCCGATGTGCATTGTGCAGCGCTATGCTCTTATTTTTGTAGCGGTTTGCGCAGGGATTGCCAGCGCTAGAGGGCAAAAAGGCTGGCAGATCGGCTGGGGCGCGCTGGCCCTGCTGTCGGCGGGCTTCGGCGCCTTCGTGGCGGCGCGCCAGAGCTGGCTGCAGTGGTATCCGCCCGAGATCGCCACCTGCGGGCGCGACTTCTACGGAATGATCGAGCACTTCCCGATCGGCCGCGCCATTCCCATGATTTTCCGCGGATCGGGCGACTGCACGGTGGTGGACTGGACCTTCCTGGGCGGCTCCATCGCCAACTGGTCTTTCATCTGCTTCGTCGCCATGGCTATCGTGCTGCTGGCGGTGGTCGTACGCCGCAGCGGCCGCTGACGCGCGATCGATTCAGCCACCCAGCCAGGGCGCCTTCGGGCGCCCGTGTCGTTTCTAGCGGGGGGCGAACACCACCGGCGCATCACCCTCGCGCCAGGCCGGGTGCTTGCCCATCACCGCCTCGAAGAGCGGCAGCGCCTGCCAGCCCGCAAGCCACTGTCGGGTGCGGGGCCACGCGCCGGCCTCCCAGCGCGCGGCATCAATGCCCGCGAACTGTCGCACGAAGGGCGCTATGGCCATGTCCGCCAGCGTGGCGTGGCTGCCGAAGAGCCAGGCCTGCGTGCCCAGGCGCGCTTCCAACGCCTGCATGACCCAGCCGTCCGCCGTATGCCAGGCGGTGGCGTGCGCGGGCGTTGAGGCTCCTTCGCCGGGATAGCGGCTGGGGTACTTGCAGCGGTCCAGCGCCTGCTTGAAGGGGCCGTCGCATTCGGCGATGAGCGCGACCATGTCTTGCAGGCTTTCGCCGTTGGAAGGCTGCAGCCAGCGGCCAGGGTCGTTGCGCTGCAGCGCCCAGCGCATGATGTCCAGGCTCTGGTCAATGACCTTGCTGCCGCCTTCTTCTTCAGGCAGCACCAGCACCGGCACCGTGCCCTTGGGCGATGCCGCCAGCAGCGCGGCCGGCTTGTCGCGCAGAACGACTTCGCGCAGCTCGCAGGGCTGGCCGCTGGCCGCCAGCGCCAGCCGGGCGCGCATGGCGTAGGGGCAGCGGCGGAAGGAATAGAGCACCGGCAGATGGGTGGGCAGGGCGCGGGCCGGGGAGGCTTCCCGCGCCGGTTGCGATGATTGCGACGAGGGCAGTCGCGCGCCGATGTGCTCCTGCCCGCGTTCGGCGGCCAGGCGCATCTGCCGCTCGCGCTCGCGCAGGGCCTGCAGTTGCTCGGGCGTGCGGCTGCCGTGGCAGTGCGGGCAGCTCACGCCGGCTTCGTAGAGGGGCGATGCCAGCTCCTCCGTCCCCAGCGGCATGCGGCAGGAGCGGCAGAGCTGGTGGTGGCCGGGTGCCAGCCCGTGGCCGACCGACACGCGCTCGTCGAACACGAAACAGTCGCCATGCCAACGGCTCTCGGTGGGCGGCACCGTTTCCAGGTATTTGAGGATGCCGCCTTCCAGGTGATAGACCTCGCCGAAGCCCTGGGAGCGCAGCAGCGCGGTGGATTTCTCGCAGCGGATGCCTCCCGTGCAGAACATCGCCACCCGGGGCTGGCCCGCCAGCAGGCCGCCCGGCTGGCGCTCGGACTCCACCCAGGCCGGGAACTCGGTGAAGGTGCGCGTGCCCGGGTTCACCGCGCGCTCGAAGCTGCCGATGCCGATCTCGTAGTCGTTGCGCACGTCGATCACCACCACTTCGGGGTCGTCGATGAGCGCGTTCCAATCGTCAGGCTTGACATAGGTGCCCGCATGCAGCGCGGGCTGCAGGCCGGGCACGCCCAGGGTGACGATCTCGCGCTTGAGCCGCACGCGCATGCGGTAGAACGGCTGCCGTTCGCCCAGCGCTTCCTTGTGCTTCAGTGGCGCTAGGCGCGCATCCTTGCGCAGCCAGGCCAGCACGGCCTGCACGCCTGCTGGGCTGCCGGCGATGGTGCCGTTGATGCCTTCGGGTGCCAGCAGCAGCATGCCGCGCACGCCTTGCGCCTCGCACAGCGCCTGCAGCGGCTCCCGCAGCGCGGCATAGTCGGGCAGATCGACGAACAGGTACAGGGCGGCGGTGAGAAAGGCGGGGGAGGTCGGCGAGCTCGGCGAGATGGGCGTGGTGGGCATGGGGCGGCGATGATACCGGGCGGCTCAATGGCGCTGCTCGCGTTGCCCGGCAGTCGGCATCGTCAGGCCGATGCCGCGCAGGCCGCCAGCAGCCAGTCGCGAAAGGCCTGCATGGCCGGGCCCGGCGTGCGCGAATGCAGCCGCGTGAGCCAATACGCGCCGATGGCGATCTCGGTCTGCGCGAAGGGCTGCACCAGTCGGCCCTGCTGCAGCTCGCGCGTGAAGAGGCGCACGGGCAGCAGCGCCACGCCCGCGCCCTGGGCGGCGGCTTCCGCCAGCGCCAGCGAGGTGTCGAAGACCATGCCGCGCAGCAGCGGGCAGGGCAGGCCGGCGGCGGCGAACCAGGCGGGCCATTCGTCCGGCCGATAGGAGCGCAGCAGCGGCTCGCGGGCCAGGTCGCCGGGCGTGCGCAGCCGCGCGGCGACGGCCGGCGCGCACAGGGGCGAGAGCGGCGCCTCCAGCAGCCGGTCGGCCGCCGTGCCATGCCAGGCGCCGTCGCCGAAGCGGATGGCGTAGTCCAGCCCTTCGGCCGCCGGATCGACGCGGTTGTTGTGCGTGTGCAGGCGCAGGTCCACGAACGGGCAGGCCTGCTGGAAGTCCCGCAGGCGCGGCAGCAGCCAGCCCACGGCGAAGGTGCCCACGGCCCCTACGGTCAGCACCTCGCGGGGGCGGCGGTCATCGAACTGCTCCAGCGCCTGGGCGATGCGGCCGAAGGCGTCCACGAGCGCGGGCAGCAGGGCCTGGCCCTCGTCGGTGAGCGCGAGGCCCCGGGGCAGCCGGCGAAAGAGCGGCTTGCCCAGGCGCTCTTCCAGATTGCGGATGTGCTGGCTGACCGCCGTCTGGGTCACGTTCAGTTCCTCAGCCGCCCGGGTCAGGTTCAGGTGCCGGGCCGCTACCTCGAACGCGCGCAGGGCATTGAGCGGAAGGTGCATGGTGATGGAGCCCCAGGTTTTTCGATGGGGTGGCTGCGATTATTGGCGATGGTGCGAAAGCCTGGCAGCCCGTATCGTTCTTGCCTGTCTTCATCAAGAAGGGGTTGTTGCATGCAAAGAAGAGAGTTTTCCTTGGGGCTGATGGGTGTCTGGAGCCTGCTGGGGCCTGCGGCCTTGGCGGGCACGGCAACGACCGCAGCGCCGGATGACGCGGCCTGGCGCAGCGCCATGCAGGCGCTGGAAGCGACGCTGCAGGGTGCCCGCCTGGGCGTGGCCGTGCTCGACACCGCCACGGGCCGCGCTTGGGGCTGGCGCGAGGACGAGCGCTTTCCCATGGCCAGCACTTTCAAGATGGCCCTGGCGGGCTGGTTGCTGGCCCTGGTCGATCAGGGCAAGGAATCGCTCGCGCAGCGCGTGCATTTCGAGCGGGATGCGCTGGTGCCGTATTCGCCCGCCACCGAAAAGCACGCGGGCCCGGGCGCAGACGGCATGACGGTGGGCGAACTCTGCGAGGCCGCCGTCACGCTGAGCGACAACACCGCCGCCAACCTGCTGCTGGCGCGCCACGGCGGGCCGGCGGGCTACACGGCTTTCCTGCGTTCCCTGGGCGACGAGGTCACGCGGCTGGACCGCATCGAACCCGCGCTGAACGAGGCCCTGCCGGGCGATCCGCGCGACACGACCACGCCCACGGCCATGGCCCGCACGCTGCAGCGCCTCGCGCTGGGCGATGCGCTCTCGGCCGCATCGCGCGCGCAGCTCACGGCCTGGCTGGTGGGCAACAAGACGGGGGACCGGCGCCTGCGCGCGGGCGTGCCGGGCTGGCCGGTGGGCGACAAGACGGGCACGGGCGCCCTGGGCTCTTCCAACGACATCGGCGTGCTGTGGCCGCCGGGCGGCGCGGCGCCGCTGGTGGTGGCCTGCTACATGACGGGCGGGGCGCCCGCTGCGCCCGCGGTGCGCGATGCCGCCATCGCCCAGGTGGCGCGGCAGGCGGCGGCCCTGCGCGCCGGTGGCGCTACAGGTTCTTGACCAGCACCTGGCTCTTGCGGTCCCAGTTGTATTTCTTCTTGCGGGCCTCGGGCAGCCAGTCCGGGTCCACCGGCTGGAAGCCGCGCTTGATGAACCAGTGCATCGTGCGCGTGGTGAGCACGAAGATGCTTTTCAGGCCCATGATGCGGGCGCGCTGCTCGATGCGCTTGAGCAGCTTCTCGCCGTCGCCCGTGCCCTGGCTCTGCGGCGACACGGTGACGGCCGCCATTTCGGCGGTGCCGGCTTCGGGATAGGGGTAGAGCGCCGCGCAGCCGAAGATCACGCCGTCGTGCTCGATGATGGTGTAGTTGGCCACGTCGCGCTCGATCTCGGTACGGTCGCGTTTGACCAGCGTGCCGTCCTTCTCGAACGGCTCGATCAGCTGCAGGATGCCACCCACGTCGTCGGGTGTCGCCTCGCGCAGCTCCTCGAGTTTTTCATCGACGATCATGGTGCCGATGCCGTCGTGGACGTAGATCTCCAGCAGCAGCGAGCCGTCGACCGCGAACGGAATGATGTGGCTGCGCTCCACGCCGCCTTCGCAGGCCTTCACGCAGTGCTGCAGGTAGAAGGCGGTGTCGGTGGGGTGCTGGGCTGCGGGAAGCGTGGCGACCATGCGGCGTGCAAGATCCAGCGGCAGTTCGGTATCGATGGGGTTGTCTTCGCTCTCGGGTGCCTGCGGGTCGTTGCGGATGCCGGGGATTTCGGAGACGAAGACCAGCTTGTCGGCCTTGAGCGCGATGGCGACCGAGGTGGCCACTTCTTCCATCGTCAGGTTGAAGGCCTCGCCCGTGGGCGAGAAGCCGAAGGGCGAGAGCAGCACCAGCGCGTCCATGTCCAGCGATCGGCGGATGCCGGCCGTGTCCACCTTGCGCACCAGGCCGGAATGCTTGAAGTCCACGCCATCGACGATGCCCACCGGCCGGGCGGTGATGAAGTTGCCCGAGATCACCCGCACGGTGGAGCCCGCCATGGGCGTGTTGGGCAGGCCCTGGCTGAAAGCGGCCTCGATCTCGTAGCGCAGCTGGCCGGCGGCTTCCTGCGCGCAGTCGAGCGCTACCGAATCGGTCACCCGGATGCCGTGCGAATAGCGGGGCTCGTGGCCCTTGGCCAGCAGCTGCTCGTTGACCTGCGGGCGGAACCCGTGCACCAGCACGATCTTCACGCCCATGGCCTGGATCATGGCCAGGTCCTGCGCGATCGACTGCAGCTTGCCGGCGGCGATGGCCTCGCCCGGCAGGCCGATCACGAAGGTCTGGTGCCGGAACTTGTGGATGTACGGTGCGACCGAGCGGAACCAGGGAACGAAGGTGAAGTTGAAGACGGCGGACAGTGCAGACATGGCGGCGTGCGGCAGGGGCGGTGGAGAGCGGGCGGGGCGAAGGCCGGAATGATAGTGGCTCACATCCTCCCTGCGCGCCCACCGCCGCCGCGCAGAACGGGTGTTGTTTCCACCCGTTACCGCAAGCCTCGATCGGCCCCGTTGCCAGCGGGGCCACTCAGCGCTCAGGACTTGCAGCTGAAGCTGTCGGCGCTCTCCACGTTGCCCGAGCCGTTGTAGCGCGCCACCAGCGGATAGGGGCACAGGGGCCGCGTGCGCCCGGCGCTCCAGCTGGCGGGCACTTCAGGGTTGGGGACGTTGGCGCCCGCGCCGCGCGCCTTGGCGATCACGCGGTCGGGAGCCTGGCCTTTTTCGACCCAGTTGACCAGTGCCGTCACCATGTCGAACTGGTCGGTGGACGGGCCGTTGGCGCAGTGGTTCATGCCGGGCACCAGGTAGAGACGCGCATAGCTCGCGGCGTGGCCCAGCTCGGCCTGCTGCAGCCGGTCATACCAGCGTGCAGTGTCGGCCGCGCTGAATACGCCATCGGCCGTGCCGTGATAGACCATCAGCTTGGCCCCCCGGTTGCGCAGCGTGGAAAGGTTGGTTTCGTCCGGCGGCGTCATGAACGACCAGCCCGACTCCGTGTAGGTGCCGTTGGTGGCGAAGAGCTTGCCGTAGTCGCGGTCCAGGTCGTAGGCCAGCGCGATCTGCCCAGGCGGCGTGGCGAGGAAGGTGGCGACCGGCATGGGCGGCGTGTTGAAGACCAGCGACACCGAGCCCGGATCGAGGTTCTGCGCGATGAAGTAGTGCCAGAGCGCGAAGTCCTTGCCGGCCACGCCCGGATCGAACCAGGTGTTGGAATAGGCGGGCGTGCCGTCGGCCAGGCGTGGGCCGGCGAAGATGCGCTGCACCGTGTTCTTCTGCTCGGGCGTGAGGCACGAGCCGGTGCGTGCCCCGCTGCAGGTGGGCACGTCCGCCTGGATGTCGAACGCGCTCTGGCAAGCGGCCACGTCGGAGACGATGCCGTCCTTGACGCCGTCCAGCGCATCGCACTTGGCGGTGATGCTGGCGGCCACGGTGCTGTATTCGGCCGGCGTCACGGCGGTGGAGATGTCCACCTGGCCGTTGGCGCCGTTGCTGGCGATGCGGGCGTACTGCTTCACCTTCCACAGCTGGGCGCTGGCCGCCTTGGGCAGGTGGAAGCCTGGGTTGCCGGCCAGCACGCCGTCGTAGTCCTGCGCGTAGCGTGCCGCAGTCACCATGGCGTGGCGGCCGCCGTTGGAGCAGCCGGCGAAGTAGGAGCGGTCGGGCGCCTTGCCGTAGGCCGCCTGGATCACGCTGCGTGCCATGGGCGTGAGCTTGCCGACGGCCTGATAGCCGTAGTCCAGCCGCGCCTGCGGGTCGGCGCCGAAGAACGGAGTGGGCTGAGGGTGGCCTGCGTCGGAGCTGAGCACGGCGAAGCCCATGGCCAGCGCGGTCGTGGTCGGGCCGCCGCCGCCGATACCACCTGTGGCGGGCACCACCGAGCCGTCGAGCCCGCCGTTGCCCTGGTGGAAGAAGCGCCCGTTCCAGTCGCGCGGCAGGCGCATCTCGAAGCCGATGGCGTAGCGATTGCCGTCCACGGGGCTGATGCGTTCGTTCATCTGGCCCTGCACCAGGCAGTGCTCGGGCAGCGCGGGCTGGCCGTTGCTGCCGTCGCTGACGGCCACCGTGGTGACTGAGGTGATGCGGGTGCCCGGCAGCGCCAGCGTTGCGAGGCTGCTGCAGGTGGCGAGCTTGGCGGGCGTGGCTGCGGCCAGCTGCGGCGGGCCGTCGTCACCGCCGCCGCAGCCTGTGAGACCGATGGCCGCAGTGAGCGTGGCGGCAGCAGCGAGCCAGCCGCCTGAGGGGCGCCGGGGCGCCGGATTGAACGACGTGTGCATGGTGTGTCTCCTCCGGCCCGCACTCGGCGCAGGCCGATTCAAAGGGTGTTGTTATGTATGGTTATGGAGCAGCGGTGGCCTGCGCGCATGCCAGTGCCGGCGCCTGCGAGCGGGCCGGCCCGGGTGCGCAGGCCGGCCGCAGGTTGCGGTCTAGGACTCGGCGGTGAAGCCGATTTGCTTGACGATGGGCGCCCAGCGCTTGAATTCCTCGTGCGTCATGGCGTCGAGTTCGGCCGGGGTCGATCCGCCCGCGATGAGCCCGAAGGTCGCCAGGTTCTCGATCACCGCCTTGTCCTGCAGCGCCTTGTTGATGGCGACGCTGGCGGCCTCCACCACCGGGGCGGGCGTGCGGGCCGGGGCGTAGAAGCCATACCACTCGTCGAACTTGATGTAGTCGAAGCCCTGCTCCGAGAAGGTGGGCACGTTGGGCGTGAACGGCGTGCGCTTGGGGCCGGAGGTGGCCAGGATGCGCAGCTTGCCGGTCTTGGCCTGGGGCAGGAAGTCGCCCACCGGCGTGATCATGGCGGCGATCTGCCCGCCCACCGTGTCGGTCACGCCGGGGATGGAACCGCGGTAGGGCACATGCCGCAGGTCGATGCCGCTGTTCTTGCTGAGCAGCGCGCCGATGAAGTGGGGAATGGAGCCGGCGGCAGGTGAGCCGTAGCTTGCTTCCTTGGGATTGGCCTTGGCCCAGGCCAGGAAGTCGGCCACCGTCTTCACGTTGGCCGGCACCGCGGGGCCCACGGCCAGTGCGTGCGACATGGTGGCGCCCAGGGACACGGGCACCAGATCCTCGAACGGCTTGTAGCTGAGCTTGGGGTAGATGCCCGGGAAGACCGTGAGCACCGAGTGCGGCGTCAGCAGCAGCGTGGCGCCGTCCGGCGCGGCGGCCTTGACGGTTTCCACGGCGATGCGTCCGCCCGCACCGCTCTTGTTGTCAACGATGCCGGCGGTCTTCACGTAGCCGCCCGCAGGCAGGCGGTCGGCTACGCGGCGGGCCATCACGTCGGCCGTGCCGCCGGGAGGAAAGCCCACCACCACGCGGGCGGTGTCCAGCGTCTGCGCGAACGCGGCAAAGGGAGATAGAGCCCCGAGGGCGGTGATGGAGCCGAGGGTGTGGACGAACTGGCGTCGATTAGTCATGGCGATGTTCCTGCAGAGGGAAGGGGCCGGGGCGTCAGAACGCATGGCGCACGCCCACGTTGAAGCCGGTTTGGGAGGCGCCCGCAGCCGGGTTGCTGCCGGCAGCGCCGCCGCTGACCGAAACGGCGGCCAGGCGGTCGTTGCGGATGTGGCCGATCTGGGTGTAGACCGCGGTGCGCTTGGAGAGCGCATAGGTCAGGCGTGCGACCAGCATTTGCGAGTCGAAGTCGTTGACCGACTTGTAGTTGATGCGCAGGTACTGGCCGTCCAGCGTCAGGTTGCCGGTGAGCGGGTAGGAGGCGCCGACGAACCAGAGGTCGCTGCGCGGCTTGATGGCGTCGCCGTCGTTGTCGCGGCGGATCAGGCCTGCGCCGATCTTGGCGCCCGCCACTTTCACGTACCCGTTCACGGCCAGGCGCGTGTCGGTCTTGCTGCTGCTGTTGAGATTGCCGAACACCAGGTCGGTGGCCGACGTGGTGTTGCGGCCGTTCTGCCGGTCGTAGGCCAGGGCAGCGCCCCAGGTGGGCGCGTCGTACTTGACCAGGGCGGACCACTGGCGGCAGGCCTTCTTGTCGGTGGCGCTCTCGCCGGCGCAATTGGTGCCCACGGGGCTGGGGCCGGCGTTGACCGTGTCACGGCCGAAGCTGTATTCGGCGCCCAGGGTGAGGCCGCTGAAGGTGCCCCGGTAGGCCAGGGAGTTGTCGGCGCGGGCGTTGGGGATGTAGCTGTCGAGCGAGCCTGCGGCGTACACGGCCGGGCCGATCACGTCGGCATCGAGCATCGAATAGAACAGCATCGAATACTGGCGGCCTGCCGTCACCGTGCCCCAGGGGCCCTGCAGGCCGACGAACGACTGGCGGCCAAAGCCGCGGCCGCCTTGGCCCAGCGTGCCCTGGTCGGGCGCGAGGCCCATTTCCAGCGTGAAGATGGCCTTGAGCCCGCCGCCCAGGTCCTCTGTGCCGCGAAATCCCAGGCGCGAGGGCAGGGTGCCCGTGTTGCTGGGCATGCGGTTCAGGCCGTCGCCGCCGGCGCCCACGTTGGTGACATGCTCCACGCCGACGTCGATCAGACCGTAGATATTGACGCTGGAGCCGCCCGCGGGCGGCGTCTGCGCATGCGCTGCCAGGGCGGCCGTGGTGCCGATCAGGGCTGCGCACCAGTGGTGGCGGGTGCCGCGTTGCTGCTTCTTTGTCGTCGTTTTCGTGTTCATGGATGTCTCCTTCCAATCGCCCGTGCACGGGCCGTCCATGGCGCTGGAGCCCAGCGATGGTCCGTGTGCAGGTCGCGCTACTCTCTGGTCGTTGATGCCGTCCGATCGGTGCGGCATGTGCTGGGGGCACTCGGTGGTGCGGCAGCCGGGCTGGGGGCTGCGCGCTGCGGGATGGCTGTCGGCCGGGCCACGGCCCGCACGTGACGGAAGGCGGATCGCTTCCATGCAGTGGCGGCGCAGTGCGGGAGTCTTCGCAGGCGAAGGCGCGGCGGGGGCGAACATCTCGACTTGTGTCTCCGTGGTTCCGATCCGGGCGGTGGGGCCCGGCATCAGTGCAGCCTGTTTACAAAGGTTATCGTTAGTCAGGCTATCGGATAAAGTCTATAACTAGTTGTTGATCCGCATGAATTGGTAGAACCTCTAGGTATGGCAGGCGCCAAACGGATGCATGGCATGCGCAGGCCTGGCACGCGCGCCGGAACAGGCCCTGTCACCATAGGCCACGGGGCCGTGCGCGGCATGCCGGCGGGGCCATGCACTGCGGACCGCACGGCAGCGGCGGCGGGCTCGGATAATGCAGCCCTTCATGAACGAATCCGCGCCTTCCCACCTTCCGCCCGCCGCGCCCGCGCTGCGCATCGAATTCCCCGAATCCCTGCCCGTCTCGGGCAAGCGCGACGAGATCATGGCGGCCCTGAGGCAGCACCAGGTCATCATCGTGTGCGGCGAAACCGGCTCCGGCAAGACCACCCAGCTGCCCAAGATCGCGCTGGCCCTGGGCCGGGGCCGGTGCAATGCCCGCCCGGGCGAGAAAGGCCAGCTCATCGGCCACACCCAGCCGCGCCGCATCGCCGCCAGCAGCGTGGCCAAGCGCATCGCGGAAGAGCTGAAGACGCCCCTGGGCGAGGTGGTGGGCTACAAGGTGCGCTTCCAGGACCGGCTCTCCAAGGGCGCCTCGGTCAAGCTGATGACCGACGGCATTTTGCTGGCCGAAACGCAGACCGACCCGCTGCTCAAGGCCTACGACACGCTCATCATCGACGAGGCCCACGAGCGCAGCCTGAACATCGACTTCCTGCTGGGCTACCTGCGCCAGATCCTGCCGCGCCGGCCCGATCTGAAGATCGTCGTCACCTCGGCCACCATCGACGCGGACCGGTTCGCCAAGCACTTCGAATCGGCCAAGGGGCCGGCTCCCGTGATTTACGTCTCCGGGCGCACCTTTCCGGTGGAGCAGCGCTACCGTCCCTTCGAGGACAGCCGCGACTACGGCCTGAACGAAGCCATCGCCGACGGCGTGGATGAACTCTGGGCCGGCAATGCGGGCGGCGACATCCTGATCTTCCTGCCCGGCGAGCGCGAGATCCGCGAGGCCGCCGACCATCTGCGCAAGCACCTCGCCCACCAGCCAGTGATGCGCAATGCCGAGGTGCTGCCGCTCTTCGCCCGCCTGTCGCAGGCCGAGCAAGACCGCATCTTCGAAGGCCACACCGGGCGGCGCATCGTGCTGGCCACCAACGTGGCCGAGACCTCGCTCACCGTGCCTGGCATCCGTTACGTCATCGACGCAGGTACGGCGCGGGTCAAGCGCTACAGTTTTCGTAGCAAGGTGGAGCAGCTGCTGATCGAGCCGGTGAGCCAGGCGGCCGCCAACCAGCGCGCCGGCCGCTGCGGGCGCGTGGCGAACGGCATCTGCATCCGCCTCTACGACGAGGCAGACTTCAATAGCCGCCCGCGCTTCACCGATCCGGAAATCCTGCGCTCGTCGCTGGCCGGCGTCATCCTGCGCATGAAGTCGCTGCACCTGGGCGATGTGGCGCAGTTCCCGTTCATCGAGGCGCCTTCGGGCCGCGCCATCGCCGACGGCTACCAGCTGCTGGGCGAACTGGGCGCGGTGGACGACGCCAACGAGCTCACGCCCATGGGCGTGGAGCTGTCGCGCCTGCCGCTCGACCCGCGCGTGGGCCGCATGATCCTGGAGGCGCGCGAGCGCCAGGCGCTGGAGGAGGTGCTGGTGATCGCCTCGGCGCTGTCGGTGCAGGACGTGCGAGACCGCCCGCTGGAGGCGCAGCAGCAGGCCGACCAGGCGCATGCCAAGTTCGACGACGAGAAGAGCGAATTCAGCGGCTACCTCAAGCTCTGGAAGTGGATCAACGAGGCGCGCGGCGGCGCGCCCAGCCTGCCGTCGGCCCGGGCGCAGAAAGAAGCTGCCCAGCGTGCCGCCCGGCAGGGCACGCGCGCCCAGGCCAGCCTGCCCGTGGCCCAGCGCCTGACGGCTGCGCACGAGCCCGCCGATACGGCCGCGGCAGCGCAACCCACCCACAAGCTCAGCAACCGCCAGTACGAATCGCTGCTGCGGCAGAACTTCATCAGCATCCGCCGCCTGCGCGAGTGGCGCGACATCCACACCCAGCTGCTCACGGTGGTGACCGAGCACCGCTGGAAGCTCAACACCACCCCCGCCGGCTACGAGCAGATCCACCTCTCGATGCTCGCGGGCCTGCTGGGCAACGTGGGCGCCAAGAGCGACGAGGAAGACTGGTACCTGGGCGCGCGCGGCATCAAGTTCTACAAGCACCCGGGCGCCCACCTGAACAAGAAGCCCGGGCGCTGGATCGTCGCGGCCGAGCTGGTCGAGACAACGCGGCTCTTCGGCCGGGGCATCGCTGCCATCGAGCCGCAATGGGTCGAGCAGATCGGCGGCCACCTGCTCAAGAAACAGCTGCTGGACCCGCACTGGGAGAAGAAGGCCGCGCAGGTCTCGGCGCTGGAGCGGGCCACGCTCTACGGCCTGGTCATCTACAACAACCGTCGCGTCAACTTCGGCAAGGTCGATCCGCATGCCGCGCGCGAGATCTTCATCCGCGAGGCGCTGGTGGGCGGGCAGTGGGAGACGCGCCTGCCGTTCCTCGCTGCCAACCAGAAGCTCATCGCCAAGGTGGAAGAGCTGGAACACAAGTCGCGCCGGCAGGACGTGCTGGTGGACGACGAGCTGATCTACGCCTTCTACGACCAGCAGCTGCCGGCCGACATCTGCACCGGCGCGGGTTTCGAGGCCTGGTATGGCGAGGCCTCGCGCCAGAACCCGGACCTGCTCAAACTCACCCGCGAAGAGCTGATGCGGCACGAGGCCGCCGGCATCACCAGCAACGCGTTCCCAAAGACCGTGCGCCTGGGCGGCGTGGACTGCGCCGCGAGCTACCTGCACGAACCCGGCGACGCGCGCGACGGGCTGACCGTCACGGTGCCGCTCTTCGTGCTCAACCAGGTCAGCGACGAGCGCTGCGAGTGGCTGGTGCCCGGCATGCTGCAGGCGAAGATCCAGGCCCTGCTGAAAAGCCTGCCGCAGCGCCCGCGCAGCCGCTTCGTGCCGCTGCCCGAGAGCGCGGCGCGCATCGCCGAGCTGTTCAGCACGCCCGAGCGCTTCGGCCAGGGCAGCCTGACCGATGCCCTGCTCAAGCAGGTACGCGACGAGACCTCGCTCGACGTGAAGCGCGCCGACTTCAAGCTCGACATGCTGAGCCCGCACCTGTTCATGAACTTCCGCGTCGTCGATGAGCACGGTCGCCAGCTCGGCCACGGCCGCAATCTGGGCGCGCTCAAGGCCGAATGGGGCGCCAAGGCGCGTGGCGCGTTCCAGGCGCTGGCCGGGCTGAAGCTGGGCCAGGGTTCGGGGTCGAAAGAGCCTGCGGCCCAGGTAAAATCTTCGCAGTCAGCTATCAAAAATGAAGCAAAAAGGAGCACAGGTGCTCCGGTGCCGGCTGCGGCTCCCTCCGCGCCGGCGGTGCCCGCGGGCCAGCGCTACACCGCCTGGACCTTCGGCGAACTGCCCGAGCTGATGGAGATCCGCAAGGCAGGCCAGACGCTGATCGGCTTTCCGGCCCTGATCGACGGCGGCGATGCGGTCAGCATCGAGGTGTTCGACGAACCGGAGGTGGCTGCGGCCAAGCACCGCGCCGGCCTGCGTCGGCTGTTCGCGCTGCAGATCAAGGACGCGCTCAAGTACCTGGAAAAGAACATCCCCGACCTGCAGAAGATGGCCGTGGCCTACATGCCGCTGGGCACGCAGGAAGAGTTGCGCAGCCAGATCCTGGACATCGCCCTGGACCGCGCCTTCCTGCAGGACCCGCTGCCCACGCACGAGGCCGAGTTCAAGCGCCGCGTGGACGAAGGCCGGGGCCGCCTGACGCTCATCGCCAACGAGGTGGCGCGCCTGGCTGGCACCATCCTGGTCGAATACGCCGCCGCCGTGCGCAAGATCAAGGACACCAAGAACGCGCCCGAGGCCACGCAGGATGCCCAGCAGCAGCTGCAGCGCCTGATGCCCAAGAGCTTCATTGCTGCCGCGCCCTGGACGCAGCTCGCGCACTTCCCGCGCTACCTCAAGGCCATCACGCTGCGACTGGAGAAATACCGCGCCGACCCCGCGCGCGACGCCTCCCGCCTGACGGAGCTGCGCCCGCAGGAGCAGCGCTACTGGCGCCTGGTGGCCGAACGTAAGGGCCAGGTCGATGCGCGCATGCAGGAGCTGCGCTGGCTGCTCGAGGAGTTGCGCGTGAGCTTCTTCGCGCAGGAGCTGCGCACGCCCCAGCCGGTGAGCGTGAAGCGGCTGGACAAGCTCTGGGCGCAGATCAATACCTGAGGCGCCCGGCGGCGCAGCCGCGTCCTCGGTGGCCACGTGACATGCGCTGCTGCTGATGGCGATTTTGCTGCTGGTATTGATGCCGGCGCAGCGCGCACCGGCCCTCGCGTCTGGGACCGCCACACCTCGCACCCGGCTGATGCGAGGTGTGGGCCGGCCGCGCCTGCGCGGCCACGTCTGTGGTAGGCGAAGGCTGATTACAACGCCAGGCGGCCCTCCGATGCCACCAGCCGGTCCAGCTCTGCACACACGTCGGCCATGCGGCCGGAGATCACCAGCCGGGCCGGTTCGCCCACCTGCACCCGGCGCAGCACCCGCAGCAGCGGGCGGGGCGCCGCGGAGCGGGCCTCGCTGGCGGCGCCTGCTGCGACCGAGCCACCGGCAGGGTGAAAGCGGTCCGCATTGGCCGCTGCAGCCGCGCGGGCCCGGGAGGCAGGTACATTCATCCACGGCGTTGCTGCAGGCCGGCGCGCGTGGGCCGGCGCTGCATTGGCAGGCATGACGGAGGTCGCCGGTACGGCCGATGGCCGCTTGATTCCTCCTGCGAGCCGGCCCCTGGAAGGGCGGGGGACGCCGTAGGGCTCCAGTGCGCCGGTGGATGTTGCGAGCGCTACGGCGGTGCCAGCGGCAGCGGTTGGCGCCGCCGTCCAGGCCGGGAACGGCCCGGCAGCGTGCTGGCTTGCAGGCTGCTGCGTGGCTTCAGGTGCGGCTGTGGCGGAAGCGGAGGTGGCGGGCCGCGAGGCATCGGCCGCTTGCAGCGCCGGCAGGCTCTTATGGCGGGCAGGGCCGCCCAGGAACTGGGTCAGCGCCTTGACGGGCTGCGACAGCGAAGTGAGGGCAATCAGGGCAATTCCCATGTGAAAACTCCATCGTGGTTCGTGCCGCGCACTGCGCCGGCGGGATCTGCATTCGGTGGACAAGGGCGAGGGCCGACTGACTGCCTTGCTGGGGGTCGATCTGCTGCACGCATTGCGCGCCTTGCGATGATCGACGGGCCATTCACTCCGTCTGTCACACCGTGCGTTCGATCTGCCGGCTTCGTGCGAGGGCACGGAGGGTTGAACACAGGCAGGATTGCCATTGGGCGACTCGCCGCAGGGTTGGCCTGTAGGGCTGGGGGGCGCAGCGCTGTGCGCTGCACTCCCGCACTAAGGCCAGACGCCCGCCACCTGCGGCGCGCCGTGCCGCCTTACATCAGCATGGTGTTGCGAATGAGACCGACGGCGAGGCCTTCGATTTCGAACGGCTCGCCAGGCTGGACGGTGATGACGGGGTAATCCGGGTTCTCGGGCAGCAGTTCGATGCCGCTGCCGGTGCGGCGCAGTCGTTTGACGGTGACGTCGTCACCCAGTCGCGCCACGATAATTTGCCCGTTGCGGGCCTCGCGCGTGGCCTGCACTGCGAGCAGATCACCGTCCATGATGCCGACGTCCCGCATGGACATGCCGCGCACCTTGAGCAAGTAGTCGGGCTTGTGCTGAAAGAGGCTGCCTTCCACGCTGTAGGTCTGGTCCACGTGTTCCTGGGCGAGAATCGGCGAGCCTGCAGCCACGCGGCCGATCAGCGGCAGCATGAGCTGCGATAGGCCGGGAATGGGCAGGTGGAACTGCGTTCCGCGTGCGGCGTTGATGGAGCGCACGGTTTCGCTGCGCAGGCGGATGCCGCGCGATGTGCCGCTGACCAGTTCGATCACGCCCTTGCGTGCCAGGGCCTGCAGGTGTTCTTCGGCCGCATTGGCGGACTTGAACCCCAGTTCTGCAGCGATTTCTGCCCGGGTGGGCGGTGCGCCGGTGCGCGAGATGGCGGTCTGGATGAGATCCAGGATCTGCTGCTGGCGGGCGGTGAGCTTGGGGCTGTCGAGCATGGCAAGGTTCCAGTGCGAAGCGGTGGCCGGAGGACCGGCGGGACTGTTTTTTAATCCAGTAACTGTATTTTTGACCAGTTTTTTGAAGGATGCAAGTGGGCGCTAGAAAAATGGTGGTGTTGGGCACGGGCGGCACGATTGCCGGAACGGCCAGCGATGGAGCGGACAACATCGGCTACAAAGCCGGTCAAGTGGGCGTGCAGCAGTTGCTGGGCGCTGTTCCGGGTCTGGCCCGCGCGGCTGGGGGCGAGCTGGTCGCCGAACAGGTCGCCCAGCTGGACAGCAAGGACATGGATTTGAACGTCTGGATGCGCCTGGCACAGCGCTGCCAGGCGCATCTGGCGGACCCGCAGGTCCAAGGCATCGTCATCACGCACGGGACCGACACGCTGGAGGAAACGGCGTGGTTCCTGCGGCTGGTGCTGGAGGCTTCCAAGCCCGTCGTGCTGACCTGCGCGATGCGGCCGGCGACGGCGCTGACGCCCGACGGCCCGCAGAACCTGCTCGACGCTGTCGCCGTGGCGTCCACGCCGGGCGCGCGCGGCGTGGTGGCGGTAGCGGCCGGCGTGCTGCACGGCGCTGCGCTGGTGCGCAAGGTCCATCCCTATCGTGTGGACGCGTTCGACTCGGGCGACGCAGGGCCGCTGGGCTGGGTGGAAGAAGGCCAGGTACGCCTGGCCCGTGACTGGCCTGACGCCGCGGCGATCCACGCTGGCGCGTCGGCGTTGCTGGCCAGGCCTGCTGATAGCTGGCCGCGGGTGGAGGTGGTGCTGAGCCATGCCGGCGCCAGCGGCCGGCTCGTGGATCTGCTGGTGGCCGACGGGGTCGATGGGCTGGCCGTGGCCGCCACAGGCAATGGCACCCTGCACCAGGATCTGGAGGCGGCGTTGGTGCGCGCCCAGGCGGCAGGGGTGCTGGTGCGCGTCACCTCCCGTTGCGGTCTGGGCCGCGTGCTGCCGCGCCCGGGAGATGCGCTGGCGGCCGACGAGGAGGGCCTGGGCGCCGTGAAGCTGCGAGTGTCTCTGTTGCTGGAATTGCTGGCCGCACCGAAGGGCTGATCGCTCATCGGTGTGATCGCCCCATGCAAAACGCCCCGCAGTGCGGGGCGTCTTTCTTTGCACCTTCCGCCCAACAAAGGGGCAGAAGCAGGCCGGGGCCTTTCAGTGGGAGAGCGCCTGCAGCGCGCGCTGCGTGATCTCTTCGACCGTTCCCGTGCCGCTGATGGCGCGGTACTTGGGAGCGTTGTCGGCGTCTTGCTGGGCCCAGGTGGAGTAGTAGTCGACCAGCGGACGGGTCTGGGCGCTGTACACCTCCAGGCGCTTCTTGACGGTCTCTTCCTTGTCGTCTTCGCGCTGGATCAGGTCTTCGCCGGTCACGTCGTCCTTGCCTTCGACCTTGGGCGGGTTGAACTTGACGTGGTAGGTGCGGCCGCTGGCCGGGTGCGAGCGGCGGCCGCTCATGCGTTCGATGATGGCATCGAAGGGTACGTCGATCTCCAGCACGTAATCGAGCTTCACGCCGGCGGATTTCATCGCGTCGGCCTGGGGGATGGTGCGGGGGAAGCCGTCAAACAGGAAGCCTTGGGCGCAGTCGGGCTGGGCGATGCGCTCCTTCACCAGATTGATAATGAGATCGTCGCTCACCAGCTGGCCGGCATCCATGACGGCCTTGGCTTGCAGACCCAGCGGCGTGCCGGCCTTGACGGCAGCGCGCAGCATGTCGCCGGTGGAGATCTGCGGAATGCCGTATTGCTTGCAGATGAACGCGGCCTGGGTGCCCTTTCCTGCGCCGGGCGCGCCCAAAAGAATCAGCTTCATGGATGTCCTCTCAATGTTGAATTTGGCTGGCAACCGGCCGCAGGCGAGCGTGCGCCAGCCGGGTGCAATCATTGCGGGCGAGGATAGCACGCGATAACTGCACCAAACTGACGCGTCATCGGCACGACGCAAGGGGCTGCTAGGTGCGCCGCAGCAGGCGCGGCGGCGGTGTTCAGCCCAGCAGCGTGCGCACCCGCTCCAGATCGGCCGGCGTGTCCACTCCCGGGCCCGGCGAGGCATCGGTCACATGCACCGCGATGCGGTGGCCGTGCCAGAGCGCGCGCAGCTGTTCCAGCGCTTCGAGCCGTTCGGTGGGCGCGGGTGGCAGCTGCGGGAAATCGCGCAGGAAGCCGGCGCGGTAGCTATACAGGCCAATGTGGCGCAGCGGCGCATGGCCCGCCTGCACTGCTTCGGCGGTCTTCCACCAGGCGGTGCCGGCGGCATGGTCGCGGGCGTGGGGAATGGGCGCGCGGCTGAAGTAGTGCGCGAGGCCCCGGCCGTCCAGCACCACCTTCACCACGTTGGGGTTGAGGTAGTCCTCCACCGTGTCGATGGCGTGGGCGGCGGTGCCCATGCGGGCGTCGGGGCGGGCGGGCAGGAGACCGGCCACGGCGTCGATCAGGGCCGGGTCGATGAGGGGCTCGTCGCCCTGCACGTTGACCACGATGTCGTCGCCGGCCAGGCCCAGCAGCTCGCACGCTTCGGCCAGCCGGTCGCTGCCGCTGGCGTGGTCAGGGCGGGTCAGCACGGCCTGCACGCCGTGGCGGCTGCAGGCGTCGAGGATGCGCTGGTCATCGGCGGCGACCACGATGCGGCGGGCGCCGCTCTGCGCGGCGCGCTGCGCCACGCGCACCACCATGGGCAGACCGGCAATGTCGGCCAGGGGCTTGTCCGGCAGGCGGCTGGAGCCCAGGCGCGCCGGGATCAGCACGGTGAATTCGGGCGCGGCCTGGCTCATGCGGCTTCGATTTCCTCGTCGGTCAGCGTGCGGGCTTCGTTTTCGAGCAGCACGGGGATGCCGTCGCGCACCGGGTAGGCCAGGCGGGCGCTGCGCGAGACCAGTTCCTGGCGTTCGCGGTCGAAGGAAAGAGGCCCCTTGGTGACGGGGCAGACCAGCAGTTCGAGCAGTTTGGAGTCCATGGCTTGGAGCCGCACAGGGCGGGAGGGGTTATGGGATCGGGACAAGGCGGAGGAGCCGGCAGGCCAGGCCGGACGCTGGGGCCGTGCGGCGCCGCCCGCGTCAGCTGGATGCCGCCGATGATAGCGACGCGGCCCGGGCCCGGGCCAGCCGTGCGTCCATGAGCGTGAAGAACGCGGGCGGCAGCTCCAACGCGAGCGGCACGGCCAGCGCCTGGGGGTAGCGGGCCCAGAGCTTGACGGCATCCTTTTCGGTGCAAATCAGCAGCGGGCCCTTGTCTTTCGGTGGCTGCCAGCTATCGAAATCATAGTGATCTGGCAGGCTCTCGGTGCGGGCCAGGGTCAGGCCCTGGCCGCGCAGCATCTGGAAGAAGTCGTGCGGCCGGGCGATGGCGGCCACTGCATGCAGCGGCTGGCCGCGCAGCGAGGCCAGCGGCGCGCGGCTGCCGTCTGCCCGCACGGCCTCGGCCGCCAGCCCGCGCTGCAGCGCGAAGGCGGGGGCCGTGGTCCCTGCGGGGCAGGGGCCGGCGTGCAGTACGGCGTCCACGGGCCGGGGCCAGGGTTCGCGCAGCGGGCCGGCGGGCAGCAGCCAGCCGTTGCCCACGCCTTCGTCATTGAACACGCACAGCTCGAGGTCGCGGGCCAGGGCCAGGTGTTGCAGGCCATCGTCGCAGACGATGACGTCGGTGGCGGGGTGGGCGTTCAGCAGCGCCCGGGCCGCCTCGGCGCGCTTGGCGGCGACGAAGACCGGCACGCCCGTGCTGCGGGCCAGCAGCGCGGGTTCGTCGCCCACCTCTGCGGCCGTGCTGTGCGGCAGCACGGCACGGCAGTCACGCGTGCTGCGCCCGTAGCCGCGCGAGACGATGCCGGGCTGCCACCCGTTCGCCTGTAGATGGCGCACCACGGCCTGCGTGATCGGGGTCTTGCCCGCGCCGCCGGCGATCACGTTGCCCACCACCACGACCGGCACCGCGGCGCGGTAGCTGCCCAGTAGGCCCGCGGCGTAGAGCGCGCGGCGCGCGGCCGTCAGCCCGCCGTAAAGCCACGCGAGCGGCAGCAGGCAGCGGGCCACGGGGCCGCGCCGCGACCAGGCTTTGTGCAGCATGGCGGCCATGGGCGGGTGTTTGTTGCGCGGGGTGGGGCGGCCGCGCGCTAGCGTGCAGCCGCCTTGCCGGAGGACTGGGTGGCGAAGGTGATCTGCGAGAGGCCGACGCGCCGCGCAGCCTCCATCACGGTGACTACCGACTGGTGGGGGGACGAGGCGTCGGCGCTGATGATGACGATGCTGTCCTTGCCGGTGGCCGATGCCGCCGACTGCAGTGCGCGGGCCACGCCTTCGACGGCCTTGCCTTCCACAGCGGTCTTGTTGATGGCGTAGCGGCCGTCGGCGGCCACCGAGACGATGATTTCCCGCGGCCGGTCGCGCTGCTGTTCGGCGTCGGCCACCGGCAGGGTCAGCTGCAGCTCGGTGAACTTGCTGTAGGTGGTGGACAGCATCAGGAAGATGAGGATCACCAGCAGCACGTCGATGAACGGGATCAGGTTGATCTCGGGCGCATCCTGGGTGCGGGGGCGGAAGTTCATGGCGTGCGGCAGGCAGGCGAGGGGGCGGCTCGGGCGGGGCGCTGGCTTACTTGCGCAGCCGGGTGAGGTGGCGCAGGAACTGTTCGGCTGCCAGTTCCAGCGTCAGCAGGTAGGCATCGACGCGGCTGCGGAAGTAGCGCCAGAAGATCAGCGTGGGGATGGCCACGATCAGGCCGAAGGCGGTGTTGTAGAGCGCGATGGAGATGCCGTGCGCCAGCTGCGCCGGGTTGCCGCCGCCCATGGCCTGGCCGACGGTGCCTCCGCCGGCCTGCGAGCCGAAGATGTCGATCATGCCGATGACGGTACCCAGCAGGCCCAGCAGCGGCGCGGCCGAGGCGATCGTCGCCAGCGCGTTCAGGTATTTTTCGAGCCGGTGGGCCACCGCGCGTCCGGCGCCTTCCATGGCGGAGCGCAGATCGGCCTCGGTGCTCTGCGGCTGGCTGTTGAGCGTGCGCAGGCCGGTGGCCAGCACCTCGCCCAGTGCGGAGTTCTGCGCCAGCTGGTTCACCACGTCGGGCGTGGGCAGCGCCCGAGCCGATACGGCGATGGCTTCGTCCAGCAGTTTCGGGGGGGCGACCCGGGCCGTGCGCAGCGCGGTGAAGCGCTCCAGCACCAGCGCCAGGGCGAGCACGGAACAGGCTATCAAGGGCCAGATGGGCCAGCCTGCGGCTTGTATGATCGACAGCAATTCTCTCTCCGCGCAGATGAAATCCGGCCGGCGATTATGGCCCAGCCGCCGAGCCCCCAGCCGGATCGCCCGGCAGCCGGAACCGCGCATTCCACGTCTGTGCCGCGATCTCCACTCACCCACAAAATCTGTGGATAACTTTGTGGGCAACCTGCTCGCCGCACCGTGGCAGACGGCGCCAATCCACGGGTTTGACACTTTGATGAAAAAACGCGCAGTGAAAAACGCATATAAATCAATAGCTTGGCCGAATTTGCTAGCTCTGCGGGCCATCGTGCCTTCGGGGGGGGATAGGGGCACCGCTGCCCTGGTTCTGTGGACTAATGCGACGGCCCCATTGCCCGCCAGGCCGCGCCACGCCGATGTTTGAGCGTCCGGACGCAGGCGCGGCGCCGCGCATCTGGGAGGTCGGCGCGCTGTGCCGCGCCATTGCTGATGCGCTGGAGGCGCGATTCAACCCGGTGGCCGTGCGCGGCGAGATCACGGGTTTTTCGCGCGCGGCCAGCGGGCACTGCTACTTCACGCTGAAGGACGCGAGCGGCCAGGTGCGTTGCGCCATGTTTCGCCGCTCCGCCGGGCTGCTGGACTTCGCCCCGCGCGACGGCGAGCTGGTCGAGGTGCGCGGCCGGCTGGGTGTGTATGAGGCGCGAGGCGATCTCCAGCTCATCGTCGAGAGCATGCAGCGCGCAGGGCAGGGCGCGCTCTTCGAGCAATTCATGCGGCTCAAGGCCCGGCTGGAGGCCGAAGGGCTGTTCGACGGCGCCCGCAAGCGTGCCCTGCCGCTCATGCCGCGCGGCATCGGCCTGGTCACCTCGGCCGGCGCGGCGGCGCTGCACGACGTGGTCACGGCCCTGCGCCGGCGCGTGCCGCACATTCCGGTGATGCTGGCACCGGCCCTGGTGCAGGGCGCCCAGGCACCCGCTTCGATCTGTGCTGCGCTATCGAAACTGTATCGGCATGCCGAGCAGGCAAGCGGGCTGCAGGGCGATGATGGCTTTACCGGCGCGGGCGGGCAGCCCGTGCCCATCGACGTGATCCTGCTGGTGCGCGGCGGCGGCTCCATCGAAGACCTCTGGGCCTTCAACGACGAGCAACTGGCCCGCACCATCGTGCAGAGTCCGGTGCCGCTGGTGAGCGGGGTGGGGCACGAGACCGATTTCACCATCGCTGACTTCTGCGCCGACTTGCGCGCGCCCACGCCCACGGCGGCGGCTGAACTCGTGTCTCAGCCGCGCGCCGTGTGGCTGGGCGCGCTCGACCTCATGGGCGAGCGCCTGCAGGACGCCGTGCAGCGGCAGATGGACATGCGCCACCAGCGGCTGGACATGGCCGGCCAGCGGCTGGGCCGGCCCTCGGGCCTGGTCGGCCGCCAGCAACTGCAGCTCGCCCGGCAGGCGCAGCGGCTGCGGCATGCGGTGCTATTGAAATTGCAGCGCATGTCCCAGGAAAATCAAGCGCTGCAGGCCCGGTTGCCCACGGCGGTGGAGCGGCGCCTGCAGGCCCAGTCTGACCGCCTGGAGCGCGCTGCGCTGCGGCTGCAGCTGCTGGACCCCCGGCTGGTGCTGCAGCGCGGCTATGCCCTGCTGACCGATGCCGATGGCCAGCCCGTGACGCGGCCGGCCCAGGTGCGGCCGGGCGATGCGCTGGTCGGCCGCCTGGCTGAGGGCGAGATCGACCTCACCGTGGCGCAGCGCCGGCTGCTGTAGGGGCTCTCGGGGGGCTTGGCGCGCCTGTGCCGAGCCTTACGGGAAGCCTTGCGCAGCGGTGCCGCGGCCCGCAAGGTCGCTCGGCTGGCCTACAGCGAGGCGCTCCGTTTCCTTCCTACAATCATGAGCCGCCCGGAGCCGCAAGGCCCCTGAGCGCACCCCGGCACCCTCCCAGGACGCCGCCCTCGAATTCCAACCAACCCACGAAGGACTCACCATGGAACATACCCTGCCGCCGCTGCCTTACGCCATCGACGCCCTGGCTCCCCATTACAGCCAGGAAACGCTGGAATACCACCACGGCAAGCACCACAATGCCTACGTGGTGAACCTGAACAACCTGCAAAAGGGCACCGAATTCGAGAGCATGTCCCTCGAAGAGATCATCAAGAAGTCCAGCGGCGGCATCTACAACAACGCTGCCCAGATCTGGAACCACACCTTCTTCTGGAACTGCATGGCGCCCCAGGGCGGCGGCGAGCCCACCGGCGCGCTGGCCGATGCCATCAAGGCCAAGTGGGGCAGCTACGCCGCCTTCAAGGAAGCCTTCGTCAAGAGCGCCGTGGGCAACTTCGGCTCCGGCTGGACCTGGCTGGTCAAGAAGGCTGACGGCAGCGTGGACATCGTGAACACGGGAGCCGCCGGCACCCCCCTGACCACGGCCGACAAGGCCCTGCTGACGGTGGACGTCTGGGAACACGCCTACTACATCGACTACCGCAACCTGCGTCCCAAGTTCGTCGAGACCTTCCTCGACAAGCTGGTCAACTGGAAGTTCGCCGAAGCCAACTTCGCCTGATCGGCGCGCGTGCGGCCTGCGAGGGAGGTTTCGACCCCCGCAGTAGCGGCAAGCCACAAGCACAAAGGCCTGCAAGCATCGCGCTTGCAGGCCTTTTTTCTTGGGTGCCGGGGTGGGCGCCCCCAGGCCCCGGCGCGGCGGTCAACCACCCATAACAAGCAGGCCCTGGCGGCAGGGGAGCCGGCAGGGCCATTCGATTCGGAGGCGTCAGCCCGTCACCCGTGAGGGCGGGGCTGATGCCGGGGCTGCGAGGGCTCAGCGGCCGTAGCCGCCACCGCCGCCGCCGCGCGGGCCGCCACGGCCACCGCCACGGTTGCCGCCGCCGCCGTAGCCGCCGCCACCACCGCCACCGCCATAGCCACCGCCGTTGCCGCCACGGAAGCCACCACCGCCACGGCGGCCGCTGCCGGCCATGCTGTCCACGCTGGTGCGCATCGGGTCGGGCTGGCCACCGCCGTTGCCGCCGCCGTGGCGCGATGCGCCCAGGTTCACGCCGGCCTGGGTGACCAGGTGGGCGTTCTCACGGCGAGGCTGGCTGTCGTCGAAGCGGGGGGCTCCGCCACCACCACCACCACCGCTGCGCGGGGCGCTGCGGCCCGGCTGGGCTGCGGGGCCGCGGGGGCCTGCGCCGCCGCCGGCACGCGGGCCGCCATGGCGGCCGCCGTTGCCGCCGTTGCCACCACCGTTGCCGCCGCCGTTCTTGGCGCCGCCAGCGGAGCGTTGACCGCCGCCGCCACCGCCTGCAGGCTTGCCGCCTCGGTCACCGCCGCCGCCCTGGCCCTGGCCGGCCTTGTTGGTGCGGATGCGTTCCATCATCTCGCTGCGGGCGGCCTTGGCGGCGGCCTGCATGACTTCACGGCTCGGCGGCTTGCCGGCGCCGCCCCAGATGGTCTGGCGGCCCATGGCGATGGGCTCGGCCTTCTCGCCGGCTTCGGGGCCGAAGCCGTCGAGCACCTGCACCGGGATCTCCTGCTTGGTGAAGCGCTCGATCTCCATCATGAAGCCTTCTTCGTCCATGCAGACCAGGCTCACGGCCTCGCCGCTGGCGCCTGCACGGCCCGTGCGGCCGATGCGGTGGACGTAGTCTTCGGGGACGTTCGGGATCTCGTAGTTGACGACGTGCGGCAGCTCGTCGATGTCGATGCCGCGTGCCGCGATGTCGGTGGCGACCAGGGCGCGGATCTCGCCGCTCTTGAAGCCGGCCAGGGCCTGGGTGCGGGCGCTCTGGCTCTTGTTGCCGTGCAGCGCCATGGCCATGACGCCGTTCTTGGTCAGGAATTCGGCCACGTTGTTGGCGCCGAACTTGGTGCGGGTGAAGACCAGCACCTGGCTCCAGTTGTGTTCCTGGATGATGTGCAGCAGCACCTGCTTCTTCTTGCCACGGCCCACAGGGTGGATCACCTGGGTGATGCGCTGCACCGTGGTGTTGCGCGGCGTGACCTGGATGCTCTGCGGGTTCTTCAGCAGCGTGCCGGCCAGCTCGCGGATCTCGTCGCTGAAGGTGGCCGAGAACAGCAGGCTCTGCTTGTCCTTGGGCACCAGCGCCAGGATCTTCTTCACGTCGTGGATGAAGCCCATGTCCAGCATGCGGTCGGCTTCGTCGAGCACCAGGATCTCGACCGTGGACAGGTCGAGGAAGCCCTGCTGCTGCAGGTCCAGCAGGCGGCCGGGCGTGGCCACCAGCACGTCGATGCCGCGCTTGATGCGGTCGATCTGCGGGTTCATGCCCACGCCGCCGAAGACGACGGTGGAGCTGATGTCGAGGTACTTGCCGTAGGCGCGCACGGACTCTTCGACCTGGGCCGCGAGTTCACGCGTGGGCGTCAGCACCAGGGCGCGAACGCCCTTGCCACCGAAGCGGCTCTTGGGAGCCGTGCCCTGCGAAAGGCGGTTGAGCAGGGGCAGGGTGAAAGCTGCGGTCTTGCCGGTGCCGGTCTGCGCGCCGGCCAGCAGATCGTGGCCTTGCAGCACTGCGGGAATGGCCTGTGCCTGGATGGGCGTCGGCGTTTCGTAGCCCTGTTCACGCACGGCCTTCAGGATCTCTGGGGCCAGATTCAGTTCGTCAAAGTTCATTCAAGGAGGCGCCCTGTCCAGGGCACTTGGGGCATCGGCCTGACGCGAACCCGTGGGGCTGCGGCCAGTATTAGGCAGATGATTCTTCAGGATCGGGAGCGAGAAGGCGCCGCAAGGCGGCCTTCGGATCCCCAGCAGGTTGCTGAGTCCGCCGGTCACTGGAGCCGGCGGCTGAGTGGTGATTGTGGCATGAGTTGCGGCACATGTGTCCCATGTCGCTTTCTGGATGGCCCCGCGGCCCGCCCCCGCGGGCCGGCGGGGCTAGACGGTGCGCTCTGTCTGCTGCTCGGTTTCCCGCGTTTTCCTGCCATGTCTTCCGCCTCTCTTTCGTCTCCCGCCGCAGGCCCGCTGCGCCTTGCCATCGTCAACATGGAAGGCGTCGTCTGGGCGGGCGAGGTGCGGGTGGCCACGGTGCCGGGTGCCGAGGGCTCCTTCGGCGTCCTGACCGGCCACACGCCGCTGCTCAGCCGTCTGCGCGAAGGCTTCGTGCATTGCGAGACGCCGGAGGGCGAGCGCGTGTCGGTGTTCGTCTCGGGCGGCTATGTCGAGGTGCAGCCCGGCGGAGTCACCGTGCTGGCCGACACCGCCGTGCGCTCGGCCGACCTCGACGCGGCCCGTGCCGAGGCCGCGCGCCAGCAGGCCGCGAGCCAGTTGCACCAGGCGCTGGGCGAGATCGACCACGCGAAGATCCAGGCCGAGCTGATGGCCTCCGCAGCGCACTGGGCGCACGAGCTGCGCGGGCGCTCGCAGCGCTGATCCGGGCCTGCGCAGGGCGAGCGCGGACGGTGCCGCGCCAAAGCATCCGATAATCCCGGGTTGAACCGCGTCTCGCACGGCGCATGCCCGGCAACCCGCCGTGCCTGCCGCGCCGGCAGCGCCGCCCCCATTCCAAGGAAAGAAAGCCAATGGCCCAGTACGTTTATTCGATGAACCGTGTCAGCAAGACCGTGCCCCCGAAGCGGCAGATCTTGAAGGACATCTCGCTCTCCTTCTTCCCCGGTGCCAAGATCGGCGTGCTGGGCCTGAACGGCTCGGGCAAGTCCACGCTGCTGAAGATCATGGCCGGCGTCGACAAGGAGATCGAGGGCGAAGCCATCCCCATGCCGGGCCTGAAGATCGGCTATCTGCCGCAGGAGCCGCAGCTCAACCCCGACCACACCGTGCGCGAGAGCGTGGAAGAGGCCATGGGCGAAGTCTTCGCCGCCAAGGCCAAGCTCGAAGAGGTGTACGCCGCCTATGCCGAGCCCGACGCCGACTTCGACGCGCTGGCCGCCGAGCAGGCCCGCCTCGAAGCCATCATCGCCACGGCCGGCACCGACTCCGAGCACCAGCTGGAAATCGCCGCCGACGCCCTGCGCCTGCCGCCCTGGGAAGCCACGGTGGGCGTGCTCTCCGGCGGCGAGAAGCGCCGCATCGCGCTGTGCCGCCTGCTGCTGTCCAAGCCCGACATGCTGCTGCTCGACGAACCTACCAACCACTTGGACGCCGAATCGGTGGACTGGCTGGAGCAGTTCCTGCACCGCTTCTCCGGCACCGTGGTGGCCATCACCCACGATCGCTACTTCCTCGACAACGCGGCCGAGTGGATTCTCGAACTCGACCGTGGCCACGGGATTCCGTACAAGGGCAACTACAGCACCTGGCTGGACCAGAAGCAGGCCCGCCTCGAATCCGAGCAAAAGGGCGAGGAAGCCCGCGCCAAGGCCCTGAAGAAGGAGCTGGAGTGGGTGCGCCAGAACGCCAAGGGCCGCCAGGCCAAGTCCAAGGCGCGTATCGCCCGGTTCGAGGAGCTGAGCGATTTCGAATACCAGAAGCGCAACGAAACGCAGGAAATTTTCATTCCCGTGGCCGACCGCCTGGGCACCCAGGTCATCGAATTCAAGGGCGTGACCAAGTCCTTCGGCGACCGCGTGCTGATCGACAACCTGTCGATGAACATCCCCGCCGGCGCCATCGTCGGCATCATCGGCCCGAACGGGGCCGGCAAGTCCACGCTGTTCAAGCTGATCGCCGGCCGCGAGCAGCCTGACAGCGGTGAAGTGGTGATCGGCTCCACCGTCAAGATGGCCTACGTGGACCAGAACCGCGATGCGCTCTCCGACGAGAAGACCGTCTGGGAAGACATCTCGGGCGGCCTGGACATCATCAACATCGGCAAGTTCCAGATGGCCAGCCGCGCCTATGCGGGCCGCTTCAACTTCAACGGCGGCGACCAGCAGAAGAAGGTGGGCAGCCTCTCGGGCGGTGAACGCGGCCGGCTGCATCTGGCCAAGACGCTGATCGCGGGCGGCAACGTGCTGCTGCTGGACGAACCCTCGAACGATCTGGACGTGGAAACCCTGCGCGCCCTGGAAGACGCGCTGCTGGAATACGCGGGCACCGTGCTGGTCATCAGCCATGACCGCTGGTTCCTCGACCGGATCGCCACCCACATCCTGGCCGCCGAAGGCGACAGCCAGTGGGTGTTCTTCGACGGCAACTACCAGGAATACGAAGCCGACAAGAAAAAGCGCCTGGGCGAAGAGGGTGCCAAGCCCAAGCGCATGCGCTACAAGGCGCTCAAGTAAGCGTCAGCTCCAGTGCAGGCAGGCGATCCGCCTGCCTGCCGCCTTGAAAAAAGCCTCCATCCCCTGGCCGGGGATGGAGGCTTTTTGCTATTTATTTGGTAGCGTTATGCCCAGATTTATCAAGCGCTGTGAGCGGTTTTGATGCTTGGATCGTCAGCGGTCCCCCGCATCAGCCCTGTGCAGGCCGCAGCTTGCGCCGCACCAGATGGATGTGGTTGCGCAGCGCGTATAGCTCCTCGGCATAGGAGAGCGGAACGCTCACCTTTTCGACCTGCGCCTCCAGCCGGTCCAGCTGCGTGCGCAACGCCTCGGGCGTGCTCTGGCCGACTTCCATCTCGTCCTCGATCTCGCGCAGCCGGCCGTACCAGCGGAACACGCGCGAGCGCACGCGGAACTGGTAGAGCGGCGGCACGATGCGCGAGAGCGGCAGCATGGCCGCCAGCAGCACGCCCAGCACCAGCCACATGCGCTCGATCAGGTTGGCGAGCCAGAACGGCAGGTAGCGCTGCAGCAGCGGCGGCGAGCCGTTGATGGCGCGGTCGCCCTCGGCGGCAATGGGCAGCTCGCTGTGGCGGGTGTTCGGAAAGTCACGCGCCCGGTTGAACCAGCCCGCGCCGCCGTGCAGCGTCTGCGCGGCCTGCGCGAAGAGCTGCAGCAGCGCCGGGTGCGTGCCTTCGCGCGCCAGCAGCGAGGTGGTGGAGGCCACCAGCCGCACGTCCGACGGCGGCACGTTGGCGGCCAGATCGACCACGCCGCGCGGCAGCGTGACGGGCGTGAGGAAGGGAAAGCGCCGGCCGTAGGCCTCGTTCTGCGGAAAGTCCATGAGCCGCACGCCGGGCGTCTGCAGCAGCATCTGCACCATCAGCGATTCGGGCGCGGAGGCGAACACCAGCGCATCCAGCCGGCCGGCCAGGAAGTCCACCGTCGCGGGCGTCTGGCCCAGCTGCGTGCGGTGGACGCGGGCCGGGTCCACGCGGTTGGACTCCAGCAGCTTGTCCATCAGCGTGGGCACGCCGCTGCCCGGCGTTCCCACGTTCACGCGCAGGCCGCGCAACTGCGCCAGGCTGGTCAGCCGGCCACTCTCGGTGACCCGGCGGGCCGCGTCCTCGCGGTAGAAAAGCCAGATGGGTTCGACGAACAGGCTGCCCAGCGATTCCAGCTCCTCGGTGTCGCCGGGCTGCAACTCGCCCGTGCCGCCCTGCACGAAGGCCAGATCTGCGGCGCCGTCGCGCAGCAGCTGCAGGTTCGCCGACGAGCCCTCGCTTTCCAGCAGCACCACCTCGATGCCATCGGCCGCCAGGGCCTTGCGGTAGCGCTGGCCGAATTCGGCATAGGCGCTCTGCGCGGGCCCGGTGGCCAGGGTGACCCGGCGCGGCGGATTGGGCTGCAGCCACCAATAGGCCAGCGCCACCAGGCCCACGGCCAGGAAGGCAAGCGGCCCGGCCGAAAGCAGCAGGTCGCGCAGGTTCAGCAAAGCAGTGCGCAGGCGCCTGGCGGCGGTGCGCGATCGCGCGGCCAGCAGGTTCATGGCCGGCCTCCGGCCAGATCGGCGGCGCCGGGCAGGTGCAGGCCCTGCGCGGTGGTGATGCCCTGCGCGGCCCAGACGGCGCGCAGCGTGGCGCGGGCCGTGACTTCGGCCGCCAGGGTGCAGAGCACCATCATGCCCAGCGTGCGGCCGGCGAGGCCCGTGCCCAGGGCGAACAGCGTGTCGCCGTCCGACAGGGTGTGCACGGGATTGATGGCGCGGGCCAGCCCGTCGTGCGCGCACACCGCCAGCCGGCGGGCCTGCGCCTTGGTGATGGCCGCATCGGTCGCCACCACGCCGATGGTGGTGTTGGTGCCGGCCAGCAGGCTCTGCGGCGCGTCGCCGGCCAGCAGGGCGCGGCGCGTGTCGTGCAGCCGCAGGCCGTCGGCCGTGCGGGCGCCGGCCACGGGGCGGCCGGTGTCCGGGTCCACCACGTCGCCGGCCGCGTTGCAGGCCACCAGCGCGCCCACGGTCACGCCCTCCACGGTAATCGAGGCGCTGCCGATGCCACCCTTCATGGCCCGGTCCATGCCGAAGAGCTTGCCCACCGCGGCGCCCGCCCCGGCGCCCACGTTGCCTTCGGCCGGGTCTTCGCGCGAGGCGGCGCCGCAGGCGGCGTAGCCCGCGGCGGCGTCGGGGCGGATGCGCGCGTCGCCCACGGGCAGGTCGAACAGCACGGCCGCCGGCACCAGCGGGATGCGGGCCACGCCCACGTCCAGGCCGATGCCGCGCTCTTCCAGCCAGCGCACGGCGCCGCTGGCCGCATCCAGCCCGAAGGCGCTGCCGCCGGCCAGCATCACGGCATGGATGCGCTCGACCAGGTGCGTGGGCTCCAGCAGATCGGTCTCGCGCGTGCCGGGCGCGGCGCCGCGCACGTCCACGCCGGCTACCGCGCCCTCGCGGGCGATGACCACGCTGCAGCCGGTGGGCCGGCGTGTGTCGGTGCAATGGCCGACCTCGATGCCGGCGACGCGGGTGATGGAGCCGGCATCGCCGGTGGGGCGGTATGCGAAGGAGGGCAGGGACATGCGGGGCATGGGCTGACGGTGGCCCGTGATGGCGAAGGGCGCCACCATAGCGCAACCCCGGGCCGGCGGATCAGCTGCCCGCGCGGTGGCGCTCCAGCCCATGCATGCGACGCGCGGAGTCGGCCCGGGACATGCAGGACTGCCTTGCGTTCCTCCTCCCAGCCGAGTCACGGGGCGGCCCGTGCAGGTGTCGCGCTGGCATGCGCTTCGCCGAGCAGCCACCGGGCGAAGGCCTGCAGGGGCTCCGAACTCAGCCCGATGGGGGACGGCAGTACCAGACAGAAGGTCTTCGCGACATGGCTCGCTGGAGGCCATGGCGCTGCCAGCCGGCCCTGCGCCAGGTCTGCCTCCACATAGAGCCGCGGCACGAGCGCGACGCCGAGGCCGGCCAGCGTGGCTTCGATCAGCATGGCGTGCAGGTCGTAGCGGGGCCCGATGGCGGGGTTCGTGATCGGTGTGCCGGTTTCTGCGGCGTAGCGTTCCCAGGCATCGGGGTTCTGGCGTCTGTGCAGCCTGGGCAGCGCGTCCAGCGAAGTCGCCGCGCCATGGGGCCCGAGCAGCGCGGGGTGGCACACGGGCACCAGTTCCTCCTGCAGCAGCGGATGGGTGTGCGCGCCGCTCCAGGCGGGATGCTCGAAATGGATGCACGCGTCGAACCCACTGCCGGGCAGCGCGAAGGGGTCCATCCGTTCGGCCAGATGCACGGTGATGTGCGGGTGCAGGCGCTGGAAGCGGGCCAGGCGCGGAATCAGCCAGCGCGTGGCGAAGGTGGGCAGGGTCGCGATGTCGAGGCTGGCGCGATCGTCCGGCTGGCCCATGAGGTATTGGCTCTCATGGTCCAGCCGCGCCAGTATGTCTCGCACCTGCAGGGCGTAGCGTTGCCCCTTGGGCAGTAGCCGCACCCGGTTGCCGATGCGCTCGAACAGCTTCAGACCGAGGAAGGATTCCAGCCGCCCGATCTGCCGGCTGATGGCGCCTTCGGTGAGCGACAACTCGTCTGCGGCGCGGGCGAAGCTGCCGTGCCTGGCTGCCGCCTCGAAGGCCAGCAGAGCGGACTGGCTCGGTATCTTGCGTCGAAGGGCCATGAGAGGGTTTCCTTGATTTTTTGTCACTGAAGCATACCGATAAGTCGTTTTACGGCGCACTCCTTGGCTTCTACCATGAGCAAACGTCAACAACACGGCGGGCGCCTATGGCCTCCGCAGGAGCTTTTTCAATGATCTACACGGTGGAATGCCAATTCACGGACCCGGCCCGCGAAGCCGGCTGGAACGACTTCTACAGCCTGGAAAAGCTGCCCGCGCTGATCTCGGTGGCGGGATTCCATACCTCCCAGCGCTTCAAGGCCCTGCGGCCTGGGTGCCCCACGTATTTGGCGCTGCATTCGATCGACGGCCTCGACGTGCTGCTGGGGCAGGAGTACCGCCTCAAGGGCGGTGGCAGTTTCTCGCGCTGGCAGGAACACATCGCTGACTGGCATCGCAATCTCTACGCTGGACTGGACCGCGCACCGGCCGTCGCCCGGGGCGAATACCTGGTGCTGAGTTCCGTGGGGCCCGAGCCCTTGGCGCGCAGGGGCCTCGCCCCGGCCGCGATCCACTCGGTTGCCCTGGACCGCTCGCCCGAGCGCCGCTGGCTGGCGACGGTCCGCGCTTGTGCGCTGGCCGTATCGGACTGGCCGGATGACGTGCATGCCTATGCGCCGATGTCGGACGCACTGACGCCCGGCTGTGCCGATGCCCGGCCGCAGTGAAGAGGCAGGCCTGCACATGCCCAACATCACGATCTTCATACCGCCCGGAGCGATGCCGGAGGACGAGCCGCTCGCCGAACTCTCGGACCGATGCGCCGGACTGTGCATCGGGGTCCTTCGCGCCGCCCCGGAGAACGTGCATGTCGCCTGCGTCGCCGCGCACCTGGGGCGGGGGCATCCGGTCTTCGTCGATGTGCGCTATCGGCTGGAGCCATTCCGCACGGCGGACACCATGGCGTCGTTCATGGACGGCCTGGAGGACGCGATCCGGAGCGCGACGCGGCTCACACCCCGCATCCGCTGCTTCGGCTACGCAGCGTCGAACATTCATGCCCGCAATTGACATGCGGGCGGAGGAGCACGCGATGCCCGATACCGGTTTACCGAGCCGCCAGGTGGGCGATTTCTCGATCACAGCCCTGAGCGATGGCTATCTTTGCGCCAGCCTGGATCTGTTGACGAACATCGACGCGGCCGAGGCCCGACGCATCCAGGAGGGGGCAGGCGTGCGGGAGCCGTCATCGGTCCACATCAACGCCTATCTGGTGCGTGGCCGCGGCCGCACGATGCTGATCGACACGGGGGCGGGGGGCTTCCGGCAATGGGGCGGAGAGCTGATGCACCGCCTGGCGCGGGCGGGCGTGCGGCCTTCGCAGGTCGATACGGTGCTGCTGACGCACGCGCACCCGGACCATATCGGCGGCCTCCTGGACGCCACGGGTGCGTCGGCTTTCCCGAACGCCGAATTGGTGGTGCATCGCACAGAGATCGCCTTCTGGCAGGATGATGCCCACCTGCGTCGTGCCAGCGAGCGTGCGCGCGGCAACTTCGTGGTGGCGCGGCGGGCCTTCGCTGCCTATAGCGGGAGGTTGCGGCTTATCGACGCTGGCGAGGTCATGCCCGGGCTGTGGGCCGTGCCGCTGGCAGGCCACACCGCAGGGCACACGGGCTACCGGTTCGACGCCGGCAGCGACGGCCTGCTGGTCTGGGGCGATGTGGTGCATTTTCCGAGCATCCAGGCGGCGCACCCTGATGTGTCGATCGCCTTCGACCAGGACCCGCTGCTTTCCGCGCGCACGCGCACGGGGCTGCTGGACTTCGCCTGCGCCGAGCGCCTGCTGATTGCAGGGATGCACCTGGGAGCCGCGGGCTTCGCGCGTATCGAACGGGCGGCCCAGGGATACGCGGTGGCGTATGAGATTCCGTAGCGGATCTCTCAGTGGGTGCCCGGCATTGCGAGGGCAAGGGCGGCCAGGACCGGTTCGCAGCGCCTGGCGCGGGCTTGCTTCGCTCGCGCCGACAACGCCGGCAAGGCTGCCCGCGCCGCAGGCAGGCCGCCCGCATCCGTCAGGCGATGACCCAGACCTTGCGCACCGTCTCGATGGTGCGCCAGGTGCCCACATAGCCGGGCTTCATGATGAAGCAGTCGCCCGCCTTGTAGGTCTTGGGTTCATGGCCGCGTTCGGTGATTTCCACCACGCCGGAGAGGATCAGGCAGAACTCCCAGGTCTCGCCCTTGATGGAGTGGTTCACGCCGGGCGTGGATTCCCAGACGCCAGCGCGCACGGCGCCGTCCTTGGCGCTGTCGATGTCCCAGTTACGGCAGACGATGTCGCCTTCGATCACGCGGTCGGCCGGCGGACGGTATTCGCGGGCTTCGCCGAGTCGGTCGAAGTTGAAGGTGACGAGCAGATCGGACATGGCGGGGGCTCCAGCGGCGCAAGGGTTGTTTCGGATGCACCGATGCTAGAAGCGCAGGCCGCCCGCGTGGTGCGGAAGTGGCGGCCCCGTTCAGCGGCAAATACGCTATGGGGCCGGCGCTTCAGCGCAATCTGCCGGTGGCTGCCGGTGCCCTAGCTCTGGCGGTTGGCGGGGTAGTGCTGAAACACGCTGGTGGTGCCGTCGCGGGCGACCAGCAGCACGTCGAAGGCATCCCGCCGGCCGCCGTAGATGGCGCCGTCCATGCCGGGCGAGCCCACGGGCATCCCCGGCACGGCCAGGCCCAGCGCTCGCGGCTTTTCGCGCAGCAGGCGTCTCACGTCGGCAGCCGGCACATGGCCTTCGAGGACGTAGCCGCCCACCAGCGCCGTGTGGCAGGAGCCGAGCTGGGCCGGGAGACCCAGGCGCTGGCGCACCGCGGTGTTGCCCACGTCGTGGACGCCGACGCGAAAGCCGGCCGCCTGCATGTGGGCCACCCATTCCTTGCAGCAACCGCAATTCGGGTCCTTCCAGACTTCCAGGTCGGCTGGCACGTTGGCGGTCGAGGTAGTGGCGGGAGCCGCGGCCCGTGCCAGCAGTGGCAGGGCGCCGGTGGCGGCGAGCGCTAGCGCGTGTCGCAGCCAGGTGCGGCGTGGGGCGCAGGAGGGATTCATGGTGAGGCTTCCTCGTGAATAAAAAGGGCTACGGCCCCTGTAGATGCTGCGCATGAAGCTATGATTTTGATAGTAAGGCGCCGGGCCGGGCTTGCGCAGGCGAGCCGCGTCAGCCGCGGTGCGCCAGGCCTTTGCGTGCACCCGGGGCACGCTGAACATGCCGCCCCTCGCCAGCAGGCCCCAAGGTGCCTTGGCCGGGCATCATGGTCAGGGTGCTGTCGGTCAGGGCCGTGTCCATGGTACCCATTTCGCCACCGCCGGGCACACCTCGGGCGCATTGCCGGGCGCGCCGCCCACGAATCCGATCCGCGGCATCCAGCCCGCCGCCGAGTCGGTGATCGCGCCTGGACTGCGCGCTTTGAGGAGTGTGCGGCGGCCGCTGGTCAGACAGCGGTGTAGCGCCCGGGCCGGTGGTTGAGCGCCAGCACCAGGTTGAGCGCCACCGCACCGACGATGGAGTAGGCCACGCGCAGCGGATCGACCGTGAGCAGAGCCAGCAGCACGATGCAGCAGTCGATGCCCATCTGCACCTTGCCCGCGCGCCAGCCGTAGCGGTCCTGCAGGTAGAGGGCGAGGATGCCCACGCCGCCCAGGCTGCAGCGGTGGCGGAACAGCACCAGAAAGCCCGTGCCGGTGATGAGCCCGCCCGCGATGGCCGCGTAGAGCGGCTGCAGTTGAGCGAACTGCAGGAAGTGTGGCTGCAGCGTGGTCAGCACCGACAGCAGCAGCACGGCGGCAAAGGTCTTGAAGGTGAAACTGCGGCCCATCTTGCGCCAGGCCAGCCAGTAGAAAGGCAGGTTCAGGACGAAAAAGAGGGCGCCGAAACCCACGCCGGTAGCGTAGTGCGCCAGAAAAGCCAGTCCGGCCGTGCCACCCGTGAGCAGTCCGGCGCCGGTGAAAAAAGCCACGCCGATGGAGATCAGCAGGACGCCCGTGAAGAGCGCGAGGGCGTCTTCCAGTGGGGAGTGGGGGACGACGGGGGACGGGGCGGTGGCGGTGCGGCTCATGGTACGGGACGGGGCTGCTGACGGGCCCGGCGCTGCCGATGCCGCACCGTTCGCGCGCCCGGCCTCGCTCGGGAGGAAGGCTGCGATTCTAGGGAAAACCATGAGGCTTTCGGGCGGCCTGGGTGCCACCCCGCCGCTGCGATGCCGGCTGCCGTCACTGGCCGTGCGGCTTGCATCCTCGCTCCCCCCTTCGAGCGCCCCTGCGAGATGGATCGCACGCCGGCCCCCGAAATGCCAAGGGCGCGGGACCGTGAAGTCCCGCGCCCTTGTCGCTTGGGGCCGAGGCCGGCGTGTGCCGGCCACCGTGCCCGATCGATCAGTTCCCGATCAGGCCAGATTGGCGCTGTCGCGGCTGATGCCGCCGGTCTGGCTGAAGCCGCCGTCCACATACATGATCTCGGCCGTCACGCCGCTGGCGAGGTCCGACAGCAGGAAGGCCGCGGCATTGCCCACGTCTTCGATGGTCACGTTGCGGCGCAGGGGCGAGGCGTCGGCCACGGTGCCCAGCAGCTTGCCGAAGTCCTTGATGCCGCTGGCGGCCAGGGTCTTGATCGGGCCGGCGCTGATGCCGTTGGCGCGCATGCCCTTGGGGCCCAGCGATTCGGCCAGGTAGCGCACGCTGGCTTCCAGGCTGGCCTTGGCCAGGCCCATGGTGTTGTAGTTGGGAACGGCCCGCAGGGCGCCCAGGTAGCTCAGCGTGAGCACGGCGGCCTTGTCGTTCAGGTAGGGCAGGGCGGCCTTGGCCATGGCGGGAAAGCTGTAGGCGCTGATGTCGTGCGCGATGCGGAACGATTCGCGCGACAGGCCTTCGAGGAAGTCGCCGGCGATGGCTTCACGCGGTGCGAAGCCGATGCTGTGCACGAAGCCGTCGAACTTCGGCCAGGTGGCCGACAGGTCGACGAACATGCGCTCGATCTGCTCGTCGCTCCCCACGTCGCAGTCGAAGATCAGCTGGGAGTCGAACTCGGCGGCGAAATCGGTGATGCGGTCCTTGAAGCGCTCGCCCACGTAGCTGAAGGCCAGTTCGGCGCCTTGCGCGTGGCATGCCTTGGCGATGCCATAGGCGATGGAGCGGTTGGACAAAACGCCCGTGATGAGCAGCTTCTTGCCGGTCAGGAAACCCATTTGTAGTTCTCTCCAGTGGAAATGCGGTAGGGAGGGCGGCCGGATGGGCTGGCGGGCCTTGGGCCCTGCCAGCGCGGGCCTGCCGCCGCCGTGGTGCAGAATTGTCGCATGCGGTTCTTGGCGATCTGTCTGCTCTGGGGAAGCTCTCTGTGTGCCGTGCCGGCCTGGGCCGCGCATGGCTATGCGCTGTGGGGCGACCTCAAGTACCCTGCCGGTTTCGCGCACTTCGGCTATGTGAATCCCGACGCGCCCAAGGGCGGCGAGCTGCGCATGGTGAGCAACCTGCGCTATTCCACCTTCGACAAGTACAACCCCTTCACGATGAAGGGATCGCCGCCGGCCTATCTCTCGACCCTGCTGTTCGATACGCTACTCACGGGCTCCATGGACGAGACAGCGTCCGGCTATGGCCTGCTGGCCGAAGACGTCGAAGTGCCGCCCGACCACCTGAGCGCCACCTTCCGCCTGCGGGCCGAGGCGCGCTTCCACGACGGCAGCCCGGTCGAGGCGGCCGACGTGAAGTACACCTACGAGACGCTGACCGGCCCCTACGCATCGCCCAGCTACGCAACCTTGCTGCAGGACGTGGCCGGCGTCGATGTGCTGGACCGGCGCACCGTGCGCTTCCGCTTCAAGCAGCCCAACCGCGAACTGCCGCTCACGGTGGGCAGCCTGCCCATCTTCAGCCGCGCCTGGGGGCGCGATGCGAGCGGCAAGACCAAACGCTTCGACGAGATCGTGACCGACACGCCCATCGGCAGCGGCCCCTACCGCATCGGTCCGGTGGCCTTCGGGCGCGACATCACCTACGTGCGCGACCCGAACTACTGGGGGCGCGATCTGAACGTGAACCGGGGCGAATACAACTTCGACCGCATCACCGTCAAGATCTACAAGGACAACACCGCGCGGCTGGAGGCGCTCAAGGCCGGCGAGTTCGACTTCATGACCGTCTATTCGGCGGGCGACTGGGCGCGCCGCATCGACGGCAAGCTCTTCAAGCAGGGCGTGCTGGTCAAGAAGGAGCTCAAGCACCAGCTGCCCGCGGGCTTCCAGAGCTATGTGCTCAACACGCGCCGGCCGCTGCTGAAGGACGTGCGTGTGCGCGAGGCGCTGGGCCTGGCGCTGGACTACGACTGGATGAACCGCCAGATGTTCTACGGCGGCTATCCGCGCGTGACCGACCTCTTCGGCAACACCGACTGCCGGGCCACCGGCACGCCTGGGCCCGAGGAAATGAAGCTGCTCGAGCCCTGGCGCGGCAAGGTGCCTGACGCCGTGTTCGGCCCCATGTACCAGCCGCCCACGACCGAAGGCGAGGGGCATTCGCTGAGGGGCAACCTGCGCCGCGCCCGCCAGCTGCTGGCCGATGCCGGCTGGACCTACCGCGATGGCGCGCTGCGCAATGCCCAGGGCCAGCCCATGGTGCTCGAATACCTGGACAGCAAGGAAGTCGGCGCGCGCACCGTCACGCCCTGGATGCGCAACCTCGAAAAGCTGGGCGTCACGCTGCGCTTCGCCTCGGTGGACTTCGCGCTCTACCTGCAGCGCATGGATAAATACGACTTCGACATCATCACGCTCAACTACCCCGGCACCTACAACCCGGGCCAGGACATGCAGGAGCTCTTTGGCAGCCAGCGTGCCGACGTGGAAGGCGCCAGCAACCATGCGGGCGTGAGGAGCCCGGCCGTCGATGCGCTGGTGAAGGCGCTGACCCGTGCCGATTCCAAGGCCGAACTGCTGCCCGCCTGCCGGGCGCTGGACCGCGTCATCATGCACAGCCACTACCTCATCCCGCAGTGGTTCCTTTCCTCGCACCGCGTCGTCTATAACCAGCAGCGCCTGGCCTACCGCGCGCCCATGCCGCCCTACGCACGAGCTGAAGAATGGGCCATGTCCACCTGGTGGAGCCTGAAGCCTTAACGCACCGAACGACTGCATGCTCGTCTACATCGCCAAACGCCTGCTGCTCATGCTGCCCACCTTGCTGGGCGTGCTGCTGCTGACCTTCGTGGTGATCCAGTTCGTGCCGGGCGGCCCGGTGGAGCAGTACCTGGCCGAGGCGCGCACCGCCGCCGGCAAGGGCGGCGGCGGGCTCGAGTCCGGCGGCATGAACTACCGCGGAGACCAGGGCGTGGACCCGAAGCGGCTAGAGCAGATCAAGGCGCTCTACGGCTTCGATAAGCCGGCGCACGAGCGCTTCTGGCAGATGCTGGGCCAGTTCGCCCGCTTCGATCTGGGCCGCAGCTTCTTCCAGAACAAGAGCGTGTGGGAGCTGGTCAAGGAAAAGCTGCCCGTCTCCATCAGCCTGGGCCTCTGGACCTTCTTCATCAGCTATCTGGTGGCCGTGCCGCTGGGCGTGGCCAAGGCGGTGCGCGCCGGCTCGCGCTTCGATCTGGTGACCACGCTGATCATCCTGGTGGGCTATGCGATTCCGGGCTTCGTGCTGGGCGTGGCGCTGCTGGTCATCTTCGGCGGACAGCTGCAGTGGTTCCCGCTGCGCGGGCTGACATCGTCCAACTGGGATCAGCTGAGCTGGGGCGCGCGCATCGCGGATTACCTCTGGCACATCACCTTGCCCGTGACGGCCATGGTGGCGGGCAGCTTCGCGGTGACGGCCATGCTGACCAAGAACGCTTTCCTGGAGGAGATCCGCAAGCAGTACGTGCTGACGGCGCGGGCCAAGGGGCTTTCGGAGCGGCAGGTGCTCTGGAAGCACGTCTTCCGCAACGCGCTGATCCCCATCGTCACGGGCTTTCCGGCGGCCTTCATCGGCGCCTTCTTCACCGGCTCGCTGCTGATCGAGACGCTGTTCTCGCTCGACGGCCTGGGCCTGCTGAGCTATGAGAGTGTGATCCGCCGCGACTACCCCGTGGTGCTGGGCACGCTCTACCTTTTCACGCTGATCGGGCTGGTCACCAAGCTGGTGAGCGACCTGTGCTACGTGTGGGTGGACCCGCGCGTGAAGTTCGACTGAGCCCCCATGAGCTTGACGCCGCCGTCCCCCATCCCCGCAGCGCTTCCTGCGTCGCCTGCGCCCTCGCTGTCGCCCTCGCGCCGGGCCTGGCTGCGCTTCAAGCGCAACCGGCTGGGTTTCTGGAGCCTCATCGTCTTCTGCGTGCTGGTCGTCATCAGCCTGGGCGCGGAGCTGGTCAGCAACGACCGGCCGCTGGTCGTGCGCTACGAAGGGCAGACCTATTTCCCGATCGTCAAGACCTACCCGGAGACCACCTTCGGCGGGGACTTCGATACGCCCACCGACTACCTGGACCCGTACATCCAGCAGCGGCTGCGCGCGGGCGACAACTGGGCGCTCTACACGCTCAATCCCTACGGTCCCAACACCATCAACTACTTCGCCAAGTCGCCCAACCCCTCCGCGCCCACGGCCGACAACTGGCTGGGCACGGACGACCGGGGCCGGGACATGGCGGCGCAGCTGCTCTACGGCTTTCGCGTGAGCGTGCTGTTCGGCCTGGCGCTCACCTTCACAGGCACGGTGCTGGGCCTGCTCACGGGCGCCATCCAGGGCTTCTTCGGGGGCAGGACGGATCTGGCCTTCCAGCGCTTCATCGAGATCTGGGGCTCCATGCCCGAGCTGTACCTGCTCATCATCTTCAGCGCGCTGTTCTCGCCCAGTCTCGCGCTGCTGCTGATCCTGCTGAGCCTCTTCGGCTGGATGGGCCTGTCGGACTACGTGCGTGCCGAATTCCTGCGCAACCGCCAGCTCGACTACGTGAAGGCCGCGCGCGCCCTGGGCGTGCCGAACCGGCAGATCATCTGGCGCCACATCCTGCCCAACAGCCTCACGCCGGTGGTGACCTTCCTGCCGTTCCGCATGAGCGCGGCCATCCTCTCGCTCACCTCGCTGGACTTCCTCGGCCTGGGCGTTCCGGCCGGCACGCCCAGCCTGGGCGAGCTGCTGAGCCAGGGTAAGAACAACATCGACGCATGGTGGATCTCGCTCAGCACCTTCGCCGTGCTGGTCGGCACGCTGCTGCTGCTCACCTTCATGGGCGATGCGCTGCGCGACGCCCTGGACCCCCGCAAGGCCGACCGATGACGACGACGACCGACGACCCGCACACCCCCGCTGCGGCGCAGGCCACGCCCGGCTCCGCCGAGCCGCTGCTGCGCGTGCAGGACCTGCGCGTGCGTTTCGGCGCCAAGGAGGTCGTGCATGGCGTGAGCTTTCACATCGGCACGGGCGAGAAGCTGGCCCTGGTGGGCGAATCGGGCTCGGGCAAGACCATCACCGCGCTGTCGCTGCTGCGGCTGGCGGGAGAGGCCCAAGTCGGCGGCCAGGCCCTCATGGGCGGGCGCGACCTGCTGGCGCTCACGGAGCGCGAGCTGCGCGGCGTGCGCGGCGGCGACATCGCCATGGTGTTCCAGGAGCCCATGACGGCGCTGAACCCGCTCATGGCCGTGGGCGACCAGGTGGCCGAAGTGTTGGAGCTGAAACAGGCGCTGACCCGCGCCCAATCAGCGCAGGCAGCTATTGAATTGATAGCGAGCACCGGCATTCCCGATCCGGCGCGGCGCGCGCGCTCCTTTCCGCACCAGCTCTCGGGCGGGCAGCGCCAGCGCGCCATGATCGCCATGGCTCTCGCCAGCCGGCCGCGCCTGCTGCTGGCCGACGAGCCCACCACCGCGCTGGACGTGACGCTGCGCGGCCAGATCCTCGATCTGCTCTCCGACCTGCAGCGGCAGACCGGCATGGCGGTGCTGCTGATCACGCACGACCTGAACCTCGTGCGCCGCTTTGCCGACCGCGTGGCGGTGATGGAGCACGGCACGCTGGTGGAAGAGGGCGCCGTGGCCGAGGTGTTCGATGCGCCGCGCCATGCCTACACCCGGCGCCTGATCGGCAGCGTGCCGGTGCGCGACGTGGACGAATCCCCCGCGCCCGCCGGCGCCGTGCCGGCCGCGGAGGCGCAAGACTTGCGCGTGGCCTACGCCACGCCGCTGCCCGGCCTGCGCGGCTGGTTCCGCCGCGGCGAGTTCGTGGCCGTGCAGGGGGCGGATTTCCGCCTGGCACCGGGCCGCACCCTGGGGGTGGTGGGCGAATCGGGCTCGGGCAAGTCCACGCTGGCGCAGGCCCTGTTGGGCCTGTTGCCGCACCAGGGGCGCCTGGCCATCGAAGGGCAGGGCTGGCAGCTGCCGGCGCAGCGCAATACGCCGGCCAACCAGGCGCTGCGCCGCCGCGTGCAGGTGGTGTTCCAGGACCCGTTCTCTTCGCTCTCGCCGCGCCTCACGGTGGAGGAGATCGTGGGCGAGGGGCTGCAGGTGCATGAACCTGGCCTGCCGCCGCCCGAACGCCGCGTCCGCGTTCAGGCCGCGCTGGCCGACGTGGGCCTGAGCGAGGCGCAGTTCCCCGGCCTGCTGGCGCGCTATCCGCATGAATTCTCGGGCGGCCAGCGCCAGCGACTGGCCATCGCCCGCGCGCTCATCGTGCAGCCGCAGCTGCTGGTGCTGGACGAGCCCACCAGCGCGCTCGACGTCACCATCCAGCAGCAGGTGCTGGCGCTGCTGCAGCGGCTGCAGAAGGAGCGGGGCCTGTCCTTCCTGCTCATCACGCATGACGTGGCCGTGATCCGCGCCATGGCGCATGAGGTGATGGTGATGCAAGAGGGCCGCGTGCTGGAATCCGGCCCGGTCGCGCAGGTGCTCGATGCGCCGCAGCACCCCTACACCCGCAAGCTCGTCACCGCGGCGGGGCTGGAGCCGGCGGCAGCTGCCGGCTGAAGACGTTCAGGCGTAGGTATCGACGTTCGCACCCAGGCCCTGGGCGGCCGCGGCCTTCCTGCCGGTGGCCTGGCTGTCCTGGTCCGCTGCGGCGGTGTTGCCTGCGGTGCCGGCGTTCTGCCGCTGGCGTTCGATCTGTTCCTGTTGCTGCTGCCGCTGGATCGCCGCGATCTGCGCCTGAACCGCCTGGATCTGCGCCTGCAAGAGGCGCGTCTTCTGCTCGCGCGCCTTGGCGTTCATGGTGGTGTCGCTGCTGGTCTGCTTGAGCGCTTCCGTCAGATCGCGCAGCTGCTTTTGCAGCGCGGCGGTGTCGCTGGAGCCGCCGGAGGCTCCGCTCCCGGACGCCGGCGCGACGGCTGCGGTGGAGGAAGTGCGGGATATTTGCATGCCGGCATTATCGGCAGACCGGCCTGGCGACTGAAGCCCAGGCCGCGCCCCAAGCCGCCCGGTGGCAAGATCCGCCATCGCCCGCCAGAACCGCCCCCAAGGAGACCCATGCCTTCCCCGAACGACGCCCTGTTTCCCGGCTTTGCCGCGCACGATTTCACAGTCGCCCCTGGCGTGCAGATCCATGCCGCCGTGGGCGGCAGCGGCCCGGCCCTGCTGGTGCTGCACGGCCACCCGCAGACGCACGCCATCTGGCACAAGGTGGCGCCCACGCTGGCGCGCCACTTCACGCTGGTGCTCGCCGATCTGCGCGGCTATGGCGATTCCTCCAAGCCCGCCGGCGAGGCGGGTCATGCCAACTACAGCAAGCGCACCATGGCCGCCGACATGCTCGCCGTGATGCGCCAGCTGGGCCACGAGCGTTTCACCGTGCTGGCCCACGACCGGGGCGCCCGCGTGGCGCACCGCCTGGCGGCCGACCACCCGCAGGCGGTGCGCCGCCTGGCGCTGCTGGACATCGCGCCCACGCTGGCCATGTACGAGCAGACCGACGAGCGCTTCGCCCGCGCCTACTGGCACTGGTTCTTCCTGATTCAGCGCCAGCCGCTGCCCGAGCGGCTGCTCGAAGCCGACCCCGCTGCCTATCTGCGCGACGTGATGGGCGGGCGCAGCGCGGGCCTGGCGCCCTTCGATCCGCGCGCCATGGCCGAATACGTGCGCTGCCTGTCGCTGCCGGGCGCAGCCCACGGGCTGTGCGAGGACTACCGCGCCGCCGCTGGCATCGACCTGGAACACGACCGCGCCGACCGCGATGCGGGCCGCCGGCTGGAGATGCCGCTGATGGTGCTCTGGGGGCGCGACGGCGTGATCGAGCGCTGCTTCGACGCCCTCGCCGAATGGCGCCGCGTGGCCAACGACGTGCGCGGCATGGCGCTGCCCTGCGGCCACTACGTGGCCGAGGAGGCACCCGATGCCCTGCTGGCCGCCGTGCTGCCCTTCTTGCAGGAAAGCCTGGAAGACACGTCCGCCGCTGCCTGACGGATTTGCCATGAAAAAGAGCGCGTAGCCCTTGCAGATCAAGGGCTGAGCGCTCTGTTTTTCATAGCTTGTACCCCGTGGGGCACCGATGGAATCGCGCCGCTTGCCACCCGGGCAGCGAGCGGTGCGGTCCTGTTGCGTCAGACGCCGATGGCGCCCCCGTCCTTGCGCTGGATGACCACGGTGGAAGAGCGCGGGCGCACCTTGCCCGAGGGCACGGCGGTCGCATCTTCGCTGTCGTAGGCAGGCCAGTTCACCGGATGCTGCACGTTCAGGAAGATGGTCTTGTAGTCGGGCGTGATGGCGAAGCCGGTGATCTCGGCCTCGTTGGGGCCGACGAAGAAGCGGCGCAGGTCGCCCTGGTTGCCGTTGTTGATCACCGGGCCGCTGGCGGGCGTGGCCGCCATGGCGGGCGGGATCACCGCCAGCATCTGGTCGTTGGTGGACTTGGCCACCGCGTTGTTGCGGCCGCCGTCGATGCCGTTGTCCGTCTGCACCCACAGGATGCCGCGGCCGTCGAAGCACAGGCCGTCGGGGCTGGCCAGCTGGTTGAGCGTGGTCAGGCCCGAGCGGTTGGTGTCTGCGTCGGCGGCGGCGTCGGAGCCATAGACGAAGATCTCCCACTGGAAGACGTTGCTGCCTGCCTGGTCGCGCCAGCGCACGATGTGGCCGTTGACGTTGTTCAGGCGCGGGTTGGCCGGGTTGGTGCCGCGCGTGGCATTGCGCGAGGTGTTGTTGGTGAGCGTGACGTACACCTCGCCGCTGGTGGGGTGGGCGGCGGTCCACTCGGGGCGGTCCATGGGCGTGGCGCCCACGAAGTCGGCGGCGCCGCGCGTGTTCAGCAGGATCTGGTCGATGCTGCCGAACTCTTCCTTCAGCGTGCGGCCGGCGGCGTTCTTGGTGCCTTCGGCCAGCGCCAGCCATTCGCCCTTGCCGCTGGCGTCGAAGCGCGCCACGTACAGCGTGCCCTGGTCCAGATACTTGGCGCCCACGGCCAGCCGGTCGGCGCGGTCGGCGTCCTTGGGGTCCCACACGGCGGTGGTAACGAACTTGTAGAGGTATTCGAAGCGCGAGTCGTCTCCGCTGTAGAACGACAGGGGCTTGCCGGCCACCGGCGGCGCGTAGGCCGAGCCTTCATGGGCGAAGCGGCCCATGGCGGTGCGCTTGGTGGCGATGCTGCTGGGGTCGTAGGGGTCGATCTCCACCAGGTAGCCGAAGCCGTTGGCCTCGTTGCGCCAGTCCTGCGTGGCGTCGGCGCCCTTGGGCGTGTTGTCGAAGCGGGCGAACTCGCCCAGCTGCTCGCTGGCGTCACCGGCGGCCGTCTCCCACAGGTAGCGGCCCTTGGCGGCCTGGATGCCCACGCGCTTTTGGTCCCGCGTCTGCGTGCCGGTGTTGACAAAGCAGGCGGCCCAGTTCTCCTCGGCCGTGATGTAGGTGCCCCAGGGCGTGAAGCCGTTGCCGCAGTTGTTGTTGGTGCCGCGCACCTGCGTGCCGTTGGGCGAGAACGGCGTGCGCACCGAGGCCGTGCCACCCACGGGCCCGGCCAGCGCCATCGGCGTGGCGGCGGTGAAGCGGCGGTTGTAGCGCGAGTTCTTCACGATGGACCAGCGGCCCGCTTGCAGTCGGATGTGCAGGATGGACACGCCGTGGGCGTTGATCTCCTTGCGCACTTCTTCGGCGGGGCGCTTGCCGTTCACCTGCGTGGGGCCGGCCGGGTGCAACGCGCTTTCGTCGATGTATTCGTGGTTGACGGCCAGCAGCCCTTCGGTGGACGAGCCCTGCAGCGGAAAGTAATGCATGCCGTCGTGGTGCATGCCGGTGGAGTGCAGCAGGTCGTTGGAGGTGTTGGTGCCGTCGCGGCGCCAGGGTTGGGCGATGTCGTCGAACGGGGTGCCCCATGCGCCGAGCACCTGCGCGACATAGCCGGCCGGCACCACGCAGGCGTCGGTCATGGAGGGGGGCAGCGACTGGAAGCCCAGCGCCAGCTTGGGCGCCTCAGGCGTGCCGCCGCCGGTGCCGCCACCGCCCGTGCCGGGTTGGGCGGGGGGCGTGTCGCCATCGCCGCCACCGCAGGCGCTCAGGGCAGCGCCGGTCATGGCGGCGAGGGCCGCGCCCAGGCTGCCACGGGCCAGCGTGCGGCGCGAGAGGGACTTTTCCAGGATGGCGCTGAAGGGCTCGTTGGCGCTGGTGTTGCGAACGGCGGAATCGGACGTGGATTTGCTCATGGGGCCTTCTAGGAGTGGATGCAAAGCGATGCGCAGCGCCAGTGCGGGGCCGGGTTGGCCCGCCGCGGCGAGTGATCAGGAAGCGCTGGGCAGTCTAGAAATCAGGCGATGACAGAAACGTGTCACATACCCCTGATCGGCGTCCCTCTTTGCGCTGGCCTTCAGCCCTGCGGACGCTGCTCCATCACCTGGGCATAGAGCGCCTGCGCGGCCGGCGACAGGCCCCGGTCGCGCCAGCGCACGAGGTAGATCTGCCGGGTGAGGCCGGGCAGCGCCAGCGGCCGGGTGACCAGGCCGGGCTGCTCGAAATGGAAGAGGGCGAGGGTGGGCACCACGCTGATGCCCAGGCCCGCGCGCACCATGCCCATCACGGTGGCGAGCTGCTCGACCTCCATCAGCGTGCGCATGGCCTGGGGATGGAAGGCGGCTTCCAGGTACTGCCGCACGCTGCTGTGGCGCGCCAGATGCACGAAGGGCCAGGCTGCGAGATCGGCCGGCATGAGCGCGCCGGCGGTGCGGGTGCGTCCGCTTCGCCCGGCGCCGGCGGCCAGCGGGTGATCGCTGCGGCAGACCAGGTGGAAGCCGTCGGTGCAGAAGGGTTCGGCGCGCAACTCGGGCGTGTCGGCGCGGATGGCGGCCAGCGCGAAGTCCGCGGTTCCGGCCGCCACACGCTCGATGCAGGGCTCGGAGAGCACGTCGGCGATGTCCAGCTCGATGCCCGGGTGCCGTTCGCGGTAGCGCGCCAGCACGTGCGGCAGCCAGCCCGCTGCCAGCGAGGGCAGCAGCGCGATCGCCACGCGGCCGCGCTGCAGCGTGACCGCATCGCGCACGCCGGCCAGGGCCACGTCCACCTCGGCGCGGATGCGGCGCGCCGCGGCCATGAAGTTCTCACCCTCGGGCGTGAGTTCGACATGGCGCGTGCTGCGGTCGAAGAGCCGCAGGCCCAGGCCGTCTTCCAGCGAGCGCACCAGCGCGCTGAAGGCCGGCTGCGACAGATGGCACTGCGCCGCCGCTCGCGTGAAGTTGCGCTGCGCGGCCAGCGCGAGAAAGGCGTCGATCTGGCGGGTGGAGAGGTTCACGGCAGGTCCCCGGTTTGAATTCATCGGATTCACAGATGAATCCATCTTGATTATCGATTTCCCAAGGCGCAGTGGGCTGCCTACAGTGGCTTCATGCGCTATCGCTCCTATCGCACGGCGCCATGACATCCACGCTTCTTCCCTCACGAAGCCCATCCCCACGCAGCATGTCCACGGCCGACCTTCCTCCTTTGCTCATCGGCTGCGCAGCCGGTTTTTCAGGTGACCGCACCGACGCCGCTGCGCCGGTCGTGCAGGCGCTCATCGCCAGCGGCTTGCCTGCGGTTCTGATCTTCGAGACCCTGGCCGAGCGCACGCTGGCGCTGGCGCAGCTGGCGCGCCGCAGCCAGCCCGGCGGTGGCTACGAGCCGCTGCTGGACGAGATGCTGCGCCCGGTGCTGGCGCAGTGCCTGGCGCACGGCGTGCGCATCGTCAGCAACTTTGGCGCGGCCAATCCGCTGGGCGCAGCCCGGCGCATCCGCGAGCTGGCGCAGGAACTCGGCACCCGCACGCCGCGCATTGCGATCGTCCAGGGCGACGACCTGAGCGGTCCCGCGCACCGGGAGCTGCTGCGGCAGGCCCTGGGCGATGGCCTGCCGGCCGAGCCCATCGTCAGTGCCAATGCCTATATCGGCGCGCAGTGCATCGCTGATGCGCTGCGTGCCGGCGCCGACGTGGTGGTCTGCGGGCGGGTGGCAGACCCCTCGCTGGTGCTGGGGCCGGCGCTGGCGCATTTCGGCTGGGCGGCGGATGACTGGGACCGCCTGGCCCGCGCCACCATGGCCGGGCATCTGCTGGAGTGCGGCGCGCAGGTCACGGGCGGCTATTTCGCCGATCCGGGCTACAAGGACGTGCCCGACCTGGCCCACCTGGGCTACCCCATCGCCCGCATCGAGGCCGACGGGCACTGCACGATCACCAAGCCACCCGGCACCGGCGGGCGGCTTGACGAGCGCACGGTCAAGGAGCAGCTGCTCTACGAACTGCACGACCCGGCCGCCTACCTCACGCCCGACGTGGTGGCTGACATTACGCAGGCCTGCGTCGCACCGAAGGGGCCGGACAGCGTTCGCCTCAGCGGCGTGCGCGGCCATGCGCGGCCCGACTGCCTCAAGGTGAATGTCTGCTTCGAGGCCGGCTGGTTCGCTGAAGGCGAGATCTCGTATGCCGGCCCGCGCGCGGGCGCCCGGGCGCGGCTGGCGGGCGAAGTGCTGCGCGCCCGGCTGGCGGGCGTGGCGCCGCTGCGCATCGACCTCATCGGTGTGGCCAGCGTTTTTGGCGATGACGCCAGCCAGTGGTTCGATGACAGCGCGGCGCAGGCGCCCGGCGACGATGCCCGCGACGTGCGCCTGCGCGTGGCCTGGCAGCACCGCGACCATGCCACGGCCCAGCGTCTGGTGCGCGAAGTGACGGCGCTCTACTGCTGCGGCCCGGCCGGTGGCGGCGGGGTACGCACGGCCATGCGCCCACGACTGGGCACCGTTTCGTGCCTGGTACCCCGCGAAGCGGTCGATACGCGCTACGACTGGCTGGACGCCCCGCAAGCCGGCTCCGCCCTGCCGACACGAGGAGCCACCACATGACCTTTCGATCCCGCTCCGCCCGCGTGCCGCTCTACCGCCTGGCCCACAGCCGCACGGGCGACAAGGGCAACCGCTCCAACATCAGCGTGATCGCCTGGCATCCGGCCCTCTGGGACGTGCTGGTGGCGCAGGTGACCGAAGCCGCCGTGGCAAGCCACTTCGCGGCGCGCCGGCCGAGTGCCGTGACGCGCTACCTGCTGCCGAACCTGCACGCGATGAACTTCGTCATCGACGACGTGCTCGACGGCGGCGTCAACGACGCGCTCAACCTCGACAGCCACGGCAAGGCGCTTTCATTCCGGCTGCTGGAGCTGTCGGTGGAGGTTCCCGTCCCACTGCTGGCGCACCTGGCAGGTCCCGCCTGACGGCTGCGCCGCGTGGCTTCTTTCCGTTCCAGTCCATTACATCAATACCCAGGAGACAAGATGACCACAGATCCATCCACCGCCCGCCACCTCGCCGAGAGCGCTCGCCGGCGGCGCGTTCTGGTCAGCGCTGCAGCCGCTGCCGTGCTGGGCCTTTCGGCCGCAGCCAGCGCGCAGGCCCAGGTGCCAGCCTATCCGTCCAAGCCCATCACCTTCGTCGTGCCTTTCGCGGCCGGCAGTGCCACCGACCAGCTGGCCCGCGCGCTCGGTCAGTCGATCAGCAGCGATACACGGCAACCCGTGGTGGTGGACAACCGCGGCGGCGCCAGCGGCATGATCGCGGCGCAGTTCGTGGCCAAGGCCCAGCCCGATGGCTACACGGTGCTCATCACGACCAACACCACGCAGGCGGCCAACGAGCATCTCTACAAGAAGCCCGGCTACGACGCGGTGAAGGACTTCGCCCCGGTCACCGGCCTGGGCAAGGGCGGCCAGGTGCTGGTGGTGAATGCCGCCTCGCCCTACCGGAGCGTGGCGGACCTGCTGGCCGCCGCGAAGAAGCAGCCCGGCAAGCTGAGCTTCGGCAGCGGCAGCTCTTCCAGCCGCGTGGCCGGCGAGATGCTCAAGCAGCTGGCGGGCGTGGACCTGCTGGACGTGCCCTACAAGAGCAACCCACTCGCCATCACCGACCTGCTGGGCGGCCAGATCGACCTGATGATCACCGACACTTCCACCGGCGTGCCGCAGATCAAGGCCGGCAAGCTGCGCGCGCTGGGGTATTCGACCCCCAGGCGCAGCAGCCAGCTGCCGGACGTTCCGACGCTCGATGAGGCCGGCGTGAAGGGCTACGACATGGGCTACTGGTTCGCCGCCTACGTGCCTGCAGGCACGCCGGCGCCCGTGGTGGCGCGGCTTAACGAGCTGCTCACCCACGCCACCCGCAGCGCGCCGGCCAAGGCTTTCTACGACATGGCCGGATCCGAGGCCTGGACCACCACGCCCGACGAGCTGGCCCGCTTCCAGGCGGCCGAGACCCGCAAGTGGGGCCAGGTGATCAAGGCAGCAGGCATTGAGCCCGAGTGAAACGCGGGTCTGCTGCGCTCGCGTGGTCAGTCGGCTGTGGCGTTGGCGTTGATGCCTGCGTCGGGCATTCCCTTGTCGCCGAACACCCGGAACTGGTGCCGGCCTGCACGCTTGGCCACGTACATGGCGGCGTCTGCGTTGCGAGACAGCGCCTCGAAGTCCTGGCCGTGCTGCGGATAGAGCGCGATGCCGCCGCTCAGGTGGATCTGCCGCTGGTGGCCCTCCAGCTCGAAGGGCGCTGTGCAGGCCGCCTGCAGTTTGCCGGCCACCACCAGCGCCTGCTGGGCATCTTCCAGGTTGGGCAGCAGCACGATGAACTCATCGCCCCCCTGGCGGCAGACGGTGTCGGACTGCCGAACGGCGGCCTGGAAACGCTTGGCGATCTGCACCAGCAGCGCGTCGCCGGCATCGTGGCCCAGGGTGTCGTTGACCTGCTTGAAGCCGTCCAGATCAATGTAGATGAGTGCCATGCAATGGCCATCCCGCTTGGCCCGTGCGATGGCCTGGTATGCGCGGTCCTGCAGCAAAAGCCGGTTGGGCAGGTCGGTCAGTGCGTCGTACTGCGCCAGGTGCGCCAGGCGGCGTGACAAGGCCATGGATTCGGTCACGTCGCGCAGCACCATGACCGCGCCCGTGACTTTGCCCTCGACATCCGTGATCGGGCTGGCGGACTGCTCGATCTCGATCTCCTCGCCGTTGCGCCGGCGCAGCACCACCCCGCGCTGCACCAATTGGTTGGTGCCTTCGGCTAGTGCGCGCTGCACGGGGCTGTCGTCGTCCGGGTGTCCCGAGGGCATCTGCAGCGGGGCGACGAAGTTCACGTGCTGGCCGGAAGCGTCGAACGCCTGCCAGCCGGTCATCACCTCGGCCACCGGATTGAGGTAGGTGACGTGGCCTTCGGCGTCGGTGCAGATCACCGCGTCGCCGATGGCCTGCAGCGTGAGACGCACGAGTTCCTTTTCTTCGAACAGCATGTCTTCCATGCGCTTGCGCTCCGTCAGATCGTCGATCTGCACGAAAAAGCCCTGCACCTTGCCATCGTGCAGGTCAGGAACATAGGAAACGACGCCATAGCGCGTCTCGCCGGAGGGCATGCGCAAGGTGCGCTCGAAGACCTGGCGATAGCCCAGCAGCGCCTGTTGGACGTACGGCTCCACCTGCGAATAAAAGCGCGGGCCCGCCACCTCGTCCATGCGGCGGGCACGCAGCTGCTCGGCACTCAGGCCCGACCAGGAAAGATAGGCCTGGTTGGCATAGCGGTTGCGCAGCTCGCTGTCCCAGTAGGCCACCATCGAGGGCAGGTTGTGCAAGATGGTGGCCAGGTCGTGTTCGACCTGCCGGAGCTGACCGCCAATGGACTGCCGCATGCGCACCTCGCGCACGAAGAGCCAGGCCAGTGCCAGGCTGGCGATCACCAGCAGCGCGGCCAGCCCGCCCCACAGCAGGGCGCTGCGTCGCCACTGCGCGAGGATGGAGTTCACAGGCTGCGCCAGCCCGACGACCAGTGGATAGCGCGGGACGTGCTGAAAGACGTGCATGCGCTCGATGCCATCGGTCAGCCCGATATCAGTGAAAGTTCCGTGGTCTGCCGTGGCTGAGCGGCGCAACTGGGCATAGCTCATCGTGAAGGTCCCCACTGCCTCATCGTCGCGCGGTGCATTAGCCACCACCATGCCGTCTTCGCGCCACAGGTTGGCAAGGCTGGAGGTGCCCAGGTTCGCAGAGGCGAGCAGCTTGTCGAGGTACTCCACCTGCACGCTGCAGAGCACCACGCCCGCAAAGCTGCCGTCCTTGTGGAAGTAGGCGCGGCTGAACGGGATCATCAGGCCGCCATTCGCCAGCCTGCTGCGCAAGGGCGTGCCGATGAAAAGCCCCTGTACGGTGCCCTGCTGATGCACCTGGAAATACTCGCGGTCGGCGAAATTTCCCTTGCGGGGCACCTCCGATGCCGAATCCAGCACGATGTGCCCCGCCTGGTCGAGCACGAGGGTGGCGCCGATGCCTTCCATGCGCAGCGAGCGGTCAAAGATCAGTGCGCGGCGCGTGGCCAGCGACAGCGTCTTGATGTCATCGCGTTGCAGGCTTTCCACCATTCCGCTCAGCGACTCGTTGATGCCGTCGATGGTGCGGCCGATGTTCTGCTGGATCGTGTGCGCCAGGTTGGCGTTGGTCTGGCTCGCATGGTCCCACTGCTCTTCGCGCAGCGTCAGCAGCGCGCGCGCGAAAAGCGCTGCAATGGCCAGTGACAGAACCAGGGCCAGCAGGGCGTAACGGCGGGGCGAAAGTGGACGCATCTCAGGTCAGCGGCATGGACTGCCGGCGGCGAGGTGGCAAGGCACTCGCCGAGGGCAGGGCCAGACATCGACGGGCAGGCGAGGGCGAAACCGCCAGCCTGCCTGCTGGCAATGTCGGTGTCAACGGCCCGTGAAGCCTCCGCCTGCACGCTGAGGCGCAAACAAGTCCCAGGTCGCGATGAAGAGTGCGGCGACTGCGGGGCCGACCACGAAACCCGTCAGCCCGAACAGCGACATGCCGCCCAGTGTGGAGATGAGTACCACGTAGTCGGGCATCTTGGTGTCCTTGCCCACGAGAATGGGGCGCAACATGTTGTCCACGAGGCCGATCACCAGCACGCAGAAGGCCGTCAGCACGCTGCCTTGCACCAGGGCGCCAGTGGCGAAGAAATAGATGGCCACCGGGCCCCAGATCAGGCCGGCACCCACCGCAGGCAGCAGCGAGAGGAAGGCCATGAGCACGCCCCAGAGCACAGGGCCCTGGATGCCCAGGATCCAGAAAATCAGTCCGCCCAGCGCCCCCTGCACCCCGGCCACGACGATATTGCCTTTGACCGTGGCGCGAATGACCGTGGTGAACTTGCTGATCAGCTGTCGCTTGTGGCCTTCGTCAAGAGGGATCGCGTCGCCGATGCGCTGGGCGAGCGCAGCGCCATCCCTCAGCAGAAAAAAGAGCAGGTACAGCATGATGCCCAGGCTGACCACGAACTGCAGGGTGTTCTGCCCCACGTCAAAGGCCCGCGTGGCCAACACCTGGCCTGCCTGCATGCCGACCGACGAAATACGCCTTTGCAACTCGGCCATGGAGGTCAGATTGAAGCGTTCCAGCAGCGAGATGGCCCAGGCGGGCAGGGCGTCCAGCACCTGCTGCGCGTAGGCGCCCAGATTCATCTGGCCGGACTTCAGCTTTTCATAGATCAGGCCGGCTTCCTGCACCAGGGAGATGCTCAGCAGCGTCATGGGCAGGATCACCACCACCAGACTCAACAGCAGCGTGGCCAGCGCCGCCGTGTTCGGGCGCGCGGGCATGCGGCGCAAGAGGCGGCGATAGAGCGGCGTGAAAAGGATGGCGAGCACCATGCCCCAGAAAATCGCACCATAGAACGGCCAGAGGATGGCGAAGAAGGCCACCGTGACGGCGATCAGCAGCAGCAGCAGCGTGCGGTTTTGGAGCGTGGAAGGGGTCATGGAGCCATACCGTGGAACTGCTGCAAATGTAAGCCACGCTGACAGACCCTTGCCAGGCGTTGCGCATCTTTGCCGAAACCGCGCGAGGCCGGCAGAGGGTTCGGTGGCACAATACGCTTTGCTACCCCCGGCCCTTCCCAGCCACAGTCGCATCCGCCAACCGGTTCAGCCGTGTCGCGGAAGGTTTACCAACCAGCTAATGCTCCCTGCAGGGGAGCGGAGGTCAGCGGAATATGAGCGATACGACATCCGTCTATCAAGCCTACCAAGGCAACACCTACCTCTTCGGCGGCAATGCGCCGTATGTCGAAGAGATGTATGAAAACTACCTTGCCAATCCTGGCAGCGTGCCAGACACATGGCGCGAATACTTTGATGCACTGCAGCACGTACCCGCTGTGGATGGATCCAATGCCAAGGACGTTCCGCACCTTCCCGTGGTCAACGCGTTCGCAGAACGCGCCAAGGCTGGCGGCACCAAGGTTGTGGTTGCAAGCGCTGACGCCGAAATGGGCCGCAAGCGCACCGCCGTTCAGCAGCTGATTGCCGCCTACCGCAATGTGGGCCAGCGCTGGGCTGATCTGGACCCCCTAAAGCGCACAGAGCGCCCCAACATTCCTGAACTGGAGCCTTCGTTCTACGGCTTCAGCGACGCCGACCAGGAAACCGTGTTCGACACCAGCAACACGTTCTTCGGCAAGGACAAGATGTCCCTGCGCGAGCTGCTGAACGCGCTGCGCGAGACCTACTGCGGCACCATCGGCGTGGAGTACATGTACGCCACCGACCAGGTGCAAAAGCGCTGGTGGCAGCAAAAGCTGGAAAGCATCCGCAGCAAGCCCAACTTCTCTGCCGACAAGAAAAAGCGCATCCTGGAGCGCCTGACGGCCGCCGAAGGCCTGGAACGCTACCTGCACACCAAGTACGTGGGCCAGAAGCGCTTCTCGCTCGAGGGGGGCGAGTCCTTCATTGCCGCCATGGACGAGTTGATCAACTCCGCAGGCGCGAAGGGCGTGCAGGAAGTGGTGATCGGCATGGCCCACCGCGGCCGCCTGAACGTGCTGGTCAACACCCTGGGCAAGATGCCCAAGGACCTGTTCGCCGAGTTCGAGCACACCGCCCCCGAGGACCTGCCCGCCGGTGACGTGAAGTACCACCAGGGCTTTTCCTCCGACGTCTCCACGACCGGCGGCCCGGTGCATCTGTCGCTGGCCTTCAACCCCTCGCACCTGGAAATCGTGAACCCCGTGGTCGAGGGCTCGGTGCGCTCGCGCATGGACCGCCGCGGCGACCACGCGGGCAAGCAGGTGCTGCCCGTGCTGGTGCACGGCGATGCGGCCTTCGCCGGCCAGGGCGTGAACCAGGAAACCCTGGCGCTGTCGGAAACCCGCGGCTACACCACGGGCGGCACGGTGCACCTGGTCATCAACAACCAGATCGGCTTCACCACCTCCGACCCGCGCGACCTGCGCTCCACGCTGTACTGCACCGATATCGTTAAGATGATCGAGTCGCCCGTGCTGCACGTGAACGGCGACGATCCGGAAGCCGTGTGCCTGGCGGTGCAGCTGGCGCTGGAGTTCCGCATGGAATTCTCCAAGGACGTGGTGGTGGACATCGTGTGCTACCGCAAGCTCGGCCACAACGAGCAGGACACGCCGGCGCTGACGCAGCCGCTGATGTACAAGAAAATCTCCCAGCACCCGGGCACGCGCAAGCTCTACGCCGACAAGCTGGCGGCTCAGGGTCTGGGCGAGACGCTGGGCGACGACATGGCCAAGGCCTATCGCGCCGCGCTGGAGGAGGGCAAGCACATGGTCGATCCGGTGCTGACCAACTTCAAGAGCAAGTACGCCGTGGACTGGAGCCCCTTCCTGGGCAAGAGCTGGACCGACGCCGGCGACACCGCCATTCCGCTGGCCGAGTGGAAGCGCCTGGCCGAGCGCATCACCACCATGCCCCCGACGGTGACGCCGCACCAGCTGGTGAAGAAGGTATACGACGACCGCGCGGCCATGGGCCGTGGCGAGGTCAATGTGGACTGGGGCATGGGCGAGCACATGGCCTTCGCATCGCTGGTGGCCTCGGGCTACCCGGTGCGCCTGTCGGGCGAGGACAGCGGCCGCGGCACGTTCACGCACCGCCACGCCGTCATCCACGACCAAAAGCGCGAGAAGTGGGACGAAGGCACCTACGTGCCGCTGCAGAACGTCGCCGAGAACCAGGCGCCGTTCACTGTCATCGACTCCATCCTGTCCGAGGAGGCCGTGCTGGCCTTCGAATACGGCTACGCCTCTAACGACCCCAACACCCTGGTGATCTGGGAAGCGCAGTTCGGTGACTTCGTCAACGGCGCGCAGGTGGTGATCGACCAGTTCATCGCCTCGGGTGAGGTTAAGTGGGGCCGCGTGAACGGCATCACGCTGATGCTGCCGCACGGCTACGAAGGCCAGGGCCCGGAGCACAGCTCGGCCCGCGTGGAGCGCTTCATGCAGCTGGCCGCCGAGGCCAACATGCAGCTCGTGCAGCCCACCACGGCCAGCCAGATCTTCCACGTGCTGCGTCGCCAGATGGTGCGTGACCTGCGCAAGCCGCTGGTCATCTTCACGCCCAAGTCGCTGCTGCGCAACAAGGACGCCACTTCGCCGCTGACCGAGTTCACAAAGGGTAGCTTCCAGACGGTGATTCCTGAGCAGGATGACGCCATCGAGAAGAAGGCAGCCAAGGTCAAGCGTGTGATCGCTTGCTCGGGCAAGGTGTACTACGACCTGGTGAAGAAGCGCACCGAGAAGGAAGCCGACGACGTGGCCATCATTCGCGTGGAACAGCTGTACCCCTTCCCGCACAAGGCATTTGCCGCTGAGCTGAAGAAGTACCCGAACGCTACCGACGTGGTGTGGTGCCAGGACGAGCCCCAAAACCAGGGCGCCTGGTTCTTCATCCAGCACAACATCCACGAGAACATGCTCGATGGCCAGAAGCTGGGTTATGCCGGCCGTGCAGCCTCCGCATCGCCTGCGGTGGGTTACTCGCACCTGCACCAGGAACAGCAAAAGGCTCTGGTGGATGCCGCCTTCGCCAAGCTCAAGGGTTTTGTCCTGACCAAGTAAGGCCGGAAACCCGAATACAGAACAAAACCCTCACTGAAAGAATTTGTCATGGCTATCGTAGAAGTCAAAGTCCCCCAGTTGTCTGAATCCGTGGCGGAAGCCACCATGCTGACCTGGAAGAAAAAAGCCGGTGAAGCTGTTGCTGCTGATGAAATCCTGATCGAAATCGAAACCGACAAGGTCGTGCTCGAAGTGCCCGCACCTGCGGCTGGCGTGCTGGCTGAACTGGTCGTGGGTGATGGCGGCACCGTGGTGTCTGACCAGGTCATCGCCAAGATCGACACCGAAGGCAAGGCTGGCGCGGCTGCGCCTGCTGCTGCCCCCGCAGCCGCAGCTGCGGCCCCTGCTGCCGCAGTGGCAGCCGTGGCAGCACCTGCTGCTGGCGGCTCCAAGGGCGATGTGGCCATGCCTGCCGCTGCCAAGCTGCTGGCCGATAACAACCTGTCTGTTGGCGACGTGGCTGGCTCCGGCAAGGATGGCCGCGTTACCAAGGGTGACGTTTTGGCCGCCGTGGCCGGTGGTGCCAAGCCCGCTGTCGCTCCTAGCGTGATCCCCACAGGCGTGCCCACCAAGGCACTGCCCCAGGTGGCTGCTCCTGCTGCCCCCAACCTGGGCGACCGTCCAGAGCAGCGCGTGCCCATGACCCGCCTGCGCGCCCGTGTGGCCGAGCGTCTGCTGCAGTCGCAATCGACCAACGCCATCCTGACCACGTTCAACGAAGTGAACATGGCCCCCGTGATGGACATGCGCAAGAAGTTCCAGGACGCGTTCACCAAGGAACACGGCGTGAAGATCGGCTTCATGAGCTTCTTCGTCAAGGCCGCCGTGCACGCCCTGAAGAAGTTCCCCGTGCTGAACGCCTCGGTCGACGGCAACGACATCGTCTACCACGGCTACTTCGATATCGGTATCGCCGTGGGCTCGCCCCGTGGTCTGGTGGTGCCCATCCTGCGCAATGCCGACCAGATGAGCTTTGCCGAGATCGAGAAGAAGATCGCCGAGTTCGGCAAGAAGGCGGCCGAAGGCAAGCTGGGCATCGAAGAGATGACCGGCGGCACGTTCTCCATCTCCAACGGCGGCACCTTCGGCTCGATGATGTCCACCCCCATCATCAACCCGCCCCAGTCGGCCATCCTCGGCGTTCACGCGACCAAGGACCGCGCCGTGGTCGAGAACGGCCAAGTGGTCGTGCGTCCGATGAACTACCTGGCCATGTCCTATGACCACCGCATCATCGACGGCCGCGAAGCCGTGCTGGGCCTGGTCGCCATGAAGGATGCGCTGGAAGACCCGTCGCGCCTGCTGTTCGACATCTAACCCTCTACGGCATCGACCCACCCGCGTGGCTGGCCGCTGGCTGCGCCCGCCGGTGGGTCTTTCTTCAACGGAACAAGCGAGTACCTCATGAGCAAACAATTCGACGTGATCGTCATCGGCGGCGGCCCCGGCGGCTACATCGCAGCCATCCGTGCGGCCCAGCTGGGCTTTAACGTGGCCTGCATCGACGAGTGGAAGAACGACAAGGGCGGCCCGGCCCTGGGCGGCACCTGCACCAACGTGGGCTGCATCCCGTCCAAAGCGCTGCTGCAATCGTCCGAGCATTTCGAGCAGGCCAACCATCACTTCGCCGACCACGGTATTTCCGTCACCGGCCTGTCGATGGACGTGGCCAAGATGGTGGGCCGCAAGGACAACGTCGTGAAGCAGAACAACGACGGCATCCAGTACCTGTTCAAGAAGAACAAGGTCACCTTTTTCCACGGCCGTGGCTCGTTCGTGAAGGCGGCCGAAGGCGGCTACGAGATCCAGGTCGCCGGCAAGGACACCGAAACCCTCACGGGCAAGCAGATCATTGTGGCCACGGGCTCCAACGCCCGCGCGCTGCCCGGCACGCCGTTCGATGAAGAGAACATTCTGTCCAACGACGGCGCGCTGCGCATCGGCGCGGTGCCCAAGAAGCTGGGCCTAATCGGCTCCGGCGTGATCGGCCTGGAAATGGGTTCCGTCTGGCGTCGCCTGGGTTCCGAGGTGACGGTGCTCGAAGGCCTGCCGACCTTCCTGGGCGCCGTGGACGAGCAGATCGCCAAGGAAGCCAAGAAGGCTTTCGACAAGCAGGGCCTGAAGATCGAGCTGGGCGTGAAGGTTGGCGAGATCCAGTCCGGCAAGTCCGGCGTGAACGTGGCCTATACCAATGCCAAGGGCGAAGCCGTGTCGCTGGACGTGGACAAGCTCATCGTCTCCATCGGACGCGTGCCCAACACCATCGGCCTGAACGCCGAAGCCGTGGGCCTGCAGCTGGACGAGCGTGGCGCGATCGTCGTCGATGGCGACTGCAAGACCAACCTGCCCGGCGTGTGGGCCGTGGGTGACGTGGTGCGCGGCCCGATGCTGGCGCACAAGGCCGAGGAAGAGGGCGTGGCGGTGGCGGAACGCATCGCCGGCCAGCACGGCCACGTGAACTTCAACACGATTCCCTGGGTGATCTACACCAACCCGGAAATCGCGTGGGTGGGCCGCACCGAGCAGCAGCTCAAGGCCGACGGCGTGAAGTACAAGGCCGGCACCTTCCCGTTCCTGGCCAACGGCCGGGCGCGCGCGCTGGGCGACACGACCGGCATGGTCAAGTTCCTGGCCGACGCGGCGACGGACGAGATCCTGGGTGTCCACATCGTCGGCCCGATGGCCAGCGAGTTGATCGCCGAAGCCGTGGTGGCCATGGAGTTCAAGGCCAGCGCCGAAGACATCGCGCGCATCTGCCACGCCCACCCGTCCCTGAGCGAAGCCACCAAGGAAGCCGCCCTGGCGGTGGACAAGCGCACGCTCAACTTCTGAGGCCGGTCCGTGCGGCAGGCCGGGTGCCTGCCGCGCGCTGGTCTTTTCGTGATTTGAGCCAAATCAGCTGCGAGCGCTTGAAATTCAAGCGCTCGCAGCTATTGTTTTTATAGCATCGAGGCGCGCATGAAAGTCAGGCAGGCATATGAGGCGGAACTCGCCGCCAAGGGGTATCGCAGCGATCCGGCGCAACTGCGCGCGGTGGACGCCCTGCAGCGTTGTGCCGACGAGTGGACCGAGTACAAGGAGCGCCGCTCCAACGCCTTGAAAAAGCTCATCCACCGCCCGCCCGTGCCGCGTGGCGTGTACATGTACGGCGGTGTGGGGCGTGGCAAGAGCTTCCTGATGGATTGCTTCTTCAACGCCGTGCCCATCAAGCGCAAGGTGCGGCTGCACTTTCACGAATTCATGCGCGAGGTCCACCGCGAACTCGCCGACCTGCAGGGCACGGTGAATCCGCTCGACGTGCTGGGCGCGCGCATCTCCAAGCGGTTCAAGCTGATCTGCTTCGACGAATTCCATGTGGCCGATATCACCGACGCGATGATCCTGCACCGGCTGCTGCAGTCGCTGTTCGACAACGGCGTTGGCTTGGTCACCACGTCCAACTTCAAGCCCGACGAACTGTACCCGGATGGCCTGCACCGGGACCGCATCCTGCCCGCCATCGCCCTGCTCAACGAGCGTATGGAGGTGGTCAACGTGGACAACGGCACCGACTATCGCCGCCGTACGCTGGAGCTGGTGCAGCTCTATCACACGCCCCTGGGCCCCGATGCCGATGCCGCCATGTCCGAGGCGTTCGACCAGCTGGCCGAGGTGGCGGACGAAGACCCCGTGCTGCACATCGAGGCGCGGGAGATCCGTGCGCGCCGCAAGGCCGGCGGCGTGGTGTGGTTCAATTTCCGGGAACTGTGCGGCGGCCCGCGCTCTCAGAACGATTACCTGGAGATCGCCACGCAGTTCCACACGGTGCTGCTCTCCGACGTGCCTTACATGCCCGTGGCCATGGCTTCGCCGGCGCGCCGCTTCACGTGGCTGATCGACGTGCTCTACGATCGCCGCGTCAAGCTGATTCTCTCGGCTGCCGTGCCGCCCGAGCAGCTCTACACCGAAGGCCCGCTGGCGCACGAGTTCCCGCGCACCGTCTCGCGGCTCAACGAGATGCAATCCAAGGAGTTCCTGGCGCTGGAGCGGCGCCTGGTTGATACCGGACTGACTTGATGAAGAAGACGAATCTGCCTCTGAACCCGATCGCGGCCGTGCTGCGCTGTGTGGCTCCGGCCGCGCTGGTCCTCGCGCTGGGCGTGGCATCGGCTGCCGCGTCGGCCCAGACGGCGGTGCCTGCACCATCCGGGGCGGATGCTTCCGCTGCCAACACCAACGCCACTGTCACTGCTGCGGCCTCGGTTCAGGAAGCGCGCGAGCGCGAGCGAGCCGAGATCAAGCAGCAGCGGCAGGCGCTGCAGGACCGGCGAGAGCAGGACGAAAGGCAGTGCTATCAGCACTTCGTGGTCGAGAGCTGCCTGTTGCGGGTGAGGGCGCAGGAGCGCGAAGCCGAGCGTCCCCTGAGGGCGCGGGAGATCGAACTCAACGATCAGGAGCGGCAGGAAAAGGCCGCCGCCCGCCGCCAGTCGGTGCAGGAAAACCAGCAGCGCCAGCAGGCCCGCGAGGCGGCGGCTGCGGCCCGGCCCCAGCCCGCCGCTCGCCAGCCGGCCGATGTTGACGCCAAGGCGCAGGAAGCCCGCCAGCGTGCGGATCAGCAGCGTGCCCGCCAGGCGAATCACGCTGCGGATGAGACCCGGCGGCTCAGCGAGGAGCCTGCCCGTATGGCCGAGTCGCGTGCCCGTTACGAAGCCAAGCAGAAGGCGGCTCAGGAGCGCCGCGCCAAGTACGAGAAGTCGCGTGCCGAGGCAGCGGCATCCGGGCGCAAGCAGGCTGCGCCTCTGCCGCCTCCGGAGCGCCCGGCGTCGGCCGCGCAGTGATTGTTTTCACCGCCTCATGGGGGCACTGCGGGCGAAGGCTAGGCCGCCTGGGGCGCCTCGATCTTCACCACGATCAGCGAGAGGTTGTCGCCGGCGCCGCGCGCCCGAGCGCGCGCCTTGTGAATGAGCAGTTCCGACGCTTCGCGTGGGCTCAGTGTGGTCAGCGCCTGCGCCATTTCGGTGGGGGAGAAGTAGTGCCAGAGCCCGTCGGTGCAGTTCAGCAGCACGTCCCCTGGCTGCAGCCGGCTGATGCAGTGGGTGTCGATCGGCGGATCGCCTTCCATGCCCAGGCAGCCGACGAGCACATTGGCGCGAGGGTGCGCGCTGGCTTGGGCCTCGTCGATCTCGCCCCGGTCCACCAGGGTTTGCACATAGGAATGATCCCGGGTGCGCCGCAGCAGCTTGCCGCGCTGGAAGTGGTAAATGCGAGAGTCCCCGGAGTGCGCCCAGTGGCAGTCTCCGCTGGGGTTGATGAGAAAAGCCGCAAAGGTGCTGTGCGGCTCTTGCTCGGCAGAGACCGCCGTGAGCCGGATCACCAAATGCGCCTCGCGCGCCAGGCTGTCCAGCAGGGCGGCGGCGTCGTCGGTCTCTGGCGAATAGCGCTCGAACAGTTGCTGGGCCGTCATCATGACCTGATCGGCTGCCTGGCGGCCACCGCTACGTCCGCCCATGCCGTCCGCGACCACGCCCAGAACGCAGCCGAGAAAGTGCGGGTGGGCCAGCAGGGTGACCTGGTCCTGCTGGTACTCCCGATCCCCCTTGTGCGTTCCCGTGGAAGCTGTGAGGCGGTAGGCGGTGGTCATGGTGGCGGGCGGCTCGGAAGGGGGGGCGCGAATCGAGGACGCCGCATTATCCGTGCGGCGCGGTGGCGTGGGTGGGTACCCGGCTTCTTTTCTCGCTCGATGCCGTGGTGTGACGCTGAGGCGGGGCGCCCATGCTGCTGAGCCCGCTTGCAGCGCTGGTGGATGCCGCTTTCGCGCCTACGGGCACGCTGGCCCGGGGCCTGCCGCACTTCCACCCCCGTGCCGCGCAGGCCGACATGGCCCAGGCCGTGGCCCAGACCATCGACGCGGGCGGCGCCCTGGTGGTGGAGGCCGGCACCGGCGTGGGCAAGACCTTCGCGTATCTGGTCCCGGCCCTGCTCAGCGGCGAGCGGGTGCTGATCTCCACCGCCACCAAGTCGCTGCAGGACCAGCTCTTCGCGCGCGACCTGCCGCGGCTACTGGAGGTGCTGGCCCTGCCGCTGAAGGTCGCGCTACTCAAAGGGCGCTCCAGCTATCTGTGCCTGCACCGCATGGAGCAGGCCCGCCAGGACGGCCTCGCGGGCGAACGCGCCTTGCAGCGCGTGCTGGCCCGCGTCGAGGTCTGGGCCCAGGGCACCCGCAGCGGCGATCTGGCCGAGCTGCCCGGGCTGGACGAGAAGTCGCCTGTGATCCCGCTCGTGACCTCGACACGGGAGAACTGCCTGGGCCCCGCTTGCCCGCGCTTGCGTGAATGCCACGTCAACCTGGCGCGGCGTGAGGCGCTGGCGGCGGACGTGGTCGTCATCAACCACCATCTCTTCTTCGCCGATCTGGCGGTGCGCGAGTCCGGCATGGCGGAGCTGCTGCCCTCGGTGCGGGTCGTGGTCTTCGACGAGGCGCACCAGCTCAACGCGACCGGGGTGCAGTTCCTTGGCGTGCAGTTCAGCACGGGCCAGTTGCACGACCTCGCGCGCGATCTGCTGCAGGTGGGTCTGCAGCATGCGCGCGGCTGGGTGGACTGGCCGGTGCTGGCCCAGGCCTTGCGCCAGGGCGCCGACGGGCTGCGGGCGACGGTGGCTGGCGGGGGCGCTGCGGGCAGCGGCGGTGCCGCGTCTGGCACGCGCCTTTCCTGGGCCGGCGAAGCGCCCGAAGGTGCCGATCCCCGTGCTTGGGGTGCTGCCCTGCAGGCGCTGGAGTGGGCGCTGCGGCGCGTGCTGGAAGGGCTGGATACGGTCGCCGACCGGGCACCCGATTTCGCTCGCCTGCACGAGCGCGCCGTGCTGGCCATGGAGCGCCTGGCGCACTGGGCCCAGCCATGCCCGCCGGAGGCCACGCGCTGGGCCGATGCCGGCCTGCACCTGCGCCTGGTGGAGTCGCCGCTGGACATCGCGCCGCGCCTGGCGCCGCTATGGTCGGCTCCCAAGGTGGAAGAGGGCGCCTGGGACGAGCCGGAAGTCGGGAATGGCGGTGGCGGGCAGCAATCCCCCGCGTCCGGCGCTTCCGCCGGGCTGGGCGAGCGCGGCCGTTCCTGGATATTCACCTCGGCCACGCTGGGCACGGACGAGGCCCTCAGCTGGTTCACCCAGCCTTGCGGGCTGCAGGATGCGCGCATTCTGCGGGTCGGCAGCCCCTTCGACTACGCCGCGCAGGCGGCGCTCTATGTGCCGCCGCACCTGCCAGCGCCGGCCGATCCGCGCCACACCGAGAGCCTGGCCCGCTGGGTGGGCGACGCCGTGCAGCGGCTGGGCGGTCGCACCCTGGTGCTCACCACCACGCTCAAGGCCTTGCGCGGCATCGGCGCAGCGTTGCAGCAACGCTTTGCCGCCAGCTCCGCCATCGAGGTGCTGGTGCAGGGCCAGGGCACCAAGCGCAAACTCATGGAGCGCTTCCGCAACGAGTCATCCAGCCAGCACAGCGCCTGGGACGAAGCCGGCGCAGCGCCCGGCCAGGGCCGCGTGCTGGTGGCCTCGGCTTCGTTCTGGGAAGGCTTCGACGTGCCGGGCAGCGCCCTGCAGCTGGTGGTGATCGACAAGCTGCCGTTTCCGCCGCCCGGCGATCCGCTGGTGGACGCGCGGGGGCAGCAGCTGGAGCTCGCGGGGCGCAGTGCGTTCCGGGACTTCGCCCTGCCGGAAGCCGCCGTGGCGCTCAAGCAGGGGGCCGGCCGGCTGATCCGCAGCGAGACCGATACCGGGGTGCTGGTGGTGGCCGATACGCGCCTCGTTACCATGGGCTACGGCAAGCGCCTGCTGCGTGCGCTGCCGCCGATGCGCCGGATCGAGACGCAGGAAGCGTTCGATCAGGCGCTGGATGCGCTGCTGATTACCAGAACTTCCACCACGGATTGACCTTGGCCTTCGGGCCCTGGGTCAGCATCTCGCTGTTGGGGTAGGAGGCCTGCATCACGCGGGTTGCGTCGTCGCGCAGCTGGGTCATGCCCAGCGCGTCGTAGGACTTGATGAGGATGTAGAGCGCTTCTTCCAGCGCCGGGACGTCCCTGTACTCAGCCAGCGCGTTCTGGGCGCGGCCGATGGCGGCCACGTAGGCGCCGCGGCTGTAGTAGTAGCGCGCCACGTGGACTTCGTACTGCGCCAGCGAGTTCACGATGTAGGTCATGCGCTGGCGTGCATCGGGCGTGTAGCGCGAATCGGGAAAGCGCGTGACCAGCTCGCGGAACGACTCGAAGGAATCCTTGGCGGCCTTCTGGTCGCGCTCGGACAGGTCCTGGCGCGACACCCAGGAAAAGAGGCCCAGGTTGTCGTTGAAGTTGACCAGGCCCTTCAGGTAGAGCGCGTAATCGTAGGCGGGGCTAGCCGGGTGCAGCTTCAGGAAGCGGTCCAGCGTGGCGATGGCCTGCGCCTTTTCGCCGCCCTTGTACTGGGCATAGGCCTTGTCGAGCTGGGCCTGCTGCGCCAGCGGCGTGCCGGCGGCCCGGCCTTCGAGCTTCTCGAGCAGCGGCACGGCCTTGTCGTAGGCGCCCCCGTTGAGTTCGTCGCGCGCTTCCGAATAGATCTTGTCGGTGGTCCAGCCGGCGGTCTTGTCTTCCGTCGTGGTGGAGCAGCCCGCCAGCAGGCCGGCGGCCAGCAGTGCGGACACAAAAGGAGCGGACATACGCGACATGGATGCGGCTTTCTGGCAGGAAGAGGGAGTCGTCGTCATGGACTGGCGCCCGTTCGGGCGCCGTTTGGCCGGGCGAAGCACCCGTCGCACGCCGCCCAGGCGCGGAAACGGGTCATTGTAGCGATGCGGCGGGCGCCGAGCGGGCCGGGCTGCGCAGCCATGCGGCCGGGCGGGATTCATGGCCTTTCTACAATGCCGGGATGTTTGTTCATCTGCGCCTGCACACCGAATTTTCCGTCGTTGACGGTACCAACCGCATCGACGAGGTCGCCAAGTCGGCTGCCAAGGACGGCCAGCCCGCCCTGGCCATCACCGATCTGAACAACCTGTTCGGAGCCATCAAGTTCTACAAGGAAGCCCGGGGCAAGGGCGTCAAGCCGGTGCTGGGGGCCGAGATCAACGTGGCCCCGCCCGGTGGCGCCGTGGGCCGCATGGTGGTGCTGGTGCAGGACAAGCAGGGCTACCTGAACCTGTCCGAATTGCTGGCGCGTGCATGGACGCGCAACATCGTCAAGAACGTACCGGTCTGCACCTGGGAGTGGCTGCAGGAACTCAATGCTGGCCTCATCCTGCTGGCCGGCGCGCAGGCCGGGCCGGTCGGGCAGGCGCTGATGCGCGGCGACGAAGGCGGCGCGGCCGACCTGGCGCTGGAGCTGGCCGGCATGTTCCCGCACCGCTTCTACCTGGAGATCCAGCGCGCCGGGCGGGTGGACGACGAAGCGCATGTGGTCGCCGCCGTGCAGCTGGCGGCGCGGCTCAACCTGCCGGTCGTGGCGACCCATCCGGTGCAGTTCGCCACGGCGGACGACTACGAAGCCCATGAGGCGCGCATCTGCATCGCCGAGGGCGAGATCCTGGCCAACCAGCGCCGGGTGCGCAAGTTCACGCGCGAGCAGTACTTCAAGTCCAGCGCCCAGATGGAGGCGCTTTTTGCCGATGTGCCCTCGGCCATCGCCAACACGGTGGAGATTGCCAAACGCTGCAACCTGACACTGGTGCTGGGCAAGCCTCGACTGCCGGACTTTCCCACGCCCAATGGCATGCCGATCGACGAGTATTTCCGGTACGCGTCGTTCGAGGGGCTGGAGGAGCGGCTGCGGCAGCTCTTTCCCCAGGAGTCCGAGCGCGACAAGCAGCGCCCGCGCTACGTGGAGCGGCTGGAGTTCGAGCTGGGCACCATCCTGAAGATGGGTTTTCCGGGCTATTTCCTCATCGTGGGCGACTTCATCCAGTGGGCCAAGCAGAACGGCTGCCCGGTGGGGCCGGGCCGGGGATCGGGCGCCGGCTCGCTCGTGGCCTATGCGCTGAAGATCACCGACCTGGACCCGCTCCAGTACAACCTGCTGTTCGAGCGCTTCCTGAACCCCGAGCGGGTGTCCATGCCCGACTTCGACATCGACTTCTGCCAGTCCAACCGCGACCGGGTGATCGACTACGTCAAGGACAAGTACGGCAAGAACGCCGTGAGCCAGATCGCCACCTTCGGCACGCTGGCGGCCAAGGCCGCCATCCGCGACGTGGGCCGGGTGATGGACATGAGCTACACCTTCTGCGACGGCATCTCCAAGCTGGTGCCCGGCAAGCCCGGCATGTCCTACACCCTGGCGTATCCGCCGGAGGTGAAGAAGGAGGGCGACAAGAACAACTACGCGCTCGAGCTCGAGCCCATGCTGTACGAGCGGGTGCGCAAGGAAGAAGACGTCAAGACCATCATCGAGATGGCCCAGAAGCTCGAAGGCATGACCCGCAACATCGGCATGCACGCGGGGGGCGTGCTGATCGCGCCGGGCAAGCTGACCGACTTCTGCCCGCTTTACCAGCAGCCGGGCAGCGAATCGGCCGTGAGCCAGTACGACAAGGACGACGTGGAGGCCATCGGCCTCGTGAAGTTCGACTTCCTGGGCCTGGCCACCCTGACGATCCTGGAGATCGCCCGCGAGTTCATCGTCAAGCGCCACAAGGGCCAGGAGAACTTCGCTTTCGAGAACATCCCGCTCGACGACGCACCCACTTATCGGCTCTTCTCCGACGGGAAGACGGAAGCGGTGTTCCAGTTTGAAAGCCGCGGCATGCAGGGCATGCTGAAAGAGGCACGTCCGAGCCGGCTGGAAGACCTGATCGCCCTGAACGCCCTCTACCGCCCGGGGCCCATGGACCTGATCCCCACCTTCGTGAACCGCAAGCATGGCAAGGAGCCGGTGGAGTATCCCCATCCGCTGGTCGAGCCGGTGCTGGCCGAGACCTACGGGATCATGGTCTATCAGGAACAGGTGATGCAGACCGCCCAGGTGCTGGGCGGCTACAGCCTGGGCGGCGCCGACATGCTGCGGCGGGCGATGGGCAAGAAGAAGGCCGAGGAGATGGCCGAGCACCGAGAGATCTTCCGCAAGGGCGCGGCCGAGAAGGGCATCGGCCAGGACAAGGCCGACGAGGTGTTTGACCTGATGGAGAAGTTCGCGGGCTACGGCTTCAACAAGTCGCACGCCGCCGCGTATTCCCTGCTGGCCTACCACACGGGCTGGCTCAAGGTGCACTACACGGCCGAGTTCTTCTGCGCCAACATGACGGTGGAAATGGACGACACCGACAAGCTCAAGGTGCTGTTCGAGGATGCGGTCAAGAACTTCGGAATGACCTTCGAGCCGCCGGACGTGAACCGCGGCATGTACCGCTTCGAGCCGGTCACCGACAAGGTCATCCGCTACGGCCTGGGCGCCATCAAGGGTACGGGGCAGCAGGCCATCGAAGCCATCATCGCCGCGCGCGAGGGCCGGGGCGAGGGGCCCCAAGGCAGCACAGTGGGGCCATTCAAGAGCCTCTTCGACTTCTGCGTGCGCGTGGACCGCTCGCGCATCAACAAGCGTACGGTGGATGCGCTCATCAAGGCCGGCGCCTTCGACGCGCTGCAGCTCAACCGGGCCGCGCTGTCGGCCTCGCTCGACCGGGCCTTCGAATTCGCCGCCGCCACGCATGCCAACGCCAACCAGGGCGGCCTCTTCGACATGATGGGCGACGACGCCCACGGCTCCAGCACCCAGGAGCCCGATCTTGTGGACGTGCGGCCCTGGGGCATCAAGGAGCGACTGACCCAGGAAAAGACGGCCATCGGCTACTACCTGTCGGGCCACCTCTTCGACGAGGTGGAAAAAGAAGTGCGCCGCTTCGTGCGCACCCCCATCGAAGAGCTGGGCGACAGCCGCGAAACCCAGACGCTCGCCGGCATTGTGAGCGACCTGCGGGTCATCAACGGCTCGCGCGGCAAGCTGGCGCTGTTCAAGCTGGACGACAAGTCCGCCACCATCGAGGCCTCGGCCGACGAAGGCGTGCTCAACGCGAACCGCGACGTGCTCAAGGACGATGAATTCGTCGTCATCAGCGGGCGGCTGCAGCTCGACCATTTCAGCGGCGGGCTCCGGGTGAAGGTTCAGCAGGCCTACGATCTGGCGGCCGCCCGTGCCAGATACGGGCGCTACCTCCAGGTCTCGGTGGGAGACGCGGTGCCCGATGTGGCGCGCCTGGTCCGGGAGTTCCCGGCCAAGCGCGAGGAAACCGAGCATGGCGAGACCCTGGTGCACGGCCTGCGGGTGCGCATGAACCTGTGCTGCAAGGCTGAGCAGGGCGCCGCCACTGCGGAACTGCAACTGGGCGAGGCCAGCCGGTTCTTCCCGTCCGATGCGGCCCTGGCCGCCTGGAGCGCGCAGGCCGGCAGCGGCGCGGTGTCGGTCATTTACGACGCGGGCTGACCGCTTGAAAAAAGTGTGCCAGGCACCAAGTCCCACAGGGCACGCTGGCGAGCTTGCATCGCTAGAATGAATTCATGGCCACGAAACCACCTTCCCAGACACCGATCACCCCGACCCGCGCACCCGCCCGGGACGATGGCGGCTCGGTGGTGCTGGAGCGGCGTACGCAGCGCACGCAGCCGCCCCAGATGTACCAGGTGCTGATGCTGAACGACGATTACACCCCCATGGAGTTCGTGATCGTCGTGCTGCAGGAGTTCTTCGGCAAGGATCGGGAGTCCGCGACCCAGATCATGCTCAAGATCCATCTGGACGGTAAAGGCGTATGCGGGGTGTATTCCCGCGACGTCGCCGCGACCAAGGTCGAGCAGGTCCTCGAAGCCGCCCACAAGGCAGGCCACCCGCTGCAATGCGTGAGTGAGCCTGTTGAATAAACGGTTTTCCAGCCCGATCTACAGTTATCTTTTACCCGCAAGCACAAAGGAGTTCACATGATTGCCCAGGAACTGGAAGTCAGCTTGCACATGGCCTTTGTCGAGGCCCGCCAGCAACGCCACGAGTTCATCACCGTGGAGCATCTGCTGCTGGCGCTGCTGGATAACCCCAGCGCAGCCGAAGTGCTGCGCGCATGCTCGGCCAACATCGACGACCTGCGCGCGTCGCTGGCCAACTTCATCAAGGACAACACACCGCAGGTGGCCGGCACCGACGAGGTGGACACGCAGCCCACGCTGGGTTTCCAGCGCGTGATCCAGCGCGCCATCATGCATGTGCAGTCCACCGGCAACGGCAAGAAGGAAGTGACCGGCGCCAACGTGCTGGTCGCCATCTTCGGCGAAAAGGATTCGCACGCCGTCTATTACCTGCACCAGCAGGGCGTGACGCGTCTGGACGTGGTCAACTTCATCGCCCACGGCATCAAGAAGGGCGAGCCTCCGGAGCCCGCCAAGGCCGAGAACCCCTCTGAGTCCGAAGAGGGCGGTGGTGGCGAGCGCAACGAGAAGGCCTCGCCGCTGGAGCAGTACACCCAGAACCTCAACCAGGCCGCCAAGGACGGCAAGATAGATCCGCTGATCGGCCGCCACTACGAGGTCGAGCGCACGATCCAGATCCTCTGCCGCCGCCGCAAGAACAACCCGCTACTGGTGGGCGAAGCCGGCGTGGGCAAAACCGCGATCGCCGAGGGCCTGGCCTGGCGCATCACGCAGAACGACGTGCCCGAGATCCTGGCCGAAGCCGTCGTTTACTCGCTCGATATGGGCGCATTGCTGGCGGGCACCAAGTACCGCGGCGACTTCGAGCAGCGGCTGAAGGGCGTGCTCAAGTCGCTCAAGGACCGGCCGAACGCCATCCTGTTTATCGACGAGATCCACACGCTCATCGGCGCCGGCGCGGCCTCGGGCGGCACGCTGGACGCGTCCAACCTGCTCAAGCCGGCGCTCTCCAGCGGCCAGCTCAAGTGCATCGGCGCGACCACCTTTACTGAGTACCGCGGCATCTTCGAGAAGGACGCGGCCCTGTCGCGGCGCTTCCAGAAGGTGGACGTGGTCGAGCCGACCGTGGCAGAGACGGTGGATATCCTCAAGGGCCTCAAGAGCCGCTTCGAGGAACACCACAGCGTCAAGTACGCCGCTGCGGCGCTGCAGGCTGCTGCAGAGCTGTCGGCCAAGTACATCAACGACCGGCACCTGCCTGACAAGGCCATCGACGTGATCGACGAAGCCGGTGCCGCGCAGCGCATCCAGGTCGCCAGCAAGCGCAAGAAGACCATCGGCAAGGCCGAGATCGAGGAAATCGTCGCCAAGATCGCCCGCATTCCGCCCGCGAACGTGTCGAACGACGACCGCAGCAAGCTGCAGACCATCGAGCGCGACTTGAAGAGCGTGGTGTTCGGCCAGGACAAGGCGCTGGAAGTGCTGGCCTCCGCCGTCAAGATGGCGCGCTCGGGCCTGGGCAAGGGCGACAAGCCGATCGGCTCGTTCCTCTTCAGCGGCCCCACCGGCGTCGGCAAGACCGAAGCCGCCAAGCAGCTGGCCTACATCATGGGCATCGAACTGATCCGCTTCGACATGTCGGAGTACATGGAGCGCCATGCGGTCAGCCGTCTGATCGGCGCGCCTCCGGGCTATGTCGGCTTTGACCAAGGCGGCCTGCTCACCGAAGCCATCACGAAGAAGCCGCACGCGGTGCTGCTGCTCGACGAGATCGAGAAGGCGCACCCGGACATCTTCAACGTGCTGCTGCAGGTCATGGACCACGGCACGCTGACGGACAACAACGGACGCAAGGCCGACTTCCGCAACGTCATCATCATCATGACGACGAACGCGGGTGCCGAGACCATGAACAAGGCGACCATCGGCTTCACCAATCCGCGTGTGGCGGGCGACGAGATGGCCGACATCAAGCGCCTGTTCACGCCTGAGTTCCGCAATCGGCTCGACGCCATCGTCAACTTCAAGGCGCTGGACGAGCAGGTCATCCTGCGGGTGGTGGACAAGTTCCTGCTGCAGCTGGAAACCCAGCTGTCCGAGAAGAAGGTCGAAGTCACCTTCACCGACCAGCTGCGCAAGCACCTGGCCAAGAAGGGCTTCGATCCGCTGATGGGCGCCCGCCCGATGCAGCGCCTGATCCAGGACATGATCCGTCGTGCGCTCGCCGACGAGCTGCTGTTCGGCCGCTTGACCGAAGGCGGCCGCCTGACGGTCGATATCGAGACCGCCACCGACGACAAGGGCGTGGAAACGGCCGAGGTGAAGCTGGATATCCAGCCGCTGCCCAAGCGCGACCGCACCGCCAAGTCGGAGCCGACGGAGCCGGAAGAGGCCACGGCCGACTGATCGGTACTTTCAGAAGTTCATGTGCCAGCTGCGGCCGGCTCACCCCAAGAACAAAACCCGCATGCCACTGGCGTGCGGGTTTTTTCTTTTGTCCTGTGCCTCGATGGCACGGGCAACGAGAAGACGCGTGCTCAGGCCGGATTCATGAGCCTCTGCAGCAGCTCCGTCGTTGGATACCCGTCCGCCTCCAGCCCCAGGCTGCGCTGGAACTGCCGCAGTCCCGCGCGGGTGGCTGGGCCGAAGACGCCGTCGGCGGTGCCGGCGGCGAAGCCACGCTGGTTCAGGCCAGTCTGCAGCTGCAGAACCTGGCTGCGGGAAAGTGGCTGCAGATCGCGCGGCCAGGAGGCCATGAGGCCGGGCGCGCCCTCGATCTGACGCGCCAGCAGGCCCACGCCCAGCGCATAGTTGATGGAGTTGTTGTAGCGCAGGATGGCGCGGAAGTTGGGTCCGACCAGGAACGCCGGGCCGCGCGCGCCGGCAGGCTCGATGACCGAGGCCGCATCGAATGCGGGCAGCGGCTGGCCGTCCATGGCCTGCACACCGTCGGCGGCCCATTGCGTGGAGGTTTGCCGCACGTTCAGTTCGGCGCGGCTGTGGTCGAAGCCGGTGGGCAGGCGCACTTCCACGCCCCAGGGCTCGCCCCGGCGCCAGCCCGCGCTGGCCAGGTAGTTGGCGGTGGAGGCGGTGACATCGGGAATGCTGCCCCAGATGTCGCGCCGGCCGTCGCCGTCGGCATCGACTGCATGGGCCAGGAAGACGGAGGGCAGGAACTGGGTGTTACCCATGGCCCCGGCCCAGGAGCCGACCATGCGGTCGGCAGGAATGTCGCCCTGGTCCACGATGCGCAGGGCCGCCAGCAGCTCCGAGCGCGCCCAGTCGCGGCGCCGGCCCTCGAAGGCCAGGGTCGCCAGCGCATCCACGGCACGGAAGCTGCCGAAATTGCCGCCGTAGTTGCTTTCCATGCCCCAGATGGCGGTGATGATCGATGCCGGCACGCCGTAGCGCGCCTCGGCCGCGCCCAGCGGCATGCGGTATTCCATCCGCTTGGCGCGGCCGGCGGTAACGCGCTGCGGGGAGACGGCGCTGTCCAGATAGGCCCACGGCGTGCGCGTGAATTCGGGCTGAGCACGGTCCAGCTCGATGACGCGGGGCAGCAGGCGGGCGCTCAGCAGCACCTGCTGCACGGTGGCGGGGCGGATGCCGGCGACCAGCGCCTCGCGGCCGAAGGAATCCAGCCAGGCCTTGAAGCTGTTCTCTTCGGCGACCTGTGCGGCAGTTTCAGGGGCTGGCGCAGCCGTGCTGGGTGCCGTGGTGGCCGGGGCGGGCACGGCGGGAGGGCTGCTGGGAGGCGTGGCGGGGCCGGTGGGGCCCACGGGCGTGGCGCAGCCACCCACCAGCGCCAGTGCGGCGCAGGCGAGCGGCAAGGTCCAGGGCAGGAGGCGGCGCTGGGCGGTGGCTGGTGACACTGCGGCGAACGACGGGCGATTCGGTGTGAAGAGCATGCGCCATTGTCGTCGGCCCCGGCATACTTGCGGTTTTGTGTTTCCTGCAGCCGCGAATCCATGCACACCTTTCTCTGGCACGACTACGAAACCTTTGGTGCCAACACCCGGCGCGACCGGCCGGCCCAGTTCGCGGGCATCCGCACCGATGCGGATCTGAACGAGATCGGCGAGCCGTTGATGATCTACTGCCGGCCCGCGCCCGACTATCTGCCCGACCCGGAGTCTTGCCTCATCACCGGCATCACGCCGCAGCTATGCCTGGAGCGCGGCGTGCCCGAGCATGAATTCGCCGCCCGCATCGAGGCCGAACTGGCCCGGCCTGGCACCATCGGTGTGGGTTACAACACCATCCGGTTCGACGACGAGATCACGCGCTTCATGTTCTGGCGCAACCTGATGGACCCATACGCCCGCGAATGGCAGAACCAGTGCGGCCGCTGGGACCTGCTGGACGTGGTGCGAATGACCTATGCGCTGCGGCCCGAAGGTATGGAATGGCCCACCAAAGAGGACGGCTCGCCCAGCTTCAAGCTCGAGCATCTGTCCAAGGCCAACGGCCTGGCGCACGAGGCGGCGCACGATGCGCTCTCCGACGTGCGCGCCACCATCGCGCTGGCCCGGCTCATCCGCGAGCGGCAACCCAAGCTGTTTGATTTCGCCCTCAGCCTGCACAAGAAAGACCGCGTGGCGGCCGAGTTGCGCCTGCCCGCAACGGTGGAGACGGCGCGGCCCTTCCTGCATGTTTCGGGCATGTTCCCCACCGAGCGCGGCTGCCTGGGCGTGATGTGGCCGCTGGCCAGCCACCCGACCAACCGCAACGAACTGATCGCCTGGGACCTGTCGCAAGACCCGTCCGAGCTGGCGCGGCTGGATGCCGACACCATCCGCCTGCGCATGTTCACCCGTAGCGACGAACTGCCGGAAGGCGTCACCCGGCTGCCGGTCAAGACGGTGCATCTGAACAAGTCTCCCATGGTGGTGGGCAACGTCAACACGCTGACCCGCGACACGGCCGAGCGCTGGGGCATCGACCTGGAGCAGGCCGCGCGGCATGCGGCGGCGGCGCGCGCGCTGCCGGACCTCACCGCCATCTGGGCCAAGGTGTTCTCCCGCCCGCAGGACGGGCCCGCGCCGGATGTGGATCAAGACCTCTACGGCGGCTTCGTCGGCAACGAGGATCGCCGGCGCCTGGAGCGCCTGCGCAGCCTGCCGCCCGAAAAGCTCGCCGAGGCCCGCCCGGGCTTCGACGACGAGCGGCTCGAAGAGCTGGCCTGGCGGTATCGGGCGCGCAACTTCCCGCACACGCTCACCGAGGACGACCTGGAGCGCTGGGAAGAGCACCGCGTGGCCTGCCTGATGGAGGGGCAGGGCGGCGCGCTTACCTTCGACGAGCTGTTCGCGCGGCTGGACACATTGGGCGGCGAGGCCGACGAGCGCGGCGAAGAGATCCTCGGCGCGCTCTACGATTACGCCGAGAGCATCGCGCCGGCGATGTAGGCGCAACCATGTCCGGCACGCCCGCGTTCCTGCCGCTCGATGCGGCCCAGCCTGAAGGCGCCCTGGCGGAACCGGCCCGGCTGGCCGCCTTCATCCGCGCCCACCCCCGGCTTTTCGTGCTCACCGGGGCGGGCTGCAGTACGGCCTCCGGCATTCCCGATTACCGCGATGCCGAGGGGCAGTGGAAGCGGCCGCAGCCTGTCACCTTCCAGGCCTTCATGGGCGAGGAGGCCACGCGCCAGCGCTACTGGGCGCGCAGCCTGATCGGCTGGCGCGTCATGGGCCATGCGCAGCCGGGCGCGGCGCACCGGGCCCTGGCGCAGCTGGAGGCCCTGGGCCATGTGGAAATGCTGCTGACCCAGAACGTCGACGGCCTGCACGATGCGGCGGGCAGCCGTAGCACGGTCGATCTGCACGGCCGCATCGACACCGTGCGCTGCATGCATTGCGAGGCGCGCATGCCCCGCGCCGCGCTGCAGCAACGCCTGCTGGAGGCCAATCCCGCCTGGGCCCATCTCCAGGCGGAAACGGCGCCCGACGGCGATGCCTATCTGGACGGCCTGGATTTCTCCAGCTTCGCCGTGCCGGCCTGCCCGGCCTGCGGGCAGGGCCCGCTGAAACCCGACGTGGTGTTCTTCGGCGAGAACGTGCCGCGCGAGCGCGTGTTGGCCGCACGCGAGGCCCTGCAGCGCTCCGACGCGGCGCTGGTGGTCGGCTCCTCGCTCATGGTGTATTCAGGCTTTCGCTTCGTACAGGCGGCGTCTGAGGCGGGCAAGCCCATCGCCGCGGTGAACCAGGGCCGCACGCGCGGCGATGCGCTCTTCACTCTCAAGCTGCAAAGCGATGTGGGGCATACGCTGGCGGAGGCCGCAGCGCTCTTGGGCTGACGGAGCCCGCCTTGCTGGCGAGCGAGCTGAAGGCGCAGTCCCCGCGGCGCGGCATTGGTGTCCCGGCGGCGTAACGCGGCAAGGATGTCGGGGCCCCGAAGCGAGCCACGGCAGCTTTCGGTCAGCCCTGCCCGCTCTGCGGCGGGCCCAGCGCTTCAATGGCTGCCCATTCCTCGTCGCCATAGAGCCGCGAGCGTGTAAGAAAGCGCAGGCCGGTGGGCCGCTCCAGCGAGAACATGCCGCCGTTGCCGGGCACCGCGTCGATGATGAGGTGCGTGTGCTCCCAGTACTCGAACTGCGATCGGCTCATGTAGAAGGGCGTGCCGGCGATCTCGCCGAGCAGCACGTCGGAGTCGCCCAGCATGAATTCGCCCTGGGCGAAGCACATGGGCGCGCTGCCATCGCAGCAGCCGCCCGACTGGTGGAACATGAGCGGGCCGTGCTGGGCGCGCAGCCGTTCGATGAGCGCCACGGCTTGTGGCGTGGCGGATACGCGCATGGCCGCCTGGGGTGCGGTGGCCGTGGCTTCCTGCAAGCGGGTGTCTGGCATGGTCTGTCGTCTCCGTGAAGAAGGCCCCGGGTGGGGCCTTTCGTGTTGTGCGGTCCGCCGGTGGAAGCCCGTGCCACGCGCCTTGCTGCAGGCTGCTCCCCGCCCTGGGCGGACGGGAAGCGGGGGCGCGTGTCAGGCCGCCATGTCCAGCACGATACGCCCCTGGATCTGCCCCTTGTGCATGCGGGTGAAGATGTCGTTGATGTTCTCCAGCTTCTCGGTGCTCACCGTGGCCTTGACCTGGCCGCGCGCGGCGAAGTCGAGCGACTCCTGCAGGTCCAGGCGCGTGCCGACGATGGAGCCGCGCACCGTGACGCCGCGCAGCACCATGTCGAAGATGGGCAGCGGGAAATTGCCGGGCGGCAGGCCGTTGAGCGCGACGGTGCCGCCGCGCCGCACCATGCCCAGCGCCTGCTCAAAGGCCTTGGGCGAAACGGCGGTGACGAGCGCGCCGTGGGCGCCGCCGATCTCCTTTTGCAGGTAGGCGGCGGGGTCATTCTTCAGGGCGTTGACGGTGACGCTCGCGCCTAGCTTGCGGGCGAGTTCGAGTTTGTCGTCTTCCACGTCCACGGCAGCCACATTCAGGCCCATGGCTCTGGCGTATTGCACGGCCATGTGGCCCAGGCCGCCGATGCCGGAAATCACGACCCAGTCGCCCGGCTTGGTGTCCGTCACCTTCAGGCCCTTGTAAACCGTGACGCCCGCGCACAGCACGGGTGCGATGTCCACGAAGCTCACGTCCTTGGGCAGGTGGCCTACGAAGTTCGGGTCGGCCAGCGCGTAGTCCGCGAAGCCGCCGTTGACCGAATAGCCGGTGTTGCTCTGCGATTCGCACAGCGTTTCCCAGCCGCCCAGGCAATGGGTGCAGCAGCCGCAGGCCGAATGCAACCACGGTACGCCCACGCGGTCGCCTTCCTTGACGTGCTTGACGTTCTTGCCGATGGCGGCGACGAAGCCCACGCCTTCGTGGCCGGGAATGAACGGCGGGTTGGGCTTGACCGGCCAGTCACCTTCGGCGGCGTGCAGGTCGGTATGGCAGACGCCGGAGGCCTCGATCTTCACGAGGATCTGGTCGTCGGCCGGGGTCGGAACGGGCACCTCTTCGATGGTCAGAGGCTTGCCGAATTCGCGGACGACGGCGGCTTTCATGGTCTTGGCGGTCATGGCTCGGGTTCCTTTTCTTTGGCGCGGAGGGAGTGATCGGGAGGGCCGGCTTTGACCATAAGCCGCCCTCCAGCTGAACCAGCTGACGCAGGTCAAGCCGTCTGCAGAACCGTGAGGGCAACGGTGGGCCCGGTCCCTCGCGCACGGCGCGCCTCTACGGGGGCGGGGGGCAGGCTGCTGCGTTGCCAATCCTCGCCATAGCTGCTGCTATGGCTGCGGCTTGCGCCTTGCAGCCCTTTCCTCACCCATCAGAGCGCCCCGCATCGCGGGGACGGGGGGTCCCGTCGCCTCAGAAGAAGCCCAGCTTGTTGGGGCTGTAGCTCACCAGCAGGTTCTTGGTCTGCTGGTAGTGGTCGAGCATCATCTTGTGGTTTTCGCGGCCGATGCCGGACTGCTTGTAGCCGCCGAAGGCCGCGTGCGCGGGGTAGGCGTGGTAGCAGTTGGTCCACACGCGGCCGGCCTGGATGCCGCGGCCCATGCGGAAGGCACGTGCGCCATCGCGGCTCCACACGCCGGCACCCAGGCCGTAGAGCGTGTCGTTGGCGATTTCCAGCGCTTCTTCTTCGGTCTTGAAGGTGGTGACGGACACCACCGGGCCGAAGATCTCTTCCTGGAAGATGCGCATCTTGTTGTGGCCCTTGAACACCGTGGGCTTGATGTAGTAGCCGCCGGCCAGGTCGCCGCCGAGCATGTTGCGCTCGCCGCCGATCAGGCATTCGGCGCCTTCCTGCTTGCCCAGATCCAGGTACGAGAGGATCTTCTCCAGCTGCTCCTGCGAGGCCTGCGCGCCGATCATGGTGCTCTTGTCGAGCGGGTGGCCCTGGGTGATGGCGGCCACGCGCTTCAGGGCGCGTTCCATGAAACGGTCGTAGATCGATTCCTGGATCAGCACGCGGCTGGGGCAGGTGCAGACCTCGCCCTGGTTCAGCGCGAACATGGTGAAGCCTTCCAGTGCCTTGTCGAAAAAGGCGTCGTCGGCGGCCAGCACGTCCTCGAAGAAGATGTTGGGGCTCTTGCCGCCCAGCTCCAGCGTGACGGGGATGATGTTCTGGCTGGCGTACTGCATGATCAGCCGGCCGGTGGTGGTCTCGCCCGTGAAGGCGATCTTTGCGATGCGGTTGCTGGACGCGAGTGGCTTGCCGGCCTCCAGCCCGAAGCCGTTGACCACGTTCAGCACGCCGGCCGGCAGCAGGTCGTCGATGATTTCCAGCAGCACCAGGATGGAGGCGGGCGTCTGCTCGGCGGGCTTGAGCACCACGCAGTTGCCGGCGGCCAGGGCCGGGGCCAGCTTCCAGACGGCCATCAGGATGGGGAAGTTCCAGGGAATGATCTGGCCGACGACGCCCAGCGGCTCATGGAAGTGGTAGGCCACGGTGTCGTGGTCGATCTCGCTGATGCCGCCTTCCTGGGCGCGCACCGCACCCGCGAAGTAGCGGAAGTGGTCGATGGCCAGGGGAATGTCGGCCGCCATGGTCTCGCGCAGCGGCTTGCCGTTGTCGATGGTTTCCGCCACGGCGATGGTCAGCAGGTTGGCTTCCATGCGGTCGGCGATCTTCAGCAGGATGTTCGCGCGGTCGGTGGTGGAGGTCTTGCCCCAGGCGGCCTTGGCCTTGTGCGCCGCGTCGAGCGCGGCATTCACGTCCTTGTCGTTGGAACGCGGCACCGAGGTGAACACCTGGCCGTTGATCGGCGAGCTGTTCTCGAAATACTGGCCGTCCGCCGGGGGCACCCACTGCCCGCCGATGTAGTTGCCATACTGCTTCTTGTAGGGGTTGGCGATACCGAGGCTTGCGATTTCTGCCATGTTCATGGTGCTTGTCTCCTGGGATGGTTTTCGGTGGAATGCTGCGCGCCGTGGCGCACTCGCACTCCTTCAAGGGCAAGTCGCATGCCAGCGCTTTTCCACTGGGTGTGAAGGGCGGGGCGCTACGGGACAACCCTTGGTTTGAGGCCGCGATCAGGCCCGCTGCGCCGGCACTTCGCGGCTTTGCGACAGAAACGGGGCAGCGAGCGGGGTGTTCCGCCTGTGCCGTGGCACAGTCCGGGTGTGCCACCTGTTCCATTTCTGAACGGTTGCGCCGCGACGCTCCGCCGGCGCACGGCGGGCGGCGACCCAGCCCCTGCCGCGCGCCTAGAATCCCCCGCTACAGCCGGGCAGGCCCACAGAGCGCCTTTGCCCGGTTCAAGACCGGCAAGCCGCCCCACCATCGGGGCGGTCCGCCGCTCGGGGCGCCCTGCGGCAGGCAGGCCCCCGCCATCAATCGCAGGAGGCGCCACCATGGGTGCGCAATGGAAAGCAAAGGGCAAGGCGCAGGTCGCCGATGCCAAGGGCAAGCTGTTCGGCAAGCTCGTCAAGGAAATCATCGTGGCGGCCCGCAGCGGCGCCGATCCGGCCGGCAATTCGCGCCTGCGCCTGGCGATGGAGCAGGCCCGCAAGGCGTCCATGCCCAAGGACACACTCGAGCGTGCGGTGAAGAAGGGCTCGGGCGTGGGCGCCGATGCCGTCGATTACCAGCGCGTGATCTATGAAGGCTTCGCGCCCCACCAGGTTCCGGTGATGGTCGAATGCCTGACCGACAACGTGAATCGCACCGCGCCTGAAATGCGCGTGCTGTTCCGCAAGGGCCAGCTGGGCACATCCGGTTCCGTGTCGTGGGACTTCAACCATGTCGGCTTCATCGAGGCCGAATCCACCGCCGGCCACGCCGGTGCCGATGCCGAGGTGGCCGCCATCGAGGCCGGCGCGCAGGACTTCGAGCCGGGCGAGCAGGAAGGCACGACGCTGTTCATTACCGACCCCGCCGATCTGGACCTGGTGAGCCGTGCGCTGCCGGCCCAGGGCTTTACGGTGCTGTCGGCCAAGCTGGGCTATCAGCCCAAGAACCCGGTCGATCCGGCCAACCTAAGCGCCGAGGCGCTGGACGAGGTGGAGAGCTTCCTGGCCGCCATCGACGGGCATGACGACGTGCAGGAAATGTTCGTCGGCCTCAAGGGTTGAGGCTTACTGCTTCGCTTTTGATAGCGGCCTGCGCTCTGTTCATCAGGGCGGCAGGCCGTTTTCTTGCGGGAAACGCTGCTTCAGACGGCCAGCAGACTGACCTGCGCCGGCCTGCCGGGCAGCGAGAGCTGCGCCACCGGCGCGGGGCTGCCGGCCACTTGGCGGCCGCGCCGCCATACCGCCAGCCGCGTGGCGCGCAGGCGGATGGCCTCCACCGGATCGCGCGCATGCAGCAGCACCAGGTCGGCGTGGCAGCCGGGGCCGATGCCATAGCCTTCCAGGCCCAGCAGCCGCGCCGGATTCACCGTCACGGCCTCGAAGCACTGGCGCATGGCCTGCTGGCCGGTCATCTGCGCCACGTGCAGGCCCATGTGGGCGGCTTCCAGCATGTCGGCGCTGCCGCCGGCATACCAGGGGTCCATCACGCAGTCATGGCCGAAGGCGACGGTCAGGCCGGCGGCCATCAGCTCGGGCACGCGGGTCATGCCGCGGCGCTTGGGGTAGCTGTCGTGCCGGCCCTGCAGGGTGATGTTGATCAGCGGGTTGGCCACCACGCCGAGCTGCGCTTCGGCCATCAGCGGGATCAGTTTGCTGACGTAGTAGTTGTCCATGCTGTGCATCGACGTGAGGTGGGAGCCGGTGACGCGCCCCTGCAGGCCCAGGCGCACGGTCTCGGCGGCCAACGTCTCGACATGGCGCGAGAGCGGGTCGTCGGACTCGTCGCAATGCATATCCACCCGCAGGCCACGCTCGGCGGCCAGCTCACACAGCAGGCGCACGCTCTCGGCCCCCTGGGCATTGGTGCGCTCGAAATGCGGGATGCCGCCGACCACCTCCACGCCCAGGTCCAGCGCGCGCGTGAGGCTGTCCAGCCCGCCGGGCCGGCGCAGCACGCCGTCCTGCGGGAAGGCGACCAGCTGCAGGTCGAGGTAGGGCGCCACGCGGGCCTTCACGTCGAGCAAGGCCCGCACGGTGAGCAGGCTTGGATCGCTGGTGTCCACATGGCTGCGGATGGCGAGCAGGCCGCGCGCCACGGCCCAGTCGCAATAGGCGAGGGCGCGTTCCACGATGGCCTCGTGCGTGAGCGTGGGTTTCAGCTCGCCCCAGAGCGCGATGCCTTCGAGCAGCGTGCCGCTTTCGTTCACGCGCGGCTGGCCGTAGCTGAGGGCCGAGTCGAGGTGGAAATGCGCGTCAACGAAAGGGGGCGACAGCAGCAGACCGCCGGCATCGACCGCCTGGTGCGCAGGCGCCTGCAGGCCTTGCGCGACCTCCACGATGCGCCCGTCCTGGATGGCGACGGACATGTGCTGGCGTCCGTCGGGCAGGGTGGCGTGGTGGATCAGCAGGTCGAGCATGGCTGGGGTTCTTGCGGAAGAGATGGGGGAAGGGGCTGCGCGGATGGCGTGCATATTCTGGGCCAGCCCGAGGGACTTCAGCGGGGCACGGGACGGGCGCAGCGTCGGTCTCGCATCTGTCACTCGCGGGGCGAACCCTGCCATTCGGCGGTGCCGCCGTTGAGGCGTGACCGTGAGGCCGGCCGGCTCTACGCTCCACTGGCCCGCCAACGCGCACGGGGCAAGCGATAGAGCACATGCGGGCGCACCCGGTGCCCATGCGGGACGGCGGGATGCTCGAACGCCTCTGCCGGCGATTCGCGCATGCCCAGGCGTTCCATCACGGCCCGCGAGCGCCGATTGCCTTGCGCCGTGAAGGCCACGATCTCGTCCAGGCCCAGCATCTCGAAGCCCGCCCGCAGCGCCAGCCGGGCGCCCTCGGTGGCCAGACCCAGGCCCCAGAAGCGGCGGGCCAGACGCCAGCCGATCTCCACGCAGGGGTTGAAGGGCAGCGGGGCCGTGGGGCGGTTCAGGCCGACGAAGCCGATGAATTGCGGCCCGCCCTCCGCGCCCAGCCCATCCGCCGCCCAGAAGCCCCAGCCCTGGTGGCCGATCAGCGTCTCGATGCGGTCGGCCAGTGCGTCGCTCTGGGCGCGGTCCAGCGGAGCGGGGAAGTGCTGCATCACCTCCGGGTCGGCATTCAGCGCGGCGAACGGCGCGCGGTCCGCCGGTGTCCACGGACGCAGCCGCAGTCGGGGCGATTGCAGCAGGGCGGGGTCGATGCAGGTGGGGGCTTCGGGCATCCGCCCATGGTAGAGGCGCCCGTGGTGGCTACAGGCTAGCGCTCGCCCTTGCGATAGGGCTTCATCAGGGCCTGCGGGTAGGCGGCGCGGCGCGCCACCAGCACCAGCGCCAGGATCGACAGCAGGTAGGGCAGCATCAGGTACACCTGATAGGGCAGCCAGGCATCGCCCGCCTGCTGCAGGCGCAGCTGCAGCGCGTCGAAGAACGCGAACAGCAGGGCGCCCAGCAGCGCCTTGCCGGGCCGCCACGAGGCGAACACCACCAGGGCCACGCAGATCCAGCCGCGTCCGTTGACCATGTTGAAGAAGAAGGCGTTGAAGGCCGAGAGCGTGAGGAAGCTGCCCGCCACGCCCATCAGTGCCGAGCCGGCCACGATGGCGCCTGTGCGCATGGCCGCCACCGAAATCCCCTGACCTTCCGCCGCCTGCGGGTTCTCGCCCACCATGCGCACGGCCAGGCCCAGGGGCGTGCGGTAGAGCGCCCAGGCCAGCAGCGGAGCGAGCAGCAGGGCCAGCAGCGTGAGCGGCGTCTGGGCCGAGAGAATCGGCACGCCGAGCCATTCCATGGGCGCGAACGGCGTGATGGTCGGCGGCGTGTTGACCTTCGGGAAGCCCACGCGGTAGCCGTAATAGCTCAGGGCCGTGGCCAGCAGCGTGATGCCCAGGCCCGAGACATGCTGCGACAGCGCCAGGCCCACCGTGAGCCAGGCATGCAGCAGGCCGAAGACCGCACCGGTGAGCGCTGCCACCAGCAGCCCGGTCCAGAGGCCATGCCCGGCATACACGGTGAGCCAGCCCGTGAAGGCGCCGGCCACCATGATCCCTTCGATGCCCAGGTTCAGCACGCCCGCCCGCTCGCACAGCAGCACGCCCAGCGTGCCGAGGATGAGGGGCGTGGCCACCCGCAGCGTGGCGATCCAGAAGGCCGGGTTGGCGAGGATGTCGAGCAGTTCGGTCATTTCCAGCGGACCCGGTATTGCGCGAGCAGCCCGGCCACCAGCACCGCGATCAGCGAGGCGGCGACGATCACGTCCGCGATATAGGTGGGCACGCCGATGGCGCGGCTCATGCTGTCCGCGCCCACCAGGACGCCGGCCACGAAGATGCCCGCCGCCACCACGCCCAGCGGATGCAGCCCGGCCAGCATGGCGATCACGATGCCGCTGTAGCCGTAGCCGGGCGACATGTCCAGCGTCACGTAGCCGGTGCGGCCCGCCACCTCAATGGCGCCGGCCAGGCCCGCGAGCCCGCCCGAAAGCAGAGCCACCAGCACCACGGTGCGCGTCACGGGCACGCCCGCGAAGGCCGCAGCGCGCGGGTTGGCGCCGGCCGCGCGGATGTCGAAGCCAGGCACCGTGCGCGCCAGCAGCGCCCAGAGCAGTACGGCCAAGGCCACGGCGATGAGCAGGCCGGTGTGCAGGCGCGAACCCTGTACCAACCGCGAGAGCTCCAGATCGCCCTGCAGCGCCACGCTCTGCGGCCAGCCCAGGGCCAGCGGGTCTTTCATGGGGCCGTCGAGCAGGGCGGACACCAGCAGCAGCATCACGAAATTGAGCAGCAGCGTGGTCACCACCTCGTCCACGCCCAGGCGCGCCTTCATCAGCGCCGGGCCGAGCAGCAGCGCAGCGCCGGCCAGGGCCGCGGCCAGCATCATCAGCGGGAACAGCAGCCACGGCGACCACTCCAGGCCCGTTCCGCCGTGCAGGCCGCCCACGGCCACGGCGGCGATGGCGCCCGCATAGAGCTGCCCTTCAGCACCGATGTTGAAGAGCCGCGCGCGGAAGGCCACGGCCGCGGCCAGGCCGGTAAGGATCAGCGGCGTGGCGCGTGTGAGGGTTTCGGTCAGCGCGAAGACGGAGCCGAACGCCCCCTGGGCCAGCAGCGCATACGTCCGGCCCACGGGCGCGCCGGCCCACAGCACCAGCAGCGCGGAGACGAGCAGCGTGAAGGCCACGGCGCCGACGGGTGCGGCCACGCAGGCGGCGGCGGAAGTGCGGTGGCGTTTTTCGAGTCTCATGGGGTGTCGGCTGTGCCGGCGTGCTCGCCGGCCATGGCGAGGCCGATGGCCTCGCGCGTCCAATCCTCGGCCGGCAGGGCTTCGGTCAGGTGGCCGCTGTGCATCACCGCCACGCGGTCGCCCAGCTGCAGCACCTCGTCGAGGTCGTCGGAAATCAGCAGCACGGCGGCGCCCGCGTCGCGTGCGGCGATGAGCTGCTGCTGCACGAAGGTGACGGCGCCGATGTCCAGGCCCCAGGTGGGCTGGTGGGCCACGATCAGCCGTGGGGGCTCCTGCGTGTCCGGATCGGGCGAAAGCAGCGCCCGCCCGAGGATCAGCTTCTGCATGTTGCCGCCCGAGAGCGAGCGCGCCGGCACGTCCGGGCCGCCGCCACGCACGTCGAAGGTCTCGGCCACGCGGCGTGCATGCTGGCGGGCTTTGCCGCGCTTGATCCAGCCGGCGGTGAACCAGGGGTGTGAGAACCAGCGGCTGCCCAGGCGTTCGGAGACGGCGTTCTCCCAGACCGGCAGATCGCCCACCACGCCCACGGCATGGCGGTCTTCGGGGATGCGGGCCACGCCCTGGGCGACCAGGCGCTGGGGCTGGGCGGGCAGCGGCATGCCGTGCAGGGTGGCGCGCCCTTGCGTGGGCACGCGCATGCCGCACAGCACGTCGGCCAGGGCCACCTGGCCGTTGCCCGAGACGCCCGCGATGGCGGTGATCTCGCCCGCGCGCAGCGTGAGGTTCACGCCGTGCAGCGCATCGCGCCCGCCGGCGGTGTGGACGCCCTCCAGCGTGCAGACGGCATCGCCCACCCGGCGGGCGGGGCGGCGCTCGGCGCGTTCGACGGCGTGGCCCACCATCCACTGCGCGAGCTGGGCCTGCGTGGTGCCCTGGGCGGGCGCCTCGGCCACCAGCCGGCCCTGGCGCAGCACGGCCACGCGGTGCGAGACGCGCAGCACCTCGCCCAGCTTGTGGCTGATGAAGATGATGGACAGGCCCTCGGCGACCATCTGCGAGAGGGTGGCGAAGAGGGCCTCGCTCTCCTGCGGCGTGAGCACGGCCGTGGGCTCGTCGAGGATGAGGATGCGCGCGCCCCGGTAGAGCGCCTTGAGGATCTCCACCCGCTGGCGCTCGCCCACCGAGAGGTCGCCCACGCGCGCATCGGGCGACGCCGGCAGGCCGAAGCGCCGCGATACCTCCAGCAGCCGCGCTCGGGCCGCGCTGCGGCGCGAGAACGGCTGCCAGAGCGGCTCGCTGCCCAGCAGCACGTTGTCCAGCACGCTCAGGTTGTCGGCCAGCGTGAAATGCTGGTGCACCATGCCGATGCCGGCCGCCAGCGCCGCGCGCGGCTGGCCGGGCGGCAACGGGCGGCCGAAGGCCTTGATGTCCCCTTCGTCCGCCACGTAGTGGCCGAACAGGATGGACATCAGCGTGGACTTGCCAGCGCCGTTTTCGCCCAGAAGCGCCAGCACCTCGCCGCGCAGGAGCGTCAGCGAGATGTCGTCATTGGCCACCAGGCTGCCGAAGCGCTTGGTGATGCCCGAGAGCTGCAGCACGGTGCCCGGCGCGGGAACCGGCGGTGGTGCGAGCATGGAAGGCAGAGGCGGGAGCGGCCGCGTCCAGTTCAGAACTACTTGGCGGTGGACTTGGGCTGGCTGTCGTCCACCTTCACGGTGAACTTGCCCGCCAGGATCTCGGCTTCGCGGGCCTTGACCTTCGCGACCAACTCGGCCGGCACCTTCTTCTCGAAGGTGCCCAGCGGGCTGAGGGACGATCCCTTGTGCTTCATCATCGAATAGGGGCCGTAGTCTTCCGCCGTGAACTTTCCGGCTTTGACCAGGCCGATGGCACGCTCCACCGTAGGCTCCATGTGCCAGAGGGCGGAGGCGACGACCGTGTCGGGGTACTGCGGCTGCGTGTCGATCACATTGCCAATGGCGAGCTTGCCCTTTTCCTTGGCTGCATCGCTGACGCCAAAGCGCTCGGCATAGAGCACGTCCGCGCCCTTGTCGATCATGGCGAAGGTGGCTTCCTTGGCCTTCGGCGGGTCGAACCAGCTGTTGATGAAAGTGATGGTGAACTCCACCTTGGGGTTCACTTCCCTGGCGCCGGCCATGAAGGCGTGCATCAGGCGGTTGACCTCGGGAATGGGAAAGCCGCCGACCATGCCGATCTTGTTCGTCTTGGTCATGCCGCCCGCGATCATGCCGCTGAGGTAAGCCGGTTCCTGAATGTAGTTGTCGAAGACGCTGAAGTTGGGCGCCTGGGGCTTGCCGGAGGAGCCCAGCACGAAGGCGGTCTTGGGGAAATCCTTGGCCACCTTGCGGGCAGCGGCCTCCACGCCAAACACCTCGCCGAAGATCAGCTGGTTGCCGCCGTTCGCGTACTCGCGCATCACGCGCTCATAGTCGGCGTTGGCGACGTTCTCGCTGCTTTTGTATTCGATCTCGCCGCGTGCCTCGGCCGCCTTGAGGGCTTTGTGGATGCGGCTCACCCATTGCTGTTCGTAGGGCACCGTGTAGATGGCCGCCACTTTCAGCCTGGGCTCCTGCGCCAGTGCTGCCAGCGGGGCCATGCCCAGGGTGGCGGAGATGGCGAGCGAGGTGCAGAGCAGTCGTCCGGTGAAGAGGCGGCGGTTGTGCATGGCGGTATCCAGGGCGGGCTCGGGTTCGAGCCGGGAGGTTGAATCGTTCCTCTGGATTGGCAAGATGCATGCCAGCCGCATCGCTGGCATGCCCGCCCGAAATGCCCTTATTTGGTGCCGAAGATGCGGTCGCCCGCGTCGCCCAGGCCCGGCAGGATGTAGCCGTGCTCGTTGAGCTCGCGGTCGATGGCGGCGGTGTAGATCGGCACGTCGGGGTGGGCCTTCTGCAGCGTGGCCACGCCTTCCGGTGCGGCCAGCAGGCAGACGAACTTGATCGAGCGCGGGGTGAGCTTCTTGATCCGGTCCACGGCGGCCGCGGCGGAGTTGCCGGTGGCGAGCATCGGGTCCACGACGATCACGTCGCGTTCCTGCATCTCGGAGGGCATCTTGAAGTAGTACTCGACCGGCTGCAGCGTGTCCGGGTCGCGGTAGAGGCCGATGTGGCCGATGCGCGCGCCCGGGATCACGTTGAGCATGCCGTCCAGGAAGCCGTTGCCGGCGCGCAGGATGGACACCAGCACCTGCTTCTTGCCGTCGATGACGCGGCCGGTCATGGTCTCCAGCGGGGTCTCGATCTCGAGGTCCGAGAGCGGCATGTCGCGGGTGATCTCGTAGGCCATCAGCGTGCTCAGCTCGCCCAGCAGGCGGCGGAAGCTGTTGGTGCTGGCGTCCTTGCGGCGCATCAGGGTCAGCTTGTGCTGCACCAGGGGATGGGTGATGACGTGAACGTTGCTCATGGGCTGGGCCTCTTATTGGGACAAAGCGAAATCGCTGGAAAGGGAAATAGGGAGACGGAGTGGCAGGCGGGAGGCGCACTTCCACACCGCTTGCCGCAGGCAGCGATTTTGCCTGCCCGCCTGCCTGCTGCAGCGGGCCGCGCTGCGTCAGGCGGCGAGAAAGCGCGAGAGGCGGTCCATATCGACGTTGCCGCCGCTGATGACGATGCCCACGCGCTGGCCGTGCAGGTCGATGCCGCCGTGCTGCGCGCCTGCCAGGGCCAGCGCGCCGGTGGGCTCGACAACGATCTTCATGCGCTCGGCATAGAAGCGCAGCGCCGCCACCAGCTGCTCGTCGGTGGCGGTGACGATGTCGGCCACGTGGCGCTGGATGATGGGGAAGGTGATCTCGCCCGGCGACTGGGACTGTGCGCCGTCGGCGATGGTGCGCGGCGTGTCGATGCGCACGATGCGGCTGGCGCGCAGCGACTGCTGCACGTCGTTGCCCGCGGCCGGCTCCACGCCGATCACCTGGCACTGCGGCGCCAGGGCCTGCGCTGCCAGCAGGCAGCCCGAGAGCAGGCCGCCGCCGCCCAGGCAGACGAAGAGGTAGTCCAGATCGGGCACCTCCTGCAGCAGCTCCAGCGCCACCGTGCCCTGGCCGGCGATGACGTGCGGATGGTCGAAGGGCGGCACCAGGGTCATGCCGCGCTCTTCGGCCAGGCGGCGGCTGATGGCCTCGCGGTCCTCGGTGAAACGGTTGAAGGTGACCACCTGTGCGCCGTATTCGCGCGTGGCGGCGATCTTGGCCGCAGGCGCGTCCTCGGGCATGACGATCAGGGCCGGCATGTCCAGCAGCCGTGCCGACAGCGCGATGGCCTGCGCGTGGTTGCCCGACGAGAAGGCCAGCACGCCGCGTTCGCGCTGCGCGTCGCTGAATCGGCTGAGCGTGTTGTAGGCGCCGCGGAATTTGAAGGCGCCCATGCGCTGCAGGTTCTCGCACTTGAAGAAGAGCTGCGCGCCCAGCTGCGCGTCGGCCGTGCTGGAGCGCAGCACCGGCGTATGGTGCGCCACCCCCTGCAGCCGCCGGGCGGCATCGGTGACGTCGTCGAAGGTGGGCGGGGCGATGGGGTTCATGGTGGCGTCCTGTGGATGCGGCCGGTCCGGAGGCGGTCGGTGCGCACCATGATACGCCCGCATCTCCGCATTTTTTGATGCCCTCATTGCTCCGCAGCGCGCCTGGATGCTGCGCAGCCTGCTATCAAAAGAGGTGCATCTTCCAGGCCGCCGCCGCTCAGGCCGTCGCGTGCGCTGCGTTCGCCATGCCGCGATGGCGCAGCAGGGCGTCAAGGGTCGGCGCCCGGCCCCTGAAGGACTGGAAAGACTCGATGGCCGGGCGGCTGCCGCCCGCCTCCAGGATGGAATGCAGATAGCGCTCGCCGGTGCTGCGCTCGGCCACGCCCGGCTCGCGCGCCTCTTCCTCAAAAGCGGCATAGGCGTCGGCGCTGAGTACCTCGGCCCACTGGTAGCTGTAGTAGCCCGCCGCATAGCCGCCCGCGAAGATGTGGCTGAAGGCGTGCGTGTAGCGCACGTAGGGCGCCTGCGGCAGCACGGCGATCGCGCGGCTCACGGCCTGCATCGTGGGCACGGTCTGCGGGGCGGGGTCGGTGTGCAGGCGCAGGTCCACCAGCGAGCGTTCGACCTGGTTCAGCGTCTGCATGCCGGACTGGAAGTTCTTCGCGGCCAGCATCTTGCAGTAGAGCGCTTCGGGCAGCGGCTGGCCGGTGTCGGCGTGGGCTGTGATGGCCTGCAGCACGGGCCATTCCCAGCAGAAGTTCTCCATCATCTGGCTGGGCAGCTCCACGGCGTCCCACTCCACGCCACGGATGCCGGCCACGTCCAGGGTGTCCACCTGGGTCAGCAGATGGTGCAGGGCGTGCCCGAATTCGTGGAACAGCGTGATCACGTCGCCATGCTCCAGCAGGGCGGGCCGGCCTTGCACCCCCTCGGCGAAGTTGCACACCAGCACCGCCACGGGCAGGCGCGGCTCGCTGTCGCCCGGGCGCTTCCAGCGGTTGACGATGCCGTTCATCCAGGCGCCGCCCCGCTTGCCCGGGCGCACGAACGGGTCCAGGTAGCAATGGCCCAGCGCCTGCCCGCCGCGCTCGATGCGATAGGGCCGCACGGACGGGTGCCACACGTCGGCCGCTGCGTCGTGGATGGAGATGCCGAAGAGGTTCTCCGCCAGCCGGAACAGGCCCTGCAGCACCGCGGGGAACGGGAAGTAGGGCTTGAGGTCCTGCGCGCTGAACTGGTAGCGGGCCTGCTTGAGCTTTTCGGCGATGAAGGCCCAGTCCCAGGGCTGAGGGTCCTCGATGTCCAGCGCCTCGCGGGCGAAGTCGCTCAGCTCTGCCACGTCCTGCAGCGCCGAGCGGCGTGCCCGTGCGGCCAGGTCGAGCAGGAAGGTCTCGACCTCGGCGGGGCTGTTCGCCATTTTGGTGGCGAGCGACAGCTCGGCGTAGTTGGCGAAGCCCAGCATGGCGGCGAGCTCGCGGCGCAGCGCGAGGATCTCGTCGATGACCGGCGTGTTGTCTAGGCGCGCCTGTTCGGGCGGCGCCAGGTCGGATGCCCGCGTGCTATTGGCGCGGTGCAGGCGTGCGCGCAGCTCGCGGTCTTCGGCGAACTGCATCACGGCCAGGTACACGGGCATCTTCAGGCTGAGCTTGAACTGCCCTTCGTGGCCGTCCGCCCGGGCCGCGGCCGCGGCGGCCTGCAGCGTGTCCTGGGGCACGCCGGCTACTTCCGGCGCGTTGGCGAGGTAGTGCCAGCCGTCGGTGGCGTCCAGCGCGTTCTCGCTGAACTGCTTGCTCAGCGCTGCCAGGCGCGCCTTGATGGCGGCAAAGCGCTGCTGCGCCGGGCCTGCCAGATGGGCGCCCGAGAGCTCGAACCCCTGCAGTGCCAGGGTGCGGGCGCGAGCCTGTGCGGGCGTGAGCGCGGCCGAGTCCAGCCTTTCGTAGAGGCGGTGCAGCGGCGCGCTCGCGCCCAGCTGTGTCCAGAACTCCACCACCTTGGGCATGGTCTCGCCGATGGCCTTGCGCAGGGCCGGGCTGTCGTTCACGGCGGCCAGGTGCTGCACCACCAGCCAGTCGCGGCTCAACTGGTCGCTCGGCGCGCCCAGCAGCCGCTCCAGCGTGGGCCAGTCCATGTCGGGCCGGCGCAGCAGCTCGTCCAGGGCCTGCCGCGCGCTGTCGATGCGCTGGCCGATGGCCGCGGGGATGTCGGCAGGGTCGAGGCCGGTGAAGGAGATGCCAGGGCCGGTGGAGTCGCCGGGCAGGGCGGAGTCGGGAGTCGCTTGCGTCATGGAATGAGGTTGGGTGTGTTCCAGCAGCCACTGGCAGGCGAGGTCGTTGCCCAGTGCCGCGAGGCCGGGCAGCAGCGCCTCGCGCACGGTGGCGTGGTAGCGGTTGAGCCAGCGCACCTCTTCGGCCGTCAGCAGTTCGTGGCAGATGCAGCGCAGGTCGATGGGGCAGAGCGTCAGCGTCTCGAAGGCCAGGAATCGGCCGAAGGCGCTTTCGCCGGCGTCGGCCGCCAGCACCAGGTTTTCGATGCGAACGCCCCAGCGCCCGGGGCGGTAGATGCCGGGCTCGATCGAGGTGACCATGCCGGGGTGGATGACCGAATCCTCGCCCGCATCGCCACGCACGGAGATCGACTGCGGCCCTTCGTGGACGTTGAGGAACCATCCCACGCCGTGCCCGGTGCCGTGGCCGTAGTCAATGCTCTCGCGCCAGATCGGCGCGCGGGCCACGGCGTCGATCATGGGCGCGCGCGTGCCTTGCGGAAAGTGCAGGGTGGACAGCGCGATCATGCCCTTGAGCACCAGCGTGCAGTCGCGCCGCTGGGCATGGCTGGGCTGGCCCACGGCCCACATGCGTGTGATGTCCGTGGTGCCGCCTTCGTACTGCCCGCCGGAATCGAGGAGCAGCAGCCCGTCGCCTTCGATGCGGGCATGGGTGGCGTCGGTGGCCCGGTAGTGCGGCATGGCGCCGTTGGCGTTGAAGGCGGCGATGGTGGCGAAGCTCGGGCCCTTGAAGCCTGGCTGGCGGGCCCGTGCGGCGGTGACCTGGGTGTCGATGTCCAGCTCGGTGGGCGCTTCGCCGCGCGCAAGCTGGGCTTGCAGCGCCGCAAAGAACTCGGCCAGGGCCAGCCCGTCATGCACCATGGTGCGGCGAATGGCCGCGGCTTCCTGCTCGCTCTTGCGCGACTTCATCAGCACGCAGGGGTTGGTGGCCTGCACCGGCATGACGCCCTGCGCCAGTGCATGCAGGTGGCCGGCGGTGACCCGCCTGGGATCGATCAACACGCGGCAGCCGGGGGCCATGGCCTGCAGTGCGCCTTTGGCATCGCCATAGGGCGCGAGCGCGATGCCGTCGGCCAGCAGCGCCTGCTGCACCTCGGCGGGCATGCGGGCCGCATCCACGAACAGCGTGGCGCCCTGCGGGCCTATCAGCAGGTGGGCAAGGAAGACGGGGTTGTAGGGCACGTCGCTGCCGCGCAGGCCCAGCAGCCAGGCGATGTCGTCCAGGCTGGAGAGGAAATGCCATTCGGCCCCGTGCGCCTGCAGCCGTTCGCGCAGCAGGCGCATGCGGTCCGCACGCTCGTGGCCCTGCACGCCCGGGGGCAGGGCGGTGATGGGGGCGGCGGGCAGGGCCGGGCGGTCTTGCCACACCCCCGCCAGCGGGTCGATGCCAGTGCGCAATGGATGGCCCTGGGCGGTGCAGACGGATTCGAGCGGCCCGAGCACTGCGGCGGAGAGCACGTCGCCATCGACCGCCACGACACCGCCCGGTCCGGCCAGGTGGCAGAGCGATTCGAGATATTGGCTGGGTGCGCTCGGCAGGGCCTTGCGCATGGCGACGCCGCTGCCGGCGAGCTGGCGCTCGGCCTGCTCCCAGTAGCGGCTGTCCACCCAGAGCTCCGCCGCCTGCATTCCGACGGCCAGCGTGCCGACGGAGCCGTCGAAGCCGGTGAGCCAGCGCCGTCCCTGCCAGTGGCCGGGCAGGTATTCGGACAGGTGCGGGTCGGCCGAGGGGATCAGGCACGCGCCCAGACCGTGGTCCTGCATGTGCCGGCGCAGCCGGGCCAGGGGGGTGTCGTCGGTGGGCGGGGGGAGCGTGGCGTGGAGGAGCGGGTTCACGATGCGGCGCGGTCGATCAGGTACTGGGCGAGCAGGGGCACGGGCCGGCCGGTGCCGCCCTTGTCCTGGCCGCTTTTCCAGGCGGTGCCGGCGATGTCCAGGTGGGCCCAGGGGCCCTGCACGAAGCGCGAGAGAAAGCAGGCGGCCGTGACGCTGCCGCCGGGGCGCCCGCCGATGTTGGCGAGGTCGGCCACGCGCGACTTGAGCGACTCGTGGTAGGCCGCATCCAGCGGCATGCGCCAAGCCGGATCGGCCATCTTGTCGCCCGCCGCCAGCAGGGCCTGGCCCAGCGTGTCGCTGTTGGCGTAGAGGCCGCTGCGCACATGGCCCAGCGCGATCACGCAGGCGCCGGTGAGCGTCGCGATGTCGATGGTCTCGGCGGGTGCGAAGCGCTGTTGCGCATAGGTGAGCGCGTCGCAGAGGATCAGGCGGCCCTCCGCGTCGGTATTCAGCACTTCGATGGTGGTGCCGTTCAGCGCCTTGATGACGTCGCCGGGTTTCAGCGCATTGCCGGCGGGCATGTTCTCGCAGGCCACGATCACGGCGGCCAGGTTCACCTTGAGCCGCATCTCGGCGCAGGCGCGCAGCGTGCCCAGCACGCTGGCGGCGCCGCACATGTCGTACTTCATCTCGTCCATGGCCTCGGCCGGCTTGATCGAGATGCCGCCGGAGTCGAAGGTCACGCCCTTGCCGACCAGCGCCACGGGTGCGCGCTTGGCCTTGTCGCCCTGGTAGCGCAGCACGATCAGGCGCGGCTCCTGCGTGGAGCCCTGGGCCACTGCGAGGAAGGAGCGCATGCCCAGCGCCTCGATGGCTGCGCGATCGAACACCTCGACGTCCAGGCCCCAGTCGCGGCCCAGCGCCTGTGCGGCCTCTGCCAGATGCGTGGGGGTGCAGACATTGGGCGGCGTGTTGCCCAGATCGCGCGCCAGCGCCACGCCGTTGGCGATGGCCTGCGCCTGCGCCAGGCGGGCATGCAGCGCGCCATGGCGCTTCTCGTCCGGGGTGGCGAAGTGCAGTGTGCGCTCCGGTGGCGGCGCCGGCTGCTCACCCGTGCGATAGGCGTCGAAGCGGTAATCGGCCTGCTGCATTTCCAGCAGGGCGTGGGCGCAGAGCTCTTCGTCATCACCCAGCGCCCAGACGATGTTCGCGGCGCGCGTGGTGGCCAGGGCCTTGGCTGTGGCTCGGGCCAGGGCCGCGGCATCCGGCGCAGGCCCTGAAGCGGAGGCCTCGGTGCCCACCAGCAGCAAGCGGCGCGCCTTCACGCCGGCCACGGCCTGCAACAGCAGGGTTTGGCCGGACTTGGCAGTGAGCTCGCCTTCGGCCTGCAGGCGCGTCAGCAGACCGTCCGTGGCTTGGTCGATGGCCTTGGCGAGGCCCTTGAACTTGGAGGCGGTGATGCCGACGACGAGGCCGTCGCAATCGGCTTCCAGCAGGCGGGCAGGGTTGGCAAAAGACTGCAGTTGGAATTTCATAGGGGGTGTCCGGTTCGTTCGGGGTTGCGTGGATCGACGCGGCTCAGTCGAACTGCTCCTGGCCCGTCAGTCCGACCTTGGTGAGTCCGTGCTGCTTGATGGAGGCCATCACATGCACCACCGTGGCGTAGTTGGCGAGCGCATCGGGGCGCACGTGCAGTTCGGGATGGTCCGCCTGGGTGGCGGCGGTGGTCAGCCGCTCGTTCAGCGTGGCGAGGTCGATGGTCTCTCCGTTCCACTGAATGCGGTCTTGGGGCCCGATGCCGATGCGCACGATGCGCGTTTCCTTCTGCGGCGGCGGCGGGCTGTCGGTGGACGTGGGCAGATCCAGCTCGACCGTGTGCAGTTGCATCGGGATGGTGATGATCAGCATGATGAGCAGCACCAGCATCACGTCGATGAGCGGCGTGGTGTTGATCTCCATCATCAGTGCGTTGTCGGGCTTCTTTCCCTGTCTCGGCAAGGCCATGGTGGTTCTCCCGGGTCAGGGGGTACGGACCGGTTCGGTCACGAAGCCCAGCTTCTCGATGCCGGCATCCTGCGCGGCGCGCACGATGCGGCCCACCGGCAGGTAGCTGGCCGAGGCATCGCCATACACCTGCACCATGGGCTGCGGCTTGTGGGCCGCGGCTTCGGCGAAGCGCTGGCGCAGCGTATCGAGGCTGATCGGCACGGCGTTCCAGTAGATGCCGCCGTCGCGCGTCACTGACAGGTCGATGTCTTCCAACTGGGCCTGGCGCGGATCGTTGCTTTCCTTGGGCAGGACGACGGGCACGGTCTGCGTGGCCACCGGGATGGTGATGAGGAAGATGATGAGCAGCACCAGCATCACGTCCACCAGCGGGGTGGTGTTGATGGACGACACCAGCGGATCGCCGCTGTCGTGGCCGACGTTCATCGCCATGGTCAGGCCTCCAGCGTGATGGCGGGCTTGCCGCCCAGCAGCGCCGTGTGCAGGTGGGTGCCGAAATCGCGCACCTCATCGAGCGCCACCTTGTTGCGGCGCACCAGCCAGTTGTAGCCCAGCACGGCGGGCACGGCGGCGGCCAGGCCGATGGCGGTCATGATGAGCGCCTCGCCCACCGGGCCGGCCACCTTGTCGATGCTGGCCTGCCCCGCCAGGCCGATGGCCGTGAGCGCGTGGTAGATGCCCCAGACGGTGCCGAAGAGGCCCACGAAAGGCGCCGTCGAGCCGACGGTGGCCAGCACCGCGAGGCCGCCCTGGAGACGATCGCCGATGGCGTCGATAGCCTGCAGGACCGACTGGCTCAGCCAGCTGTTGCGGTCCACCTGCTGGGTGAGCGGACCTTCGTACTGTTTCTGGGCGATGAGCCCGGATTCGGCCACGTAGCGGAACACGCTGCGATCGGGCAATGCCTTGGAAGCGGCGCGCAGGTCGGCCTGGCGCCAGAAGTCGCCCTGCACCTGCTGCGCATCGCGGTGCACGCCGCGCTGCTCCAGCAGCTTGACGATGATCACGTACCAGCTGGTGGCCGACATGATGAGCAGGATGAACAGCGTGCCCCGGGAGACCAGGTCGCCGTGCTCCCACATGGCCTTGAAGCCATAAGGGTTCTGTTCGGGGTCCTTGCGCGGCGCGGCGGCCACGGAGGCCGTGGGCGCGGCGGCAGGGGGGGCCGTGGTCGTGGCTGGCGCGGTCTGCGCCGCGTCGGTGGCGGGCGTTGCCTGCGCGGAGGCGCCCAGCGGAGTGGCCAGCAGTGCCAGCGCTATCAGCGGTGCTGCGGCCAGTTGGCGCAGGGAAACGGTGTGGAACGGTCGTTGGGACATGGCTCTTTCTCCAGGAATCAAGGCAAAAGGTGGAACGGGGGGCGGGCGGAACGGGGCGGCGGGGCGTCAGGTCATTTCAGGCGGAAGCTGAAGGGAACCCGCACGCGCACCTGTCGGCCCTGGCCTGTGCAGCGCAGCTGGCGCATGGCTTCGAGCACGGGGCCTTCGAACACATCCGATGTGGCGCTGGCGATGCGCAGGTCTTCCACAGCGCCGCTGGGCGACAGGTTGAACTCGGCCGTGACGGTCCCTTCCAGCCCCTGGCGGCGGGCTCGGGAGGGGTATCCCACCGCATCGCGCACGGCGGCGTAGTTGGGGCAGGCCAGTTCGACCGATGCGATGGCCGGCTGCGCCGGCGCTGGCGCTGGCGCGGGCGCCACCGCCGCAGCCGGTGCCGGTGCTGGCGTCGGGGCAGGGGGCTGCACGGGCGCCGGAGCAGGAGCGGGCGGTGCCGGTGGCTCTGGCGTTGCAGGGACGGGGGGCGGCACCTCGACGGGCCTGCTTTGCGGTGCCGGCCGGGGCGGTGGTGGGGGCTTGGGCGCCGGTGGCTTGGGCTGGGGCGTGGGAGGCGGCGGCTTCGGGGTGGGCGGCGGCGCGGGCGCCGGCGGTGGTGGCGGCACCTGGATCTGCGGCTGGGGCCGTTTTTCGGCCACCAGCGTGACCAGCAGCGCATCCTTCTCGGGTTCCTTCTTGGGCAGGAGGTCGGTGCTGGTCACCAGCACGTAGGCCAGGCCAACGTGCAGGGCGGCGACCATCGCCAGGCCGGGTACGCGGTCGCGCAGTTGTTTCTTGGGGGGCTTTCTGTTCATGGTGTACAGGCCTTCCGGTACGGTGTCTGCAGGCTGTGGGTTCGCGTGGGGGTCACGGGTCTCAGGCCTGGCTGTGCGCGCCGCGCAGCGCGGTGGCCAGTGGCGTGCCGTCGATAAAGCCTTGCAGCTGCTGCTCCGCCTGCGCGATGTCGATGCCGTTGCGCTGGTACCAGGCGCTGTCGTAGTAGCTCTGTGCGTAGCGTTCGCCGCTGTCGCAGAGGATGGAGACGATGGACCCTTCACGCCCTTCCGCGGCCATCTGCTGCGCCGCCCAGAGCAGGCCGATGAAGTTGGTGCCGGTGGAGCCGCCCACGCGGCGGCCCAGCGTGCGCGAGACATGGCGCATGGCGGCGAGCGAGAGCGCGTCGGGCACCTTGACCATGGCATCGACGCAGTGGGCGATGAAGCTGCGCTCCACCTGCGGGCGCCCAATGCCTTCGATACGCGAGCCCTGGGGCACAGTCAACGACATGTCGGGACGGCCTTGCTGCACGTCCTCGTAGTAATCGAAGAACACCGAGATTTCCGGATCGGCGCAGAGGATGCGCGTGGGGTGCTGGCGGTAGCGCACGTAGCGGCCCAGCGTGGCGGAGGTGCCGCCGGTGCCGGGGCTGCAGACGATCCAGTCGGGCACCGGATGCGGCTCCAGCTGCATCTGCCGGAAGATCGATTCCGCGATGTTGTTGTTGGCTCGCCAGTCGGTGGCACGCTCGGCGTACATGAACTGGTCCATGAAGTGGCCGCCGCTTTCGCGGGCCAGCATCACGGAGGCTGCATGCAGGTCGCAGGCGCGCTCCACGAAGTGGCAGCGGCCGCCATGGAATTCGATGGCCGCGATCTTCTCCGGCGAGGTGGATGCAGGCACCACGGCGATGAAGGGCAGGCCCAGGAGGCGGGCGAAGTAGGCCTCCGAGACAGCCGTCGATCCGCTGGAGGCTTCTATCACCGGCGCGCCTTCGCGCAGCCAGCCGTTGGACAGCGCGTACAGGAACAGCGAGCGGGCCAGCCGGTGCTTGAGGCTGCCGGTGGGGTGGCTGGATTCGTCCTTCAGGTACGCGGCGATGCCGGGGTAGCGCGGCATCGGCAACGAGATCAGGTGCGTGTCGGCCGAACGGCGGAAGTCCGCCTCGATCCGCGCGATGCACTGGGCCTCCCAGGCGCGCTGGCGGCCGAAGCCCGACCTGGTGGAAGGTGCCGGCGCGCTGAGGGGGGCAAGGGCTGCTGCGTCCATCATGCGTCCTCGCGGGCACCGTACTCGGCCAGCTGCAGCGTGTGGCCCGCGTGGTCGTCGTCGGCCGGGGCCTCGGCTCGTCCACCCAGGTGCTGTGCCAGGAAGGATTCGCATAGCGCGTTGAACGACATGCGGTTGGCCTCGCGCACAAAGCCGTGGCCTTCGTCGGTGTAGAGCGCATAGCTCACCGGGACGCCGTTGCTTCGCAACGCTTCCACCATCTGCTCGGCCTCGACTTGCTTCACGCGCGGGTCGTTGGCACCGTGGGCGATGAGTAGCGGCGTGCGGATCTGCGCGGCGCGGTGCAGGGGCGAGCGGTCGCGCAGCTGGGCCAGCCCCTCTTCAGTTCCCGGATCTCCCATCGCACGGTGCTGGCGCACGCGGTCCGCTTCCCAGTAGGCGGGAATGGAGGCCAGCAGCGTTTCGAGGTTGGAAGGGCCCACCACGTCGATGCCGCAGGCGTAGCGCGAGGGGTACCGCGTGAGCGCCGACAGCACGGCATAGCCGCCGTAGCTGCCGCCAAAGATGGCCAGGCGTTGCGGATCGGCGATGCCTCGTTCCAGCGCCCAGGCGATGGCGTCCTCCAGGTCCTCGTCCATCTTGCGGCCCCATTCGCCATCCGCCGCGTTGACGAAGCGCTTGCCGAAACCGGTCGAGCCGCGGAAATTGACGCTCAACACCGCGTAGCCGCGATTGGCCAGCCACTGGTGCATGGGGTTGAAACCGAAGCCATCGCGCGACCAGGGGCCGCCGTGTACCAGCATCACCAGCGGCAGCGGCGAGGCGGCGCGCAGCTCACCCCTCTCTGAGCCTGCGGGCACCGTCAGATAAGACACCAGCGAGAGGCCGTCGCGCGCCGGAATGACGACCGGCTGCATCCGCGCCAGCGGAGCCCAGGTGAGTTCGGGCCGCAGATCCAACAGGTGCTGCATGGCTTGCTTCTTGCGGTCGTACAGCCATGTGGAGGACGGACGCGTGTCGGACGACAAGGCGACGACCCACTGCTGGTCGTCTTCGGTGCGTGAGGTCAGGCGCCATTCGCCATCGCCGGCATAGCCGTCGAGGGTTTCGATGTCACGCTCGATGGAGCTGTCCAGCATGTGCAGCTTGGAGCGCTCGTAGGTCACGCTGTAGGCCAGGGGGCGGTAGCTGGCCACATCGGTGATCATGCCGCCGATGTCAGCGCGCGGGTCTTCGGCCAGCACGGTGATGGCGCCGCTGTTCCAATCGATCGCAACCAGCGCGGCGGTGTCGCGACCGCGGCTGTCGTAGGCATACAGCGTGCGGCCCTCGACATCGAAATGGGAGGGGCCCGAACTGCGCCCGTCTTCCGCCGAGAAAACCTGCCAGGGATGCCAGGCCCCGGCGGCATCGCGCCGCAGCCATTCGCTGCCGCCATCCCGTGTGTTGCGCACGGCCAGCTTTACCTGGTACTGGGCATCCAGCATGAAGCCGGCAAAGCCGGTGTTCTCTTCGATGCACTGCATGCCTCCGGTGCGCAGATTCAGCACATGAACGTCGAAGAAGCGTGCGTCGCGCCCGTTCGAGACGACCGCGATTTCTTCGCGCCGCTCCCGGCTGATGCTTTGCACACCCGTGCGGACGCCGGGCGCCGCGGGGGTCAGGGCCCGGAGGCTGCCTTCCTCCAGGTCGGCACCGAACACCTGAAAGTTCTCGTCGCCATCGCGGTCCTGCGAGAACAGCAGCATGCCCGGAACGTAGGTCCAATTGAAGCTCTGGATGCCGCGGCGCGTGTCCCGGGTGATCTGCCGGGCCTCGCGCGGGTTGCTGCTGGGCGCGGCCCAGATATTCATCACGCCGTCGCCGTCCGCCAGCCAGGCCAGCCACCGGCCGTCCGGGCTGATGCTCATGGCCGCCCGCGCCGGGTTGGCGAACAGGTGCTTGCGGGGGATGAGCGTTGCGGGCGCGTCGCCGTCCGCGGCATGCAGGATGTTCTGCATCACCAGCGCTGCCTGGCGCCATTGTTTGCCGTACTGGCTCTTCTGGTATCGATAGAAGGCCCTCAGACGCCTGGCTTTCTCGGGATGCTTTTGCTCCAGCAGCAGGAAGACATTGGTGTAGTTGGTGTCCCCAGGATCTCGGCTGGCCTCGTCTTCCGCGCGAAGCGCGTCCAGCGTCTGCCTCATGTCTTCGTCGTCCGCCTTGTCCCAGGAATAGGCGGCCATGCTCGCGGCGATGCGGGCGTTCATCCAGCCGCGCAGCGTGTCCGACACGGCGCTGCGGGACTGCATCGGGTCCCAGGCGGCGGATTCGATGCAGGTCCCCACGGATGCGGCCACTGACTCGGGCGTCTGGGCGTTGGTCTGCTCGACCGCTGCGCGGCGGGCTTTGCGCCAGCTGGCGTTGTCGATGTCCTGGCCTGCCAGGCGCGCTTCATGCAGAGCGGCCACGCCTTCCAGCGCTTCGGCCAGGCCGGTGGCAGCTTCCATGCCTTTCAGCCCGTGGGTCTTGCCCTTCAGCAGTTCCAGCAGGCTGCGGCTGCCCAGGGTGTCCATCGCCATGCCAGGCGGAATGCCCTGCATCAGGTGGATGCCCCAGGAGACGCCGAGCGTCGAATTCGCGGCGACCATCGAATCGATCGTGAAGGCGAGCCACTTCGGCAGGCCGTAATCGGCCTCCCAGCGGTCCAGGTCATCGCCCTGCAGCAGAGTGCCGATGAAGCTGCCGACCTCGCCGTTCCAGTAAAGGGGCCGGTGCTCCCATCGGCCGGCCTGTTCAAGGGCTTGCAGTCTGTCGATCACCTGCTGGCGCAGTTGGGGATCGCCGTGGTAAGCGTGCAAGGTCATGTCAGGCTTCCAGGGCTTCGTCGATGAGCTGGGCGATGCGCGTCTTGGAGACCAGGCCCACCAGACGGGCTGTTTCTTTGCCGTCCATGAAAAGGATCATGGTGGGCAGGCCGCGTACCTGGAACTGCTGCATGGTTTCCTTGTTTTCGTCCGCATTGATCTTGCAGACGCGGGCTTCGCCGGCGTACTCCTCTGCGATGTCGTCCACGATGGGCAGCAACTGCTTGCAGGGGGCGCACCATTCGGCCCAGAAATCCACCAGGACGGGGCCTGAGGACTGGAGGACGTGTTCTGCGAAGGTGGCGTTGGTGAGGGGGAGGACGTTGGAGCTCATGGTTCGGTTCCTGCGAATGGTGGGAAAGTGGATGAAAGACGAAGAGGTGGATTCAGATGGGCGCGGGACATGGCGAGGCACTGTGGCCGCTGCCATCGAGCCCGTCGCCGCTTGTGCTGTCGCTTTCGCGCTGGTGCGGCGTGAGGTCCAGCACGTGGTCGTGATAGGAGGCCAGCGATTCGCGGTGTGCGACGCTGATCAGGGTGCTGTGCGGCAATGCGTGCAGCAGTGCCTGGTAAAGCGCCTTTTCGGTGTCGGGATCGAGTGCGCTGGTCGCTTCGTCCAGGAACAAGTAGTCGGGCCGATGCAACAGCGCGCGGCAGATCGCCAGCCGCTGCTGCTCGCCGCCCGAGAGCTTTTGCTGCCAACGGTCGCTCTCGTGCAGCCGGCACGCGAGAGTCCCCAGCCGCGCTTCGTTCAGCACCTCGCGCACGCGCCCGTCGTCGAAATCTTCGGGCTGGCCGGGATAGCAAAGCGCCGCTTTGAGCGTGCCCTGTGGGATATAGCTGCGCTGCGGCAGGAACATCAGCCGGCCGCCTTCGGGGTGGGTGATCTCGCCGTCACCGTAGGGCCAGATGCCCGCCACGGCGCGCAGCAAGGTGCTCTTGCCGGCGCCTGACGTGCCGCGCACGAGCCAGCGCTCGCCTCGGCGCATGCGTAGTGCCGGGATGAAGGCCAGCGGTTCACCGTCCGGCCTGCGCAGTGCGAGGTTCTGCCCTGCGATCGCGTCACCGGATGCGCGCGCGACATGGATGCCCGCCGGCCGTTCGTTAACTTCCTGGATGGCGCCCATCAGATCGCGCAGCCGGTTACCGAGGGCCCACCATTCGGTGAACGTGACGTAGGCCTGGCTGAAGAAGGCCAGGCTGCTGCTGACGCCAGAGAAGGCACCACCCACGCGGGTCACGTCGCCCAGCGTGATGGCGCCGGAGAGATAGCGCGGCAGCGCTGCCGCCGTCGGCAGCAGTTGCGTGGAGGCGGTGTGCGTGTAGGTTTCGCGGGCCAGGATCAGCTTGACGTTGCGCACGATGATGTCCCGCCAGTTGGCGCGCACCTCCTCGAAGGACTCATCGAGCCGTTGCTTTTCCTGCGCACCGCCGTCGTAGAAAGCGATCTGCTCGGCGTTTTCGCGCAGCTGCATGCCGCGGTAGCGGAAATCGGCCTCGACGGTCTGGCGGCGGTTGAATAGATAGATCAGCGGGCGGCCGGTGAAATGGGATATCAGCAGCGAGCCTGCGGAATACGCATAGACCAGATAGACCATGTAGCCGGGGATCGCGAAGTCGATGCCCCACAGCGTGAAATGCAGCGTGCCGGACAGGTTCCAGAGGATGACGGTAAAGGACGCTGCGGTGACCACCACATGGATAGGATTGAGGAACAGATGCAGCGTCAGTTCGATGAACCGGGGAATGTCCTGCGAGATGCGTTGGTCCGCGTTGTCCAGGCACCCGTCCCGCTCTATGGCGTAGTACGTGCGTCGGCGGGTCCATGCGTTCAGAAACCAGCGCGTCATGGAGGTGCGCCACTCGTACTGCTGCAGTTCGGTAATCGCAAAGAGCAGCACCATGGACACCAGCATCGCCAGCATGCCGGCGATCCAGGACAGGCCCAGGCTGCGCCAGATGCCGTCCCAATCCCGCTTGACCATCGCATCCACGACCTCGCCCGACAACTGGTTGGCCCAGATGGCCACATAGACGCTAGTGAACATGAGCACCAGCCGTGCGGCGAGAAGAATCCAGCCACGCCAGCTTTCGCGCGAAGTCCAGTAGGGCAGGATTAGGTCGCGCAGACGAGCACGGTGGCGGTGGATGGTCATGAACGGAGAAGAGCTGGGTGGGGATGCGGGCGCAGAACAGTGATGTGCGGCGGGGCGAATCGGGCATGCCGACCGCCCCGCCGACAAGCCGTCAGAGCTTGCGCTGGTAGGTCAGCATGAAGGTGCGCTTGTCGTAGATCGGCACGAACATGGTGGACGAGGAATAACCGTAGAGGGTGCGGTTTGCCACGTTCTTCACACCCAGCCGCAGCGACCATTCAGGCTGCGTGTAGGCGATGCCGGCGTCGATGCGGGCGCCGCCGGGCGCGCGCGTAGCCGTGTCGGTGAGCCCCAGCGGGGAGTCGCCCCAGGCGCTGATGCCGAAGGCGACGCTCCAGTGGCGCAGGCGCTCCGACTGGAAGTCGTAGGTGCTCCACGCGCTGACTTGGGTGTCCGGCCCCGCGCCCGGCCGTGCGGCCGGATCGATCATGCTCCTGCGCTTGTTGTAGGAGTAGTTGAAGATGAGATTGAGCCCAGGCATGGGTTTGCCCGACGCCTCCAGTTCCACGCCGCGAGACCTCTGCCCGTCGATCAGGTCATTGCAATTGCGCGGGCGGTTGCGCCGCAGGAGGTTGACCTGATCGATCTGGAAGACGGCGGCAGACCAGGAGAAGCGATCGTCCACATTGCTCTTGATGCCCAGTTCCTTGCTCTTGGACATGGTGGGCGGCGTGGACGACGAATTGGTGCCGCAGATGGACAGGTCGGAGAACAGCGGCGAGAAGCCTTCAGCGTAGCTGCCGTAGATCGACGTGTTCCAGTCCAGGTTGTAGATCAGCCCGGCGTTGACGGTGTTCTTGCTGAACGATTGCTTGGCCGTCACCGTGTCGGGCCTTTGAGGCGTCGTATATACGGTGGTGAAGCCAGGGCCGGTGTCAATGCTCGTGTGGCGCAGGCCCGCTACCAGCGTCAATTGCTCCCACTTCAGCGTGTCCTGCAGGTACAGGCGCCTTTGTTCCTGCGGTGAATAGCTGCGGAACGAGCGATTGCTATCGCTGGCCACCAGGGCGGGGAAGGGGTACTGCGTAGGCTGGTCAAAGCGCACCGCCACATTCGAGCCCGCGTACTGGGTTTGATCGAAGCTGTAGTCGCTGTGGTTGATGCCGGCCACCATGCGTTGCTCGATCGGGCCCGTCTTGAACTTGTAGCTCAGGTAGTGGTCGCCGCTGGTGGTGGTCTGGTTGACCTTGTTCATGGTGCCGCTGTAGTTCAGCCGCAGGTTGGGAACACTGAGCGGGAATTGCGGGGTCCACACGGCCAGATCCTGGTCAGTGCTGACCCGCTGCATGCGGCTGTTGAATTGCAGCGCATCAGAGAAGGAGTGCTGCAGGGTGTAGAACACCGAGCGCGTTTCGGTGTCGATGCCGTTGTCCCGGTTGCCGGGCAGGGTGGATGGATAGGGCTCGATGAAGCCCCGGATCGCCACCGTGTACCGGTCCAGTACCGAGCGCGACTTGTCCGCCGACACGCCGGCCATGAAATCCGTGTTCGCGTTCTTCCAGCGCAGTTCGCCCAATCCGTAGGTCTGCGAACGTCCGTCGTAGCCCGCGGCGCTGCCACCGGCACGCGTTGCCGATCCGATCACTCGGTAGCTCAGCTCCTTGCTGTCGTTGATGGCGCCGGCCAGGTCGATCGTGCCGGTGCGTTCGGCATGGCTGCCGTAGCTGACCGACACATCGCGGATGGTTTCGGTCGTCGGCTTCTTGGTGACGATATTCAAGGTGCCGCCGAGGGCGTTCGCGCCGGCGAGCAGGGCTTGTGGCCCTTTGAGGATTTCGATGCGCTCCACGCCGGCGATATTGGTCTTGACGGAGTTGGGATCACTCAGCCCATTGGACAGCGTAGCGGTGCCTGAGTTGAAGCCGCGGATGTTGAAGCCGCTCGCTCCTTGCGTGGCGGGAGTCACCACCACGCCGGCGACGTTCCGCACCGCGTCTTCGATGGTGGCGGACTGCTGGGTCTCCAGCACCTTGGCGGTCAGCACCGTGACTGACTGCGGGACGTCGAGCAGGTCGGATGCACCGCGCGTTGCGGTGGAGGAGCTGGATGCGCGGAAGCCGGTTTCGGCTTCGTCGCGCTTGGCCGTGACGGCTACAGCCGCCAGTTGCTGCACGAACACGCGGATCGAACCGTCGCCGTTCGTCGCCATGGTGAGTCCGCTGCCGGAGATGGCGGCCTGGATGGCCCCTTGCTCCGTGGTCTGCGCGGATATCTTGGGCGCCTTCAAACCCCGCACGTCCGCTTCGTCGAACTGAACGCGCTTGCCACCGATCGCGGCGATCGCTTGCAGGGTCGCGGAAAGCGGGCCTGCGGGAATGGCGAACTCCCGGCTTTCCGATGCGGCCTGCGCGGCAGCGGGCGTTGGGCTCTGCTGCTGCGCATGCACGGCAGCAGGCAGGGCGAGTGCGAGGGCGGCGCAGACCGCCGTCGAGCGGAATGGAACCGGACGGAGCATCGGGGACTTGGTGGGCAGCATGGCTGAATCCTCTAAAGGGACGTGGTTTGCGAAATCGCTCTCAACAGATGCAATTAGTGTTCCATACACTTTTGATGCGATCTGATGGGTTAAGCAGCCGGCGCAGACGAAGGATTGTCCTGGCGCTATTTTGAAGTGCCGTATTGCCAAAAGTGTTTGGTACAGTTGATTTTTGCACGGCAGCCGACTCTGTGGATCGGGGTATATACGGACACAGCTGCTGCGCAGCAATGCACCGGGGCGGGGCATAGCTGCCGCTGGGGCCGCACCGAAGTGCAGCGCGAGCAGTGCGGCGCATCGGCGTGGTGCGCACTGGGACGCAGCGACGCGTGAGCGCCGCCATCGGAAGAGTTGGCTGACTGTATGTGTCAATTTCCCGTGCGCGGCGGTTTCCGTTGCAGGCGGTCTATCATCTGCTCGTCCCCGCCTTCCTACATCCCGTCGACCAGGGCACCATTCATGGCAGAAACCCCTCCGCAGAAGCCGGGCCGCAGGCCCAAGAAGCACGCAGCCCCGCCCACGGGACGATCGACCGGGGGGCTCATCGACCGGATCTTCGACGACGTCAAGGGGCGGATCGAACAGCGGTCCCTGCAGATCGGTGAGCGGCTGCCCTCGGTGCGAGCGATGGCGTCCCACATGGACATCAGCAATGAGACCGTCCTGCGCGCATACGACAAGCTGGCGGCCGCCGGTTACCTGGAAGCACGCCGTGGCTCGGGCTTCTACGTGGCGCCCGAGGCGCTGCAGGTGGGCAAGCCCGCGTCCTCACAGCGATGGACCGGCCCGCAGGCGCCGTACCCCTGGCACCATCTCCTGCATGCGCCCGCATCCAATGCCGGTTCTGCGCTCGGAACGCTGCCCTCCGAGTGGATCGGCACCGAGGCGCTGTCCGAGGCCCTGCGGGCGATCGCTGCCAGACCGAGCTTGAGCCTGTCAGATTATTCGGACGGCCTGGGATGGCTCCCGCTGCGCGAGGCGGTGGCTGCCCGGCTGAGCATGGCGGGCATCAATGCCACGCCTGACCAGATCATGACTACTGCGGGGGCCACCGATGCTTTGAATCTCGTGGTCTGGTCATTTCTCTACCAAGGCCATTACGCGGTGCTGGAGGAGCCGGCCTCATTCATCCATACCCAGCGCCTGCTGGCCAGTGGCGTTTGGGTGCTGCGCGTGCGCCGCCTGCACGATGGCCCCGATCTTGAGCAGCTCGCTGAGCTGTGCGAGAAATACCGTCCCAAGGCGTTCTTCTTCAGTTCGGTGCTGCAGAACCCGACGTCCACCAGCCTGTCCCCGCGCAAGGCGCATCAGTTGCTCAAGCTCGCCGAGCAGTACGACCTCTGGATCGTGGACGATGGCACCTATGGCGATCTCCTGCCGCGCGGCAAGCTGGGGTCGGTCACGCACCTGGCTGCCCTGGACCACTTTGAAAGGGTGATCCATATTGGCAGCTTTTCCACGACGGTGGCACCCGCCCTGCGGTCCGGATTCCTGGTGGCCAACACCCAGCGCATGAACCGGCTACTGCTGCTGCGATCCATCGGCGCCATACATTCATCGGTGCTCACGGACCAGGTCGTGCATCACCTGCTAACCGAAGGTGGATACGAGCAGCATTGCGAGCGGCTGCAGAAAAAGCTGCTCGCGAGAGGCAAGGCATTGCTGGCGAAGGTGCGGGCCCACGGCTGGGAGGCCGCCGAGACCGGGGCGGGCATGTACCTGTGGGTGTCGCTGGGCGAAGGCGTCGATGGCCGTGCCGTGTGGCAGACATTGGCTGCGGAGGGCATGTTGGTTGCCAACGAAAGCATTTTCGTCAGCGACAGGAGCGACTCGCATGTCCGTCTCAATATTGCTCGGACGGACGGTGCGATGCTGGACCGGATTGCTGCGGCAGTCTCCCGGGTTGCGGCTCACCCGGCTTCTCCGTCAGGCGCCTGATCGGCCGCGGCGCCCCGTGGCGGCGTCAAGAACCGGGCGTCATCTGGAACCAGAAAGGACTTCCGCTCTCGGGCGGCGGATTCGAGCGGTGCCGCCGTCAGTGCCTGCCCGCGCAAAAGAGCTCCCGATCCGGGAATGAACCTGAGGAACGGAGTGCGCAGAGCGCGCCGCCGCCGAAGGGGGCGCGGAGATCCCCGGCAGTTCCGCCCGATACGACCGAGCAGATGCGGCGCCAGACGGGCGCCGTCGGCCGCTCCCGTGGTCAGCTTCCGCGCGTGATGGGCACGCCGGCATCGGCACCGTAGCTGCCGTACTTGCCGAGCTCCCACTTGGCGATGGCGTTGCGGTGGACTTCGTCGGGTCCGTCGGCAAAGCGCAGCGTGCGCGCGTTCGCATAGGCATAGGCCAGCGGGAAGTCGTCGCACATCCCCCCGCCGCCATGCACCTGCATGGCCCAGTCGATCACCTGGCAGGCCATGCTGGGCGCCACCACCTTGATCATGGCGATCTCGGTGCGCGCGACCTTGTTGCCGGCCATGTCCATCAGCCAGGCGGCCTTCAGCGTGAGCAGGCGGGCCATGTCGATCTTGCAGCGGGCCTCGGCGATGCGCTCCTGCGTGACGGTCTGCTGCGCCACCCGCTTGCCGAAGGCCGTGCGTGACGAGGCGCGCCGGCACATCAGTTCCAGCGCGCGCTCGGCTAGGCCGATCAGGCGCATGCAGTGGTGGATGCGCCCGGGCCCGAGGCGGCCCTGGGCGATCTCGAAACCCCGGCCTTCGCCCAGCAGGATGTTGGAGACCGGCACACGCACGTTCTCGAAGGTCATCTCCACATGGCCGTGGGGCGCATCGTCGTAGCCGAACACGTTCAGCGGCCGCAGCACAGTGATGCCGGGGGTGTCGGCGGGCACCAGCACCATGCTCTGCTGCGAATGGCGGGCGGCCTCGGGGTCGGTCTTGCCCATGGTGATGAAGACGGCGCAGCGCGGGTCGGCCGCGCCGGAGATCCACCACTTGCGGCCGTTGATGACGTATTCGTCGCCCTGGCGCTCGATGCGCGTTTCGATGTTGGTGGCGTCGCTGGAGGCGACCTCGGGCTCGGTCATGGCGAAGGCCGAGCGGATCTGGCCTTCGAGCAGGGGCTTGAGCCAGCGCGCCTTGTTCTCCTCGCTGCCGTAGCGGGCGATGGTCTCCATGTTGCCGGTGTCGGGCGCGGAGCAGTTGAACACCTCGCTGGCCCAGGGCACGCGGCCCATGATTTCCGCGAGCGGCGCGTATTCCTGGTTGGTGAGCCCCGCGCCTTCATAGCCCGATGCGGCGGCGCTGTCCACGGGGAGAAAGAGGTTCCAGAGCCCGGCGGCGCGCGCCTTGGGCTTCAAGTCTTCGATGGTCTTGAGCGCCGTCCAGCGCCGGCCCGCGGCGGTGTTGGCCGCAAGTTCCGCCGCGTAGGTTGCCTCGGCCGGGTAGATGTGCTCGTCCATGAAGGCGAGCAGCCGTGCCTGCAGGTCCTTGGTCTTGGGGGAGTAGTCAAAGTCCATGGGGTCTCCGTGTGAAATCGGGTGCAGTGCGCGGCGGCGCTGTTCGTCAGTGAGGGGCCTGGGCTGCTGCAGGGCTGCTGTTACTGCTGCTGTGCGAAGCGCCAGGCCATTTCGGCCAGCGGCCGGGCGCCTTCGCCCGAGGCGCGGGCCTGGGCGCTGGAGGCCGTGCCGTCCTCCACCCGCTTGGCGATGCCCTGCAGGATGGCGGCAAGACGGAACAGGTTGTAGGCCATGTAGAAGTTCCAGCCTTCGCGCAGCTCTTCGGGCGTGGCTTGGGCAGTGCGCTGGCAGTAGCGACGGATGTAGTCATCCTCGCTCGGGATGCCGAGGCTGGCCAGGTCCAGCCCGCCGATGCCGCGGAACATGCCCGGCGGGATGTGCCAGGCCATGCAGTGGTAGCTGAAGTCGGCCAGCGGATGGCCCAGGGTGGACAGCTCCCAGTCCAGCACGGCGATCACGCGTGGTTCGGTGGCGTGGAACATCAGGTTGTCCAGCCGGAAGTCGCCATGGACGATGGACACGCGCCGTTCATCGCGAGCGCTTGCGGGCATGTGCGCCGGCAGCCATTCCATCAGCCGGTCCATCTCGGCGATCGGCTGGGTGATGGAGGCCTCGTACTGGCGGCTCCACCGGCCGATCTGCCGCTCGAAATAGTTGCCGGGCTTGCCGTAGCCGGCCAGGCCCCGCTCGGCGAAGGGCACGGTGTGCAGGGCGGCGATGACGCGGTTCATCTCGTCGTAGATCGCGGCGCGCTCGGCCGGCTGCATGCCGGGCAGGGACTGGTCCCAGAGCACGCGGCCCTGCATGAACTCCATCACGTAGAAGGCGCGGCCGATCACCGCCTCGTCCTCGCACAGCGCCAGCATGCGCGGCACGGGCACATCGGTGCCGGCCAGGCCGCTCATCACGGCGAATTCGCGCTCGATGGCATGGGCCGAGGGCAGCAGCTTGGCGACCGGCCCCGGCTTGGCGCGCATCACGTAGCTCTGCGTGGGTGTGATGAGCTTGTAGGTGGGGTTGGATTGGCCCCCCTTGAACATTTCCACCGTCAGCGGGCCGGCGAAGCCGTCCAGGTGCGCAGCGAGCCAGGTCGTGAGCGCCTGGACGTCGAAGGCGTGCTGATCGGAAACGGGGCGGGTGCCGACGAAATGGTCGAAGTTGCTCATGGATCGGGCGGTGCGGTCGGGGTGGAGGAGGGCGTCAGCTATCGGAGTCGGCGATGCGCATCAGCGAGTCGCGGTCGCGCACCACCAGGCCGCCCGGTTCGATGCGGATGATGTCCTCGCGCTCCATGGCCTTGAGTTCCTGGTTCACGCGCTGGCGCGAGGCGCCCAGCAGCTGGGCCAGTTCTTCCTGTGCGAGCTGCAGGCCGATGCGGATCTCGTCGCCATGCGAGAGGCTGGGGATTCCGTAGCTGCGCACCAGGTGCAGCAGCTGCTTGGCCAGCCGCGAGCGCAGCGGCAGGGTGTTGAGGTCTTCCACCAACCCGAAGAGCTGGCGGATGCGCCGCGCGTGCAGGCGCAGCATGGCTTCGTAGAGCTCGGTGTGCAGACCGAGGATCTTGCGGAAGTCGGCCTTGGCCACGCAAAGGATGGTGGTGTCCCCGTGCGCATAGGCATCGTGCGTGCGCCGATCCCCGTCGAAGATCGCCACGTCGCCGAACCAGATGCCTGGCTCCACGTAGGTCAGCGTGATCTGCTTGCCCGAGATGGAGGTGGAGCTGACGCGCACGGCCCCCTTGGCGCAGGCGATCCACTCTTCGGGTGGGTCTCCGCGTGCGGCGATCAGTCCGCCGTCCTTGAAGCGTTTGACGTAGGCGCATCGAAGAATGTCGTGCCGTAGCGATGGGGATAGGGATGAAAACCAGCGACCAGTGTTGATCGCCTCTCGTTCTTCGATGGTAAGAATGGGGTCGTCCATGTTCTGTCGTTTGCGTGACTGGGATGCGGACCATTGTCGCGTGGGGGACCGGCCCGCTCCGCCGCCCTTTGTCGCCTGCGTGTCAAGGGGTCTGGAAGGGGTGCAGGCCTGCGTGCGGCAAGGCGCGATGGCCCATGCCTCGCTGGGGCGTGCGCAGCCGCGCCCGCCCCAGCGAAACCCGTTCGGAAGCTGGGGAGGGTAGGAATTAAAAAGCCTGCAGGCACCCGCAAGTCAAGCGCAGGTAGCTACGCTATTGATAGCGAGGCGCGCGCTTTTCTAGGAAGGCTGCGATGCCTTCGCCGGCATTCGCGTGCTGCAGGTTGCGCACGAAGTGGTCCCGCTCTGCGCCCAGATGCGCGTCCAGCGTCTGCCCGGCGGCGTCGCCCAGCAGTTCCTTGATGCTTGCGAGTACGTTGGGCGCGCGCTGGTTCAGTGTGGCGGCCAACGCCAGCGCGTCGGCGAGGGCGCGGCCGGGTTCCGCCAGGCGGTTGACCAGGCCCAGCGCATGCAGCCGCTCGGCCTCCACGCGGTCGCCGCACATCAGCCATTCGGCCGCCAGCTGGCGGGGCAGGGCTCGGGCAAGGCTCCACGACGCGCCGCCGTCGGGCGAGAGGCCGATGCGGCAATACGACATCACGAAAGCCGCGTTGCGCGCCGCAACGATGAAATCGCAGGCCAGCGCCAGCGAAAAACCCGCCCCCGCTGCCGCGCCTTCGACGGCCGCGATCACGGGCTTGGGGTAGGTGCGGATGGTCTCGATCCAGCTGTGCAGGCCCTCCACACCTTGCGCCTGGGCCTCGGCGCCTTCCTGCCTGCGCGCCTGTAGCCGCTGGAGGTTGCCGCCCGCACTGAAGATGCCGTCCGCGCCTGTGATGATGACGCTGCGCACGTCATCGCTGCGCTCGGCCACGCTCAAGGCCTCAATGCCGGCGGCATAGATGGCGGGGTCGAAGGCATTGCGCGCCTCGGGGTTGCGCAGGGTGAGGATCAGGGTCTGATCCTGACTGGTGCTGAGGAGTTCTGCGGGCATGGGGCGGGCGTGGATGGCGCGTTCGGTGGGTCAGTCTTCTTCGACGTGCGTCAGGCTCAGGCCGATGGCGCCGCGGCGGCGCAGCCAGGGGCTGGGCCGGTAGCGCGTGTCGCCATAGACGGTCTGCATGTTGAAAAGCACTTCCAGGATGTTGGTCGGGCCCCAGCGGTCGCCCATGGCCAGTGGCCCGAGCGGGTAGCCCAGGCCCAGCGTGACGGCAGTTTCCAGGTCCTTGGGCGTGCAGATGCCTTGCTGACAGATGTCGCTGGCGATGTTGATGATGGTGGCCACCACGCGCTGGGTGACGAAACCGCCGCTGTCGTGAATCACGCTCACCGCCTTGCCGTCGCGCGCGAACAGGGCGTGGGCGGCATCGCGGATGTCGCGGCGCGTAGCGGGGTTGGTGGCCAGCACGCGGCGTTTCGTAGCGGCGTCGTCCACCAGCATGTCGATGCCGATGGTGCGCGCCGGGTCCAGGCGCTCGACCACGGCCACCGTGGTCACGTCGAAGCCCAGAGGCGCGACGAGGGTGATGGCGGCGGGCGAGGGCGAGGTCCCGGTCTCGATGCGCGCCCCCAGGTTCTTGAGCAGCTGGTAGAGCTCGGCGCGGCGCGATGCGCGGGGCGATACCCAGACCGGGGGGATCTCCTCCACCTGCGGCACCGGCTGCTCCGCCGGCACCTGCGCGACGCCCTCCACATAGCGGTAGAAACCTTCGCCGGTCTTGCGCCCCAGCATGCCGGCAGCCAGGCGCTGCGCGGTGATCACGCTAGGGCGAAAGCGCGGCTCTTCGTAGTATTGGTGGTAGATCGATTCCATCACCGGGTGCGACACGTCGAGCGCAGTCAGGTCCATCAGCTCGAAAGGCCCGAGCCGGAAGCCGACCTGGTCGCGCAGGATGCGGTCCACCGTGGCGAAATCGGCCACGCCTTCACCCACGATGCGCAGCGCCTCGGTGCCAAAGCCCCGGCCTGCGTGGTTGACGATGAAGCCTGGCGTGTCCTGCGCGGTCACGGGCGCATGACCCATCTGGCGGGCCAGCTCAGACAGGCGTGTGCAGGTGTCCCGCGCGGTCTTCAGGCCGCCGATCACTTCCACCACCTTCATGAGAGGCACTGGATTGAAGAAATGGAAACCGGCAAATCGCTCAGGCTTTGTCAAGCCCTCAGCCAGCGCCGTGATGGAAAGCGATGATGTATTGCTTGCCAAGAGCGCATCTGCTGCAACAATGGTTTCCAATTGAAGAAATAAATCGCGTTTTGCATCCCGTTGCTCAACGATGGCCTCCACCACCAGCTCACAACCCCTGAAGGCATACAGAGTGTCGGCAACCGACAGCCGTTCGCGCCACTGCGCGAGCTGGGCGGGCTCGATGCGCCCTTTGTCGGTCATCCGTTGCCACTGCTGGACAATGGCCTGGATGGCATTGCCTGCCGCCTGCTGGCGGTTGTCGAACAACGAAACCTGGATGCCGGCCTGCGCGGCGATTTGAGCAATGCCTTGCCCCATCGCTCCAGCGCCTACGATACCGACTGTACTGAATGGCTTGATCATGGGGCGCATTATGGCGACCCCTTCCGGGAGGGGTCCATGCGCGAGACTGAAGAGAGAAAAAAAGAAACCATTGTGAAAATAAGTAACGCAATCGTGGGAATCAGCCTGGCCGCAGGTGCCTCCAGCGCGGCAGCCCTGTCGCTGGGCAGCAGCCGTGGGGCGGTGGTGCTGGGTACTCCGGTCGATCTCACGTTCAACGTCACCCCCGACCCGGGCAGCGACTTGGCCTCGTCTTGCATCAGCGCCAAAGTGGTATCGGGTTCGACGCCTGTGTCTGAGTCCAAGGTGCAGGTCACGCCTGTGCAAAGCCAGGGCGCTTCGCAGGTGCGGGTGCGGGCGTTCATCACTGCCGACGAGCCAGTGCTTACCGTGACGTTGACGGGCGGCTGCTCCGGCGCTATCACGCGGCAATACACCTTCCTCGCCGAACTGCCCGAATCGGCGGCTGCGGCGGCTGCGTCCGCATCTGCAAGCGGAAGTCTGCCGCTCGACCTCACGCGTCTTGCGCCGAGCGGCGCTCAGGGTTCCGGGACCCTGGCCGGTGGAGCGGTTACGGGCCGGGTTGCATCCGGCGTGGCTTCGTCCGCAGCCACGCCCAAGCGCCGCGAGCCCGCTGCCACGCCGTCCTCCCGCGCTGCCGCGCAGGTCGAGCGGCGTGCCTCCGCATCACCGCGGGGCGGGTCTTCCGCTGCGCCCGCAGCAGCGCCTGCCCGTCCGCGCCTGGTCATGGAGCCGCTCGATTCGGTGGGAGCGTGGATCGATTCCCCGGTCACGCTGCGCACGGCGCAGGAACTGCCCGAGCCGTCGGCCACCACCACCGATGCGCAGCGCGCCGAAGCCGCCGCCCTGTGGCGCGCGCTGAACACGCCGCCTGAGGAGGTGCAGCAGGCCGCCGGCCGCATCACCCAACTGGAGGCTGCCGCCGCAAGCCAGCGCGCCCAAGTCAACGCGGAGCGCGCCGCAGCAGCCGGTCTGCGCCAGCGTCTGGAAACGGTGGAGTCCAACAGCTTTCCGGCGATCATCGTCTATAGCCTGATCGCGCTGCTGCTCGCGGCACTGGCACTGGCCTACTGGCTCTGGAGCCGGGCGCGCCGTGCAGCGGTGAGCGCATGGGAGCATTCCGTGCAGGCCAGCGGCTACGCAGGTGGCAGTGCCGTCCTCGCTGGCAGCGAGGGGGCGGAGTCGCTGTCGGTCGAGCCGCATCCCGACGATCAGTGGACCCCGAGCAAGTCGCCACGCATGCCGACACCGACCATTCGTTCGGCCGGTGCCACAGCTGCGGCGGCGACCGCGGCAGCAGCTGCCACGGTGTCACCTGCGCTGGCCCCTGCGCCGGCAGCCCGTCCGGCGCACCACATCGGCGAAGTTCATCCCGAAGAGCTTTTCGATGTGCAGCAGCAGGCTGAGTTCTTCGTATCCGTGGGCGAGCATGACCAGGCCATCGGCGTGCTGGAGACGTATATCGCCACGCATGGTGATTCGTCGCCGACGGCCTATCTCGAACTGCTTCGCCTTTTCCACACGCTCAGCCGCGCCGAGGCTTTCAATCAGTTGAGCGAGCGTTTCCAGGCGCTCTTCAATGCCCGCGTGCCAGGATTCAGTGCTTTCCATCGGCAGGGCCGCACGTTGATGGAGTACCCGCAAGCGCTCGCGCAGATCGAGGCCATCTGGTCGACCGATGACGTCGTGGGATTGATCCAGACCTGCGTGGTGCGCAGTGACGACCCAACCTGTCCCGAGCCTTTCGATCTAGCCGCCTACGAAGACCTGCTGCTGCTGCTGGCCATCGCGCAGACGACCCCCGCCGGCCAGCGTGGCCTGCCCCCGCCACGCACGCGCACCACGCCACAGGCTGGTGCTTCTGCGGTCGAGGCGGCAACCTTCGCTGCACCCGCGGTTGCTGCGCCCTACACAGGTGCTGCCGATGACGCATCGGATCCGTTTTCTCTGGCGGCCGTTGGCATTCAAACGCTGCCGGACATCCATTTCGATGCCCTGACCGACGGCCTGTCGCTGGAGCCTCGCGGACCTTCCGCCGCTGCTGCTGCCCAGGCTCCGGCGCCTGTGCCTCAGGCCCAGGACCTGGGGCTGGATCTCGATCTGTCGGCTTTCATGCCAGCTCCAGCGGCAGCGCCTGCGGCTGAACGCACGCCGCCTCCTGCTGTCGATCCGAAGACATTGCACAGCCCGCTGGATGACCCGTTCGATTTGCAGTTCGAACTCGACCCGAAGGGGCCGGGCAAGACCGACCGCGCCGGCTAACGCTGGGGTTGATTTCCAAATCCAAGGGGCCCGGCAGGGCCCCTTGTGCCGTGCGGCCCCGCATTCATGGACTGGTGCAATGACGGAATGAGGGAATGGATGGGATGTGGAGAGGAAAAACGGATCCTGCGGCGTTCCCCGGCGCAGTCAGCGGGTGGGCGCCCGCGTTGGGCGTTGGTCGCCCATCGCCTGCATGAGCTCGGCTGCGGCAGCCTCCGGGTCGGGCGCATTCACCAGGGCTCTCACTACGGCGATAGAGCCCACGCCGGTCGCCAGCACCTCCGCGAATTGCGGCAGCCCAATCCCGCCGATGGCGACTTGCGGGTAGTCGCGCATCAGCTGCGCATAGGCGGTCAGACGCGAAACGCCTTGCGGCACGGTGGCCATCTTCTTGAGCGTGGTGGGAAACACCGCGCCCATGGCCACATAGCTCGGGCTGGCCGCATCGGCGCGCACCATCTCGGCATAGCCGTGGGTGCTGACGCCCAGGCGCAGACCGGCATCGCGGATGGCCTGCAGCTGGGCGGGCTGCAGCGCGTCCAGGTCTTCCTGGCCCAGGTGGACGCCGTAGGCGCCGGCGGCGATGGCTTCCTGCCAGTGGTCGTTGATGAAGAGCAGGGCCGAGGTGCCGCGCACTGCCTGCACGGCGGCCTGCACTTCGCGGCGGATGGCATCGGCGTCACCCGACTTGTAGCGCAGCTGCACCGTGGGCACGCCCGCGCGGGCCATGCGGCCCACCCATTGCGCATCGGGCAGTACGGCATAGAGGCCCAGGTTCTGTGGGCAGGGGGCGAAGGGCGCCGCGTGCGGGCGGGGCTGCAGGCCGAAGTCGGCCGGCTCGACGGGCCAGCGCGTAGCGTCGAAGCGACCCAGCCGGCGCGTCTGCGCGGCCCAGGCGCAGGCCAGCGTCGCGGCGTCGTGCGCGATGAAGCCTAGCTGGCTGCAGGCCTGCAGCGCGGCGCGGTACACCGGGTCGCTGTCTTCAGCGGCCAGGGGGGCAGGCTGCGGGGGGAAGGATTCATAGGCGGCGCCGTGGTGCCGCACGATGGCGTCGGCCATGCCCTGCACCGTGGCGGAGGCGCTGTGTGGTTCAGCCATGGTCGTGGTGCCAGAAGGGGGTGCCGAGCACGGGGGTGCTGGGCTGGGCTGTGTCCTGCGCAGCCATGGCGCCGGCCGTGCGCGCGGCGCGGCCTGCGGCCACGGCGTCTGCAAATGCGCCGGCCATGGCGACGGGGTCGGTGGCCAGGGCCACGGCGGTGTTCAGCAGCACGCCGTCATAGCCCCATTCCATGACCTGGCAGGCATGCGAGGGCAGGCCCAGGCCGGCATCGACCAGCATGGGCACGTCGAGCCGCTCGCGCAGCAGCTGCAGCGCATACGGGTTGACGGGGCCCCGGCCGGTGCCGATGGGCGCGGCCCAAGGCATGACGGCCTGGCAGCCCACGTCCACCAGGCGCTGGCAGAGCACCAGGTCTTCGGTGCAGTAGGGCAGCACCTGGAAGCCATCGCGAATCAGCTGCTCGGCCGCCGACACCAGGTTCAGCGTGTCGGGCTGCAGGGTGTAGTCGTCGCCGATGAGTTCAAGCTTGATCCATGGGGTGCTGAACACTTCCCGCGCCATCTGCGCGGTGGTAATGGCCTCCTGCACGCTGTGGCAGCCGGCGGTGTTGGGCAGCACGGGCACGTCCAGCTGGCGCAGCAGTTCCCAGAAGCTGGCACCGGTTTCGGCGGCGTTGCTGCCCTGGCGGCGCAACGACGCGGTGACCATGGCCGGCTTGGCACGGCGCACGGCGGCTTCCAGCACGGCGGGCGAAGGGTAGCGGGCGGTGCCCAGCAGCAGGCGGCTCTGGAAGGTCTGGCCGTAGAGCACCAGCGCATCGGTCGGTGCGGCCTCGGGAGTGGTTGGGGAGGGCATGGGTGGGCGGTGAAGCGATGAAAGAGCGCGGCGGGGGGCTCAGCCCCCGGTCACGGGCGCGATGATCTCCACCCGGTCGCCGTCCTGGAGTGGATGGGCGGCATAGCGGGTGTTGGGCACGAACTGCAGGTTCACGGCCACGGCGAAGGGGGGGCGGGCACCCGCATGGGCCACTGCGTCGGCCACGGTGGCGGGGGTGGGCAGCGCTGCAGGCTGCTGGTTGATGAAAACGTTCATGGGGGGCAGTCAGGCGGGTAAGCAGTCGGCTTGGCCTTGCAGTTGGAGCGCGAGATCGAAGCGCGATGCCAGCGGCGATTCTCCCGTTTCCAGCACCTGCAGCGCGACGTCGAGCAGCGCGGGGGCGATCATGAAGCCGTGGCGGTAGAGGCCGTTCACTTCCAGTACGCCCGGCGCCGTCACGCGCACTGCGGGCAGGTTGTCGGGCAGCGTGGGGCGGCACTGGGTGGCGGCTTCGATGATGCGTGCCTCGGCGAAGCCGCTGTGGACGGCATAGGCGGCGCTCAGCAGCTCCAGCGTGGAGCGTACGCTGGCGGGCGAGAGGTCGTCCGATTCGATTTCGGTGGCGCCGATCACGAAGAGGTGGTCTTCCTTGGGTGCGATGTAGATCGGGTAGCGTGGGTGGACGATGCGCGTGGGCCGCTGCAGCGTGACTTCGGGCGCATGCAGGCGCACGACCTCGCCGCGCACGCCGCGCAGCGCCGGCCAGTGCGTGCGGGCGCCCAGGCCCCTGCAGTCGATCACCCAGTCGGGCTGGCCCGGGGTGCCGGGGGCGAAGTCCTGCGGCGAGCGCGGGCTATTCCAGTGCAGCGCCACCTGCAGCTGCTCGAGCGTCTTTTCCAGCGCGGCCAGCAGCTGGCGGTTGTCCAGCTGGCCTTCGCCGGGCAGATACATGCCCTGGGCAAAACGATTCGCCACGGCCGGCTCCAGTGCAGCCACGCCGGCGCTGTCCAGCGGCTGCATGGCGGGCAGATCGGGCTGGGCGGCCTGGTTGCGCTCCAGCGTGGCGCGCAGGCGGGCGGCGTCGGCCGCGTCCTGTCGGTGCCAGAGGATGAGCGTGCCATTCTGCTGGAAGAAGACAGGCGCGGCCAACTCGGCCAGCAGTGCGGGCCAGCGCGTGAGGGCATGCTGGCCCATGCGGACCACGCCGGGTTCGGTCACCGCTGATTCGGCCAGCGGCGCCAGCATGGCGGCGGCCACGCGCGCGGCAGAGCCTTCGGCGCCCGGGCCGCCGGCGTCGTGCAGAGCGACACGGTGCCCTTGGCGGGCCAGTGTCACGGCCAGCAGGCGGCCCATGAGGCCAGCGCCCAGCACGGTGATGGAGGCGGATGCGTTGTGGAGGAGGGGGGCGGACATCGTCGTCGTTCTGGTCGGGCCGTTGCAGGGGCAGACAAAACGGGTGTGATTCCGATGTTGAAACTCCCCACGCCAGCATGACCTGGATCGGGTAGCGGGGCCGGCCATGGCGGCAGGCCCGAGGGTATTTCTCAGTCGCTCGCCATGGGCTCTGCCGCGGCGGGACACCCCTGTTTCGTCCGTGGAGAGGATTACAGCACATTGACATAACCCTGTCGGTTGATCTGTCGCAGGGTCTGCAATGTGTGCGCCATCGTCGATGAAGCCGTCCGCATGCCGGATAATTTTTGCCATGAATCACCACCACAACGAAGCGCCGCCCGCAGGCCGGCGCTATGCGCGCGTACTGTCCATCGCCGGCTCCGACAGCGGCGGCGGCGCGGGCATCCAGGCCGATCTGAAGACCTTCAGCGCGCTGGGCTGCTACGGCATGACGGCTATCACCGCCATCACCGCGCAGAACACGCAGGGCGTGCGCGGCATCCACGGCATTCCGCCGGAAATGCTGAAGGCGCAGATCGATGCGGTGGTCGAAGACATTGGCGTCGATGCCGTCAAGATCGGCATGCTCCATTCGCCCGAGGTGGTGAACGTTGTGGCGGAGGCCATCCGCGCCCACGGCCTGCCGCATGTGGTGCTGGACCCAGTGATGGTGTCCACCAGCGGCCACATGTTGATCGCCACCGAAACTGTGGGCGCCATGGTGCAGGAGTTGTTCCCGCTGGCCGAGGTCATCACCCCCAACCTCGACGAGGCCGGCTGGCTGCTGGGCAGGCCGGTGGAGGGCATCGAGGCGCTGGATGCCGCCGCTGACGGGCTGCTGGCCATGGGCGCGCAGGCCGTGCTGCTCAAGGGCGGCCACCTGCCCGGCGACTGGGTGGTCGATGTGCTGGCATCGGCCGGTGGCCAGCGCGAGCGGCTGCAGTCCGCCCGCATCGCCACGCACAACGGCCACGGTACGGGCTGCACGCTATCGTCGGCCATCGCCTCGCACCTGGCGCTGGGCCTGCCGCTGGCGCAGGCCGTGCAGGCGGCGCGCAGCTACATCCTGGGCGCCATCGCGGCCGGGGCCGACGTGCATACCGGCCGGGGCCACGGCCCGCTCAACCACGGCTACGCGCCGGTGCCCCAGCGCGTGCTGGGCTGAAGCAGGAGCGACGGGCCGGCTGGCCTGCCCGCTGCAGCGCCGCGAAGGGCGCGCCACAATGCGGCGGTGCCTGCACTGCCCGACTACGCGGAACTCCACTGCCTTTCCAACTTCAGCTTCCAGCGAGGCGGGTCGCATCCCGCCGAACTGGTGGAGCGCGCCGCCGAGCGCGGCTATGCGGCGTTGGCGCTGACGGATGAATGCTCGGTGGCTGGCGTGGTGCGCGCCCACACGGCGGCGCTGCGTGTGGGCCTGCCGCTGATATTGGGGGCCGAATTCGCCTGGGGGCCGCTGCGCCTGGTGACGCTGGCGCGCGACGTGCAGGGCTGGGGCGGCCTGTGCGAATTCATCACCGCAGCGCGCCGGGCCGCCGCCAAGGGTGACTACCGCGTCGATGCCGATTCGCCCTTCGCGCTCCTGCAGGGCTGCGAGCTGCTGCTGGTGCCGGATCGCAGCCGCTTTCCCGATGCGGGCGATGTGGTGGCCCTCGGCGCCGCCCTGGCCGCCGCGCTCGGATGCCTGCCGCCGCAGAGCGCGGACAGCACCTGGCTCGCGGTGGAGCTGCATCTGTCGCTGGACGACGGCCTCTGGCTGCAAAGCCTGCGCCAGGCGGGCGCAGCCCTGGCCCTGCCGCTGGTGGCCGCGGGCGACGTCCACATGCACAGCCGCAGCCGCAAGCCGCTGCAGGATGCGATCACCGCCGTGCGCCTGGGCCGGCCGGTGGCCGAGTGCGGCTGGGCGCTGCAGGCCAATGCCGAACGCTACCTGCGCCCGCGGGTGCGCCTGGCCAGCATCTACCCGCCCGACCTGACGGCCGCCACGCTCAAGGTGGCGGCGCGCTGCACGTTTGACCTGCGCCAGATCCGCTACCGCTATCCGCTGGAGACCGTGCTGCCCGGCATGACGGCCCAGCAGACCCTGGCCTGGCTGACTTGGGAGGGCGTGCGCGGGCGCCACCCGGAAGGCATTCCGCAGCGGATCGAGGCGCAGATCCACAAGGAGCTGGACCTCATCGCCGACCGTGGCTACGAGATGTACTTCCTCACGGTGCATGACATCGTGCGCTTCGCGCGCAGCCAGGGCATCCTTTGCCAGGGGCGCGGCTCGGCCGCCAATTCGGCCGTGTGCTACTACCTCGGCATCACGGCGGTGGACCCTTCGCACTCGCACCTGCTCTTTGAGCGCTTCATCAGCAAGGAACGCAGTGAGCCGCCTGACATCGACGTGGACTTCGAGCACGACCGTCGGGAGGAGGTCATCCAGTACATCTATAGCAAGTACGGCCGCGACCGCGCTGCGATCACCGCCGTGGTCATCAGCTACCGCACGCGCAGTGCGCTGCGCGACATGGGCCGGGCGCTGGGCGTGGCCCCCGCGCTGATCGACGCCTTCGCCAAGGACCATCACTGGTTCGACGACGACGTGGCCGAAGACCGCCTGCAGGAGCTGGCCGCCGCCTGCGGCACACCGCTGCCCGCGCACACCGCCGCCTACTGGCTGGCGCTGGCGCGCGAACTGCACGGCTTTCCGCGCCACCTGAGCCAGCATGTCGGCGGCTTCGTGCTCACGCAGGGGCCGCTCACGCGGCTGGTGCCGGTGGAGCCGGCCAGCATGGCGGGCCGCTCCATCATCCAGTGGGACAAGGACGACCTGGACGCGATGGGCCTTCTGAAGGTGGACGTGCTGGCCTTGGGGATGCTGAGTGCCCTGCGCCGGACGCTCGAGCTGCGCGCCACGCTGCGCGGCGAGCGCTGGGGCCTGGCGGACATTCCGCGGGAAGACCCCGCCACCTACGACATGATCTGCCGCGCCGACACCGTGGGCGTATTCCAGATCGAGAGCCGCGCTCAGATGAGCATGCTGCCGCGCCTGAAGCCGCGCACGTTCTACGACCTGGTGGTGGAAGTCGCCATCGTGCGCCCCGGGCCGGTGCAGGGCGGCATGGTCCATCCGTACCTGCATGCGCGCGAGCGCGAACGCCGGTGGCGGGCCGCGGGCCACGCCGAGCCGCTGCCCATCGAATTCCCGGCGCTGGCCGATGCACTAGGCCGCACGCTGGGCGTGCCCATCTTTCAGGAGCAGGTGATGCAGATCGCCATGCTGGCGGGCGGCTTCACGCCCGGCGAGGCGGACGATCTGCGCCGCTCGATGGCCGCTTGGCGACGCAAGGGTGGCGTGCATCGCTTCGAGGACCAGCTGAAGGAGGGCATGCTGGCGCGCGGCTATCCGCAGGAATTCGCCGATCGCCTCATCCATCAGATCCTCGGTTTTGGCGAATACGGCTTTCCCGAAAGCCATGCCTACAGCTTTGCGCTGCTGGCGTATGCCAGCAGCTGGCTCAAGCGGCACGAGCCTGCGGCTTTTCTGTGTGCTTTGCTCAATTCGCAACCCATGGGTTTCTACAGCCCCTCGCAGCTGGTGCAGGACGCCCGCCGCCACGGCGTCCGGGTGCTGCCCATCGACGTATCGCACAGCGACTGGGACAGCACGCTCGAAGAACCGATGGAGCCCTTGCCGGGCGTGGCCTTGCCGCAGCCGGCCGTGCGCCTCGGTCTGCGGCTGGCCGCCGGGCTGGAGGCAGCGGCCGCCGCGCGGCTGGTGGCGGCACGGCAGGCCGCGCAGGGCGCCTTCGCATCGGTGCAGGACATGGCGCTCGCTGCCCGGCTGGACCGGCAGCACCTGCAGGCCCTGGCCGCGGCGGACGCGCTGAGGTCCCTGGCGGGCCATCGCCGGCAGCAGGCCTGGGATGCGGCGTCCCGACTGCGCGCCCCGCCGCTTTGGCGCGATGCCCCGGTGCATGAGGAGCCGCTGGTTCTGCCCGAGGCGCCGGAGGGCGAGGAGATCCTGTTCGACTACGCCGCCACCGGCCTCACGCTGCGCCGCCACCCGCTCGCGCTGCTGCGCCCGCGCCTGGACCGCTGGCGCCTCCGGAGCGCGCTGCAGTTGCAGGCCGTGCCGCACGGGCACACGGTGCGGGCCTGCGGCATCGTCACCGTCCGCCAGCGCCCGGGCTCGGCCAAAGGCACGATGTTCGTCACGCTGGAGGATGAAACCGGCACCGTGAACGTCATCGTCTGGCCGGCGCTGGTGGAGCGCTGGCGGGCGCCGTTGCTGCGCTCGCGCCTGCTGGCCGTGCAGGGCCTGTGGCAGAGCATGGTGCCCGAGGGCGGCGGAATACCCGTGCGGCACCTGGTAGCGCAGCGCTTTCGCGATCTGACGCCGCTGCTCGGGCGCATGGCCCAAGCGCTGGACGGCAGCCGGGATTTCCACTGATCGGGCTGCGGATTTAGATCGATTTAGGGGTCTTGTCCAGGTAGATAAAGGGCGTGCAGCTATCGAATGTGTAGCGGATTCTTTCCGCGTTCACTGGGCCGTGGCGGGCCTCCACTGTGGAGGCAGCAGTTCGTAGAGCGGCGTGGCATCGCGCATCCAGGGCTGCGGGCCGGGTGCGGGCAAGGCTGGCAGGAGGGCGCCGGGCTGCGTCACCTTGAAATGCGCGAGCTGCTGCATCCAGCCGATGTCCACGCCGCCGCCCGGGCTGGGCCGCGAATAGATGAGCTCCAACATGCGCTGCGCGGGCGCGCTGCCTTTGGACGCCGCCAATTGGTAGAGGCGGATGGCTTCAGCGTAATTCGACGGCACGCCTTCGCCCCGGTGAAAGCGCTGCGCCTGCAGGAACAGTGCCTCGGCGTCCTGGTGGGAGGGCGCGGTCACGGCGTTGCCGGCCGCGGTTTGGACCGTGGGGCGTGCGGAGGGGGTGCCTGGGCCGCTGTTGCGGGCGATGACGTGGCTCGGTGGGCGTGTGACTTCGTCCAGCGGCCAGGCCGTGAGGCGCAGCAGATTGGCCGCAGCGGCAGGCGAGCGGCGTGCGGCTTGGCGGAACTGCTCCTGCGCCATGCGGCTGCGGCCCTGCGCCAGGTTCTCCAGCGCCAGTTCGTTGAGCGCTCCCGCGCTGCCGGCGCGTGCAGCGCGGGCCAGCAGCGCCTGCTGCGCGCCTGCAGTACCGGGTGCGCGGCTTTCGGGGCGTGCGGCTAGCTCCAGCGGCGCGAGCTGGCTGTCCACCCACCAGTCCAGGTACAGGGCCAGTGCAGGGTCGGCGCCGCGCAGTTGGGCGATCCACGGTCGGGCGGCGGCGGGGTCGGGCGCGCTGCCGCAGCCGTCGATGGCGCACCAGGCCAGGCCCGCGGCGGCCAGCGGATGGCCGCCGCGCTGGGCTGCCTCGAACCACTGGCGGGCCTGCGCCCCGTCGGCCGGCATGCCGATGCCGTGCAGCGCAAGCAGGCCGAGTAGCCAGGCGGCATCACGCGCGGCGCTGGAGGGCAGCGGCGCGGCGGGGCCGCGTTGGGAGGCTTTGGGCGGAGCGCCGACCGGTGGGCGCGGTCCCGGCAGGCCGCCCGCGCTCCGCAGGCCAGAGGCCTGATCGCGAAGACGCTGGATGGTCTCCGCCTGCGTGCCGTCCCCTTCGATGTGCGGAGAGGCAGCCGTCAGCGGCTGTGGGCCGATGCCGGGTTGTGCTTCGCCAGGCGCCGCCGCGGCCGGCCCGGCGGCGGCATGGGCGGTGAGCGACGGGCCAGCCAGCCCAGCGGCCAAGGCTGTGGCGAGGGCTCCGAACAGCGCCGCTCCACGCAGCGACATGGATCGAAAGGCCTGGCAGGTGCCGGAGTGCGCGCACCAGGCCAGAGGAGGCCGGCCGTGTCCGGGATGGGCGGGGATCGCGTCGCTCACGGCGCGCTCACTTAGCCGCAGGCTGGGGCTTGGCCGCCGGGGCGGCCCGGCGCGGCACCACCTGCCAGAAGATGGCGTCACCCGTGTAGCCCTGCGGGCCAAGGGTTGCGGCCATGGCGTTGTTCACGCCCTCCAGGTTGGTAATGCCCTGCAGCGGCGTGAAGGCCGGTGCGCGCAGGGCCTCGGGCAGACGGGCCATGGAATCCTCATCGGTGGCGAAGCACGCCACGCCTTCGGTGCCGGGAGTTCCGGCGTCCATCACGAAGCCGGGCAAGGGGCTCATCCAGTCCGGAATGCGGATCGCCTGGCCTGCCGTGACCCAGCCCGAGGTGTTGGTGGCGTTGGGCAGCAGGCGGATCACCGCGCCGTTGGCGCTGCCCATGTAGCACGCCAGGTACGAGGCCCGCGAGACGGTACCCGAGAGGAAGATCTGCTCGCCCACTTCGAAGGCCGTGCGGCCCAGCATGGCGTTTTCGATCTGCAGGTTGATGCGCCGGTCGGGAGCCGTCGCGCCATAGACGGCCTGATTCCACTTGGCAACCTCGGCGCCGGCCATGGCGGCGGCGGGCGCCAGCGGCGAGGTGGGCTGGGGCGCCGTGGCCGCGATGGCGATGGGGCCGCCCGCGCGTGTTGCCCAGCCCACGCGCTCGAGCCGGCCGTCCGGCCCCAGCGCGACGAAGCTGCGCATGGCCCGCTCGTAGGTCGAGAAATCCACCACGCCCGTCACGACCAGGCCCTGGTCGGCCTGGAACCGGGCCAGGGCCTCGCGCATGCGGACAGCGTCGGCGGCACTGTCGCTATCGTCGCCGGGTGGCAGGTAGCCTTGGCTGCGCAGCGACCCGCGCACCAGCTGGCGCTGCGAGGCGGTGTCGCCTTCGTCGAACCAGTCGCGCATCTGACGCTGGAAGTCGGGGTGCGTCTGCTCGAGCGTCAGGCACTGCCAGTAAGGCACGCGCGCCCACTTGCCCACCAGCTCGATCATGGCGAGTTCCACCAGCGTGCGTACGGCTGGGCCCGAGCCTTGAGCGTAGTCGCGGCCCACGCTGAACTTCACTCCGTAGCTGCCGATGCGGCCCGCCAGGTCCAGGCCCTGACCGCCGTTGCCGATGACGATCTCGTTGGCCGAATCGAGACCGGGGATGATGGTGCGCGTGCGGAAGTCGCCCAGATGCATCTCCAGCCCGATGAGCGTGGTGCTGCGCGTGCGGCTGTAGCCAGTCTCCAGGCGCGACGCTGACGTGCCGGCATCGGCGTTGTTGCGCAGCACGTTCTGGTCGGCGAACGAGATTGCGCCCGAGACGTAGAGCGCCGGGCGCTGCAGCTGGATCTGGTTGTTGTTGAGCAAGATGGTGGTGAGGTTCTGCACCGTGTCCTGCCGGGCGATGTCCACCTCGTAGTCCACGTAGCGGAAGGCGTTCGACACGCGCGACATCTGCGAGAGCGCGGTGATCACCATGTCCTTGGTGGCTACGGCCACGCGGCCGGAATAGTCGGGGATCTGCTTGCTGCTGATGAGCACCGTCGGCGCGTTGGTGGCGCGGAACAGGTGGTCCATGCACATCAGCGAATCGGAGAAGCTCGACAGCGAACGCACCGGCCGCACCGTGGGCCGGTCGGCGGCGTAGCTGTGGGTCTGGAATTCGGCGTCCTCGCGCGCGTTCATCGGCGCAGCGCAGCCGGCCAGGAGGGCCAGGGCCGCGCTGGCCAGGGCCATCCAACCCAGGCGGCGCGGGCCGGAGTGTGCGTGCGGCGGCTGGCTAGTGGCGTGTGGGATGGTAGTCATTGCGCGGCTCCCCCTGGTGCCGTCGGGCGGCACCGACTGGCGCACGCGGGCACTGGCCCCGGTGCGTCCATGGATGTTATGAATGGTTCTGGGATGGTCAGCGGTAGACCTGAAGGCGGGCTCCGCGCTATCGGGCTGCCCTTGTCAGCGGCAGACGTTCACCAGGTCGCCGCGCAAGACAACCACCTGTGCCTGCGGGGCCGGGCCGTAGCGGTTGAAGGCATTCGTCGTCCCGTTGCCGCTGGCGGCGGTACTGCTGCCGACTTCCTGCACGCAGGTCTTGCGCAGCCCGTCGGAGCTGGCGCGGGTGGTCACGTCGGTGTCGGTGGCGATGCCGGACGTGTCTTCGGCAAAGGCCTTGGCCTCATAGCGCGCGATCTTCGCGCGCATGTTGACGGGCATGTCCTTGACGGTGTCCAGCCCCTGGGATTTGGCGGCAGCGCCGACCGGCAGCGACAGGTATTGCACGGGGCCCCGCAGCACGACCGGGTCTTCGCCCGGGGCGGCCACCACCCGTGCGGGCGCCAGCGCCAGGCCCATCAGGCCCAGCGAGGGCAGCAGGCTGCCAAGGATTGCGAGTTGCTTCATGTCGTTCACCCCCATGGGCGCGCGGCCGGACGATCCGGCGCGCGCAGGCATTGCTCATGGACCGGCCATGCGGGTCGTGGGAAAGAACGCTGCCCTCCGCCTGCGGCGTGGAGCAGGGCGCCTTCACACGAGCCCGTCATGTTCGGTCAGCCGATCGTCAGATCAGTTGCAGGCCTGGCAGCCGTTGTTGGTGGACACGTTCTGCACGGCCTTGGATTGGGCGCCGGCGACGTTCATGATGGCGGAGTTGGAAGCGGCGACCAGTTGCACCTGCACGCCGGTGACGCCCACGGCACCCACGTTGGAGGCCAGGCTCTGGGTGGCATGGGCGTTGTAGCCGTCGGCCTTGTTGAGGATCAGCGAGCTGCTGGCAGCGACGGCCTGCAGCGAGACGTCCTTGATGGTGACGTTGCCGGCGTTGCTGGCCAGGTTCTGGCGGGCTTCACCACCGCCGGTCGCTTCGTTGGCGACAGCGGTGCTGGTCAGCGCGGTGATCTGCACGCTGGGTGCCTCGATGGAAATGTAGGGGTCGGTATAGCCGCTAGCGAAAGCGGAAGCTGCAACCAGGCTCAGGGAAATCACGGCGAACTTTTTCATGACACGCTCCTTGGATTGAGGGACCAGTGCCCGGCGCCGAACCATTCGGCACCGGGGCGGGGTGGACACGAACCCGGGGATTGTTTGGTGACCCGTGTTCTTGTGTCTGGCTGCAGTGTTCCTCCGCAGCGTTGCCTGGCCTATCTCCCGGAATGAGTACCCCGTGCGTGCTGATTCAGGGACCTGCCACCGCCTGAGCGCTAGGACGTGCCTCAATGCGGATGCAGCTCCATCCGCAACAGCATGTGCCTATTCGTTCGCGTTAGTGTCTAAATGTGTTTTTTGCAATTGTTTGCCAAGTCTGTTTTTCTATCCTTGGTTTGACGCGAATTCCGCTTGCCTCCGGCATCACCCCGCACGCCGTCGCGGATCCGCATCAAGTCTTGGCCGGTTTTCTGTGGAAATGCCTAGAACGCAGGCATTTCTTACCTTGTTCTCGTTAGTGTCAAAAAGCTACTTTGGTGAGCAGAAAAGAAAAAACCATGACGGATAGAAAAATTCCAACGTTTCTCTTACTCTTCGCCCTCAAGACGTTACCTGACGTGACTTGAGCGATAGCGGCAGCCTGTGGCTTTGAACTGGCGTGGGAGAGAAAACTGTGCAAATCCTTGACGACACCGTTGGCGAAGAACTGGCGAAAGATGCCGTTGCCTCTTTGCTGAACCCCTCCCCACGGGCTCTCCCGTCCAAGCCCGTGCAGCCGAGCGTGTGGCCCGAGTTCCTGTCGGGGCAGGTGGACAAGCCGGTGCGAGTGCTGTTGGTTGACGATGACGCGCACATGCGCCGCGTGATCGCCCAGGAATTGATGGCCGACCCTCGAACTCTCGTCGTGGCGCAGGCCACCAGCGTGCGCGAAGGCCGCAAGGCCATCAAGCAGCACGAGTTCGACGTCATGCTGGTGGATCTGAATCTGGGTGATGGCGAAGGCTTCACGCTGATCGACTACCTCAAGAGCGTTCGCCCCACAGCCGAGGCGGTGATGGTCTCCATTATGGAAAACGACGATCAGGTGCTGCGAGCCTTTGAACTGGGCGCCACGGGCTATCTGGTCAAGCACTCCTGGTTTGGCAACTATCCTCAGGCCGTGCTGCAGGTGGTCAACGGCGGTGCGTCCATTACGCCGAATCTGGCGCGGCGACTGCTGCAGCGCTTTGATTCCAGTGCATCGTCGGGTTCGACGGCGTCAGCGCCACGCCGTTCCGAGATGGACCGTGAGCGAGAGGGGGAGCGCCTGTCGGTGCGAGAAAAAGAGGTGCTTCGCATGGTGGCGAGCGGCTACACCAGCACAGAGATCGGCAAGCGGCTGGAGATCAGCGGCCTGACCGTCAACACGCACATCAAGAACATCTATCGCAAGCTGCAGGTTCGCACGCGCGCGCAGGCCGTGCGCTTCGCGTCGCTGCGCGGCCTGTTTTAGGCTCGAGGTCGTCCTCCGGTCGGTTCGACGTGATTCGCCTGCATCCGCCTGTCTATGCGCTGGCCTGCGTTGCCGTGTGGTGCATCCAGTTCGTCATGGACGCTGTGCTGCTCTGGGACGTGAGCCATTCCGTATCGGTGTCGCTACGGAACTGGCAGATCGTCGATATGGCCTGCACCCTGACGCTGGGAGCGTTGCTGCTGTGGCAATTGCCGCGCCTGTTGCAGTGGCGCCCGCGCCGCCATGCCCGGCCCAGCCCTGAAGTACGCAATGAGCGCGAGCGCATCGCGCGGGATCTGCATGACCAAGTGGGCTCGCAATTGGTGACCGCCATGGCTTTGCTGGATGCAAGAAATCCGACCCATGAGCCGGTGCGTGTAGCCCTGGAGCAATGCATGCTCGACGTGCGCCTGTTGGTGGACTCGATGGATGGGTACGATGACACGCTGGCGGATCGACTGGCGCGCCTGCGGCACCGCATCCAGCCCGTGATGGACCGTCGGGGTATGGAGCTCGTCTGGGAGGTGGACGCTCGGTGCGCAGAGCACATCCCCGTAGGCGGAAGTGCGATGGAGCTCACGCAGGCCGTACGCGAGGCGGTGAGCAACGCTTTGCAACATTCCGGTGCGACGCGCCTCACGGTATCGCTGCGGCATGAAGCGCCTTCCACTATCGTCGGCGCAGCATGGCATCTGCGCATCTGCGACAACGGTCGCGGGTTGGGGGCAGCAGTCGTTGCCGGCTTGCAGTCGGACGTATCGCACGCCCCGCTCTGCGCGGGCCGAGGCCAGGGACTGGCCGGCATACAACGTCGCGCGCGAAGCGCGGGGGGCTGGATGTCCCTGGAGCCCGGCGAACCGGGCATGTCTGTGGGCGGACTCTGCGTTCACATTACGATTCCAGATCCAACATGACGTTACCGCTTTTGTCAAAGTAGAGCGGCTGGTCCGATAACCTGCGCGTCCTCTTCAACACATACAGAGAGGATGAGATGCAGAACTACATCAAAGGATTTCTGGCAGTAGCGGTCGCGGCGCTGGCGGCTTGCGGCGGGGGAAGTGGGGGCGGCACCAGCAGCAGTGACGGTAGCGGCGCTGCGGGCGGTGGAGGCTCTGGCGTTTCTGCTCAAAAGGCCGACGGCCTGTGGGTGGGGTCCTCCAGCGCCAATCGCGCCGTGAATCTGCTGGTGCTGGACAACGGAACCTATTGGGCTATCTACTCCGCTGTCGGCAAGCCGTCGGTGATCGGCGGAGTGGTGCAGGGCTCCTATACCGTGAGCGGCAACAGCTTCGCTTCGTCCGACGGGCGGGATTACAACCTGGAGGGCGACGGCGTGTTGTCCATCTCGTCGATCGTGGGTTCCTACCAGCCTAGAAGCTCTTTCAACAGCCAGCTCAACTATGCGAGTGGAGCCGGCAGCGTGACGCTCAATGCGAACTACAGCGCGCTTTACGACACGCCGGCCACGCTTTCGGCCGTCACTGGCCGCTTCACCGGCACGGCGGTGAGTCCGGCAGGGCCCGAATCAGTGACGCTGACGGTGGGTGCCTCAGGCGCGATCTCGGGAACGAGCGGCCTGGGTTGTTCCTTCAGCGGCGCGGTGGCTCCGCGCAGTGGGGTGGGCGCATTCGACGTTTCCATCCGCTACAACGGTGGCGAATGCTTGGCGGGCACATCCACGCAAAGCGGCGCCGCCTACTTCGATGCCGCGAACAACCGTCTCTACGTTGCAGGGCTGAACACCAGCCGGAACAGCGGGTTCGTCTTCGTCGGAACCAAGGCCGCGTCCTTCTGACAGGGCAGAGCCGGTGGCGCATCGCGCCCTGGCCTGCCTTGTGCCCCTCAGGGGTGCTTGCCTTGGGGCGCCGGGCGTGCAGCAGCGCCCGCCTTGCCGGCCTTCACCGCATCGCCCGACCGCGCCAGCATGTCGGCGCAGCGTTCATCGTCTTCGGCGGCCGGCACCGTGATGGGCACCAGTGCCAGGGCCACTGGGGCGATGGCAGCGGCGGCCACTGCCGCACCGGCGCGCAGAAGAAGCGGGCCGGGTTCCAGGCCCACCCGGGGTTGATCGAACGTGCCGCGCACGTACAGCGGCGTGCGCAGCGACAGGAACTTCCAGTTCAGCGATTCGGGCTTGATGCGGAGATCCAGCTGCTCGTTGCGGAGGTCCACGGTGCCGGTGGCTTCTACGAGCGCCTCGTCGGTGCTGAGCTTGACGGAGCGGGCCTGGGCCACGCCGTCCCGCACGGCGAAGTCGGCGACTGCGCAGCGCAGCTTGACTTCCTTGTTCTCGCCAAACAGTTTGGCCACCACCACGCTGCCCACGTTGAGCGCTGCCAGGTCCAGCATCTGCTTGCTGAAGGTGCCGTCGCGAATGTAGAGCCGCGCCTCGCCCGAACTGCTGCCCAGCATGCGGGCCACCGAATTGCCGGTGGCCGACAGCGCCACGCCGCCGTCCAGACGGCCGAAGCTCTTTTCCATCAACTCCACCTTCGGGAACAGCGCTGAGAGGCGCAGCCCTTCGACCGAGCCGTTGAGCTGCGTCTTGAGTGGGCCGTCGCGTGCATCGAGCACGACGCGTGAGTCGATCTTGCCTTGCGCCACGCCGAAGCGCAGGGGCGCGAGTGTCAGCTGAGCGTCCTGCAGCTTGGCATGCACGCTCAGGTCTTCAATGGGCAGGCTATCCGGCCGCACGATGCGCTGGCCGGTGAAGGTCAGGTCCAGGTCCATCGCGTTCCAGCGGTCCGTGGCGAAAGGAGAGTCGGGCAAGACCTTGCCGGGGCGCTTCGATGTTCCTTGCTCTGGCCGGCCTTCACCGCTCGGCGTGCCCACGACGGGGCCGAGGTCGGCCAGCCGCAGCTGGCGCGACGTCATCGTGCCCTTGAGCTGGGGGCGGGGCTCGGCAGAGGTGTAGGTTAGGCTGCCCTGCAGATCGCTTTCGCCTACCGTGCCCTTGAAGTCCTGGTACTGCCAGGTGGCAGTCTTGGGTGACAGGCTGCCCACCAGATGGCCCCGGGTCTGGAAGGGCGGCGTGTTGGGCAGCACCAGGCCGGTCAGGTTGTACAGGTCGGCCATGCTCGCGCCTTTGAGCATCACCTGAAAGTCCAGACCCGATAGATCGGCCGGGTTGGCCAGAATGCCCTCGGCTTCGGCTTGCACGCTGCCGGCGCGCGCGCGGAACCGGATGGGGTAGTTCACGACCTGCTTGCGCAGCGACAGCATCGGCCCGGCCTCACCCTGTGCCTCGATGCGCGCCTTGGCGTATCGGCCCTGCAGCGCCAGGCGTACTCCGTACGGGCTGGCTGCCTCTTGCCCCTTGGCAGCGCTTTCTGCGGCAGGGTCGATGGTGTCGATGCGCGCGCGCAGCGCCAGGTCCTTCTTGCCGTCCGCATAGCCCAGCCAGCCCTGGCGAACGATCAGCTGGCCCACGTTCAGATCCCAGGGGTTGTCATTGCCGGGCTTCGACGCTGCGTCCTTGTGTTGTGGCTGGAAGGTCCAGTTGTTGGTGCCATCGGCCTTGCGCGCCAGCACCACATCGGGTGCGGTCAGCACCACCGTGTCGAGAACGACCTTGCGGGCGAGCAGTGGCCACAGGCGCAGCGTGGCGCTTACGCTGGCCAGGGTGCCCATGGTCTGCGCGCCGCGAGCGAGTGGCTCCGCCGTATCGGCATGGGCTTTTTCCAGCGAGAGGGCGCGCTCGGCATCCGCAGAACGCGCACGTGTTTCGGCGTCCACCGAGGCGCCGGATGCCGGACTGCTGGCCGCTGTGGCGGGCTGTGAGGCGGCTGCCTTGCGCGCCATGGCTTGTGGCGCTCCGGTCGCTGCCGGCGGCTTGGGCGGCAGAGCGGGCAATTCCTTGTTACCCCGCGCCGGTTCTTCGGCCACGGTGAAGTCGGGCGGGTTGTCCAGGGTCAATTGCTGCGCCTGGAGGGTGACCCCAGGAATCCAGCGTCGCCAGCCGGATTCCAAAGGCTGTGGCCAGTGCCACTTCACGGAAAGATCGCCCTGGATGGCAAATTGGCGCCCCGTGGCCTCGCTGACCTTGGCGTTGATCCAGGGGCGATGCCGGTTCCAGTCCCATTGCGTGAGCACGATCACGGAGGCGACGGCCAGAGCCGCCAACAAGCCCAGCACGCCGAGCGTCCAGCGCATCAGGCGCCCCGAAGTGGAAGGGTGTGCGTGCGGCTTGGCTGCCATGGCCGGATCTTGAGGGGGCGTGGGTTCTGAGGTAGGCATGGGATCATCAATCAAGTGGGGCCGCTGCGAGCCCGGTCGTTGGCTGCGAGGCCTTGGGCCTCTATGCAAGAGGCACGTTGGCTGGATGCTATTGCGGCGCCTGATGCGATGGCGGTATTGGCTCCTGTTTGCCGCTGTTGTCCTACAGGTTTCGCAGGTCGGCGGCCTGGGCAGGGCCATGGCCCCGGATCGCCCGCGTTGCGGCCGTTGCGTGCTATGTCTTTCATAGTGCATGCGCTGGAAGGATGCCTACAATCCCCGTGCATGTACAACCGTCATGATCCCAAGGTTTTGCCCATGCGCGACGGCGTGACCCCGAGCTGCGTGGTGCTTCCGTCGCAGGGTTCTGGCACCTTGCTCGATTTTCTGGCGCAGCGCCTGCCGGCCGTGACCCGGGCCGAGTGGGAGGCCCGCATGCAGGCTGGCGAGGTCGTGGATGAATGGGCGCAGCCCGCCACGCCGCATCGTGCCTTCGTGCCCGGCTTGCGGCTCTACTACTACCGCGCACTGGCCGCAGAGCCGGCGATTCCTTTCAAGGAGGCCGTGCTGTTTCAGGATGAGCATCTGGTAGTGGCCGACAAGCCGCATTTCCTGCCGGTGGTGCCCACAGGCCCGTACCTGCACCACACGTTGCTGGTGCGCCTCAAGCGCCAGTTGGGCCTGCCCGAGCTGTCGCCGGTCCACCGAATCGACCGGGCGACTGCGGGACTGGTGCTGTTCTCGGTGCAGCGCGATACGCGGGGGGCTTACCAAGCGCTGTTCCGAGATCGGACGGTCGGAAAAACCTACGAAGCCATCGCTCCCTGGCGCGAGGATGTCGCTTTCCCGCGCACGCATGTCAGCCGGATCGAGGAGAGCCCGCAGTTCTTTCGGATGCACGAAGTGCCGGGTGAGCCCAATACCTGCACCCATATGGAGGTGATCGAGCGTGCCGGCGGCTGGGCCCGTTACCGCCTCTCGCCCGTCACGGGCAAGCGCCACCAGTTGCGCGTGCACATGGCCGCCCTGGACCTGCCGCTTTGGGGCGATGCTTTCTACCCAGTGGTGAACGATCCGCCAGCCGGTGACTATTCACGGCCGCTGCAGCTACTGGCCCGGTCGCTGGAATTCCGCGACCCGGTCACGGGCGAGCAGCGCCGTTTCGACAGCCGGCGCGAATTGCTGCCCCTGCATGCCCTGGGGGCTGTGGAGCCGAGGTGAGTCTGCAGGATGTGCGCCGCAGCGATGGAAGCAGGCCCGATCGGCAGGGGAGGGGCCGGAAGCGTCCACGCTCCGCGCCGTTGAAGCGTTTTGGGGGGCGTTTTGGCCCGCGAATGCACCTGTCGTGGACGTAGAAAGCGCCGGTAGGTCAACGCGCGCTTCGGCGCCGGATGACTCGCGATCCCGCACCGTGACCACCTCCTGGGTTCCGAGGGGCCTTTGCCAGGATCACGTGCATGAGGCCGGTATCGCGGCCGTTCAGAACCAGGGAGACAGTCAGCACGAAGACGGGAACATCCATCCCGGGTGCTTCTTCTCGATGCCTCTATCTCTATGGCAAGTGGATTCGTTGGGCCAGGGCGCGGGAGCCGCGATGGAGTCGCCGGTGCATGGACTCAAGCTCAGTCCCCACCGCTTCGCAAGTCTTGCGTAATCTGGCGACTGCGGCGCTGAGTCCATGCGTCGCGCACGAACACGTAGTCATCAAGCGCGTCGCGCCGAAACTGGTCTACAGGCAGCAGCCGCGTTCGCACGTCCACGATCTCAAGTGCTTGCAATCCGCTGGCGACGCCACTGTCCTGAATTTGGCCGACGGGCGACAGCGGTCGATCGCCGACCATGCCGAGCGCATCGCGCACCGTGCGCGGCCCCAGCAGCGGGAGCACCAGGTAGCGAGAGTCGCGCCAACCCCAGGTCGCTAGTGTCTGACCAAAGTCTTCGCCATCGCGTTGGGGCAGGCCGAAGTGGGAGGCAGGGTCGAACAAGCCGACGATACCCACCGTCGTGTTGACGACGAATCGCCCCAGCGACGTCGCGGCATCGCCAGGCCGTCCCTGCAACGCCTGGTTGACCACCGTCGCCGGCATGCTCAGATTGGCAAAAAAGCGCGAAACACCTGCCTGGACAGGATCAGGCGCGATCTTTTTGTACCCGACGGCCAGCGGGCGCAGAACAAGGTTGTCGGCGGCGGTGTTGAATCCGTGCATCTGGCGGTTGAAGCCTTCCCAGGGGTCGCGAGCGACTGTCTGTGCATCGATGTCTCGACCGCCCGGTTCGGCGGGGTGGGGCGCTTCGGCTGCGGCAGCGCCATCGACCTTCGCAGCAATCTCAGTGGGTGGCGGCACGTTCAGTTCGGAGACTACCGCTGTTGCTGACGCTGGCGGCATCTTGACGGCAGTGACTGCGGCTTGACCGTCGATGGTGTGGCTGGCGCCGGCGGTGGTGGGCAGCCACATGGCTGCGGTCATCAGGATGGGGAAGGTTCTCATTCAGGTGCTCCGGGGAGGTTCAGCCCACATTCGGCAAGAGCGCGAGCAAGGCAGTCGCCATGGTCGGCGCCGACCTCTTACCGAACACTTACCTGCCGAGCACCTTCTCGGTTCACTTCCTCCGCCGGCTTCGCTCTGGCTGCCATGCGCCGGTCCCGAAGTAGGAGCACCTCGTTCGCAAGCGGGCGGATTTGCGGGGCGTGAGTCACCCTTTGCGTTATCACGGCGCGCTCGCGGCCCACGGTGTTGAGCAACTTCGCGACGAGCGGGCTGGAATACCGGTCCAACGCGGCTGTTGGTTCTTCGGCCAGCGCAACAGAGGCGTTCTTGGCGGCGTGTTCTGTGCAGTGCGCGCCTTGCGGGGGGCGAGCACCGGCCACGGAGTTCGCCGACAGGCGTCATGCTCTCCGCTGCGGCGGGCCGGCAGGGGCATGGCTGCCCAGCGGCGGCGACGGTGGACGTCGAGCGGCGAAGCGCGCCTTGGCCCATTGCACGCCGTCATCCACATAGCTGTAGAGCGCCGGGATGACGAGCAGGCTCAGGAAGGTCGATGTGATCAGCCCGCCGATCACGACGACCGCCATCGGCACGCGAAAGCTCGGATCACCGCCCAGACCCAGGGCCACCGGGATCATTCCACCGCCCATCGCGATGGTGGTCATGATGATGGGTCGCGCCCGCTTGCGACAGGCGTCGAGGATGGCCTCAGCGCGACCCAGGCCGTGATCACGGCGCGCGATGACGATGTAGTCCACCAGAAGGATCGAGTTCTTCGTCGCGATCCCCATCAACATGATCAGGCCGATCATCGAGGGCATCGAGAGCGCCAATCCAGCCACGAACAGCGCCAGCATGGCGCCCGGCACGGAGAGAACGAGCGCGGCCAGGATCGTGCCGGGCTGTACGAAGTCCTTGAACAGGAGCACCAGGACCATATAGATGCACAGCACGCCGGTCAGCATGGCCACGCCGAAGCTGGTTGCCAGCTCGTTCATCTCCTCGGCTTCGCCGAGCGCGCTGCGCTGTACCCCAGCCGGCAGCAGTCGCAGGCTCGGTAGCGCCTGGGCCGCTTTCTCGATATCACCCAGCGGGCGGCCACCCAGTTCGACCTCGATGTTGATGTTGCGCACGCGGTTGTGGCGTGTGATCTCCGCCGGGCCACTGCCGATGTTGAGTGCTGCGACGTTCTCCAGCGCCACCGGCCCACGTGCGCCAGGCACTGGCAGGCGTTTGAGCGTTTCCAGGTCTTGCCGCGCTGCGTCATCGAGTCGGACCATGACGGGAACCTGCCGCTCACCCAGGTTGAGCTTCGGCAGGTCCTGTTCGTAATCACCGATGGTGGCCACACGCAGTGTTCTTGCGATGGCCGAGGCTGTGACTCCCAGGTCGGCGGCGCGAGGGAAGTCCGGCCTGATCGTCAGCTCAGGGCGTACCAGGCTGGCGCTGGACGTCACCGCGCCGATTCCGGGTATCGTGCGCAACTCGCGCTGGACCTGACGCGCGTGCTCTTCGAGGACCGGGCTGTTCTCGCCGGTCAACACCAGGACGTACTTCTCTCCCGATCCACCCATACCGACTGCCACCCGGGCACCCGGCACATGCTCGAGTGCCTGACGTAGTTGCTGCTCGATCTCCTGCTTGCGCAGGCCATTGCGCTCGGCACGCGGTGTCAGGCTGAGCGTGAGCACCGCGGAGTGCACGTCTGCGGCCGCGTTGGCAGCGCCCTCGGCCGGGTTGCCGCCTGTGTGGCCTGCGCCAATGGCCGTGTACACCTGCAGCACATGCGGATTTTTTGCCAGCAGCAGCCGGGCCTGTTCGGCCAATGCCACGGTATCTTGCAGCTTGCTGCCGGGTGCAAGCGTGAGCGTCACCTGTGTTTGCGCGTCATCATCGGATGGCACGAACGCGGTCGGAAGCAGTGTTGCCAACCACAGGCCGCCGACGAACAGAGCGACAGTGGTGGCAAGCGTCACGGCTCGATGGCGCAGGCACCAGCTCGCCAGGCGCAGGTAAGAGGGGATCCACCATGGTCCAGGCCGGTCGCGCTGTGAAGACGCCTGCAAGAGGTAGGCCGCCATCATCGGCGTCAACAGACGGGCCACGACGAGCGAGCAGAACACTGCGCCTGCGGCCGTCCAGCCGAACTGAATGAAGAACTTGCCAGCCATGCCGCTCATGAAGGCCGTCGGCAGGAACACTGCGATCAGCGTAAAGGTCGTCGCCACGACCGCGAGCCCGATCTCGGCCGCCGCGTCCGTAGCGGCTTGCAGGGGCGTTTTGCCCATCAGCATATGGCGCTCGATGTTCTCAACCTCGACGATGGCATCGTCCACCAGCACCCCGACCACCAACGACAGCGATAGCAAGGTGACGGTATTGAGCGTGAAGCCCATTGCGTGCATCAACGCGAAGGCCGGGATCACCGACAGTGGCAAGGCCACCGCCGAGACGAAGGTGGCGCGCCAGTCGCGCAGGAACACGAAGACCACCAGTATCGCCAGCGCCGAGCCCTCGAAGAACAGGCGCATGGAGCCATGGTAGTTCTCGACCACCGGATCAATGAGGTTGATGGCTTCCTTGAGCGTGATTTCGGGGTGGTCGGCTTTCAGTTCGGCCAGTGCCCGGCGAACACCCTCAGCGACGTCGATCTCGCCGAAGCCCCTGGCTCGCACGATCTCGAAGCCGACCACTGGCACCCCGTCCAGGAAGGCGGCTGAACGTGATTCGGCAACGGAGTCGCTGACAGCTGCAACGTGGTCTAGCCGGATAGGGCGGCCATCGCTGAGTGTCACTTCGATGGCGCCCATTTCCTGTGCCGTTTGGACCGTGGCGATCACGCGCACCGACTGCTCCGCACCACCGAAGCCCACACGGCCGCCCGAGGCCTCTTGCTGCGTCTCACCCAACTGGCGGGAAATGTCGGCTGCTGTTGTGTGCAGGGCGTACAGTCGGTCCGCGTCAAGAGCCACCCGCACCTCGCGGCTGACGCCGCCGACACGGGTGACGGCTCCCACGCCCGGAACAGCCAGCAGTGCCTTGCGAACCTTGCCGTCAACAAACCAGGATAGGGCCTCATCGTCCATCCGGTTCGAGGCGACGGTGTAGGTCAGGACCGGGGAGCCCGACAGCTCATTCTTCCGGATCACTGGATCGCGCAGGTTGGAGGGCAGGTCCGAGCGCACCCGGGCGACGGCATCGCGTACATCGTCGAGTGCCTCCCGGGTTGGCTTTTCGAGGCGGAACTCGATCGTGATGTTGGCCACGCCGTCCGCCAAGGTGCTCTTGATGTGCTTGATGCCCTGCACCGTGGTCAGTGCGTTCTCGATCTTGCGTGCAACCTCTGTCTCCAACTGAGATGGCGAGGCACCGGGTAATGCAGCCATCACGGTGATCGTCGGAACGTCCATGTCTGGAAAGTTCTGGATCTTCATGCCTGCGAAGCCCATCAACCCCGCCACCGTCATGAAAACGAAGGCCAGGATGACCGGTACCGGGTTCCGGATGGCCCACGAAGAGACGTTCATGGTCATCGCATGCCCTCGCTGCTGATCAGCGTGAGTCGCTGCGATGCCGATGGCGGAGCCGCCGCCTGCACGGCCTTCTTCGGGGTGTTGGCCACAAGGACGATGTCCCCGTCGCCCAGGAAGGTCGCGCCTGAGACCACCACGCGATCTTCCTTGTCGAGGCCTCCGGTGATCTCAACGCGATCACCTGAGCGGCGGCCCAGCGTGACCTTGGTCTGGATAACGCGGGAATCCGGCCCGACACGCATCACGTAGTTGAATCCCTCGCGCAACTGCACCGCGCTTTGAGGCAGGGTCATCACCTCGCTGGCGCCGATCTGGAAGTCGCCCCGTGCAAACATTCCGGCATGCACGCTGTCGCTGTGAGGCAGGTCCACATAGGCCAGGCCGTTGCGAGTCTGAATGTCGATCACGGGCCCCAGCATCCGAAGACGGCCTTCGATGGCTTGCCCGCCGTTGGGCGTGATCCTGACTTTTTGACCCGGCTTGAGCTTGGCGAGGTCCGTGGCCGCGACCTCTGCGCGCCATTCGAGCCTGCCGCCTCGAATCAGGCGAAACAACTCTTGGCCTGCGGGCAGCACGGCGCCGACCGTGGCCGCACGTGAGGAAATGACGCCATCATCCGGCGCGGCAATCCGGGTTTGGGCGACACGTAGCCGCTGCATCTTCTCGAAGGCCCTGGCTGCGTCAAGCCGCGCCCGCGCCGTACGCGCTGCACTGAGATACTGGTCCACTTGCTGCGCGGACAATGCGCCGCTTTCCTGCAACAAACGAGCGCGTTCGGCATTGGCGGCGGCTTCGGCCAGCGCGACGTCGGCCTCGGCGGCCGCAGCACGGCTTTGCGCCAGTTCGGCTTCCAACGTATCGGCGGAGAAGGTCGCCAGCGGCTGGCCTCGTCGCACCCTGTCGCCCACGTTCACCTTCACCTCGGTCAGGCGCAAGCCGTTGGCTTCGGTACCAATGCTGGCCTCTTGCCACGCCATGATGTTCCCATTGGCCGAGACCTGAATGGGAAATGTGGCGGGCTGCAGACTTGAAACCGCCACTGTCAAGGCGGCCTGTTTCGTAAGAGGCGTCTTGGCTTCCTCCGCGTGAGCCTCCGGAACTTCCCATGCGAGCACGATGGTGATGGCCGCAGCGGCGACGCCGATGCCCATGGTGGCGAGCAGCAGCTTGTCAGATATTTTCATTTTCATTTCCGGTGTGGGGGCGTTGAAGGCGCGGTGTCACGAAGCAGTCCATGCAGAGGCAGGAACGTCGCTGGGGAAGTGCTCCCGTTTCGGGACACGGCAGAAACTTGTGGTCCCCGCCAAAAGGAGCAGCGCGGTGCGCGATGCGAGCAGGCTGCAGGCCCCATGTTCAGCGCCTCGCGGATTGCGCTTGAGCCAATTCACGCGCACCGTGAGTCGCGCTTGGCAGGGGCGTGCCGCTTCGGCCAGAACGGACCGCCAGGTGTTCGTTCCCCTGGGGGCTCCAACCGCCTCCCATCGCGCGATATAGGGAAATCCAGGCCAGCAGGCGATCACGGCGCAGGTCAATCAAGGTGCTTTGCACCGTGATCAAGCTGCGGCGAGCATCTTCCAGGTCGAACAGGCTGCTCGTGCCGACGGCATAGCCTGTGGCCGTAGCCCGGTACGAGCGCTCGACCCCCTCCAACGCAATGCTTGCGCTCTCGCTGCGTCGGTGCGTGCTGTCCAGCGTGACCAGCGCGCCTTCCACTTCCTGGACCGCCAGGCGTAAACGTGCCGCGTAGACCGTGGTGGCGGATTCATAGCGAACCTTCGCCGCCTGAGCGTTCGCCCTACGCATGCCCCGTCGAACAGCGGGAAGGTGATGGCGATGGGCCCGACGCTCCAGACCGTTCCGTCGGTGCTCACGCCGAGACTGGAGACGCGCGTGGATCCGATGCTCCCTGCCATCGTGATGCGGGGCCAGCGTTGGGCATCGGCTTGCGTCGAGTCGGCGCTGGCTGCGAACACGTTTCGCGCTGCCGCATGAATGTCGGGGCGTTGGCCAAGCACTTCAGCCGGCACCGTGTTCACGCTGATCCCGGCTGGCACGGGGAGCTGCGCTGTCTTTTCGGCGAGTTCGTCCCTCAGGGTCCGCTCGTCCTGGGCGGTCAAGGCCACGAGTGCCTTGATCAGCAGATCACATTGCGCCTTGCGTTCCTCCAGCGCCACATCGCCCTGTGCCGCACTGGCTCGCGCCATATCAGCGGTTGCCGGCGACCGAATACCGCCCGCAGCAGCCCACGCTGTAAGGAGGGCGGTCTGCGCTCGGGAGGCTGCGTCGATACGGGATTGCTCCACGTGCGCCTCACAGGCCCGCAGCTCGACGTAATGCTTCGCCACGTCGGCGGCGACTGAGACCCGCGCGTCATGCCAGCCCGCTTGGCTGGAAGCCCACCTTGCTTCGGCAGCAGCGAGGCCGGCGCGATTGGCCCCAAAGAGGTCCAGTTCCCATGCAGACTGAAGTCCCAGCGACGATGCCTTGCCTGCGGGGGACGCCGGTTCCGAGCGCCCCCTTGTGTTGCTTGCAGCGATGTCCAGGGAGGGGAGCAATGCCGCGCCGCTGTTCACACTTAAGGCCCTGGCGTCGGCCATGTTCGCTGCGGCTTGTGCGAGGGTCGGGCTGGCGCGTTGAGCCGCCTCGATCAGATCGGGTATGAGCGGATCGTCGAATTGCGACCACCACTGTCTCAGATCCCCGAGCCGTCCACCGTGCGGAAGTGCCGCATGCCACTGCGAGGCGACATGCGGGCTGCTGGGGACAAGCATCACGGCGGGTGCTGTCGATGCACAACCCGCCAGTACCAATGGCATGCTGATGGCCGCACAGAGCACAAGGCGGTCGGCTAGTGGGGTGGGCTCTTGAGACAGAGTCCGCAAACGGGAGCGCTGGAGTCTGGATGGGGGGTTCATTGATGGGGCTCTTGGAGGCTCGCAAGCCTTCGCCTTGATCTGCAATGAACGCGACTATTTGTCCGGATGACTTTCCAAACACTTACCGGGAATTCGGCTGGCCATCCAGAAGGACAGCCCTGGGGCAGGTAAGTGTTCCGTAAGACGGTGAACTGGAGCATGAGGACTTTCAACGCCCGCAAGGAACCTGTTCATGCATCCCTCCCCAGCTATCACCTCCCGTTTCAAGACAAATGCTGCCAAGGTGGCCCGTGTCTCAGCTACCGTGGCGATATTGGCCAGCTCGGCTTCGGCGTTCGCTCAGCAGCCTCCCGGCAAGGACAAGTCCGGAGGTTCGTCCTGGGGCCTGGGTTTGGCCGCCATCAGTGCTCAGAAGGCTTACAAAGGGATGGACCGCGAGACCAAGGCCTTGCCGATGATCTCTTACGAAAATCGGTACGTGAAGCTGGGCGGCCCGAACCTGGAGCTGAAGCTGCCCGGCATGGAGTTGAGTGAATCGCAGCGCCTCAATTTCGGCCTCGTGACCAAGCTGTTCGATGGCGCAGGCTACGAAGCCAGCGACTCACCTGCCCTGACCGGCATGGCCGAGCGCAAGTCCAGTGTCTGGTTCGGGGCCAAGATGGAGTGGGAAAATAGCTTGGCCGACGTCAAGCTGGAGTGGCTGGGCGCTTCTGGAAACAGCAAAGGCCAACGCCTTGGGCTGGGCCTGGAACGCAAGATCATGCTGAGTCCGAGCCTGATGCTGATCCCTCAGGTAGGCGTTGAGTGGGTGGACAAAAAGTACGTCGACTACTACTACGGCGTACGTGCCAGCGAGGCAACGGTCGGACGGGCGGCCTACACCGGCAAGGCCGCGGTCAATCCAGAGATCAGCTTGACGGGCATTTACCGTTTTGACAGACACCACTCGATGATGCTCAATGTCGGAGTCAGATCTTTGGGCAAGGAGATCAAGGACAGTCCCATCGTGGGTCGCTCCACCGAGAACCGCTTGATGCTGGGCTACAAATACAGTTTCTGATGAGCCGAATACTCTTGATCGAAGACCATGAGCGGATGGCGCGGCTGATACACAAAGGCTTGATGGCCGCAGGAATCGGCGTCGATGTGGCGGACCGCATAGACGCAGCGTGGACGGCTGTTCAGCAGATGTCGTACCAAGCATTGGTTCTTGATCGGGGTTTGCCAGACGGCGACGGGCTTGCGCTGCTGCAAAGGCTGCGCAACGCTGACATTCGCATTCCTTGTCTTGTGTTGACGGCAAGAGATGCCTTGCATGACCGCGTTGAAGGCCTTGAAGCCGGAGCCGACGACTATCTCCCCAAGCCTTTCGCGATGGACGAGATGGTGGCGCGAGTGCGGGCGTTGCTGCGCCGCCCGGTGGAATTTCGCCAGCTCGACCCCAGTCATGGCGACCTCACACTGCATTCGGCCACCAGTGTTTTGCACTGTGGCGGTGAACGAGTCACGCTCGCCTTGGCGGAGGTGCACATCATGTCGCTGCTCCTGCGCAAACACGAGGAGGTCGTGCGCCGCAATGCACTGGAGGCCGCTGCATGGGGCTTGAGCGAGGCCGTCACCCCGAACGCGCTGGACGTGGCCCTTCACCGCCTACGCCGCAAACTGGTCGCTATCGGTTCGCGGCAACGGATCGTCAATGTCAGAGGTCTCGGCTATGCCCTCCGCGAAGACAGTTCGGCTCAGTAGTCTGGGGCTGAAGGTTCTGGCGGCCTACGTCGTGGGAGCCCTCCTGAGCATCGCGCTGGCCGTCGCGGCGGCCGTCTGGATCGTGGAGAACGACGTTTTAGCCGGTCTGGAGTTGCGCGAGCGCGTTGGGACGCTGGCAAGCAAGATCCAGTTTGACCCCCGCGGTAGGCCGGTCGCGCTCGATGCCAGCGAAGCCGATCTGGACTGGCTTTACGAAAGCCTGCCGCGCGAGAACGCCTGGCGGGTATTGGACGCTCAGGGACACGTTGCACTCGCCTCAGAGGCCGGCGAAGCGTTCTGGCCCGCTGCAGGCAGCACACCCAGGTTGGTGCGAGAGACCTTTGCCTTCGAGCACAACGGCATGACACTGCATGGCGCCACTGAACCCTTTGAGCACCACGGGCAGCAATGGCATATGCAGTTCGCTACCAGTGAGCGCCTGATGAAGCTCATCCAGCACAAGTTCGCGCTGCCGTACATGGGAATCGGCATCGGCATTTTCAGTGCCGTGTTAATCGTCGCCTTCGGCCTTTGCGCTTACATCACGCTGCGCTACGCGCTCAAGCCGCTCAAAGGCATTTCGGAAGCCGCTGCGGCCATCTCTCCACGCTCGCTTCATGCTCGGCTGCAAACCGAAGTGGTGCCAGCCGAAATCAGCCCTTTGGTTGACAGCTTCAACCGAACGCTGGAGCGGCTGGATCAGGGCTACCGCGTGCAGAAAGAGTTTCTTGGCAACGCAGCCCACGAGCTGAAGACACCCCTTACGCTCATTCGGGCCCAGATCGAGTTGATGGAAGGCGACGATAGCGACCGGGACGCGTTGTTGAGTGATGTCGAATACATGACGCGGCAAGTCCAGCAGCTTCTGCTCTTGGCTGAAGCCAGCGAGGCTCATAACTACGACTTCACGACCGTCCAGGTGCAACAAGTCGCCGACGAGGCCGCCTCATACTTGCGGCGGATGGCCGAGGCCGCCGGCGTGCGCTTGACGGTATCCGCGATCGACAACATTCCATGGAAGGCCGACCGTGGAGCTCTGTTCACGTTGCTGAAGAATCTGCTGGAGAACGCTATTCAGCATGCACCTTCGACCACGACGGTTGACGTGGAAGTTCACCGCGACGTGCTGTCTGTGCGTGATTGGGGGCCGGGCCTAGATCCTGCCCAACTCCCTTTGTTGTTTGAGCGATTCTGGCGCGCAGCACACCGACGCGACCACGGGGCTGGACTGGGGTTGTCGATTTGCCAGGAAATTGCACTGGCGCACGGGTGGAGCCTGACCGTCGAACGCGCCGATCCTGGGTTGCGGTTCCTACTCAGAAACGAAGCGATGTGAATCGTCTCGGCTTTCGTAAGCGCCGTTGAGCTGTTGGGAACGGGTGTTATTTGAAAGCTACCGGAGAAGTACCTCCCGCAGCGCCGTGGCACGCTTGGGGATGTACGACATCCCGATGTAGCGGAGGACATAGGCCCTGCCGGCATCGAGCGCCGAAATAGATCTGGCGACGGAAGCGTTTGAGCTGGACCCACTGGAACACGCTCTCGGCACCGCCGTTGGCGTGGTCTTCGCCGCGCCAACTCATGCTGGCGATCAACTGGTGGCCATGCAGGAAGTGTCTAGAAAACCAGGGGGAGATTCAAAGCGATGGAGCGGGTGAAGGGAATCGAACCCTCGTATGAAGCTTGGGAAGCTGCCGTTCTACCATTGAACTACACCCGCATCTGCGGCCGCGCGAAGCGCCGGCTGGGACTGCGAAACCTGCAGGTCTGCAGGCTTGGTGGCGCGATTCTATCCAGATTTGTGGCCCGTCCCGGTATGCAAGGCGGTGCAGGCCTGCGATGTAGGCGAATTGCCCGATGCAGTGCTTTTCTCGGCGTTACCTGAATCTTTGCAATCCATGGCGCCACGGGCCGCGTAAGAGCCCACAGCTGCCCGGTTCTTCGGGCAGCGACTTTCAGTCAACACATTCAGGAGAACTCACATGACCTTTCGCACGACCGCTCGCATGGCTGCAGCCGGCCTGACCCTGGCTCTTTCCGCTGTGGCCATGCCTTCCATCGCTCAGGTGACCGTGGGTGGAGCGCCGATGTATCCCACCAAGGACATCATTGACAACGCCGTGAATTCGAAGGACCACACCACCCTGGTGGCTGCAGTCAAGGCTGCCGGCCTGGTCGATACGTTGAAGGGCCCGGGCCCGTTCACGGTCTTCGCTCCCACCAACGAGGCCTTCGCCGCGCTGCCGGCCGGCACGGTGGACACGCTGCTCAAGCCTGAGAACAAGGCCACGCTGACCAAGGTGCTGACCTATCACGTGGTGCCGGGCAAGTGGGACGCCGCCGCCATCTCCAAGATGATCGCCGATGGCAACGGCTCCGCCAAGATCAAGACCGTTGAAGGTGGCACGCTCACGGCCAAGGCGAGCGGTGGCAAGGTCATGCTCACGGACGAAAAGGGCGGCACGGCCACTGTCACCACTGCGGACGTCTATCAATCCAACGGCGTGATCCACGTGGTGGACAAGGTGTTGCTGCCCAAGTGATCGTTCGATCGCACGCCCGGCGCGCCTGACCGCAGCCGGCTCAGTGCCGATCTGGTGCCGGCGTAGTGGCGCCTCATGCGAGAAGGCCTGTCTGTCCTCGGGGGAAGGCAGGCCTCTCGCGTTGGAGAGTGCTGAAGGAGGTGCGGAATGCCGCGCAGAAGGGGCCAAGGTGCGCCGTGCCCGGCCTCATCACACGGCTCGCTGTTGCGCTTCCATAGTGAACTGCCGGCAAATGTTCAGGCCCGTTGCCGTCAGCTTGAGTGCCCCGCCGTCCCATTCCATCCAGAAGCACTTCACCAGCTCGTCGATCACCTCGTCGCCGATCTGACCGGCCTGATTCGCCTTCAGCAAATTCTGAATGCGGGGCAGGGCGGCGCGCAATTCGCTCTGGCGATCTGCGCTTTGGGTTGCGGTTGGCATGGGACCCTCTTGGTGCTGAAACGATCGTGCAGCCTAGCACGCGCAGCGCGAAGGCGCTCATCGTGATGCGTTGCGGCAACAAGGCATGGAGCGCAAGTTGAGAAGGTCATGAGTGCGCCCCGGGAAGGCGAGCTGCGGGACTTTGCAGCCTTGTCTTACGCAGACGGTTTCCGTTTCCAGCTAAGTTGGTCCATTCTTCCAACCTGCATGCAAGGAGCCACCATGATCACCTCTGACCCGACGATGACGAACCTCTTTCTGCAATTGGGCCTCGACGAGACAGCGGAGGCGATCGACGGCTTTATCCAGTCGCATCAGTTGCCGACAGACGTGGGATTGGTCGAGGCACCGTTCTGGAACGACGCGCAGCGCCAGTTCCTGGCCGAGCAATGGAAAGCCGATGCCCCCTGGGCGCTCACGGTCGATCAACTGAGCGAAGCGCTGCATGCAGAGGCGGTACGTGCCCGAACCGCACTGGAGGCGTCGCATACGGACGCGGGCTGATGAGCCTCTCTTCGCCCCAGCGCAGCCTGCACTTGAGGCATGAGCTCCTCACCACACCTTCCCCCGCCGCGGATCAGGCTGCCGGGGCCGCGTCTGGATCAGTGTTGCCGGAGTGGACTGTGGTAGGAGCGGCCGGCGCTGGAAAGCAGGGCGATGCGTTCATGACGCCGCCGCGCAGCCTCGCGCGCGTGTTGCAGGTCTTCTGCCCGGTCAGCGCGCCCGGCTGCAGATGCCATGGCCAGGAACGCCGTGCCCAGCAGGAAATAGGCGCCGATGCCGAGGATCATCAGGGTGGGGGTCATGGCCTTGTCTCCTTTATGTGCTATGCCTCAGGTGTACCGCCGATGCGCGGGTCGAAGCATGAGGATCAACCCCAGTCATGGGGGGATCGCAGGCTTACTTTCGGGTTTGTCAGGAGCCTGCACAGGCCTGGAAGAGCTGTCTGAAGGCTTGGCTGCTTGATTGGCCTGCCCGGAGGGACTCGAACCCCCGACCTATTGCTTAGAAGGCAATTGCTCTATCCAGTTGAGCTACGGGCAGGTGCAGGCGGAAGGCGGCGCGCCAGAGGAATTGAGATGGATGCATCTCGTGGCAAAGCCGCAGTCGCGGTCAACGCGAGGGTGTGGATGATACCTGGGCTAGCGGGCCTCTCATCGTGCCCCGGCCTCGTTTTTGCTGGGATATCGAGGTTGAGGTTATAAGGAGCTACGCCCAGCGCTCGCGCCTTCTCCGTGCGGTCCATCCCCTCCGGTTGCCCTTCAACCGACAACCACCATGCACCACAGCCTGTCGCTCATCAACACCATCGCCGCCGGCCTGGGGCTGGCCCTGGTGCTGGGCTTCATCGCTACACGGGTGAAGCTGCCGGCGCTGGTGGGTTACCTGCTGGCGGGTGTGGTGATCGGCCCGTTTACGCCGGGTTTCGTGGCCGACCGCGAGATGGCCAGCCAGCTGGCCGAGATCGGCGTGATGCTGCTGATGTTCGGCGTGGGCCTACATTTCTCGCTGGGCGACTTGCTGGCGGTGCGGCGCATCGCGCTGCCTGGAGCGGTCGTGCAGATGGTGGTGGCCACGCTGCTGGGCATGGGCCTGGCGACCTGGTGGGGATGGGGTCTGGGCGGCGCGCTGGTGTTCGGTCTGGCGCTGTCCGTCGCCAGCACGGTGGTGCTGCTGCGCGCGCTGGAGACGCAGGGCATTCTCGATTCTTACACCGGCCGCATCGCGGTGGGTTGGCTGGTGGTGGAAGACCTGGCGATGGTGCTGGTGCTGGTCTTGCTGCCGCCGCTAGCCGGCTGGCTGGGTGGTAGCGGTTCCCACGCTCCGGCCGCTGAGGTATGGCGTGCGGTCGGCACCACATTGGCGCAGGTGGGGGCCTTCGTCGCGCTCATGCTGGTGGTAGGGCGGCGCGTATTCCCGTGGGTACTGTGGCAGGTCGCGCGCACCGGTTCGCGCGAACTTTTCACGCTGTGCGTGGTGGCTGCGGCCGTCAGCATCGCCTATGGCTCGGCGGCGCTTTTCGGGGTGTCGTTCGCGCTGGGGGCGTTCTTCGCGGGCATGGTGATGCGCGAATCCGAATTCAGCCACCGCGCCGCTCAGGAGTCACTGCCGCTGCGCGATGCCTTCGCCGTGCTGTTCTTCGTGTCGGTAGGCATGCTGTTCAATCCCTGGGTGCTCGTGGAACGGCCGCTTCAGGTGCTGGGCGTGGTGGCCATCATCATCCTCGGCAAGACGTTGGCTGCAGCGGCGCTGGTGCTGGCCTTCCGCTACCCGCTGAACACAGCGCTCACGGTGTCGGCCAGCCTGGCGCAGATCGGCGAGTTCTCCTTCATCCTCGTGGGACTGGGTTCCTCGCTGGGCCTGCTGCCGCCCGAAGGGGCCAGCCTGGTGTTGGCCGGCGCGCTGATTTCCATCGCGGTGAACCCGGTGCTGTTCCGCGCCATCGCGCCGCTGCAGCAATGGCTGCGGGCGCGTTCGGCGCTGGCGCGGCGGCTGGATCAGCGCGACGATCCACTGGCTGAACTGCCCATGACGACTGACGAGAAGTTCCTCGCCCGCCAGGTCGTGCTGGTGGGCTACGGGCGGGTGGGGCAGCGCATCGCGGCCGCCCTGGTGGCGCGGGACGTGCCTTTCGTGGTGGCCGAGCAGAACCGCGAACTGGTCGAATCCCTGCGCAACCAGGGCATGGCCGCGGTCTATGGCGACGGGGTGGACCCCGCGGTGCTGATCCAGGCGCACATCGCCCGGGCCCACATGCTGGTGATCGCCACCCCGGACACGCTGAACGTGCGCCAGATCGTCGCAACTGCCCGCATCCTCAATCCCGAGATCGAGACGGTGGTGCGCAGCCACAACGACGAAGAGGCCCGGCTGCTGGAGCAGGAGGGCGTCGGCAAGGTGTTCCTGGGCGAAGAGGCGCTGGCGGTCGCCATGACGGAGCATGTCGTCGCCAGCGCGCACCAGCGCCATGCAAGGGGCGGCCATGCCGCCTCGGCCACGGCGCCGGGTGGCCTGCACCAGCACGGTGCCTGAGCTCTTTTTCACGGCTTTTGGGCTGCAGGCCTAGGATAATCAAGCGCTTATAGCTATTGAATCAATAGCAACTCGATGGCTGGCGTTGCCCGAAGGCGCTCTGCAAAGGAGAGAGGCCCGTGCCAGGTCTGTTCGACGTGATGGCGCCAGGCCTGGGGTGTGCTCACCGGCCGTATCCGCTCCAGGGCCACGCCTTGCGATACGGCCGATTGGCTGGTGGCTTTTCAGTCGCCCTCGAACACCAGCGACGGAGGCACCATCACACGGGCCGTTTCGCTCAGGCTGCCGATGAGGTGGTTGGCGAAATAACTGTTCTGCGTGTCCGGCTCCAGGGCTGCGACGGCCAGGTTGGCCAGCGGCTGGTTCAGTGGCACGTAGAAGCTGCCGGCAGGAGCGTCGATGGCGCTGCGGGCCAGCGTGGTTTGCACGTTCACGATGTCGCCGGATCCTGCCACCGTTCCGCGCACGTCCTGGCGCGCGGCAGTGTCGCGGCCGGTTTCCTGGTAGGTGTCGGCCAGCACCGAGCCTTGCTCGGCTACCCGCATCACCTGCAGGCCCAGCAGCCGCAGCCGGTCCACCGCCGGCGCGGCGGTGCCCGCCAGCCAGTAGCCGCAGGGCCGTGCGCGGCTCTTGACCGTGCGCAGCTCCAGGGACGAGTTCCATTCCACACGCAGCGCGCGGTCCGCGCCGGTCTGCGGGTCGAGCATCAGCAGGTCGCGCTGAGTAGGCGTCGAGGCGGCTTCGACCACCACCTGGCCGCGGCAGGCCTGGGCCGCTGTGTCGCGGGCCACGAAGGAACGCACCTGTTCCAGGTTGGCCGCGCGGTCTGCCGTGCTGCGCAGCGCGCTGGTGAGTGCCGTGACCTGCGTGTGGACGCGGCGCTGGATATCGGTGCGACCGATGCCCACGCCGCGCGTTTCCACCAGCATGCTGACCGCGTTCTTCAGGCCATTCACGTTGCGGCCGGTGTCGGGCTGGGTGCCGCCCATGGAGATGGTGCGGTCGTCCATGTTGGTAGAAGTGGTGTAGTACCACTCGTTGGTCAGCCCTTGCGCGGTGAGCGCGCTCACCATGGGCTGGCGGAACCATTCCAGCGCGGCCTTGTTGATGAATTCCGGGGTGTTGGCTGTGGTGGCGTGCTGCAGCAGCGCGTCGTAGCGCTGGATGCCGCCGAACTTCTGCAGGAAGCGCCCAACGACGGTGTATTCGTGCGCGTCCAGCACGGCCGCAGGGCGGTAGTTGCGCACCAGCTTGGCCAGGGCCTGCGCTTCGGGGGTGTTGAGCAGCAGGTGGTCGCGGTTCATGTCGATGCCGTTGGCTGTCACGCGGGTGCCGGCTTCGGCGCCGTCCGGGTTGGCGCGCGGCACGACGATCACGTTGATGCGGTCCAGCAGCGGCTCCAGCAGGCCTTGCGACAGTTCGCGGGCCATCACCAGCAGCGCCTCGGCGGGAGCGGGTTCGTCGCCGTGCTGCTGGCCGATCAGCAGCACGGTGGGCCGGCCACTGGCGTCCAGCGCCGCTACGTCTGTGCCGCTGGCACGGGTCAGTACCAGTGCCTGCAGGGGCACGCCGCGCTGCGACCGGCCCATGTCGAGCAGCTCGGCCCGGGTGCTGCCCTTGACGGACGTGGCCAGCCCACGCAGCCACTGGGTCGCTTCGGCATTGGTAGTGAAGGCACGGCGGCCATCGGCGAGGCCTGGCGTCTCATACCGCACAGCCGGGGCCGGAAAGCGCGCTGCCACGGCTTCACTGTAGGGCAAGGCCTCAGCCGATGGCGCTGGTGCCGCAGCCTCGGGCTCTCCCGCCATCGACGGACTGGGCGCGATGGGGGTGGTCACCACGCCGGTGCGCTGCGTGCCCAGCGGCGGCGGCACCGCGCGGGTCGCGGCGGGGGCTGGCGCCGTCTGAACAGCCTTGGGCGGCGTGGTCGGCCAAGGCGGCAGCGGCGTGCTGGCGCATGCGGTCAGCAGTGCGACCGCTACGGCCACGGCGCCCAGGCGCCACGGATTCAGAGGGGTGGAAGCGGGCGAGGCAAAGGAGGCGTTCTGGGGCATGGCGATGAAGAGGCTTCGAAGCCCTCGGCTACGGATTTGGGCGTCATGTTACCTGCGGCTACCGCCCGTGGGGCGGCTGACAGGCCCAGCAGGGGGAATGGTCAGAGGCGCAACTGCGCGCGTTGGCGCACAGCATCAGGGAGCGCGCCGCCCCGGGGGGGGGGTGAGCCGGGCCCTCAACCCTCTTATCGCATGTTGAAGCGCATTCTGGCCGGCGAACGCGGGCGGGGCCGGGCAGATATCAGGTCTCAGGCCATGGCATGAAGGCTGGCGGGGCTCGCCGTTGAAGCGCGATCTCACAGCGATGGATGTCGCTACAAGCCAGAAGCGGGGAGGTGTTCTTGAGCGCGTCCCCCTTTCGCCGCCCCCTGACAGGATGTTTGCTGACGCCCGCGACGCAAAATTGCCCCCAGCATCCCACCATGGACCGACGGAACTTCCGATGAAGGATGGCATGGCCGATACACACAAGGATGCGAACGAGGCGAAGGGCGTGCAATCCGTACTGAGCGAGCGCGAGCTGCGGGCTCAGCGCGCGCTGGCCACTCTCGGTCCGCATGGCGAGATGGAACTGCCCTCGGTGACCATAGACGGCTACAGCCTGGAACTGCGCGACGGCGACGCCGACGGCTTCATTGGCGATGCAGCGAGCCGCACGGCCTTCCGCAAGATGCTTGATGCCTGGCGCGCGTTATTCGCCGACATGGCGGGCAAGGACCCGTTCGGCTCCAAGGCCACCGAAGACATCGGCAAATCCAGGCTCGACGGGTTACTGCAAGAGGGTGGACCGGCCGCACAGGCCATTCGCGCCGCGCAGGAAGACTACGCACTGCAACTGGCCGACGTCGTGCGCCGCTTTCTCAAGGAAGAGAGCTGGAAGGGCGTCAAGCGGGTGATCGTGGGCGGGGGCTTCCAGCAGAGCGAGGTGGGGCAGGGCGCCATCCGGCGCGCCGCCGCGCTCTTGAAAGCGGCCAAGGTGCCCGTGGAGCTGCGCACGCTGCGCCATCACGCCGACGAAGGCGGGCTGGTCGGCTGGGTGCATCTGGCGCCCACCGCGCTGCTGCAGAGCTACGACGCCATCCTGGCCGTGGATATCGGTGGCACCAACGTGCGCTGCGGCATCGTGCTGACCCATCTGCACAAGACGCCGGACATGTCGCGCGCCGAAGTGGTCAAGCGCGACAAGTGGGGCCATGCGGGCGACACGCCCACGCGCGATGCGCTGATCGAGGGCGTTGCCGGCATGCTGGAAAAGCTACTGGAGCGCGCCGAGAAGATGGGCATCCGCGTGGCACCCTTCATCGGTGTCGCCTGCCCGGGTCTGATCTGCGAGGACGGCTCCATCGCCGGAGGCGCCCAGAACCTGCCCGGCAACTGGGAGAGCACGCGCTTTCGCCTCTCGCACGACCTGTATGAACGCCTGCCGCTCATCAGCGGTGGACGCACCCAGATCTGCCTGCACAACGACGCAGTGGTGCAGGGTCTGTCGGAGCTGCCGTTCACCCAGGATGTCAAGCGCTGGGCAGTGCTGACCGTGGGCACGGGCCTGGGCAATGCGAGCTACACCAACCGCAGTCCGCGATGAAATCAGGAAGCCCTTGACGCTCTTCTTTTGATAGCGATATGCCGGCGCATATCAAGCGCTCGCGGCAGAAATGCATGAAAAAACCGCCCGATGGCGGTTTTTTTGCTTTGCATCGGTGCCGCTGCCGGACTGGCCGGCAGCTGCCGTCAGACCACCTTGGCGATGGACTGGCAGACGTAGTCGATGTTCTTGCTGTTGAGCGCCGCCACGCACATGCGGCCGGTGTCGGTGCCGTACACGCCGAACTCGGTGCGCAGGCGCACCATCTGGTCCTTGGTCAGGCCCGAGTAGCTGAACATGCCGATCTGCTGGGTGATGAAGGACATGTCCTGCTGCACGCCGGCGGCCTTCAGGCCATCGACCAGCTTCTGGCGCATGGCCTTGATGCGCACGCGCATCTCGCCCAGTTCCTTTTCCCACAGGGCGCGCAGCTCGGGGTTGCCCAGCACGGCCGCCACCACCGCGCCGCCGTGCGTGGGCGGGTTGGAGTAGTTGGTGCGGATCGCGATCTTGAGCTGGCTCAGCACGCGCGATGCCTCCTCCTTGTCGGCGCACAGCACCGACAGGCCGCCCACGCGCTCGCCGTACAGGCTGAAGCTCTTGGAAAACGAGGTGGAGACGAAGAAGTTCAGGCCGGCCGCCACGAACTTCTGGATCACCGCGCCATCCTCCTGGATGCCGTGGCCGAAGCCCTGATAGGCCATGTCAAGGAAGGGCGTCAGGCCCTGGGCCTTGACCACGGCGATGACCTGGTCCCACTGCTCGGCCGTGATGTCGTAGCCGGTGGGGTTGTGGCAGCAGGCGTGCAGCACGACGATGGTGCCGGGCGCGGCAGCCTTCAGGCTGGCCAGCATGCCTTCGACGTTCACGCCGCGCTTGGCTGCGTCGTAGTAGGCGTAGGTATCGACGGTGAAGCCGGCGTTGGTGAACAGGGCGCGGTGGTTCTCCCAACTCGGGTCGGAGATCAGCACCGTGGCGTCGGGGCTGACCTTCTTCAGGAAGTCGGCGCCGATCTTCAGGCCGCCGGTGCCGCCGATGGCCTGCACGGTAGCCACGCGACCGGAGGTGACCGGCTCGCTGCCTTCGCCGAACACCAGCGCCTTGACGGCGTTGTCATAGGCAGCGATGCCGTCGATGGGCAGATAGCCGCGCGCGGTGGGCTTGTCCATCAGGGCCTTCTCCGCAGCTTGCACGCACTGCAGCAGAGGGAGCTTGCCGTTGTCGTCGAAATACACGCCCACGCCCAGGTTGACCTTGTTGGGGTTGGTGTCAGCAGCGAACTGCTCGTTCAGACCCAGGATGGGGTCGCGTGGTGCCATTTCGACGGCGGTGAAGAGAGACATGGAGTGCTTTCCTTGGGGAAATATCGACAAAGGATGTCAGAGCGGGAGTCCGGGCCTGTTGTAGTCTGCCGGGCCGGCCCGATTTTAAGGGCTCCACTTCTCGCCAACCCATGCCAAAACCCATTGAAGCCATGCCGTCCGCGCAAGAGGGCCAGCTGGTGCGCTTTCCCGATTCGCCCTTCGAGCTGTTCCAGCCTTATCCGCCCGCCGGTGACCAGCCCACGGCCATCGAGGAACTGGTCGAAGGCGTGCGCGACGGCGAGGTCTTCCAGACCCTGCTGGGCGTGACCGGCTCGGGCAAGACGTTCACCATGGCCAACGTCATCGCCCGGCTGGGCCGGCCGGCCATCGTCTTTGCGCCCAATAAGACCCTGGCCGCGCAGCTCTACAGCGAATTCCGCGAGTTCTTCCCCAAGAACGCGGTGGAGTACTTCGTCAGCTATTACGACTACTACCAGCCCGAGGCCTACGTTCCGCAGCGCGACCTTTTCATCGAAAAGGATTCGGCCATCAACGAGCACATCGAACAGATGCGGCTGTCGGCCACCAAGAGCGTGCTGGAGCGCCGCGACGTGGTCATCGTGGCCACGGTGAGCGCCATCTACGGCATCGGCGCGCCGGAGGACTACACCCAGATGCGCTTCATCTTGCGCGTGGGCGACGAGCTCAACCAGCGCGACGTCATCGGCCGGCTGATCCGCATGCAGTACACGCGCAACGAACAGGACTTCGCGCGCGGCAGCTTCCGCGTGCGTGGCGACACCATCGACGTGTTCCCCTCGGAGCACTCGGAGCTGGCCATCCGCATCGAGCTGTTCGACGACGAGGTGGAGTCGCTCTCGCTCTTCGACCCGCTCACCGGCCGGGTGCGGCAGAAGATCCCGCGCTTCACCATTTATCCCAGCAGCCATTACGTGACGCCGCGCGACAAGGTGTTGGCCGCCGTCGAAAGCATCAAGCTGGAGCTGGCCGACCGGCTCAAGCAGTTCGTTTCCGAAGGCAAGCTGGTCGAGGCCCAGCGCCTGGAGCAGCGCACCCGGTTCGACCTGGAGATGCTCAGCGAAGTCGGGCACTGCAAAGGGATCGAGAACTACACGCGCCACCTCTCGGGCGCGCAGCCGGGCGACCCGCCGCCGACGCTGACCAACTATCTGCCGCCCGACTCCCTCATGTTCCTGGACGAGAGCCACCAGATGATCGGCCAGCTGAGCGCCATGTACAACGGCGACCGGGCACGCAAGAACACCCTGGTCGAATACGGCTTCCGGCTGCCTTCTGCGCTGGACAACCGGCCGCTGAAGTTCGAGGAGTTCGAGCAACGCATGCGCCAGGTCGTGTTCGTCTCTGCCACGCCCGCAGATTACGAAAAGACGCATGCGGGCCGTGTCGTGGAGCAGGTGGTGCGCCCCACGGGCCTGGTGGACCCCGAGATCGAAGTGCGCCCCGCCACCCATCAGGTGGACGATGTGCTGCAAGAAATACGCTTTCGGTCAGAAAAGAATCAGCGAGTACTCATTACTACGCTGACCAAGCGCATGGCCGAGCAGCTCACCGACTACCTGACCGACAACGGCGTCAAGGTGCGCTATTTGCATTCGGATATCGACACGGTGGAGCGCGTGGAGATCATCCGGGACCTGCGTCTGGGCGCCTTCGACGTGCTGGTGGGCATCAACCTGCTGCGAGAGGGGCTGGATATTCCCGAGGTGTCGCTGGTCGCCATCCTGGATGCCGACAAGGAAGGGTTTCTGCGCGCCGAGCGCAGCCTGATCCAGACCATCGGCCGTGCGGCCCGCAATCTGAACGGCAAGGCCATTCTCTATGCCGACCGCATCACCGACTCCATGCGCAAAGCCATCGACGAGACGGAACGCCGCCGCGCCAAACAGATCGCACATAACGAAGCCCAGGGCATCACGCCGCGCAGCATCGTCAAGCAGGTGCGCGATCTCATCGACGGGGTTTACAGCGAGAAGACGGGCCGGGAAGCCGAGCGGCTCGAACAGGAATCGATGCAGCGGGCGCAGGTGGAAGACATGTCTGAAAAGGATGTGGCCCGGGAGATCAAGCGCCTGGAAAAGCTCATGCTCGAACACGCGCGCAATCTGGAGTTTGAGCAGGCCGCCCGCGTACGTGACCAGCTCACCCGACTCAAGGACCGTGCATTTGGCGCGCACGGCGGAGACCAGGTGGCCGTCTGAGCGGGCCAGCGGGGGCTCAAAGGGTTGCGGGGGCATGACCGGGAGGTCGCTGCCGCGACCGGGGTGTTCGGGTACCCGACAAAAACAATAGGGTTTGTGCTATACTTGTCTGAAATAGTCAAGAAAAGAAAAGCCCAGGATGAACAGGGCTCCGCGAGGTTCAGGTGCCTGTCGGAGTAGGGGCGGAGACGGTGCCGGAGGCTGGTTCCCAGCTTGCGGATTTCTATAACGAACAAGCCTGAAGACAAGGAGCTTGCGATGCGTCTCACTACCAAAGGCCGTTTTGCGGTCACCGCGATGATCGATCTGGCACTGCGCCAGAACAACGGCCCGGTCACCCTCGCTGCCATCAGCCAGCGCCAGCAGATCTCGCTGTCGTATCTCGAACAGCTCTTCGGCAAGCTGCGCCGGCACGAGCTGGTCGAATCCACGCGCGGCCCGGGCGGCGGCTACACGCTGGCCCGCAAGGCCGGCGACATCACCGTGGCCGACATCATCGTCTCGGTCGACGAACCCATCGACGCCACCCAGTGTGGCGGCAAGGAAAATTGCCTCGGTGACGCTGGCCGTTGCATGACCCACGAACTGTGGGCCTCGCTCAACCAGCGCATGGTCGAATTCCTGGACTCCGTCACCCTGCAAAAGCTGGTGGACGACCAGCTCGCCAAGGGCGTGCAGGTCGAAGACAAGCCGGTCGTGCGCCGCGCCATCTCGACCACGCCCGTCGTCAAACCCATTCGCGTGAACGCGCCCAACTCGGTGTTCGCACTGGGCAACGTGTTCGCCAAGTCCTGAGTGCCGGGCATCCGCCCGACCTTGCCAGCCAGAGTCTTTGTTTGAGCCAGCCATGGATATGACCCCGCATTTCCCGATCTATCTCGACTACGGTGCCACCACGCCCGTGGACCCGCGCGTCGTTGACGCCATGATTCCGTGGCTGCGCGAGCATTTCGGCAACCCGGCATCCCGTAGCCACGCCTGGGGCTGGGAAGCCGAAGAAGCCGTGGAGAAGGCCCGCGCCAACGTGGCTGCGCTCATCGGCGCCGACCCGCGCGAAATCGTCTGGACCAGTGGCGCCACCGAGTCCAACAACCTGGCCATCAAGGGTGCTGCGCACTTCTACAAGGGCAAGGGCAAGCACATCATCACGGTGAAGACCGAGCACAAGGCTGTGCTTGATACGACCCGGGAGCTGGAGCGCCAGGGCTTTGAGGTGACTTACCTCGACGTTCAGGAAAACGGCCTGCTCGACTTCGACGTGCTCAAGGCGGCCATCCGCCCCGACACCATCCTGCTGAGCGTGATGTTCGTGAACAACGAGATCGGCGTGATCCAGGACATCCCGGCCATCGGCGCGCTGTGCCGTGAGAAGGGCGTGATCTTCCACGTCGATGCCGCGCAGGCTACCGGCAAGGTCGAGATCGACATGGCCACGCTGCCCGTCGATCTGATGAGCCTGGCATCGCACAAGACCTACGGCCCCAAGGGCATCGGCGCGCTCTATGTGCGCCGCAAGCCCCGCGTGCGCCTGGAAGCGCAGATGCACGGTGGCGGCCACGAACGCGGCATGCGTTCGGGCACCTTGCCCACGCACCAGATCGTCGGCATGGGTGAAGCTTTCCGCATCGCTCGTGAAGAGATGGCGCAGGATCTAGCCAAGGCCCGCGCGCTGCAGAAGCGCCTGCTGGACGGACTGACCGATATCGAGCAGGTGTTCGTCAACGGCGACCTGGAGCGCCGCGTGCCGCACAACCTGAACATCAGCTTCAACTACGTCGAAGGCGAGTCGCTGATCATGGGCATCAAGGGTCTGGCCGTGTCGTCGGGGTCGGCCTGCACGTCCGCGAGCCTGGAGCCTAGCTACGTGCTGCGCGCCCTGGGCCGCAGCGACGAACTGGCGCACAGCAGCCTGCGCATGACCATCGGCCGCTTCACGACCGAGGAAGAGATCGACTACGCCGTCTCGACCATCCGCCACAACGTGGCCAAGCTGCGCGAGCTCAGCCCCCTGTGGGACATGTACAAGGACGGCATCGACATCAGCGCCATCCAGTGGGCCGCACATTGAAGAATTGACGAGGTAAACATCATGGCTTATTCAGACAAAGTGATCGACCATTACGAGAACCCCCGCAACGTGGGTTCGTTCGACAAGGGTGATGAGTCCGTAGGCACCGGCATGGTCGGCGCGCCGGCATGCGGCGACGTGATGAAGCTGCAGATCAAGGTGAACCCCGAAACCGGCGTGATCGAAGACGCACGCTTCAAAACCTACGGCTGCGGCTCGGCCATCGCCTCGTCGTCGCTGGTGACCGAATGGGTCAAGGGCAAGACGCTGGACGAAGCGGCTGCACTGAAGAACAGCCAGATCGCCGAAGAGCTGGCACTGCCGCCCGTGAAGGTGCACTGCTCCATCCTCGCGGAAGACGCCATCAAGGCCGCCGTGCTGGACTACAAGACCAAGCACGCGGCAGCCGCTCCCGCCGACGCGCAGGCCGCCTGAAGTCATGGCCATCACCCTGACCGAAGCTGCGGCCCGGCACGTCAACCGCTATCTGTCCCGGCGGGGCAAGGGCGTGGGTGTTCGCCTGGGTGTGAAGACCACGGGGTGTTCCGGGCTGGCGTACAAGCTGGAGTATGTGGATTCGCAGGAGCCGGAAGACGTGGTGTTTGAGAACCACGGCGTGAAGGTGCTGATCGATCCCAAGAGCCTGGCTTACATCGACGGCACCGAGCTCGACTTCGTGCGTGAAGGCCTGAACGAGGGCTTCAAGTTCAACAACCCCAACGAGCGCGACCGCTGCGGCTGCGGGGAGAGCTTCCGCGTTTGAGCCCCCTCGACGCGCTGATCGCTGCGACCGCCAACGCCCCCAGCGCTGGCGGTTTTTTCATCACTGGCAGGCAGCAGGCCTGGCCCTTATGAACCTCCAATCCGACGACTTTGAACTGTTCGACGTGCCGCGCCGCTTCGAGCAGGACCGTTCCGCGCTGGATGCGCGCTGGAAGGCGCTGCAGCGCGAAGCGCACCCGGATCGCTTCGCCGCGCAGGGCGGGGCCGCGCAGCGCGTGGCCATGCAGTGGTCGGTGCGCATCAACGAGGCCTACCAGCGCCTGAAAGACCCGCTGCGCCGCGCCGCCTATCTGTGCGAGCTGCACGGCGCGCCCATCCGCGCCGAAGACAACACCGCCATGCCTGCCGCGTTCCTCATGCAGCAGATGGAATGGCGCGAAGCGCTCGAAGACGCTGGCAGCACCGCCGAACTCGATGCGCTGTACGACGATGTGGCGCAGTCGCAGGCCGCTGCGATCGGGCGTTGCAGGCAGCTGATCGACGAGAAAGCCGACTATGCCGGGGCGGCGCAGGAGGTCAGAGCCCTCATGTTCATTGCGCGTTTTGGCCATGACATCGAGGCTCGCCGGGACCAACTGGGACAATAGCCGGTTGAGCAAGGGCCCGGCGCCTTTTCATCGCGCCGCAGCCGTTTCGGCGCGCCCGTACCCACCCGCATCAAGACAAGAGCGAGCAACCCAGGCCCCGGGGGCCGGCGAAGCAGGCTCATCACAACACGAACATTCTTCATGGCGCTTCTGCAGATCTCCGAACCCGGCCAATCCCCCGACCCGCACCAACGGCGCATCGCCGTGGGCATCGACCTGGGCACCACCCATTCGCTGGTGGCCGCCGTGCGCAATGGCGTGGCCGAATGCCTGCCCGACGATGCCGGCCACGTGCTGCTGCCTTCGGCCGTGCGCTACCTGGAAGGGGGCAGCCGGCAGATCGGCGCCGAGGCGCTGGGTGCCCAGGCAACGGACCCGGTCAACACCATCGTCTCGGTCAAGCGCTTCATGGGGCGCGGTCTGGCCGACATCGCCGGCCGCGAGAAGCTGCCGTACAGCTTCACGGAAGCGGCACCAGCCGCCGAGGGCTCCCCCCACGGCATGGTGGCCATCTCCACCGCTGGCGGCGTGAAGTCGCCGGTGGAGGTCAGCGCCGAAATCCTGGCCACCCTGCGCTACCGGGCGGAAGACACCTTCAACGACGACCTGTATGGCGCCGTCATCACCGTGCCGGCCTATTTCGACGATGCGCAGCGCCAGGCCACCAAGGACGCTGCCCGCCTGGCGGGCCTCAATCTGCTGCGCCTCATCAACGAGCCGACGGCAGCCGCCATCGCCTACGGCCTGGACAACGGCTCCGAGGGCGTCTATGCGGTGTACGACCTGGGCGGCGGCACCTTCGACATCTCGGTGCTGCGGCTCACGCAAGGCGTGTTCGAGGTCATTTCCACCGGCGGCGATTCGGCCCTGGGCGGTGACGACTACGACGCGGCCCTGGCCGAATGGGTGCTGGGGCAGTTGGGCCTGAAGGCCGTGTCCCCGCAGGACAAGTCGGCCGCCCGCGTGGCGGCGCGCGCCTGCAAAGAGGCTTTGACTGCTACTGAAAAGGTAGCATTCAGCGCCGTCATTGCGGGCACAGAGGCACGATTTGACGTGACCCGCCAGGACTTCGAGGCCGCCACTGCCGAGCTCACGGCCCGCTCGCTGGCCGCGGTGCGCCGGGCTTTGCGCGATGCGCGCCTGCAAAAAGACGAGGTCCAGGGCGTGGTGCTGGTGGGCGGCTCCACCCGTATGCCGCAGATCCGCCAGGCGGTGGCGGATTTCTTCGGCAAGGAGCCGCTGACCAACCTCAACCCCGACGAAGTCGTCGCCCTGGGCGCGGCCATCCAGGCCAACCAGCTGGCCGGCAACAACGCGGCTGGCGATCTGCTGCTGCTCGATGTGATCCCGCTGTCGCTGGGCATCGAGACCATGGGCGGGCTGGTCGAACGCATCGTCAGCCGCAACGAGACCATTCCCACCGCCAAGGCGCAGGATTTCACCACCTACAAGGACGGCCAGACCGCCCTGGCCGTCCATGTGGTGCAGGGCGAGCGCGACCTGGTGGCGGACTGCCGCAGCCTGGCCCGCTTCGAGCTGCGCGGCATTCCGCCCATGGCCGCCGGCGCGGCGCGCATCCGCGTGACCTTCACCGTCGATGCCGACGGCCTGCTGAGCGTCAGCGCACGCGAGCAGACCAGCGGCGTCGAGGCGCGCATCGACGTGAAGCCGTCGTACGGCCTCTCGGACGACCAGATCGCCCGCATGCTGCAGGAAGGCTTCGCCACCGCCCAGCAGGACGTGCGCACCCGCGCCCTGGTCGAGGCCCGCGTGGATGCCGACCGCATGCTGATCGCCATCGACAGCGCGCTGCAGGCGGACGGCGACGTGCTGAGCGCCGACGAGCGCGCAGCCATTGACGACCTGGCGCAGGCGCTGAAATCGTTGCGCGATACGTCCGAAGATGCCGCCGAGATCGAGGCCGCCACACAGGCGCTGGCCAAGGGTACCGAGGCTTTCGCGGCCCAGCGCATGAACCGCGGCATCCGCGAGGCGCTGGCCGGCAAGAACGTCGATAAGCTCTGACCTGCGCTCCCACCCACACAGCAAGAAACCCCGAGCCCCATGCCCGTCATCAAGATTCTTCCTCACGCCGAATACTGCCCCGCTGGCACTGAAATCTCCGCGCCCGCCGGCACCTCGATCTGCGAGGCGCTGCTGGACAACGGCATCAAGATCGAGCACGCCTGCGACATGAGCTGCGCCTGCACCACCTGCCATGTCATCGTGCGCCAGGGGCTGGAATCGCTCAACGAGGCCGAAGAGGAAGAGGAAGACCTGCTGGACCGTGCCTGGGGCCTGGAGCCGCAATCGCGCCTGTCGTGCCAGGCCATTCTGGCGCAGGCGGACGTGACGGTGGAGATCCCCAAGTACACCATCAACCACGCCAAGGAAAACCACTGATGTCCCGGCAGATCGTTCTCGATACGGAAACCACCGGCCTCTCGGCCGAGGGTGGCGACCGCATCATCGAACTGGGCTGCGTGGAGCTGTTCAACCGCAAGCTCACCGGCAACAACCTGCACCTCTATTTCAACCCGGGGCGCGACAGCCATGAAGACGCGTTGAAGGTCCATGGCATCAGCAACGAGTTCCTGAAGGACAAGCCCAAGTTCGCTGACATGGCGGAGGACATCCTGCGCTATCTCCAGGGCGCCGAAATCATCATCCACAACGCGGCGTTCGACGTGGGCTTCCTCAACAAGGAGCTCGAATTGACTGGCCGCCCGGCTTTCAGCAGCTTCGTCGCCGGCATCACCGACACCCTGGCCATGGCCAAGGAGATGTATCCCGGAAAGCGCAATTCGCTGGATGCGCTGTGCGACCGGCTGGGCGTGGACAACTCGGGCCGTACCCTGCACGGCGCCTTGCTCGATGCCGAGTTGCTGGCCGACGTCTATATCAACCTCACGCGGGGGCAGGACGCGCTGCTCATCTCCGACGAGTCTCAGGAAGATGCGGGCGGCGTGAAGATGGCACCGATCGACCTCAGCAGCATCACCCTGCAGGTCTTGCGCGCCAGTGATGCGGAACTGGCCGAGCACGATGCGACGCTCGCGCAGATCGACAAGGCCAGCGGCGGCAAAACAATTTGGAAAACCTTGGCCCAGGCATGAAAAGCTGTGCCATAATCATGGTCTTGTCGCTACGACGACTAGGGTGATTAGCTCAGCGGTAGAGCACTGCCTTCACACGGCAGGGGTCGCAGGTTCAAACCCTGCATCACCCACCAATATCAAGCCCCCGCAAATCCATGATTTGCGGGGGTTTTTCTTTTGCCTTCAGCTGCCATCGCATTTTGAGCGTGCCTGGCCGGCCTGCACATTGCCAGCTTTGCGGTCAACGCGCGTCAAGCCCCTGACGCACGCCAGCGATTTGCTGAGGTCTGCGCAAAAAAGCTCTCATCCCACCCATTGCAACTCGAAGCTCGATCCCCCGAGGGGGGATGGCGCCCATCGCGCCACCCCGCCATGGGCCTGGGCGATGGCCTGCACTACAGCCAGGCCCAGGCCGCTGCCGGGCCGCTCGTGCGATGCGGCGCCGCGCTGGAAGGCTTCGAAGAGGCGGCCGGCTTCATCGGCCTGAAGTCCGGGGCCGCTATCGTCCACGCGCAGGTGAACCCGCCCATCTTCCTGCCAACTGCGGATCGTGATCGGGCCCGGCGTGGCATGGTGCAGCGCGTTTTCCAGCAAAGCCAGCAGTGCCTGGCGGATGCGGATCGGGTCGCACACCACTTCCGGCGCCTGCAGGTCCAGCGTCAGGGCAAAGCCTGCGCTGGTCAACTGCGGCTCGAGCGCCTGGGCGGCTGCGCGGACTTCTGCGGACAGATCGGCCAGCTCCAGGCGCAGGTCGAGGTGGCCGCTGTCGCGCAGGCCGAGCAGCCGCAGGTCCTCGATCAGCCGCGCCAGGCCCTCGACGTTCTTGAGCAGGGCCTTGAATTGCGCGGGGCTCGGCTCGAAGACGCCTTCGGTCAGGCCCTGCAGGCGGCCGCGCAGGATGGTCACCGGCGTGCGCAGTTCGTGGGCGATGGCCGCATTCCAAAAGGCGCGCTCCTGCGCCATGTGCTGCAGCCGCTGCGCCATGCCGTTGAAGTCTTCCACCAACTGCGCGGCCTCGCCCAGCGAATGGGCGTCGGTGCGGGCGCGGGCGGAGAGGTCGCCCTCGGCGATGCGGTGCAGGCTCTCCGCCACTGAATTCAATGGCGTGACGATGCGACGCGAGAGCTTGACGGCAGTCACCACGGCCAGCACGAGCGCAGCGATCACGGTGCCCAGCATCCACATCGCCTCGATGGGAGAGGGCACGAAGTCGTAGGAAATGCTGGAGGGCGAATAGGCCGTGAGCAGCGCGTAGAGCGCGTAGGAACCCAGCAGGAACAGTAGCGCGATACCGAACGCCATCACCGCCAGCGAGATCACCAGCTGCCGGCGCAAGCCGCCGTAGCGCGCCGTCATGGCGCGATGCCCAGCCGGTAGCCCACGCCGCGCACGCTGGCCGGCACGCCGTCCAGTTTCAGCAGCTCCAGCTTCTTGCGCAGTTTGCTGACGTGGCTGTCCACCGTGCGTTCGAGCGCATCGCTCTCTGGCAGGCAGGCGGCCAGCAATTCGGCGCGGCTGAAGACGCGCTTGGGTGCGCGCGCCATGTGCGCCAGCAGGTTGAGTTCCGTCAGGGTGAGTGGCAGCGTGCGGCGTTCTCCGTCCACCTCGGCGCTGACTTCCATGGTTTCGGGGTCGATCTGGAAGGTACCCACGCGCAGTACGCGCTGCGCGCCGCGCCCGCCGTGTGTGGCCGTGCGCCGCAGCACGGCCTGCACTCGCGCCACCACCTCGGCGGGGTTGAAGGGCTTGACCACGTAGTCGTCGGCGCCCAGGCGCAGGCCCATGAGCTTGTCGATGTCCTGGTCGAGCGCCGTGAGCATGATGACCGGCGTGTCGCCCCGGTGGCGCAGCTCCGACAGCACCTGCCACCCGCTGGCCTGCGGCAGCTGGACGTCGAGCAGCACCAGGTCGGGCTTGAGTGACAGGTGCATGTCCATCGCGGCCAAGCCGTTGCCGGCATGGGCCGTGCGCAGGCCGCTGCGGCGCAGATAGGCGCCGAGTATCTCGGCGATCTCGGTTTCGTCTTCCACCAGCAGCACGAGCGCTCCGGCGATGGTGGCGTCGGTTGGGGGCGGCAGGGAGTCGTTCATGGCGGCGATTGTGCCGTTCCGGTGGACGAGGCGCCGCTCCATCCTGGTTCCATGGTTCGTCCAACGAAGCTCGAGGAGGCCCACCCAGAATCGCGCCCTTTGAGACTTCCGGTGCACGCATGCACGAGAGGGTGGACGCCATGACGACGCGACGACGAATGGGATATGGACTGGCCTGCGTAGCCGTGCTGGCACTTGCCGCCTGCCGGCCAGCCAAGGAGCCGCGAGCACCGGAGCCGGTGCGCGTCTCAGCGATGGCCCTGCATCCGGAGGCTGTCACGGTGTACGAAGCGTTGCCCGGCCGTGTCGCCGCCGTTCGCTCTGCGGAGATCCGTCCGCAGGTGGGCGGCATCGTTCAGCGCCGCCTGTTCGATCAGGGTGCGGACGTGGTTGCGGGCCAGCCGCTCTTTCAGATCAACGCCGCGCCTTTCAAGGCCGACGCGGACATGGCTGCAGCTTCGCTGCAGCGCAGCCAGGCCGCATGGCGCCGGGCCACGGCGCAGGCCGAGCGGCTCAAGCCGCTGATGCAGGCCGAAGCCGTGAGTCACCAGGAGTACGAAGACGCCGTCGCGCAGCGCGAGCAGGCCGCAGCGGAAGTGGCGCAGGCCGAGGCCAGCCTGGCGCGCCGCCGGCTGGACCTGCGCTTCGCCCGCGTCGATGCGCCCATTGCCGGCCGCATCGACCAGGCCCTGGTCAGCGAGGGCGCCCTGGTGGGCGCGGCGGACGCCACGCCCATGGCCCGCATCCAGCAGATCGACAAGGTGTATGTGGATGTGCGCCAGCCCGCCGCGGCGCTGGAGGCGCTGCGGACGCTGGGCGCCAGCCCGCCCGTCACGCTGCTGCGCGCAGACGGCCGCCCGTATCCCATGCGCGGGCAGGTGCTGTTTTCCGCCACCCACGTCGATCCGGCCACGGGCGACGTGCTGCTGCGCATCCTGGTGGACAACCCGGGGCGCGTGCTGCTGCCGGGCATGTTCGTGCGCGCGCAGCTCGTCAAGGGCCGCTACGAACAGGCGCTGCTGGTGCCGCAGCAGGCCGTGAAGCGCTCCGCAGGCCAGGCGCAGGTGTGGACGGTAGAGAAAACAGCCCAGGGCGACGTGGCCCGGCTGCTATCCCTGCAGCTGGGCGAGGCCGTGGGCCAGAACTGGCGCGTAGTGGGTGGCCTGCAACCCGGCCAGCGCGTGGTGGTGGAGGGCGCCGAGCGCCTTGCCGCCGGCACGGCCGTTGCGCCGCAGCCCTGGCAAGCACCCACTGTGGCCGACTCAGAAACCGCAGCGACCGCGGCCCGCTGAGGCCCCCCGCAGCAGGAAACCCCGATGCCTCAATTCTTCATACGCCGGCCCGTCTTCGCCTGGGTCGTCGCCGCGTTCATCGTGCTGCTGGGCCTGATCGCCCTGCCGCAGCTGCCTATCGCTCGCTACCCGTCGGTCGCTCCGCCGGCCGTCACCGTGTATGCGACCTATCCCGGCGCCACGCCGCAGGCCATGAACGATTCGGTCGTGAGCCTGATCGAGCGCGAGCTCTCCAGCGTCAAGCATCTGCTGTACTTCGAGTCGTCGGTGGACACCTCCGGCTCCGCGCAGATCTCCGCCACCTTCAAGCCCGGCACCCAGCCCGAGCTGGCCCAGGTGGACGTGCAGAACCGCCTCAAGGCCATCGAGGCGCGTCTGCCCCAGGCCGTGCGGCAGAACGGCCTGAGCGTGGAATCCTCGACCTCCAGCTTTCTGATGATCGTGAGCCTGGTGTCCGACGACGGCCACCATGGCGAGCTGGAGCTGAGTGACTACCTGGCCCGCCACGGCGTGGAGGAGATGCGCCGCATCGAAGGCGTGGGCCGCGTGCAGCTCTTCGGCGCCGAGCAGGCCATGCGCATCTGGGTGGACCCGGCCAAGCTGCAAGGCTACGGGCTGTCGATGAGCGACCTCTCCACGGCCCTCGCGCAGCAGAACGCGCAGATCGCGCCCGGGCGCGTGGGCGACTCGCCCACGTTGGCCGGCCAGCGGGTGAGCATTCCGCTCACGGTGCAGGGCCAGTTGTCCACGCCCGACCAGTTCGCGGCCGTGGTGTTGCGCTCGGGCCGCGACGGCTCCCGGGTGCTGCTGGGCGACGTGGCGCGCGTGGAGCTGGGTGCGCAGTCGTACGGCTTCGCCACGCGGGACGACGGCCGGGCCTCGGCCGGCGCCGCCGTGCAACTCTCGCCTGGCGCGAACGCAGTGCGCACGGCCGAGGCGCTGCAGGCCCGGCTGGCCGAGCTGAGTGCCACGCTGCCTGCCGGGATGCGTTACACCACGCCGTTCGACACGGCCCCGTTCGTGAAGATCTCCATCGAGAAGGTGATCCAGACGCTGCTGGAGGCGATGGCGCTGGTGTTCATCGTGATGTATGTCTTCCTGCAGGACGTGCGCTACACGCTCATTCCCGCCATCGTCGCGCCCATCGCGCTGCTGGGCACCTTCGCGGTCATGCAGGTGGCGGGCTTTTCGATCAACGTGCTGACCATGTTCGGCATGGTGCTGGCCATCGGCATCATCGTGGACGACGCCATCGTGGTGGTCGAGAACGTCGAGCGCCTGATGGCGGCCGAGGGCCTGAGCCCGCAGGAGGCCACGATCAAGGCCATGCGCGAGATCACGGGCGCGGTGGTGGGCATCACCCTGGTGCTCACGGCGGTATTCATCCCCATGGCGTTCGCCAGCGGATCGGTGGGGGTCATCTACCAGCAGTTCGCGCTCTCCATGGCCACTTCCATCCTGTTCTCGGCTTTCCTGGCGCTGACGCTGACGCCGGCGCTGTGCGCCACGCTGCTCAAGCCCGTGCAGCCCGGCCACCACGAAAAGCGCGGCGTCTTCGGACGCTTCAACCGCGGCTTCGCGCGCATGACCGCGCGCTACGGCGCCGGCGTGGGCGCGCTGCTGCGCCGGCCGGCGCGGGTGATGCTGGGCTTCGCGCTCATCGTCGCCGTGCTGGGCTGGGCCTTCCTGCGGCTGCCCTCGGCTTTTCTGCCCGAGGAAGACCAGGGCTACTTCATGACCTCGTTCCAGCTGCCGGCCGATGCCACGATGGAGCGCACCCTGTCCGTGGTGAAGGACTACGAGGCCTACGTGGCCGCGCGCCCGGGCATCGCCACCAACCAGACAGTGATCGGCTTCGGCTTTTCCGGCTCCGGGCCCAATTCGGCGCAGGCCTTCACCATGCTCAAGGACTGGAAGCAGCGCGATGGCGCCACGGCGCAGGATGAGGTCGCCCGGGCCCAGCGCGCCATGCAGCGCGTGCGCGAAGGTGAGGTCATGGTGCTGATGCCGCCGGCCATCGACGAGCTGGGCACCTCGTCGGGCTTCACCCTGCGGCTGCTGGACCGCGCCGGACAGGGGCAGGCGGCGCTGCTGGCCGCGCAGGGCCGGCTGATCGCGCTGGCGTCGCAGAGCAAGCTGTTGACCCAGGTCTATGCGGACGGGCTGCCCTCGGGCACCAGCGTGCGGCTGGACATCGACCGCGGCAAGGCTGCAGCGCTCGGCGTGCCGTTCGGCGCCATCAGCGACACGCTTTCCGCAGCGCTGGGATCGCTCTACGTGAACGACTTTCCCAACCGAGGGCGCATGCAGCAGGTCATCCTGCAGGCCGACGCCCCGGCCCGGATGCAACTGCAGGATGTGCTGCAGTTGCCAGTGCCAGGCGCGAGTGGCGCCATGGCCCGGCTGGGCGAGATGGTCACGCCTGTCTGGACCGAAACGCCGCTGCAGCTGGCGCGCTACCAGGGGTATCCGGCCGCGCGCATCACCGGCTCGGCCGCGCCGGGCGTCGCGAGCGGCGCGGCCATGGCCGAGATGGAGCGGCTCGCGCAGCAGCTGCCCAAGGGTTTCGCCATCGCGTGGACGGGCCAGTCCCTGCAGGAGCGCCAGTCGGCCGCGCAGGCGCCGCTGCTGCTGGCGCTGTCGATGCTGGTGGTCTTCCTGGTGCTGGCAGCACTCTACGAGAGCTGGTCGATTCCAGCGGCCGTGATGCTCGTCGTGCCGTTGGGCCTGGTCGGCGCGGTGGCCGCCGTGCTGCTGCGCGGCATGCCCAACGACGTGTTCTTCAAGGTGGGGCTCATCACCGTGATCGGCCTCTCGGCCAAGAACGCGATTCTCATCGTCGAATTCGCCAAGCAGCTGCGCGAGCAGGGCCACGGCCTGGTCGATGCGGCCATGACGGCGGCGCGCCTGCGGCTGCGCCCCATCCTGATGACCTCGCTGGCCTTCGCGCTGGGCGTGGTGCCGCTGATGCTGGCCACGGGCGCCAGCCGCGAGACGCAGCAGGCCATCGGCACGGGCGTTTTCGGCGGCATCGTCAGCGCCACGGTGCTGGCCGTGTTCTTCGTGCCCGTCTTCTTCGTGCTGGTGGTGGGGCTGCAGGAGCGCTGGCGGAGCAGGGCGGCCGCGCCGTTGGCGCAGCCGGCCCCCGCGCTTCAGGGCAACGAGAAGGAGGCCTGACCATGCGTTGGACTGCTTGCCTTTCCCTTTGCGCGCTGCTGGCCTCATTGGCGGGATGCTCGCTCACGCCGGCCCTGCAGACGCCGCCATTGCCTGTACCCGAGGCCTATGCCCAGGCCGGCGCGGCGCCAGGCCGGGTGCCGGCCGCCGATATCGGCTGGAAGACGATGTTCGGAGACCCGCGCCTGCAGCGTCTGATCGAATTGGCGCTGGAACACAACAAGGACCTTCACCTGGCCGCATTGAACGTGGAGGCGGTCGGTGCGCAGTACCGTATCCAGCAATCGAACCAGTGGCCGCGGGTGGCGGCCGAGGCCTCAAGCACGCGCGAGCGTGACGGGGCGGGCGGGCAGGGCGGCAGCACTGCGGGCGCTGGCGCCAGCGTCAGCACGCGCCATGCAGTGGGCTTGGGCATCAGCGCCTTCGAGATCGACCTCTTCGGCCGCCTGCGCGCTTCTTCCGATGCGGCGCTGGCGCGCTACCTGGCGAGCGAGCAGGGCCGGCTGGCGGCGCAGCTGGCCCTGGTGGGCGCGGTGGCCGATGCGTACTATGCCGAGCGGCTCGCACTGGAGCAGGCCCGCCTGGCAGAGCAGACCTTCGCGGACTGGACGCAGTCGCTGCAACTCGTGCAGCTGCGGGCCCGGGCCGGCCAGCGCGGCGGGCTGGATCTGGCCCAGGCCGAGGGCCAGGTCGCCACGGCCCGGGCGGACTGGCAGGCGCGCCAGCGGGCTCAGGCCCAGGCCGGCAATGCCCTGCAACTGCTGGTCGGCATGCCCTCGCTGCCAGCCGACCTGCCCGAAGGCCTGCCGCTGGCCGCGCCGGCGGTGATCACGCGGCTGCCGGCGGGCCTGCCTTCGGATCTGCTGCAGGTGCGGCCCGACATCGCCCAGGCCGAGCAACTGCTGCGGGCCGCCAATGCCGACATCGGCGCGGCGCGTGCCGCGTTCTTTCCGCAGCTCTCGCTGACCGCGTCGCTGGGCTTCGCGAGCCCAGCGCTCGGCGGGCTGTTCGACGGCGGCTCGCGCACCTGGCGTTTCGCGCCGCAGATCAGCCAGCCCCTGTTCCAGGCCGGGCGGCTGCGCGGCGAGCTGCGGCTGGCCGAGGTGCGCAAGTCCGAAGCCGTCGTCGCCTACGAGAAGGCCATCCAGAGCGCTTTCCGCGAGGTGGCGGACGGGCTGGCTGGCAGCGCCACCTACCAGCACCAGATCGCGGCCCAGTCGCAGGTGCTGCGCAGCGCCGAGCGGCGGCTGGCGCTGTCGGACCTGCGCTACCGCGCCGGGCTGGACGGGCGGCTGGAGTTGCTGGATGCTCAGCGCCAGGGCTATGCTGCCCGGCAGACGCTGCTGGAGCTGCGGCGCGCCGAGATCGGCAACGCCGTCGCGCTCTACAAGGCGCTGGGCGGCGGTCTTTCCGAGCAGGCCACGGGGCCTGGGCGCGGCCCGCTTGCGGGGCATGCGCCATGACGCAGCCGCTGCTGGCACAAGACACTGCGCTGCCCCAGGTGCCCGATCCCGGCCCGGGCTGGGCGTGGCGGTTTGGCCTGATCTTCGGCGGGCAGGCGTTCTCGCTGATCGGCTCGGCGCTCAGCCAGTTCGTGCTGCTGTGGTGGATCACGGACACCACGGGCAGCGTTGCCTCCCTGGCCTTCGCGGGCCTGGCGGCGCTGCTGCCCCAGGCGGTGCTGAGTCCGCTGGGCGGCACGCTGGCCGACCGCTGGAGCCGGCGCCTGCTGATGATCGCCGCCGACGCGGTGAGCGCGCTCTGCATGTGCGTGCTGATCGCGCTGTTCCTCTCCGGCCGCATCGAGCTCTGGCATGCCTATTCGATGATGGCGGTGCGCAGCGCCATGCAGGCCTTCCAGCTGCCGGCCGCCTCGGCCAGCGTGGCCATGCTGGTGCCCCGGCACTTCCTGCCGCGTGCGGCAGGGCTCAATCAGATGATGCAGAGCCTCACGCTGGTGGCGGCTGCGCCGCTGGGCGCGCTGGCGGTCTCGCTGCTGCCCATGGGCTGGGCCCTGGGCATCGACGTGGTCACCGTGGTGCTCGGCATTACGCCGCTGCTATTGCTGCGCGTACCGCAGCCTCGCCGGGCGCCGGGCGCCCCCACCGGCATCGGACATGAGCTGCGCGAAGGCGTGCAGACGGTGTGGGGGTCGCCCGGTCTGTGGCGGCTCTACGCGCTGCTGGGGGCGGCCATGCTCGTGGTGATGCCCACGTTCACCTTGGTGCCGTTGCTGGTCAAGGTCCATTTCGGCGGAGGCCCGATGCAGGTGGCCTGGATGGAAGGCCTCGCCGGCGGGGGCATGGTGCTGGGCGGCCTGGTGGTGGCGGCTCTTGCGCCGCGCCGGCAGATGCCCTGGGTGCTGTGGGGGCTGGCGCTGTCGTGCCTTGCCATGGCGCTCACCGCGCTGGCGCCGAGCCGGCTGTTCGCCGTGGCCGTGCTGTGGTGGACGGTGAGCGGTATGGCCTTCGCGCTGGGCCATGCGCCACTCACTGCGCTGCTGCAGACCATCGTGCCCCACCAGCTGCAAGGGCGTGTGCTCTCGCTGTTGCACATGGTCGAAGGCCTGGCGTCGCCCATGGGGCTCGCGCTGGCCTCGCCGCTGGGCGAGTGGCTGGGCGTGCGCTGGCTGTTCGTGATCACGGGGGTGTTGGGCACCTTGGTCATCCTGGCCGGGTTTCTGTCCGCTCCGCTGATGCGGCTCGAGGACGGCGAGGCGGCGTGAGAGTGACGTGAAACCGGCTGCGAGCGGTTGTGCGCAGGCGGGAGTCGTGGAGAATGGCAACTATCGTCGGCAGCATTCCCGTGCCGGCTTCAGGCTCTTGCTGCGCCTTCCGGCAGCATGTCTTTCGCGGTCTCCTCACGCCCCTGCCAATGAACAGTCTGCGCCGTATGCTCAATGTCCTGGATCTTTTCCGTCCCGATCAGCCGGTGATCGACGTGGAAATCATCTGCAAGGAGCTGGGCTATACCTCGGCCAGTGCCTACCGCTATCTGCGCGAACTCGGGGATGTCGGCCTGCTGGTGCGCCTGTCGCGCGGCTATGCGCTCGGGCCGCGCATCATCGCGCTGGAGCATCAGATGAGCGCCTATGACCCGCTGCTGGTGCGCGGCCGCGATCTGGTGGACAAGCTGGTGGCCGAAACCGGGCTCGACGCACTCATCAGCGAGTGGTACGGCGACTCGGTGGTGACGGTGCTCGTGCAACGGGGCCCCGACGGCGGGCCGGTCGGCGGCGGCCGGGGGCGGCCGATCGACCTCTTTCACAGCGCCACGGCGAGGGTGGTGCTGGCCTATCTGCTGCCGCGCCAGATCCGCCGCATCTACGACGCCCATGCCTTCCGGCCGGAGCTGCAGCACCTGGGCCTGGAGTGGAAGCAGTTCTCCAAGAGCCTGCTGGCCATCCGCAAGCTGGGCTACTGCATCAGTGAAAGCGAGCTGCACCCCGGCCGCTCGGGCCTGGCCGCGCCCATCTTCGACGAGAAGCAGCGCGTGCTGGGCAGCATCACGCTGGTGGGGCGCAGCGAGCGTTTCAAGGCTTTCCAGGAGTCCTTCCTCTGCAAGCTGGTCGTCGATGCGGCGGACGAGCTGACGGCGCGCCTCGCCCAGCAGTAGGGCGGCGCGCTGCGATGGGGGCCCGCGGGACTTCGCCGTGCGGCAGATGCCGAAATCGGCTACTGCCCTGCCCAACACGGGGATAGGCTGATTCGCGAGAGGCCAGGAAAGTCGGGATGCCCCCGCGGGCCGCCTCGCCATGGCGGCCCCGCAAGAGCCCGGTGCGCCTTGCGTATCCACCGGGCTTTTCGAGGACTCCATCGTGCACCCCAGAAGAATCAGCCTGCGCCTGCAGGTGCTGCTTGCCACTTTCGCGCTGGTCGGCGCCGGCTTTCTCGCCACGGTGGCGCTGCTGACCCACCAGGCCAGCCAGGCTCAGCGCGACACGGCGCTGATGTACGCCGAACAGCTGGCGCGTGCCGAGGCCGACCGGCTGGGCCGGCCCTTCAACCAGGCACGGCAGACCCTGCGGGTGACGGCTCAGTCGCTGGGCGGCCTGGTGGCCGCGCGCAAGCCGGACCGGGACATCGCCAACGCGCAGCTGCGCGCCGTGCTGGAGGGCAACCCCACGCTGCTCGGCCTTTCCACCACCTGGGAGCCCGATGCCTTCGATGGGCGCGATGCCGAGTTCGCCAACACTCCGGGCCATGACCGCAGCGGGCGCTTCGTGCCCTATTGGTACCGCAGCGGGGGCACTTTCTACCTGGAGCCCACGAAGGGCTACGACGAGCCGGGTGCGGGCGATTTCTACCTGGAGGCGGTTCGCACGGGCGAGGAAATGTTCTTCGACCCCTACGACTACGAGATCGGCGGCGCGAAGGTGCGGGTCACCAGCGTGTCCGTGCCGATCCGCGTGGACGGACGGGTCGCCGGCGTGGCGGGACTGGACATCGCCGTGGCCGACGTGCAGGCCGCGGTCGCGGCCATTCGCCTTTACGGCAGTGGCTATGCCACACTGGTCTCGCATGCTGGCGAGATCATCGGCGACCCGCACCGCGAACTCCTGGGGCAGGACGTGGAGGCGGGCGGCATGCAGGACGGCGCCAAGGCCGCCATCCAGGCCGGCCAGCCGCTCACCGTGCGCTGGACCGATCCCGCCACCGGCCGGGCCATGACCCGCATCTACGCGCCGCTGCGCGTGGGCGACATCCGCACCCCCTGGTCCCTGGCGGTGACGGTGCCTGATGACGAACTGCTCGCGCCCGTCGTCCGGCTGCGGCACGTGGCGCTGGGGCTGGCACTGGTGAGCCTGCTGGCGGTCATGGGGGGCCTCACCTGGCTGCTGGACCGGCTGGTGCTGCGGCCCCTGGGCGGCGAGCCCGCCCGTGCCGTCGCGCTGGCGCAGAGCGTGGCCGCGGGCGACCTGACCACCGTGGTGCCTGTGCGCGCCGGCGACGGTGGGAGCCTGATGGCCGCTCTCGCCGCCATGCAGCAGCGCCTGACCGAGCTGGTGGCAGGCATGCGCGAACAGGCGCAGACCGTGTCGCTGACCTCAAGCCAGATCGCCGAGGGCAACCAGGACCTTTCCTCGCGCACCGAAGAGCAGGCCAGCGCCCTGCAGCAGACGGCAGCCTCGGTGGAGCAATGGAGCACGGCCGTGCGGCACAACGCCGACAGCGCGCGCCATGCGAGCGAACTGGCGGGCGAGACGGCGGAATTCGCCGTCGATGGCGGGCGGCTGGTGAGCGAGGTTGTCGCGACCATGGGTGACATCGACGGCGCCTCGCGCCGGATCGCCGACATCACCGGCGTCATCGACGGGCTGGCGTTCCAGACCAATCTGCTGGCGCTCAACGCGGCGGTGGAAGCTGCGCGGGCGGGCGAGCAGGGGCGGGGCTTTTCCGTGGTCGCGCAGGAGGTGAGGGCACTCGCGCAGCGCTCGGCGGTGGCGGCCCGGGACATCAAGGGCCTCATCGCCGAATCGGTACGCCAGGCGGAGGCCGGCAGCCAGCGCGCTGCGCAGGCTGGCCAGGCCATGAACACCATGGTGCAGCGCATCCAGGAGGTCTCGCGGATCGCGCATGAAATCAGCACGGCGACGGCGCAGCAGAGTGTGGGCATCGGCGAGTTGAGCCAGGCCATCGGCACGATGGACCAGGTCACCCAGCAGAACGCAGCCCTGGTGGAGGAGGCGGCCGCAGCGACCGAAGCGCTGAAGGCGCAGGCCGGGCAGATGGAGCAGGCGGTGCTCGTTTTCAGGCTCTGAGGATCCTTCAGCGGGGGCGGCTTGCGGCCCCGCCGACCCCTTGCCGATTCGGGCTACCGAGCCGCAGCGATCTCCACGACCATCGACTGCACCCGAGGACGCTGGACTCCATTCCCGGCGGCGGCCCGACTCCGGGCTGCCAGGGATTGCCTGCAGCGCCTTCGCTTCCACCCTCATGCAATCGACTGAACGAAAAGGTATGGCTGTGACTGAAACCGAACTGGAAGCCCTGAATTTCCCCGATGCACCGCGCATGGTGTCCGCCGACTTCCCCGGCCCGAAATCGGCCGCCGCGCTGGAGCTGTCGGCCCGTACCGAATCGATGGCGCGCGGCGCCGGCCGCGCCCCGGTGGTCATCGACCAGGCCCTGGGCGTGACCTTCAAGGACCCGGACGGCAACACCTACATCGACCTGTCGGCCGGCGTGGGCGTGAGCAGCGTGGGCCGCTGCCACCCCAAGGTGGTGGAGGCGATCCGCGCCCAGGCCGGCGTGCTGGCTCATTCGATGGAAGTCAACAGCACCCGCCGCACCGAACTGGCCGCCAAGCTCTCGGAAATCATGCCCGAGGGTCTGCGCGGCGACTGCGTGACCTTCTTCACCCAGAGCGGCAGCGACGCGCTGGAAGCTGCTGTGAAGTTCGCCAAGCGCGTCACCGGCCGGCACCAGATCGTCGCTTTTCACGGCGGCTACCACGGCGTATGGAACGCGTCGGTGGCGCTCACCACCGGCACGGCCTACCGCAAGGGCTACGGGCCGTTCATGGGTGGCGTGATCCACGCCCCCTATCCCTATGCCTACCGCTTTCCGTTCGACACCACGCACAAGAGCGCCGAGCAGATCGCGGGCGAATACGTGGACTACCTGCTGAACACGCCCTACACGGCCGCCGACGACGTGGCCGCCGTGATCGTGGAGCCGGTGCAGGGCGAGGGCGGCTACGTTCCGCCGTCGCCTGAATTCCTGCAACTGCTGCGCAAGGCCTGCGACAAGAGTGGCGCGCTGTTGATCGTGGACGAGGTGCAGGCCGGCGCCGGCCGTACCGGCAAGATGTGGGCGGTGGAGCATTCGGGCGTCAAGCCCGACATGCTGACCTTCGGCAAGGGCGTGGGCGGCGACGTGCCCATGGCTGGCCTGGTGATGCGGTCCGACCTGGCCGCGAAGATCCCGGACGGCTCCGCGCCCAACACCTTCGCGGCGAACTCCGTCTCCGCTGCTGTGGCGCTGACCAACATCGCGCTGCTGCAGGACCCGGCGCTGGGCCTGATCGACCGCGCCCACGCGCTGGGCCTGGAAGCCCAGGATTACCTCCGCAAGCTGGGCAGCCCGTACATCGGCGAAGTGCGGGGCCGCGGCCTGATGATCGGCATCGAGCTGGTCGAAGACGCCGCCACCAAGGAGCCGCTGGGCCGCGAAAAGATGGGCCAGCTCATGGGCTACGTGCTGACCCACGGCGTGATGATGGTGCCCTGCGGCCGCTACGGCAACGTGATGCGGGTGATGCCCTCGCTCACGATTCCTCGCTCGCTGCTCTTCAAGGCGCTTGAAGTGTTCGGCGAAGGCTTGAAGACGCTCTGAGCGCGGCGCGCCGGAACCGGGAGCCTGCGCGGTGCCTTGGAGCCTGCCGCGCTGCACCCGGGCCGGCCCCACAGGCGGGGCTTCAGGCGATCCGATCCGCCGGGGCCCCGCAGAGCTTGCCGCCGCCCGCCGGGAGACCGGCAGGCGCACGCCATGTCCCTTGAGAGCCCGCTTCAGGCGGGCTCCTTTCCCGAAGTTCGCATACCCGGCCCTGAGGCGCCGGGCGCCTGCGGCTTCCCGTGGAAAACGCCAGGAGCCGGCCACGGCCTTGTTTTGCCAATGAGGCATTGCGCTTCAAAGATTTTCAGAAAATTCATTGCTGAATTTCGTTTAAACGATAAAGTTGCAAAAATAAAGGTGCTGCGGATGCCGCGAAATGCGGCCATGCAGGTGTGCCGTAAGTCCGTTGGACAAGGAGCCCGGTGATGCAAAAGATGCTGCTGCGAGTTGTGTGGGTCTTCATGACGCTGCTGATGGCGGCTGGCCAGGCGTGCGCTGCGGCCGGCTCTGGCTGGCCCGCGAGGCCGATCCGCATCGTCGTGCCCTATCCGCCGGGCACCGGGCCCGACGTGATGGCCCGGCTGGTGGCCGAGGGCGTGTCCAAGGAGCTGGGCACCAGCGTGATCGTGGAGAACAAGCCGGGCGCCAACGCCGTCATCGGCACGGGCGAGGTCGTGAAGGCGCCGGCGGACGGCTACACCTTCCTGCTGGTGGATCGGCTCACCCTCGCCGTGAACCCCTTGCTCTACCCGCTGCCCTTCGATCCGGCACGCGACCTGGTGTCGGTCGGCAACGTGGCCGACGTGGCGCTCTACCTGGTGGTGGCGCGGGACGTGCCGGCGAACGATTTCCGCTCGTTCATCGCCTACGCCAAGGCCCATCCCGGCCAGGTGACCTTCGGCACCGGCGGCGTGGGCAGCGTCATGCACCTCAACATGGAGCTGCTGCAGGCCGGCACGGGCGTGCAGTTCCTGCACGTTCCCTACAAGGCGCTGGCCGAGGTGCTGCCCGCCATGCTGGGCGGGCAGGTGCAGGCCACCTCGGGCGGCGTCGAGGCCATGCTGCCCCACGTTCAGAAGGGCTCGCTGAAGCTGCTGGCCGTGGGAGCCCCCGCGCGCCTGCCGGTGACGCCTTCGGTGCCCACGATCACCGAGGCAGGCGGATCGAGCGACATGCTGATGTCCACCTCCTACACCTTTCACGCCCGGGCCGGCACGCCGCCCGAGGTGCTGGAACGCATGAATGCCGCGCTGACCAAGGTACTGCTTCAGCCGGAAGTGCAGGCCTGGACGGCCGCGCGCGGCCTGCAGGCCCGGCCCTCGACCGCCGCCGCCGTCGATGCGCGCATCCAGGACGACAGGCTCCGCATCGGGCGCCTGGTGCGCGAGCGCGGAATCAAGGCCCAGTGAATGCGGGGCCGCCGGACATGAACCCATCGAAATCAACAGAGGATCGGTAATGAAGCAAACGAGTGGTGCGCAGGCCTTGTGGGCGGCGCTTTCGGCGCAAGGGGTGGATACCTGCTTCGCCAACCCGGGCACGACCGAGCTCGACCTGGTGCGCGGCCTGGAAGCGCTGCCCGAGATGCGCTGCGTGGTGGGGCTGCAGGAAAACGTCTGCACCGGCGCGGCCGACGGCTACGGCCGCATGCGTGGGCGCCCGGCCGCCACGCTGCTGCACCTGGGCCCGGGCTTTGCCAACGGCATCGCCAACCTGCACAACGCCCGCCGCGCGCGCACGCCCATCGTCAACGTGATCGGTGACCACATGAGCTGGCATCTTCCTTACGACGCGCCGCTCACCTCGGACATCGAATCGCTGGCGCGGCCGGTCTCGGGCTGGGTGCATCGCATCACCGGCACGGATGACGTGGTGCCGGCGGCGGAGGATGCGGTGCGCCAGAGCCTGGCCGCGGGCGGGCAGGGCACCACGCTCATCTTCCCCGCCGACTACCAGGCCGATCCCGTGTCCACGCCGCCCGGCGCCGCGCCTGCCCAGGAGCCCCAGAAGGCATTGCAGGCCGATGGCTACGACCATGCCCAGGCTCTCGGCCGGCTGCGGGCCGGGCGCCGCATCGTCTTCCTGCTGGGAGGCGGCGGCGAACTCAGCGGACTGGGCGTGCGTGCGCAGCGCGCCGTCTCGCGCCTGGCGTCGGTGCTGGGTGCCGCAGCCTATGCCGAGACCTTTCCCTCGCGCTCCGAGCGCGGCCAGGGCCTGCCCGCCTTCGACCGGCTGCCGTACTTCCCCGAGCCGGCCCGCGCCGTGCTGGACCCGAGCGACCTGGTGGTGCTGGCCGGCGCCATGCCGCCGGTGACGTATTTCGGCTATGCCGGCCATCCCAGCGCGCTGGTGGAGCCCGAACGCCTGCTGACCATCGCCGAGCCCGGTCTGCCGGTGGCCGAGCGGCTGGAGCGGCTGGCCGACGCGCTGGAGGCGCCTGCCTATGCCGCGCCCGTGCACGCGCTGCCGCCGCAGCCCGAAGGGCCGCTCACGCCCGCCGCCATCGCCGCCGTGCTGGCGCGCGCGCTGCCCGCGCAGGCCATCGTGTCCGTCGAGGGTGGCACCTGCGGCTACCCGTTCTATGCGGCCTCCGCCGCGGCGCCTGCGCACACCACGCTCACCAACACCGGCGGCGCCATCGGCCAGGGGCTGCCAGTGGCGCTGGGCGCGGCCATCGCCTGCCCGGACCGCCAGGTGGTGGCGCTCGTTTCCGACGGCAGCACGCAATACACCATCCAGACGCTGTGGACCATGGCCCACGAGGGGCTCGACATCGTGGTGCTGGTCGCCGCCAACCACCAGTACGCCATCTTGCGCAACGAGCTGCGGCGCGGTGGCGCGGCGCTGGGCGCACGCGCCGAGGCCATGACCGCGCTGGATTCGCCCCGCATCGACTGGGTCGGCCTGGCCGAGTCCTACGGCGTGCCCGCGACGCGTGCCGCCACGGCGCAGGAGTTGGCGGGGCAACTGCGCGAGGCGTTCGCCCGCAGCGGCCCGGCTCTGATCGAGATGGCGCTGTAAGGGCCGCACCGGCCTCTCAGACCCCCAACGCAAAAACCCAACAGCGCAGCCCGACACGGCCCGCGCTCATCGAAGGAGCAACAGACATGGATTTGAAACTCAACGGCAAGGTGGCCATCGTGACCGGCGGCAGCCTGGGCATAGGCCGTGCAGTGGCGCAAGCGCTGGCCGCCGAAGGCGTGCGCGTGGGCATCGTGGCCCGCAACCAGGCCACGCTGGAACAGGTGGCGCGCGAGATTACCGAGGCCACCGGCACCGAGGTGATGGCCGCCCCCGCCGACGTGGCGGATACGGCGCAAGTCGATGCTGCGGTCGAACTGATCGCGGCGCGCTTCGGGCGCATCGACATCCTGGTCAACGGCGCCGCGCACCCGGGCGGCCTGGTGCGCAGCGAGATCGAGAACGCGAGCCCCGAAGGCCTGCTGGAAGACATCAACATCAAGGTGGTGGGCTACATGCGCTTCGCCAAGGCGGCGGCGGCCCATATGCGCCGCGGCGGCTGGGGGCGCATCGTCAACATCGGCGGCCTCACGGGCCGGGGCAGCAAGCAGCTCTCGGGCATGCGCAACGTGGCCATCTGCCACCTGACCAAGACGCTGTCGGACCAGCTCGGCCCGGCCGGCATCACGGTGAACGTGATCCATCCCGGCGTGGTCGAGACCCCGCACATCCACGAGCTCTACGCCAAGGAAGCCAAGCTGCAGGGCCTGACGCCCGAGCAGGTCGAGGCCAACTACGCCAAGGCCACGCCCATTCGCCGCGTGCTGCAGGTGCAGGAGATCGCCGACGTGGTGCTCTTCCTCGCCTCCGACCGGGCTGCGGCCATCACGGGTGAATCCATCGCCGTGGATGGCGGCATCACGCGCGGCATCTTCCTCTGAACCCATTGCCTATCGAAGGAGCAGCAGACATGAACGGAACGATTCTGGTCGCAACGGCCGGGCAGGGCATCCTGCGCAGTGCGGACAACGGCACCACCTGGCACCGCCTGGGCCTCAAGGAAGCCATCGAGTTCGATGGCACGGTGCGCTCGCTGGCGGTGGACCCGTCCGACCCCAGCCGCGTGCTGGCGGGCGCCGACGTGGGCATCTGCCTCAGCACCGACGGCGGCGCGCATTTCCAGCGCGTGCCGTCGCCTGCCGACGGGCTCACGGTGTGGGCCATGGCCTTCAGCCCGGCCAACCCCAAGCTGGTTCTGGCGGGCACGGGCGCGCCGTCGCGGGCACGCATGTTCCGCTCGCTGGATGGCGGCCTCACCTGGACGCAGCTGGACGTGGAGCTGCCCGAGTTCTGCTCGGGCGTGCATCGCCCGCGCATCCTGACCGTGGCCTTCCACCCCGAGCGGGCCGAAGAGGTCTGGTTCGGCGTGGAAGAGGGCGGTGCCTGGCGCAGCCAGGATGCCGGCGACACCTGGGAGCGGGTGGACACGCCCGGGCGCGGCATCAACAATTCCGACATCCACGCCATCGCGGTGCTGCCCGCCACGGCCGAGGCGTCCGCCAAGCATGTGGTGGTCACGGTCAACTCGGTGTGCGAAAGCACCGACGACGCCAAGACTTTCACCTTCGCACCCTCCAAGGACCGCTTCGACGGCCTCTACTACACCCGCACGGTGCAGGTGCTGGACCGTGCCGGGAACCAACTGCTGCTGGCGATCGGCGACGGCACGCCCGGTCGCCAGACCCGTATCTACCGCTCCGAAGACCGCGGCCAGACCTGGGCGCAGACGGTGCTGCACACCCCCCCGAACTCCACCGTGTGGGCGTTCGGAGCGCATGCCAGCGACCCGGCGCTGCTCTTTGCCGGCACCAAGTACGGCCATCTGCTGCGCTCTACCGACGGCGGCCTGAGCTGGTACAAGGAATGGCGCGACTTCAGCGAGATCACGGCCGTGGCCTGGACGCCCTTCACGGCGCCGGCCCACGCCCATCCGCAATCCATCCACTGAGCGGCGAGGAGTCCACCCATGTCGGACCACATTCCCGCTCTCCCGCCAGGCGGCGTCGAGGTCAAGGCCCGCATCCGGCGCACCCACCTGGCGCTCTTCGTCAAGGACCCTTTCGCTTCCGCCCCCTGGTACGAGGACGTGCTGGGCATGACGGTGACCGCGCGCGGCGAGCGCTGGGTGTTCCTGACCTTCGGGCAGAAGCACCACGACATCGCGCTCATCCAGGTGGACGACCCCGCAGCCGCCACGCGCGGCACGATCAATCTGCAGCACTACGGGCTGGAGATCGAGGGCGACATGGACGACCTGCGCCGCCTGCACGGCATGTTGCTGCGCAAGGGCGTTCCTGTCGTGAAGACCACCGACCACAAGGTCGGCTACGGGCTCTATTTCGAAGACCCCGACGGACACCGCTTCGAGTTCTTCCTGGAGACCGTGCACGACGACGAAGAGGGTAAGCAGCTGCTGGGCCAATACAACGCGCCCAGCGGCCACTTCGACCTGAAGCCGCTCTGAGTTGAGTCGCAGCGTACGTACAGCCCACCCCATTGCCTGAATCCAACTTTCGGAACCTTTCCCATGACCACCTCTGACCTCAGCGCCTTCCACATCCGCAAGTGGTACCTCCAGATCGAAGACACGCACGCCGGCGAGACCGGCGCCCCGGCCGACGGCGCGCCGCTGCGCAAGATCGTCATCGCCGCCTGCCTGAAGAATCCGTTCGCCGGCCGCTTCGAGCAGGACCTGTCGGCACTGATCGACCCATCGCCCGCACTGGGCCGCGAATTCGCCCGCCGCATCCGCGAGGCCGCCGCCGGCCAGCCCATCGAGAGCTACGGCAAGGCCTGCCTGGTGGGCATCGACGGCGAATACGAGCACGGCAACGCGCTGCTCACCAACCCCGCCGCCAACCCGGTGCGAGAGGGCATCGGCGGTGGAAAGTCGTGGGTGCCTTCAACGGGCAAGCGCGGCGGCCCCGGCACCGTGATCGACATTCCGCTCGCCCACAAGGACGCGCTCTACGTGCGCTCGCATTACGACACCGTCACCGCGCACTTCAGCGACGGCCCCAACCGCGACGAGCTGCTCGTCATCTGGGCCTTCGCCACGCGCGGCCGCCTGAACGCCCGCCTGGGCGGCCTGGCGGCCTCGGATGTCAAGGGCCAGGATGGCCTCTACTGAGCCGAACCGGCGCCCGCTTTCCTCCGCAGAGCCACGCACCATGCAACGCCGCGACCGCACGCTCGCCCTGCGCGGGCTTCGCTTCCACGTCACCGAATGGGGTGACGCCACCGGCTGGCCGGTCGTGATGCTGCACGGCATCCGCGGCTATGCCGAGACCTTCGCCGGCGTCGCGCAGGCGCTGCAGCCGGGCCTGCGCGTCATCGCGTTCGACCAGCGCGGCCGCGGAGAGACCGACTGGGACCCGCTGCACGACTACTACACCGATGCCTATGTGGCCGACCTGAAGGCCGTGGTGCAGGCGCTGGAGCTGCAGCGCTTCGACCTACTCGGGCACTCGATGGGCGGCATCAACGCCATCGTGTATGCGGCGCAGAACCCCTGCCATGTGCGGCGTCTGGTCATCGAAGACGCAGGCCCCGGCGCCTTCGAGGCGAGCGCAGGAGCGCGGCGCATCCGCCAGGAATTCGCCACCACCCCGAGCCGTTTCGACAGCTGGGAGCAGGCCAGCGACTTCATGCGCGCGCTGCGCCCCACGGTCACGGAAGAGGCGCGCCAGCAGCGTCTGCGCAGCATGCTCAAGCCGCTGCCTGACGGTGGCCTCACCTGGCGCTATGACCATGTGGGCATCGCCCGCACACGGCTGGCGCCCGACGCGGCCCGCGTCGTGGACCTGGCCCCCTATGTGAGCGCCATCGCCTGCGAAACCCTGGTGTTGCGTGGCGGCCGGTCCGACTACCTGCAACCCGAGATGGTGGAACGCATGCGTGCTGCCAATCCACTCATCGAGGCGGCGGAAATTCCCGATGCCGGGCATTACGTGCACGACGACCAGGCCGAGCTTTTCGCGCAGGCGGTCAAGGCCTTCCTGCTGCGCCCCCCGGCGCCAGCGGCGGTTGAGGCGACGAAAACAAAGACAACGACTTCCCCGGAAACGACCCCGTGATCCACGAAATCAGAACCTACTCCCTGGTCCCTGGCGGCGTGCGCGAGTACCTGCGCATCTACAACGAAATGGGCCGTGAAGTGCAGACCCAGCTGCTGGGCCAGCTCGTGGCGCTCATGACGCCGGAGACCGGCGACCTCAACCAGCTGGTCTTCCACTGGCGATTCGAGAGCCTCGAAGAGCGTTCGCGCCGCCGCGGCGAGCTGCTGGCGGATGCGCGCTTCGCCGAATTCCGAAAGCAGGTGCGACACCTGCTGGTGCAGCAGGACAGCCGCCTGCTGAGCCCGGCCTGACGGGGCGCGTGCGCCCCCTGCATGAGACGAAGAAAAATGGAGGCTTCCATGACAACACCGATGGACGTGCCCGTGCTGATCGTCGGCGCCGGCCCCGTGGGCGTGACCATCGCCAACCTGCTCGGAACCTACGGCGTGCGCGCCCTCGTGATCGACCGCAGCCCTGCAGTGCTGGACTACCCCCGCGCCGTGGGACTGGACGACGAGGCCCTGCGCACCTTCCAGTCCGCGGGCCTGGCAGACGACATGCTGCGCGACATGATCCAGAACGTGCCCATGCGCATGTACACCGGCTCGCGCCAGTGCTTTGCCGAGATCCTGCCTTCGACCCGCGAATTCGGCTGGTTTCGCCGCAACCTGTTCTCGCAGCCGCTGGGCGAGGCCACGCTGCGAAAGGGCCTGGAGCGGTTCCCCGAGGTGGAGCTGCGCGTGGGCGTGGAACTGCTCGACCTGCAGCAGGACGAGGCGGGCGTCACCGCCACGCTGCGCAACCTGGCTGGCGTGGAAACCCAGGTCCGCGCCAGCTACGTGGTGGCCTGTGACGGCGGCCGCAGCCTGGTGCGCGAGCGCATCCTGAAGCTGCCCTATGAAGGCCGCACACATGCCGCCAAGTGGGTGGTCATCGAGTGCGATGCGGACCCACTGGACGCGCCCTACACCGCGCTGCACTGCGAGCCGCAGCGGCCCCATGTCTGCCTGCGCCTGCCCTATGGCCTGCGACGCTGGGAGTTCATGTTGTTCCCCGGGGAAGACGGCGAGCAGATGCTCGCGCCTGACAAGGTCTGCGAACTGCTGCGCAGCCATGTGGCCGAACCGGAAAAGCTCAACGTGATCCGGGCGCGTGTCTATACCCACAACTCGCGGGTCGCCGGCTCCTTCGTCGTGGGCCGCGTGTGCCTGGCGGGCGACGCCGCCCACATCACGCCGCCCTGGATCGGCCAGGGCCTCAATGCCGGCGTGCGCGACGCCTTCAACCTGGCTTGGAAGCTGGCCTGGATCCTCCAGGGCCGGCTCAAGCCCGAGCTGCTCTCCAGCTACCAGGAAGAGCGCCACGCCCATGCCAAGGCCATGATTGATCTGGCCGACCTGTTCGGCGCCGTGCTATCGCAGCGCAACCGTTTCGTGGCCTGGCTGCGCGACCGGTTCTTCCTGTCGATTCGCAACATTCCGCAGGTGCGTGACTATGTGCTGCAGATGAAGTTCAAGCCCATGCCGCGCTTCACCCGTGGCATCGTGCGCAACAGCGGCGTAGCCCAGCGCGACGAGCTGGTGGGGCGCATGTTCATCCAGCCCAACGTCGAGTTCCGCTGCGGCTTCACCCAGCGCCTGGACGACCTGGTGGGCCCGCGCTTCGCGCTCGTCAGCTGGCGCAGCGACCCGCTGGCCGATGCACCCGCCAGCCTGCGCGCGAGCCTGGATCGCCTGGGCTGCGACCACTACGTGGCCCTGCGCTCGCGGTGTGGCGCCCGCGACTGGGGTTCGCCCGCCGTCGAAGCCATCACCGGCGCGGTGATCCAGGACGTGGAGAACAGCCTGGGCCTGTGGTTCCAGCGCACGGGCGTGGATTGGGTGCTGATCCGGCCCGACCGCTTCATCGCCGCCGTGGGCGCTGCGTCCGACGCCGTGCCCGAGCTGACGGCCTTCTGCGGCGACGTGCTGGCCGATGGTGCCGTGCCGGCAGCAAAAGCCCAGCACACCGCGCCGGCCGAGGCCCTGGCCGCCTGAGCCGACGCTTGCCGCAGGGGCGGGCTGTCATCACCGGCCGTCCCGCTCCCTTGACATCCCATCCCCTCGGTCCATCACCGGGGCGCCTGCGCCCCAGATTCCCTACGACCATGTACCCCGAACTCCTGCTCTACATCGACGGCCGTTTCCAAGGCCTGGCCGGACGCCAGTTCCAGGAAGTGCGCGACCCCGCCACCCTGGAGCCGCTGGGCCGGCTGCCCTGGGCCACCAGCGCGGACATCGACCACGCGCTGAACGCAGCCCACGCCGCCTTCCAGACCTGGCGCGAGGTCTCGCCACTGGAGCGCTCGGACGTGCTGCGCCGCGTCGCCGCGCTCACCCGCGAACGCTCTGCCGCCATCGGCCGCGCCATCACGCAGGACAACGGCAAGCCGCTGGCCGATGCGGTGGCCGAAGTCCTCAACGCCGCCGAGCACATCGAGTGGCATGCCGAGGAAGGCCGGCGCATCTACGGCCGGGTGGTGCCTTCGCGCGACCCGGCCGTGCGGCAGTGGGTGGCGCGGGAGCCGGCCGGCGTCTGCGCGGCCGTCAGTCCCTGGAACTTTCCCTTCGGCCAGGCCATGAAGAAGGCGGCCGCCGCCATCGCGGCCGGCTGCACCATGGTGCTCAAGGGGCCGGAGGAATCGCCCAGCGCGATCGTGGCGATGGCCCGGCTCTTCCATGATGCGGGCCTGCCCGCGGGCGTGTTCAACATCCTCTGGGGCCCGCCGGCCGAAATATCCCGCCGGCTGATCGAGGCGCCGCAGGTGCGCGTCGTCTCCTTCACCGGATCGGTGCCGGTGGGGCGGCAGTTGGCGGCGCTGGCGGCCTCCCACCTCAAGCGCATAACCATGGAACTGGGCGGCCATGCGCCGGTACTGGTGTTCGACGATGCCGACGTGCCCCGTGCCGCCAGCCTGCTGGCGCGCATGAAATCGCGCAATGCGGGCCAGGTCTGCGTGTCGCCCACACGCTTTTTCGTCCAGAGCGGCGTGCATGACCGCTTCCTCGCCGCCTTCGCCGAAGCCCTGGCCACCGTGCGCGTGGGCCATGGCCTGGAGGACGGCGTGCAGATGGGCCCACTGATCCACGAACGGCGCCTGCAGGCCGTGAGTGAGCTGGTGCGCGACGCGGAACAGGCCGGTGCCGACGTGGTGCTGGGCGGCCAGCGCCTGCCGGGGCCTGGCCACTTTCATGCCCTGACCTTGCTGGCTGGCGTGCCCGACACAGCCCGTGTCATGCGCGAGGAACCTTTCGGCCCCGTCGCTGCACTGGTCCGCTTCGACACGGCGGACGAGGCCGTGCAGCGAGCCAACGCGTTGCCCTTCGGGCTGGCCTCGTATGTCTTCACGACCTCGCTGCAAACCTCGCACCGCGTGGCGCAGCGGCTGGAGGCCGGCATGGTCAACATCAACCACTCCGGCATGGCCCATCCGGAGCTGCCCTTCGGCGGCGTCAAGGACAGCGGCTTCGGCAGCGAAGGCGGCACCGAATCGTTCGACGCCTTCCTGGTGACCAAGATGGTCACGCAGATCTGAGCCTTCCCATTTCCCTTTCCACACATTCCCAGGACCCATTTCGCATGCTGAACCTGAAAGACCCCGCGCTGCTGCGCGATCAATGCCTCGTGGACGGCCGCTGGATTTCCGGCGAGCGCACCATCGACGTCACCAATCCTGCGACCGGCGCCGTCATTGGCCAGGTGCCACGCCTGGGCCAGAGCGAGACGCGCGAGGCCATCGCCGCCGCTGACCGCGCCTGGCCCGCCTGGCGTGCCCGCACGGCGCACGAGCGTTCGGCGCTGCTGGCCCGCTGGCATGCGCTGATCCTGGAGCACCAGGACGATCTCGCGCGCATCATGACAGCCGAGCAGGGCAAGCCGCTGGCCGAGGCGCGTGGCGAGATCGGCTATGCCGCCTCGTTCATCCAGTGGTTCGCGGAAGAGGCCAAGCGGGTTTATGGCGAGACCATTCCCGCGCCCATCGCCTCCCAGCGCATCGTGGTCACCAAGGAGCCGGTGGGCGTTTGCGCTGCCATCACGCCTTGGAACTTTCCCGCCGCCATGATCACGCGCAAGGCCGGTCCGGCCCTCGCCGCCGGCTGCGTAATGGTCGTCAAGCCGGCCAGCCAGACGCCGCTCACGGCGCTGGCCCTGGCGGCCCTGGCCGAGCGCGCCGGCATTCCGGCGGGCGTGCTGTCGGTGGTCACGGGCGCGGCCGGCGAGGTCGGCACCGAGCTGGCCACCAACCCGCTGGTGCGCAAGCTCAGCTTCACCGGCTCGACCGAAGTGGGCCGGCACCTGATGCAGCAGACGGCCGCCACGGTCAAGAAGGTGTCGATGGAGCTGGGCGGCAACGCGCCCTTCATCGTGTTCGAAGATGCCGATCTGGACGCGGCCGTGGAAGGCGCCATCGTCTCCAAGTTCCGCAATGCCGGCCAGACCTGCGTCTGCGCCAATCGGCTCTATGTGCATGACAGCGTCCACGACGCCTTCGCGGACAAACTCGCCGCTGCGCTCGCGGCACTGAAGGTGGGCCCGGGCGACGAGGAGGGCGTGCGCATCGGCCCGCTGATCGACGAGGCCGCCGTGCGCAAGGTGGAAGAGCACCTGGCGGATGCCACCGCCAAGGGCGCGCGCGTGGTCACGGGCGGGCATCGCCACGCGCTGGGGCGCAGCTTCTTCGAGCCCACCCTGGTGGTGGGCGTGACGCAGGCGATGCGCGTGGCCCGCGAGGAGACCTTCGGCCCCATGGCGCCGCTCTTCCGCTTCCGCACCGAGGATGAAGTAGTCGCCATGGCGAACGACACCGAGTTCGGGCTCGCCAGCTATTTCTACGCCCGCGATCTGGGCCGCGTGTGGCGCGTGGCCGAACGCCTGGAATACGGCATGGTGGGCGTGAACACCGGTCTTATCTCCAACGAGGTGGCACCCTTCGGCGGCGTCAAGCAGTCCGGCCTGGGGCGCGAGGGTTCGCGCCACGGCATTGAGGACTATCTGACCATCAAGTACATCAACATGGCGGGCATCTGAGGCGCTGCCTGCCTGTCATCCGAACTTCCCTCTTCATCCCTTTCTTTCGCCGCCCGTTTCACGGAGAACCCATGTCTGCAACCCGCGCTCCCGACCATCCCATCGATCCGCTCTTCACCAACCGCTGGTCGCCCCGCGCCTTCGCCGGCACCGCGATTCCACAAGCCGCCTTGCTGAGCTTGCTGGAAGCTGCGCGGTGGGCGCCTTCGGCCTACAACGCGCAGCCATGGCGTTTCGTCTATGCGCGCCGCGACACCGCCGCCTGGGCGCCCATCTTCGGTTCGTTGGTGGAATTCAATCAGGGCTGGGCGCAACATGCGGCAGCGCTCGTGGTCGTGATCTCTGCAGAGGAGGCCGTGTTCCCCGGGGCCGAGTCGGCGGCGCCCAATGCCTCGCATGCCTTCGATGCCGGCGCCGCCTGGGCGAGCATCGCGTTCCAGGCCACTCTTTCGGGTTGGGCCGCCCATGCCATGGCCGGCTTCGACGCGGAGGCGCTCCAGAGTGCGGTGGGCCTGTCCGAAGGCTACGTGATCCACGCCGTGGTGGCCATCGGCCGCCCGGGCGACAAGGCAGCGCTGCCCGACTATCTGCAGGCCATGGAGCAGCCCAGTGGCCGTAGGCCCTTGGGCGAGCTGGCGGCCGAAGGGCGCTTCCGTTCCGACGGCGCCTGAACGGCAGCGTGATGTGACACCCGAGGGCGCAGGCGAAATGCCTGCGCCCTTTTTTCTGGTCAGGGCGCTTTCAGTGCGCTTTCAGGGTTGCGCGCTGACTGCACCGCCGGCGGCGACAGGGCCCTGGCGTGAATAGACCACGGCGCGGGCTTGGGGACCGAGCGCCACCGAGGTCAGGCCCAGGCGATCGGGCCGGTTCTCAGTCTCGAAGCTCGCTCCCCCGTCCTGGCTGCGCAGCATCAACCCGTCCAGTCCCACGCCTACCACCTGTCTGCCCGATGCGGCCAGTGCGGTGATCGAGGACTGGCTGTGCGTATCCACGCGCTGCCAGCTCTGGCCGTCATCGGTGCTGCGGTAGAGCGCGCCGCGCATGCCGGCCGCCAGCAGGGTGCCGTCGGCCAGGGCGGCGCCGGTCCAGAAGGAGCCCTGGTAGCCGGTGTGCAGATAGGTCCAGTGCCGGCCCTGGTCATCGGAGCGCAGCACCGTGCCTTTCTCGGCCGCGGCGAAGAGGCGACCTTTGGCATCGGCGAAGAGGCTCATCAGATTCAGGTCGGCCTTGCGAGCGCCCTCGGGAACCGGCATCTCCACCGTCTGCCAGGTGGCGCCGCCGTCCTCCGTCGTCAGCACCAGGGACCAGAGGCCCACCGCGACGCCATGCCGCGGATCGAAGAAATGCACGGCGAAGAGGGGGCGATCGTTCTGCAGGTCCTTGCGCTGCAGCGTCCAGGTCTCGCCGCCGTCGGCCGTGTGCAGGATGGCGCCGGCATGGCCCACGGCCCAGCCCTGGCGGTCGTCCGCGAAGCTCACGGACGTGAGGGTGATGTCCACCGGCACCGAGCGCGCCTGGCGGTGCGTCTTGCCGCCGTCGTCCGAGAGCAGCACCACGCCGTGTTCGCCCACGGCCACCAGGCGGGAACCGGCGTGGGCGCTGGCCAGCAGCATGGCCTGACTGGCGTGGCGCACGAGCTGGGCGGGCGCGATTTGTGGAGTGGAGGGCAGCGCCGCCGCTGCGGCAGCCGGCGGAGTGAGCGGCGTGGGCTGGGCCCCTCCGCTGGCAGGCAGCGCGAGTGCCGCGCACAGCCACAGGGCGGGAAGAGTCTGGGGCAGGGGTGTGGTGGATTTCATGGAGGGGAAGCCAGTCTGCAGAAAAGGAACGGCATCAGTGGGCATCAGTGGTGCTGCAGGCCCGTGGCCTGCACCGGCGTGCGGCGCGGAAAGAGGCGCTCCAGCCAGACCGCGACGGCGGGAAGGGCCGTCATGGCCATCACCATGTTCACCATGAACATGAAGGCCAGCAGCTTGCCCATGTCGGCCTGGAACTTGAGCTGCGAGAACGACCAGGTCGCCACGCCGATGGCCAGCGTGATGGCGGTGAAGATGGTGGCCGTGCCCACCTCCAGGATCGAGTTCTCCACGGCCTTGACCATGGGCTGGCCGTTCGCCAGATGCATCAGCAGGCGGTTGTAGATGTAGAAGGCATAGTCCACGCCGATGCCCACGGCCAGCACCATCACCGGCAGGGTGGCCACGGTGAGGCCGATCTGCAGCTCCTTCATGAACCAGTAGCCGATGAAGGTGCCCACGGTGAGCGGCAGGCAGCAGGCGATGACCGCGCGCAGGTCGCGATACACCGCGAACACCAGCACCACGATGGCGGCATAGACGTAGAGCATCATCGGCAGCTCGCTCTTTTCGACCTCGTCGTCGATGGCGGCCAGCACTCCGGCGTTGCCCGAGGCCAGCCGCACCTGCATGCCGGGCATGGGGTGCTCACTGCGGAACTGCTTGACGGCGTCGATTACCCGCTGAATGGTCGTGGCCTTGTGATCGGTCAGGAAGAGGTGGACGGCGGTCATGCTGCAGTCCTTGCGCATGGTGCCGGGGATGCGGGAGATCTCGGTGGAGAGCGCAGCGTAGTTGCCTGGGTCCAGCGGCACCACGGCCATCTTCGGGTTGCCTTCGTTATAGCCCTCGTTGTAGAGGCGCAGCTGGCCGGCATACGAGGCCACCGAGAGCACACCCTCGACCGGCTGCATGGCCCACGTGAAACGGTCCTGGTAGAGCCCGACGTTAGGGTTCTCGCAGCTGTTGGGCGGCGCTTCGAAGATCACGGTGATCCAGTCCAGGCCGGTGTCGTAGTGGCTGGAGATGGCCACCGCGTCGCGGTTGAAGCGCGAATCCTCGCGCAGCTCGGGCGCGCCGGGCTGTAGCGTGCCCACAACGCGGTCGCGGCTTTGCCAGACCGCAGCGGCGAACACCACCGCTGTCACCGCCAGCACCATCAGAGCGTTGCGCGGCTCGGCCACGCGTGCCAGGGTGCGCAGCCAGTGCGAGCGCTTTTCGCGGAGCACCAGGGCCGAATCCGCATAGTGCCTGCCGATGTCGAAGTACGAGGCGGCGACGGGCAGCATCACGAGGTTGGTGACGATCTTGTAGGCCACCCCCAGCGAGGCGGTGATGGCCAGCTCGCGCACCATCGGGATCGGGATCAGCAGCAGCGTGACGAACGAAACGAAGGCCGTGACGAGTGCCAGCGTGCCGGGAATCAGCAGGCCGGTGAAGCTGTCGCGGCAGGCGTCGTAGTTGCTGCGGCCCTGCGAGATCTGCCGCACGATGAAGTTGATCTGTTGCACGCCGTGCGACACGCCGATGGCGAACACCAGAAAGGGCACCAGCACCCCAAGCGGATCGAGCCCGAAGCCCAGCAGCCTAAGCGTGCCGAACTGCCACACCAGCGAGGTGAGCGAGCACACGATGGGCAGCAGCGTGAAGCGCAGCGAACGGCAGTACCAGTACACGGCGAAGGCCGTGAGCACCAGCGCGATGGCGCAGAACTTGAGCACCGAGCGGGCGCCGTCCGCGATGTCGCCGATCTGCTTGGCGAAACCGATGATCTGGATCTCGAAGTTGGAATCCTCGAATTTCGCGCGGATGCGGTCTTCGAGCAGATGGTTGTAGGCCACGTAGTCCAGCTTGTGGTTGTCCGCGTCGAACTCCAGCAGCTCGGCCGTGATCATGGCGCTGGTCTCGTCGCGCGAGACCAGGGTGCCCAGGAAGCCGCCCTGCGACGTGGCGCGCCGGATGTTGGCGATGGAGGCCGGCGTCAGCTGCTCGGGGGTGATGGTGCTGTCGATCAGAGGATCGGCGCGGAAGCCTTCTTCGGTGATCTCGTTGACGAAGCTGTTGGGCGTCCAGATGGAGCTTACGCCCAGCCGCTGCACGTTGGGCAGGTAGGTGACGGCCTGGGTCACCTCGTAGATGCGTTTGAGCGCCTGGGCGTTCCAGATGTTGCCGTGGCGCGCCTTGACGACGATGTTGAGCCGGTTGGCGCCCAGCACATCGTTGCGGTATTCCTGGAAGGTGGCGATGTATTCGTGCCCGGCCGGCATCTGCTTGTCGAAGCCGGCATCCATGCGCAGCTGCACCGCAAACCAGGCCATCACCAGAGTGAACAGCGCCAGCACGGCCAGCAGGGCGGTGCGGCGGCGAAAGACGATCCGCTCGACGCGCTGCACGGCGCGCACGATGCGGGAGGGAGAGGGGGAGGAGTCTGGCACGGGCGGCTTTCAACAGACGGTCGGAAAGGGAAAGCACCGGCGGCGCTGGCATGAGGCCGGCCCCGGCGCGGGAGGCGTGGACGGCGGCGGGCCTGCGCAGGCACCGCCGCCCGGATCGTCAGAAGTTGCGCGAGAGCGTGATGCCCACATAGTTGCGGTCGCGCAGCGGCTGATCGAACACCCGTTTGCCGCCGAAGAAGGCCGCGTAGTTGATCGTGGCCTGCCACTTCGCCGGGTTCTGCACGAAGCTCACCATCAGGTTGACCGACTTGGCGCCTTCCATCAGCTGGCCCGCCCCGTTGGGCGTGCGGCCCTTCACGGCCTGGAAGTAGTAGATCTCCGGGATCACCTGCCATCCGGGAATCAGGCTGCCGTCATAGACCCAGCTGAAGTCCACGTTGTAGCCCCAGGCGGTCTTGGAGCCCATGGGCATGGCCGACGCACCGGCGTTGTATTCCTGGCCCCAACCCCAGGCACCGGCCGATATCGGGTCGGCGCCATACATCTGCTTCAAGTGCGGGTAGCGCACCACCACCGCCTCGGCGCTCAGCGTGGCGGTATCGGCGCCCAGGAAGTTCAGGATGCCCTGGGAGTTGCTGGGCGTCATGCTGTAGAGCCCGGTCAGATGCCACTGGAACTTCTTCTCGTCCACCCAGCAATTGCCGTTTTGCGAAAGGCAGCCGCCGCTGGAGTTGAGCGACACCGCGTCACGTGGGCGGTACGAGAGCTCGGTGCCGATCGACCAGTCGCCCAGCGGCATGTTCGCGCTCACGCCGTAGAGGCGGCGGTTCTCGGCGAAGGCCCATCCGGCGCGACCCGTGCCCCCTGCGTTGGTGCTGAAATTGGCACCCTTGTCCTGGTAGTTGAGGATGTAGGCGCCCAGGTTCAGCGACGTGCCCTCGGGCTGATAGCGCAGCGCCAGGCCCCATTGGCCGCTGTTCTTGGGCTTGACCTCGGCCAGGCCGTAGGCCTCGTGCCCCCGGCCCAGGCCGTTGGCGGTGGACCAGTAGCTGCCGGTGGGGGGCATGTAGTTGCCGTTCCAGTGCGTCTGTACGTAGCCCTCGATGTTCAGTCCATGGCCCAGGCCGCTGGCGACGCTGATCATGGGCGCGGGCAGCAGCACTTCCTTGAGCTGGGTGCCAGGCTGCGAGGCACGCATCACGTCCACCGCGTTGGTGCTGTTGATGCCGCCCGCAAGGAACAGACTTTCGCCCCAGTTGATGACCTGATTGCCGATGCGCACGCGGGCTCGCTGGTCTCCGATGTCGAAGGACTTGCTGACCCAGAAGTCCAGCAGCCGCGCCTTGAAGTTCAGGTCCCCGCGCGCGTCGGACGCGAGGCCGTCCGTGAGGTCGGGCGGCGTGCCGGCGCTCAGGTAGCCCGTGGTGTGTGTCGCTGTGAAGTCCTTGAGCCAGTTGACGCGGCCCAGGAAGGTGACGTCTGAGGGCATCTTCAGCAGCAGTTCATGGCTGCCCTTGATGTAGGTGGTGAAGGCGTCCCCCCTGGCGTAATTGAGGTTGCCCTGGTCGCCGAGGGCCGATGTGGGCGCCAGGCACCCTCCAGGCGCACCGTTACCCGAAGCGCCCGCGATGATGAGCGAGCAGTCCGGCGACTTGGCCCGGATGCCCGTGCCGATGGTGATGGTCGAGTCGAAGCTGCCGCGCAGGTTCTCGGTCTCGAAGGTCACGGCGCCGGCCTGCGTGCCCAGCAGGGCGAGGCCGGCGAGCGCCGTCGAGCGCAACGGAAGGCGGTGGTGCCGCGGGTGCCGCTGGGGGCGGCGTTGGAAAGGCTGGTGCATGGCGTTCTCCCTGTCCTTGGTATGGCTTGCTGTGGTGGTGTTCTCGCGGCCGTCCGCTCAGCGTTCGCTGATGGCGCGCAGGTTGTCCGAGGTGAAGAAGCTCGCCTTGAAACGCGGGCCGTTGGGCTCGGTGAACCAGCGGATGTCCTTGCCCACGCCGACGGTGTGCGTGTCGAACACGTAGCGGCCTTCGGCCAGGTTGTTCTGCACCATGGCCATCACGTCGCAGCTACCGGTCTCATAGACGGGGATGAGAAAGCCTTCGCGCATCTTGGCCAGCTTGTTCTGGCCGTCGAAGTCGTCCATCAGCAGGGGCGCCCAGCTGTCCTCGTCCAGGTAGATGGTGCGTTTGGGCGCTGAGTGGCGCATGCCGGCCTTGACCGTGGCGTCGATCACCCAGACGCGGTGCAGCTCGTAGCGGCGGTGCAAGGGAGCGATGAAGTCGGGCTGGGCCACGTCCTCGAACTTGGCCTTGAAGTCGTAGGCACCGAAAGCGTTGTAGGGCACATAGATTTCCTTCTTGCCCACCAGCTTCCAGTCGAAGCGGTCCAGCGCGCCGTTGAAGACCTGCGGCTCGTCCAGCGTGTACTGGTTCTCCATGCCAATCTGCGGCGCATCGTGCGAATAGGCGGGCATGCGGCGCACGCGGCGCTGGCCGGGGAAGTAGTAGAACGTTTCGTTCTCGGCCTGGTTCAGGTACTGCGTGATGGCCACGGCCTGGCCTGCCAGCGCAGCCGGCGCGACGTAGCCGAAATACACGTAGAACTCCACCGGCGGCAGCGACGAGAGCTGGGCCGATCCCTTCGCGCCCGTCGGAATGAACACCGTCTGCTCGGAATCGGCGCGGATCCATTCGGTACTGCCGCGGCGCGGCGACACGGCGGTGATGGTGCCCTTGTAGTCGATGCCCACGCCCCGGTACCGCATCTTGGAGTTCCACATGGCTTCCACGCCCGAGGCCGGAATGGGGAAGGGATAGCCCGGCACGGTGGCTTCCTTGAGGCTCCAGCCGTCGTCGGAGAGCTTGGCCGTGCCCACGTTCTTACGCGTGTTGGCCGCGACGAAGTCCGGCACGCCGCAGGTACGGTGGCTGGGATAGACGTCCATGCGGTAGTCCTTGCGCTGCTTGAGCATGGCCAGCTGGCCGGCGCTCAGCTTGTCGGCGTACTTGTCGGCGTTGGAGGCGTCGATGCTGAAGAGCGGCTTTTCGTCCTTATGCTTCCAGAAATTGCGGCGCAGCTTGCCCCATTCCCAGCCGGGCAGTGGTGCCTCAGCGCCTTGCCAGGCCGGAATGCTGCCGTCCTTGTTGGCGCCCTTTTCCGCGCCCGAGGGCGTGAGCTTGTCCAGCTGGGCAATGTCGGCGGCGCCGGCTGCCAGCGGGGCGCCCAGCAGTTGCGCTGCCAGGACGGCGGTCCATGTGGCTCGGGACAGGGGTGCGAGCGCTCGGTTCTTCTTCAGACGTGGCATGGGTTCTCCAGAGGGTTGGCTGACTTCGTTCGAAGGGGAAAGGCCGTCGCTTCGGGGCAGTCGCGTGCGCTTCGCTGCGACCCGCTATCACGGCACGGGGCCAGTGTCCGAGTGCGTGCCGGCGTGGCGTTAGCCCAAATCAGCACGTCTCTTCAGCCCTCGCGCGGGGCGCTCCACAGGTGCTCGGCAAGGCGTGCAGATGGCGCGCCAAACTGGCGCGGGGCGGGTCGCTATCGCACCAACACCGTGCACAAAAAGCGCGCGGAAGGGGTTCGCAAGCGGAAGGGCGAGAGCGCAGAACACCTGGGGCCGCGGAGGCCGCGGCTCGGTGCGAGGGGGGTATCGCGGGCGCTGGCGGGGAGGAGAGCTGTGATGGATGCGGCCTGCGGATGGCGTGCAGGCCGCGGCGCGGGTGGCCCTCTCTCCCCTGAGGGCGCCAGCGCCATGCAGGGCGGTGCGTGGCTTGGCTTGGGAAGCCGCGGCAGCCGCCTTCAATGCCGATCGTTCACTCGGGCAGAAGCACGGTGACGACCTTTTCCTCGGTGTAGGCCAGGGCACCGGGCAAGCCGCCTTCGCGGCCAATGCCGCTGGTCTTGAGGCCGCCCCAGGGCAGGTTGGCATCCAGCGGACTCCAGCAGTTCACGCCCACGGCACCCACCTTGGCTGCAGCGGCCACGCGGTGCGCTCGCGCCAGATTACCCGTCCAGACGGTGGCCGCCAGGCCGTAGGCGGAGTCATTGGCCAGCGCGATGGCTTCCTCCTCGGTGTCGAAGGGAATGATGGTGCCCACCGGGCCGAAGATCTCTTCGCGGGCGATGGTCATCGTGTTGGTGGCGTTGGCGAAGATGGTGGGCTGCACGAACCAGCCCTTGTCTGGGTGCGAAACGCCTCCGGCCAGCAGTTCCGCCCCTTCGTCGATGCCGATCTGCACGTAACGGTTGACCCGTTCGAACTGCGCCTTCTTGGCCACGGGCCCCATCTGCACGCCAGGCTGACGCGGATCGCCAACCTGCACACCCTTGGCGGCCTGGGCCAGCGCAGCGGCGAAGCGGTCGGCGATGCCACGCTGCACCAGGATGCGCGAGCCCGCCGCGCAGACCTGACCCTGGTTGACGAAGATGCCCATGGCGCAGCCGCGCACGGCATCGTCGAAGCTGGCGTCGTCGAAGACGATCTGCGCGCTCTTGCCGCCCAGCTCCAGCGTGACGCGCTTGAAGAGCGGCGCGGCGATGCGCTGGATGGCGCGGCCCGCCTCCGGGCTGCCGGTGAAGCTGATCTTGGCCACATCGGGGTGTTCACAGAGTGCGCGGCCCACCACGTCGCCGTAGCCTGTGACCACATTGATCACGCCATCGGGAAAGCCCGCCTCCCGGGCGAGCTGGGCCAGGTGCAGCACCGATTGGGGCGTTTCTTCCGAGGGCTTCACCACCACGGTGCAGCCTGCGGCCAGCAGCGCGGCCAGCTTCCACACCGTGATCATCAGCGGCGAATTCCACGGAAGAATCGCGCCGACCACGCCGATCGGCTCACGGAGGGTGTACGAGAACGTGCGCTGGCCCATGTAGCCGGCCGTGGGAATGGTTCGTCCCTCGAGCTGATTGGCCCAGCCGGCCGCGGCGCGCAGGTTGGCGATGGCATTGGGCACGTCCATCATGCGCGGCTCCATGGGCGAGCGGCCGATGGCATGGGCGTCCATGTCCGCGAGCTGCTCCAGATCGCGCTCCACCAGGTCGGCCAGGCGTGACAGCAGGCGGCCCCGCTGGCTGCCGGCCAAGCGCGACCAGGCGCCGCCTTCCAGCTGTGCACGAGCGGCGGCCACTGCGCGGTCCACGTCGGCGGCGGTGCCGCGGGCGGCACTGGCGTAGGGCTGTTCGTCCACGGGGTTCACGAGCGGCATGCGGGCGCCGTCGGACGCCTCCGCGCTGGCGCCGCCGATGAAATGTTTCAGATGCTGGGTCATGGAATGCTCTGCCTTGCAAGAGTGGCCTGCCGGCGCCGGGGCCGCAGGCGGGTTGAACGAGCGACAGGCGGTTCTCTCCGAAGATGCCCGCCCATCGGCCGGGCGCGGTCGAGCCACCTCGCGCAAGCAGTGTGTTGGGGCGGGGCAGTGCCGCGTTAGCCCAAATAAGCAACCCGTCCGGTCAGACGATGCGCGAAGAAAGGCGAGTCTGGGTATGGTCCTTGCCTCATGAGAGCACCGCCGAACCCAGGCTGGGTGTGGAGGGCACGATCCCTGAAAAGAAGAGGGAGGGCGCGCGGGGCGCGGTCCGCTGCGCCGGGATGCCCCCTGGCGCGCCAAACAGGTGCGGGCGCCCCGGGTTTTCACTGGCGCGATCTTTGCATTGGGAATTGCACAATTTCGCCTATGTGGAAATTGTGCAAATTAAATGGCGTCCACGCCACCTCCCTGCGAAGGTGTCTTTCATGAAGAGCATCCATCATTTCGATGACGTTTACGCCCACGCGGCGTCGGTCCAGCACTGGGACCAGACCTACCACCAGATATCGGCAGGTACGCTCAACAGCTGCCTGGTGCAGTTCTCCAGCGACCGCTGTCACGTGTTCCGGGAGCAGATCAACCAGCGCGTGGTGCAGCACGGCAGGGCTCCGGCGGGGCAGGTCTGCTTCGCGCTGCCGCTGTCCGTGCCCGGCGCGATCCGGATGCAGGGGCGTGAGGCCGATACCAATAGTCTCTTCTTCCTTCGCGGCGGAGAGGAATTCATGTTTCACATGCCCACCGGCATGGACATGCTGGCCATCACCTTCGAGCGCGAGCTGTTCGAGTCAGCCCTGTCGCGTATCACTTCCGCGCGGGAGGTGGAAACCCTCTTGAGGCAGCCCGTGATCAAGCTCCCTGAGCAGCGCCTGGCCGCTTGCCGGGAGCGCCTGCTGGCGATGTTCTCCGAAGCGGTGGACTGCGACGATGCCGGCGCGGACCCGGAACGCGAAGCCGTTCTGGAGCAGGGCATGCTGCAGGAAATGCTGCAACTGATGACCGACCCCGCCTGCGACCGGCGCCAACGCAACGGCAGTTCCACGCAGAGCTTCATCGTCGAGAAATGCCACCGGCTGGCGATGTCCGAAACCCTGAACGCTCCCAGTGTGATGGACCTTTGCCAGCGGCTACAGGTGAGCCGGCGCACCGTGCAGAACAGCTTCCGCTCGGTGGCGGAAACCACGCCGGTGAACTACCTGCGCTCGGTGCGGCTCAACGGCGTGCGCCGCAGCCTGATGTCAACCCACCCTTCGGAGCTCTCGATCGGCGACGCCGCGGCGCGTTGGGGCTTCTACCACCTGAGCCATTTCGCGGCCGAGTACCAGGAACTCTTCGGGGAACTGCCTTCCCAGACGCGGCGGGTGGTGGCCACCTGGCAGTGACGGGCCCGCGTGGGGGAGGGCGCCCCACGGGGTGCCGATACGGGTTATCGACGCGCGCCGAGCCCTCCTAGACTGCGCTGCATCGCCGCTCCGGAACACCGGACGCCCGGCAACAGTCCGCTCCACTGGCAGTGCTGGCGCTTTGGGGGACTGTCAACGATCCTGGTAACACCAGGCTTTTGGAGATTCTCGAAATGCAAGTCTTGAATGCTATGGCGCAGCCTCGCGGGGATGGCCTGCCGGCTCGGTCGACCGACCTCCGCCGTGCAAGCCTGAGCGCGGGCGTCATCACGCTGCTGGTGATCTCCGCTGCCAGCCCGCTCAGCGTGGTGGCCGGCGGCTTTCCCATCGGCATGATGCTGGGCAACGGCGCGGGTACGCCCGCACTGGTGCTGCTGGCGCTGCTCATCCTGCTGGTCTTCGCGGCCGGTTACACGGCCATGGCCACCTGCGTCACCAACGCCGGCGGCTTCTACGCCATGATCGCGCGCGGCTGGAACGGGCATGCGGGTGGCGCCGCCGCCATGGTGGCGGTGCTGGGCTACGTCACGCTGCAGTTCGGCCTCTACGGCCTGCTGGGCGCGGTGACTTCCGAGGCGCTCGAGGCGCAGTTCGGTCTCGCTGTGCCCTGGTGGGGTTGTTCGCTGGCGGCCATGGCGACTGTGGCCGTGTTTGGCTACCGGCAGATCGACTTCTCTGCCAAGATCCTCGCGGCTTTCGTGGTGGCCGAATACGCGGTCGTGCTGCTGCTGGACGTGCTCATCCTGCATAAGGGGGGCGCACAGGGCATCGACTTGCAATCCTTCGATCCGCAGGCGATCGCGAGCGGCAACCCGTTCATAGGCCTGCTGTTCTGCTTTGCGGCCTTCATCGGCTTCGAATCGACAGCCATCTATAGCGAAGAGGCCAAGGACCCGAAGCGCAGCATTCCGATTGCGACCTATGGCGCGCTGCTGCTGGTGGGCAGCTTCTATTCGTTCTCGCTGTGGTGTCTGGTGCTGGGCGCTGGCAGCGGCGATGTAGTGGCCCGCATCACCGCACTGCACGACCCCACCCAGTTTCTCTACGTGATGTCCGATGGCTATGCCGGTGCCCACTTCACGAGCCTGCTGCGGGGCATGTTCATCGCCAGCATCTATGCCGGGCTGATCGCCTTTCACAACTCCACCGCGCGCTACTTCTACGCCATGGGGCGTGAAGGCCTGCTTCCAGCCTGCCTTGGCTGGACGCATCCGCGCCACAAAAGCCCGCATATGGCTTCGCTGCTGCAGACCGCGCTGTGCGCAGTGGTGGTGATCGGTTTCGCTTTGGTGGGCGCCGACCCGGTGCTGACGCAGTTCGCCTGGCTGAGCAACCTGGCGACGGTCTGCCTGCTGGTGCTGATGATAGGAACGGCGTTCGCGGTGGTGCGGTTCTTCCGAGCCGACACGCGAGGCTATGGCCGCATGCGCACCCAGGTACTGCCCGTTCTCTCGATCCTGGGCCTTTTGCTGGTGCTGTCGCTCGCTGTGCGCAACTTCCATGTGCTGACCGGAGCCAGCGGCCTCATCTCCGTGGCCTTGGTGGCCTTGGTGCCGTTGGCTGCTGCGTCGGGCTACCTGCTCGCACGGCGTCTGGGCCGGAGCCAGCCCGCTCGTTTTGCCAATCTGGGACAGGACCGGGTCTAGTGAGAGCCGTGATGGCTTGACTCAAACGCCGAGTGAGTGGCGTCGATGTGGGGAGAATTTGAACTCCACCGCAAAAAGCAGCTTATAATCTGAGGCTTAGCAAATTCAAGAATTTGGGTCGCTAGCTCAGTGGTAGAGCACCGCCTTCACACGGCGGGGGTCAGAGGTTCGACCCCTCTGCGACCCACCAAATTCTGTAAGAAAGCCCGCCCTGTGCGGGCTTTTTTGCGTTCTGAGGCCTGCAATGGCACAGCCCCTGCCTTCTTCAGCGACACGCCGCCTAGCGCTTGCGACAACAATCAACGCTTTCCAACGAGATGGCGGAGGCACGGCCATGGATCAGGTGGATAGCGTCGTGGTGGGCGCAGGCGTGGTGGGTCTGGCTGTGGCGAGGGCGCTGGCACTGCAGGGGCGCGAAGTGCTGGTGCTGGAGGGCGCCGGGGCGATCGGCACCGGCACGAGTTCACGCAACAGCGAGGTCATCCACGCTGGCATCTACTACCCGGCAGGATCGCTCAAGGCCCGGCTCTGCGTCGCAGGCCGGGACATGCTTTATGCCTACTGCGCTGAACGCCACCTGCCGCACCGCCGCTGTGGCAAGCTGATCGTGGCCACGTCGGCGGCCCAGATGCCCGCCCTGCAGCAGATCGAGCAGCGGGCCCGCGCCAATGGTGTGACGGATCTGGTCTGGCTGAGCCGCGACCAAGCCAGGGCGCTGGAGCCTCGGCTCGAATGCGTGGCAGCGCTGCTATCTCCGTCCACGGGCATCATCGACAGCCACGCCTTCATGCTCTCGCTGCAAGCCGATCTGGAAAATGGCGGCGGCATGGTGGTGTTACGTTCTTCCGTGGAGTCGATGCGCGTGCTGCAAGCGGGTGGCATCGTGTTGCGTATGGAAGATGGAACTGAACTCCAGGCCGGTCTGGTCGTGAATGCCGCAGGATTAAGCGCCCCCGCGCTCGCGCGCCGCTGCCAGGGGCTGACACCCGAAATAGTGCCCCGTGCTCACTACGCCAAGGGTAGCTATTTCGCCCTCGCGGTCGCCTCACCTTTCTCCCGCCTGATCTATCCGGTACCTGAAGCCGCCGGCCTGGGCGTCCACCTGACTCTGGACCTCGCTGGTCAGGCCAAGTTCGGTCCTGACGTTGAATGGGTCGAGGACCCGGACGACCTGCTTGTGGATCCAGGCCGAGCAACGGGTTTCTATGCGGAAGTGCGCCGGTACTGGCCGCAACTGCCCGACGGAGCCTTGTTGCCGGGGTATGCCGGCATACGGCCGAAGATCCACGGCCCCGGCGAACCCCCCGCTGACTTCATGATCCAAGGCCCCGCCAACCACGGAGTCGCGGGCCTGGTGAACCTGTTTGGCATTGAGTCGCCCGGCCTGACCAGCGCATTGGCCATCGGCGAGTGGGTCGCTAGCAAGGCGGTTCTTGCACCTGACTGATCCGGTGCAAAGTTATTGGAATGCCTGGGCTGGCGAAGGGCTGTGAGGAGCGTGCTCGCTCCTGGCTTGGCTAAGATAGGTCATCCGCCTACACCTCCTTGGCAGCCCGCGGATTACCTTTGCAACCTAATACAAGAAAGGGTTTTGTCCATGTCTTCTGCCTCCGAAACCGTCTCTACCGCCCAACGTGAACTGGACAAGCTGGTCACGGATCTGAAGGGTCTGCTGTCCAGCAAGGACCTCGATGGCGTTCCCGAAATCAAGCAACTCCGTCAGCGCTTGGACGATGGCATCCACTCCGTGCGTGACTCCGCTGTGCGCGTCGCGCAGGACGCCACGTACCAAGCCAAGGAAGCCGCTCGCGCTGCTGACCGCTACGCTCACGACGAACCCTGGCGCGTGGCCAGCGCTGCCCTCGCGGTCGGCGCCCTGGTGGGCTTCCTCCTGGCTCGTCGTTGATTGCCCAAGCCGGGCACCCCATCTGACTCGATGGAAACGCTGATGCAGGAGCGCCGCGCATGAACTGGATTGCCCTTCTTGGAATGGAAGGCTGGATCGCGCGCTGGCGCGCCAATGTCATGGAGGCCGCCATTGCCGCTGAAGATCGGCTGGATTTGGCTCGCCTCGAATGGGCCGACCAGAAGCGCCGGCTGGCGATGATGCTGGTGTTTACTGTGGCATTGGGCGGCATCACCGTGGTGGCGTTGACCATGCTGTCCATCGCCGTTCTGGTTCAGTTCTGGGATACGCCTCACCGCATCCTGTCGGCTTGGCTGCTGGCCGCTGGCTGGATCGTGATTTGGGCTGCAGTATTGGCCTGGTTGATTTCTGTGACGCGTAAAGCCGGCAATGCGTTTGCTTTGACGCGCCGCGAGATCGCCACGGACTGGCGACTGATCAAGGAGCGGTTGTGAGTATGGCCCCCTCTGAGAACCAAGTGTTCATCCCCGAGCCTAGCGTGGAGCAGCGCGAGGTGCTGGAACGCATTGAGCGGCAACGCGAGCGACTTCACGCTCGTCGGCTCGCTCAGCGGCAGGCGCTGGCCTTGCGGGAGGAACAGCAATCCATCGACCCCGAAGCGCCCTTGAGCGTCAAGCTCATCGCGTTCGCCCGGCTTCACCCGGTCGCGGTGGCGGTGGCGGCTGCTGCGGCGATCGTTGCAGGGCCATCGCGGCTGGTGCGCTGGGCCGGTATTGCCATGCCGTTGATCAGCAGGCTGCGCCGCTAGGCTGTCATATCTGCACGGGCATGGGTGGTCACCGCAAGCTGGTCACTTCTCCCCGATGAAACACAAAGGGCCGCTGGAAGCGGCCCTTTGTTGTTGGATCTGCCATCAGGGCGGCAGGCACCTGAGCCGGCCGTGCAGGACCGCCTTCACGCGCGGCTGTGCGGCAGAGCTCGGATGGCCTCGGCGCAGTGGGTGACCAGTGCGGGCCCTTCGTAGATGAGCCCAGTGTAGATCTGCACGACGTCGGCGCCCGCTTGGATCTTGCTCACGGCGTCGTCTGCGCTTAGGATGCCGCCCACTCCGACGATGGGAAAGGCAGGCCCGAGGGCTGCACGCAGCTGCGTGATGATTCGGTTGCTGGCTGCGAGCACGGGGGCGCCACTCAGGCCGCCGGTTTCAGTGCCGTGGGGCAGGCCCTGAACTGCGTCCCGGGCGATGGTGGTGTTGGTGGCGATCACGCCGTCCATGCCATGGCGCCGCAGCGTCGCCGCGATCACTTCGACCTGGTTCTCATCCAGGTCCGGCGCGATCTTGACGAAGATCGGCACGCGACGCGATGTGCCGTCTCCTCGCAGATGTCGCTGCGCCAGGGCTTCGCGGCGCTCGGCGATGGCGCCCAGAAGGGCATCCAGCGCTTCGTCGCTCTGCAACGCGCGCAGATTCTGCGTGTTGGGTGAACTGATGTTCACTGTCACGTAATCGGCATGGGCATAAACGCCATCCAGGCACGTGAGGTAGTCGCTCGTCGCCTGCTCAATGGGCGTACTGGCGTTCTTTCCAATATTGAGCCCGAGCAGCATGGGATGGGCCCGGCGCTGTTCACGGAAACGTGCCTGCTGCACGTTGTGCAGGAAAGCATCGAGCCCCTGGTTGTTGAACCCCAAGCGGTTGATGAGGCCGCGCGCCTGTGGCAGCCGGAACATGCGGGGCTTGGGGTTGCCGGGCTGGGGGCGTGGCGTCACGGTACCCACCTCGACGAAGCCGAAACCCATGGCGCAGAGGGCGTCGATGCAGCGCGCGTTTTTGTCCAGTCCTGCGGCCATGCCCACGCGGTTCGGGAAAGTCAGGCCCGCCAGTTGTACCGGATCGTCCACCGCAGGCTGCGCCCAGGCGTGCTGCAGGGGCGTTCGCTGGGCGCGGGCCAGCCAGTCCATCGTCAGGTCGTGCGCGGCCTCGGCGTCCAGGCGGAAAAGAAAGGGGCGGGCGATGGAGTAGGGGATGAGCGACATGGAGATAATTCGGGATTCACTCCCGATTCTCTCCCATGACGACACCTGCATCCCTCACTCAAGACGAACTCAAGACGCTGGTCGGCCAAGCGGCTCTCCAGTATGTGGTGCCCGGCGAAATCGTCGGCGTGGGCACGGGGTCCACTGTCAACAAGTTCATCGATGCGCTCGCATCCGTGAAGGACCGCATCAAGGGCGCGGTCTCCAGTTCCACAGCCAGCACCGAGCGCCTGCAGCAGCTGGGCATCCCCGTGTTCGATGCCAACGAAGTGGACTCCCTCTCGGTCTATATCGACGGCGCCGACGAGATCGACGGCAGCGGCTACATGGTCAAAGGCGGCGGCGCCGCGCTGACGCGGGAGAAGATCGTCGCGGCGCTGGCCAAGCGCTTCGTCTGCATCGCGGATGCGTCCAAGCGCGTCGAGGCGCTGGGAGGCTTTCCACTGCCTGTCGAGGTCATTCCCATGGCCGCCTCGCAGATCCAGCGACGATTCGCAGCGATGGGCGGCGAAGCCACCGTGCGGCTGAAGAACGGCAGCCCGCTGGTGACGGATAACGGTCAGCACATCCTGGACGTTCGGGGCCTCGTGATCCGCGATCCGCTGGCGTTCGAAACGGCTGTGAACCAGTGGCCTGGCGTGGTCACGGTAGGCGTGTTCGCGCATCAGCGCGCCCATGTATGCCTGCTGGGCACGGCGCAAGGCGTCGAGACGCTGACCTACTGACCGGACGAGGGCGGCAGGCTTTTTTCAGCACGACAGCTCGCCGGGTGCGGGGAGCTCCCGTCCTGGCACCGATCAGAAGCTGATGCCCGCCGGATTGGACGTAGGGGCCGCAGGCGCGGGCCGCGGCGCCGCGCTGCGGTCACGAGTCGCGGCCTCCGCGGGCACGGCCGGCTTCGCCGGTGCCGGGGCCGGAACCAGCGGCTGCGCCGGCGGCCTGCGGTAGTTTGCCGGGAGTTGCGACTGCTTGGGGTAACCGGCCGCATCCAGATACTGCGTCCACTCCGACTGGGCGAAGCCCGACAGTTGCTGCGCCCCGATGGTGCCGAAAGGCAGGCTGGTGGCGCCACTCATCCGTTTCAGCGCCTCGATGTCATCGTTCGATGTGACTGTGCGCTCTGAAAACGGCACCCCCCGGCCGGTCAACAGGCTCCGCGCGCTGGCGCAGGGGACACAGTCGGCGCTCGTGTAGAGGGTGACGGGAAAGCGCGAAGCCACCTGCCGCAATGCGTACGGCAGGTTGTCGTTGGCAGGGGATGAGGTCTGCCCACCGGTGGTTTCGGCGGTGGCTTGTGATTTCGCCTCCATCGGAGGCCGGTCGGAAAAGGTGATCCGCCCGTCGGGCCCCACCGACCGATAGACCTGCTGTGCGTACACAGCGCTGCCCATGCCGCTCAGCAGCAGCATCAGCGACAGCAGGGCGTTGGATGGAGCGGCGATCTTCATGCAGGGGTGTCCGAGGTTGAGGGCGGGCAGACTGCAGATTCGCTCACGCGGTCTCGGCGTGGGCCGTCATGCCCTGGTGGCGCAGCAGCGCATCCAGGCTGGGCTCGCGGCCGCGGAAGGCCTTGAAGGACTCCATGGCGGGCCGGCTGCCGCCGGCTTCCAGGATGGCTTCGCGGTAGCGGCGGCCCACGGCGGGGTCGGGCAGGCCGTCGGGGCCGGTGGCTTCCTCGAAGGCCGCATAGGCGTCCGCGCTCAGCACCTCGGCCCACTTGTAGCTGTAGTAGCCCGCAGCGTAGCCGCCCGCAAAGATGTGGCTGAAGGTGTGCGCCGTGCGGCTGAAGGCCGGCGGCTGCAGCACGGCCACTTCGGCGCGCACTTGGTCGAGCAGGGGCATGAAATCCTGGGAGGGATCGTGCTCGGTATGCAGCAGCATGTCGAACAGGGCGAACTCGATCTGCCGCAGCGTGGCCATGCCGCTCTGGAAGTTCTTCGCGGCGATCATCTTGTCAAACAGCGCGCGGGGCAGCGGCTCGCCGGTCTCGACGTGGGCGGTCATGTGCTTGAGCACGTCCCATTCCCAGCAGAAGTTCTCCATGAACTGGCTGGGCAGCTCCACGGCATCCCATTCGACGCCGCTGATGCCGGACACGTCGCGTTCGTTCACGCGGGTCAGCATGTGGTGCAGGCCGTGGCCGAATTCGTGGAAGAGCGTGATCACGTCGTCATGCGTGAGCAGCGGCGGCTTGCCACCCACGCCTTCGGCGAAGTTGCAGACCAGATGGGCGACCGGCGTCTGCAGCTTGCCGGTGTCGGGGCGCAGCCAGCGGGCGCGCACGTCGTCCATCCAGGCGCCGCCGCGCTTGCCCACGCGGGCAGGCTGGTCCAGATAGAACTGGCCCACCAGCTCGCCGCCGCGCTCGATACGGTAAAACGCGACGGCAGGGTTCCATACCGGGGCCTGGTCACGGCGGATGGCCACGTCGAAGAGGGTTTCGATGATCTTGAAGAGGCCGGCGAGCACCTTGGGCGCCGTGAAGTATTCCTTGACCTCCTGCTCGCTGAAGGCATAGCGCGCCTCCTTGAGCTTTTCGGAGATGTAGGGCCAGTCCCAGGACTGGGGCGCCGTGAGGCCCAGGTGCTCGGCAGCGAAGGTACGCAAATCGGCCACGTCCTGCTCCGCGAACGGTCGGGCGCGTTGCGCCAGGTCACGCAGGAAACTGACGACCTGAGTGGGCGATTCGGCCATCTTGGGCACGACGGAGACCTCGCCGAAGCTGCTGTAGCCCAGCAGCTGCGCCTCTTCCTTGCGCAACGCGAGGATCTCGCGGATCAGCGCACTGTTGTCGAAGCGTGCGGCATCTGCGCTGGCCTGGTCGGACGCGCGGGTGACGTAGGCGCGGTAGAGCGTTTCGCGCAGAGCGCTGCTGTGGGCGAACTGCATCACCGGCAGGTAGCAGGGCATCTTGAGTGTGAGCTTGTAGCCGTCTTTGCCCTCTGCCTGCGCCGCGGCGCGCGCAGCGTGCTGCACGTCGGCGGGCACGCCGTCGAGTTCATCGGCGCCAGCGTAATAGGCGAACGCATCGGTCGCATCAAGGGCGTTTTCACTGAACTTCTGGCTCAGCTCGGCCTGGCGCTCCTGGATCTGCGCGAAGCGTTCCTTGGCCGCGCCTTGCAGTTCCGCGCCCGAGAGCACGAAGTTGCGCATGGCGTTGTCCCACGCACGGCGCTGCTCGGGGTTGAGCGTGGCGGGGTCGATGGCCTTGTACTTGGCGTAGAGCCGCTCATCGGCGCCCAGGCGGGTCCAGAACTCTGTGACGCGGGGCAGTGCCTCGTTGTAGGCAGCGCGCAACTCGGGCGTGTCGGCCACGCTGTTGAGGTGGCTGACGGCACCCCAGGCACGGCCCAGTTCCTCGGTGGCGACGTCCAGCACGCGGGAGATTTCCTTCCAGTTGGCGGGGAAGTCCGGTGCGGTGACCGTTTCCAGCGCCGCTTCGGCGCGCTGCAGCAGCACGTCGATGGCCGGTGCGACATCGGCGGGAGCGATGCGGTCGAAGAGGGGGAGGTCGGAGAAGTCGAGGAGAGGATTGCTCATGCGAAGCATTGTGCGGCCGTGCCGCTGGGTTTCAATGACGTGGCGATAGAACCTGGCAATCGCGGCGATCGGCCGGGCAAGGGCCCGGCCGGCTGGGCGCTCACGCCGCTCAGGCGCCGCGGGCGGCGCGCTCGGCAGCTTCCATGGTGTTGACCAGCAGCATGGTGATGGTCATGGGGCCCACGCCGCCGGGCACGGGCGTGATCCAGCCGGCGACCTGTTTGACGCCCTCGAAGTCCACGTCGCCGCAGAGCTTGCCCTCGTCGTTGCGGTTCATGCCCACGTCGATCACCACGGCGCCGGGCTTGACCATGTCGGCGGTGAGCACGTTGCGCTTGCCCACGGCGGCGACGATCACGTCGGCCTGCAGCGTCTGCGCCTTCAGGTCGCGCGTGGCGCTGTGGCAGATGGTGACGGTGGCGTTCTGGCGCAGGAGCATCAGCGCCATGGGCTTGCCCACGATGTTGCTGCGGCCGATGACCACGGCATGCTTGCCGCGCAGGTCGTAGCCGATGGATTCCAGCATCTTCATGCAGCCGTAGGGTGTGCAGGGCCAGAAGCCGGGCATGCCGGTCATGAGCGCACCGGCGCTGGCGATGTGGAAGCCATCGACGTCCTTGGCGGGCGAGATGGCCTCGATCACCTTCTGCGCGTCGATATGCGCGGGCAGCGGCAGCTGCACCAGGATGCCGTGGATGGCGGGGTCGTTGTTCAGCGCTTCGACGCGTGCCAGCAGCTCGGCCTCGGTCATGGAGGCTTCGTACTTCTCCAGCACCGAATGCAGGCCGCTGTCTTCGCAGGCCTTGACCTTGTTGCGCACATAGACCTGGCTGGCCGGGTTGTCGCCCACCAGCACCACCGCCAGGCCCGGCGTGACGCCGCGGGCCTTGAGGGCGGCGGCGCGTTGGGAGACTTCGGTGCGCAGTTGGCGGGAGAGGGCGTTGCCGTCGATCAGTTGAGCGGTCATGGTCGAAAAAGGGTTGGCAGTAAGTAAAAAAGCCGCCTGGCGCTGATGCAGCGTGCGCAGGCAGCTATCAAAAAGTGAGTGGTTTCAACCGGGGCGATCAGACCTTGGCGGCCGTCGGGCCCAGTGCGATCTTGAGCAGGTCGGCCACGGTGTTGGCGCCCAGCTTTTCCATGATGTTGGCGCGGTGCGCCTCCACCGTCTTGATGCTGATGCCCAGGTCGTCGGCGATCTGCTTGTTCAGGCGCCCGGCAACGATGCGTTCGAGCACCTGCACTTCGCGGCTGGTGAGCTTGGAGAGCAAGGCGTCGCGGCTGGCGGCCTGCTGGTAGCCGGCGAAGGCTTCGCGGGCATGGTCGAGCATGCGTTCGACCAAGCCGACCAATTCTTCTTCGTTGAAGGGCTTCTGGATGAAGTCCAGCGCGCCCTTTTTCATGGTGTTCACGGCCATGGGTACGTCGCCGTGGCCGGTGATGAAGACGATGGGTAGCGGCGACTTGCGCTCGATCAGGCGGTCCTGCAGCTCGAGGCCGGTCATGCCGCCCATGCGGATGTCCACGATCAGGCAGGCCACCTCGCGAGGGTCATAGCGCGAGAGGAACGACTCGGCCGAATCAAAGCAGCGTACCCGATAGTCCTTGCCCTCCAGCAGCCATTGCAGGGAATCGCGGACGGCTTCGTCGTCATCGACGACATAGACGGTGCCTTTTTTCGGAATCAAGCTCATGCAACGGTCCTTGGGTTGGGCGTGTTTGCTATTGAATTCGTAGTGCCATCCGCAGGCTGGGCCAGCGGTAGCCAGAAGGAGAACCGGCATCCGGTCACCTCCGATCCATTGTAGATGTTCTCGGCCTGCATACGGCCATGATGCGATTCCACGATGCTGCGGCAGAGGTTGAGCCCGATGCCCATCCCTTCCTGCTTGGTGGAGTAGAACGCTTCAAACAGATGTTCCAGCACCTCGGGCGCGAGGCCCCGGCCCGTGTCCTGTACCGAGAACTCGATCACCTCGCGCCCTTCGACGTTACGCGGGAGCACGCGCAGTTCCACGCTGCGGCGGGCGGGCGGGCGTTGGGCGTTGGCGATGGATTCGGCGCCATTCTTCATCAGGTTGATGAGCACCTGCTCGATGAGGATGGCGTCCGCCATGACCTTGGGCAGCCGCGCGGCCACGTAGTGCGACAGCCGCACATTGTGGCGCCGCAGTTCGATGTCGGCCAGTTCGACGGCTTCGCTCACCATGGCTGGCACCTCGGAGAGGGTGCGGTTGGGCTCGCTGCGTTTCACGAATGCACGGATGCGCTGAATGATCTGGCCGGCCCGCTGGGCTTGATGCGAGGTTTTCTGCAGCGCAGAAAGCAGCGATTCCTCGGTGATCTGGCCGCTCTGAATGCGCGAGACCATGCCGCTGCAGTAGTTGTTGATGGCTGTGAGTGGCTGGTTGAGCTCATGGGCCACGCTGGAGGCCATCTCTCCCATGGTGATAAGCCGGCTGACCGACTGGGCGCGTTCGGCCTGGCGAGCGGCCTGCTCTTCGGCCAGGCGGCGGGGCGTGATGTCGGTGGCGATCACCATCTGAGCCAGCCGTCCGTCCACCCAGTTCAGGTATCGCGAGCGCACCTCCAGCCACTTGCCGAGGTCGGGCAGAAAGATTTCTGCGTTCTCGGATCGGGCGCTGGTCAGCGGGTCGGTGGGCAGACCCATCAGCCCGTCCTCGTCGTCCAGGCCGGTCGCCTGGTAGGCATCGCGGTTTGGCGGTACGCCGGCCTGCGCCACCAGTTGCAGGTGACCCGCTGTCTGCGAGCCGAACCACTGACGGTAGAGCTTGTTGGCGAAGAGCAGCTCTTCGCTGCCCAGCGGGGCGACCGACACCGACGCATCCAGCGACTCCAGCACGATGGTGAAGCGCTCGTGCGAGGCCGAGAGTTGCTCGCGCACGCGATTGGGCTCGGTGATGTCGGTCATCGACGTCATCCATCCGGTTTGCACCCCATGGGCATCGACCAGCGGGGAGACATAGAGACGGGCGTCGAACAGCGTGCCACTGCGGCGCTTGACGCGCACCTGGAAGCCGCCCGCGAAATGCTTGCCCGACATCTCGTCGCGCAGCTTGGCGTGCAGGTTCTCGTGGTCTGATTCGGGCCAGTAGGAGTAGGGCGGCATCTGCCCGACCAGTTCGGCCTCGCTCCAGCCCGTCATCTGGCAGAAAGCGGCGTTCACATAGGTAATGCGGCCGTGCATGTCGAGCGCCCGCATGCCGGTGAGGATGGAGTTCTCCATCGCGCGGCGGAAGTTGGTTTCGGCCACCAGGGCCTGCTGTGCCTGCATGCGGCGGCGGGTATGGCGCCATGTGGCGATGAGCAGCCAGGCCGTCGTGGCGCTCAACGTTCCCACCATCCAGAAGAGGCCGCTGCCCACCAGGCCGAGGGACGTGCGATAGGCCTGAGCCCGCAACAACAGGCCATTGCCTACGGGGGATACCGGCACTTCGTACTCATTGGCCGGAGCAGGCCAGGGCAGCAGGCCGGCGTTGCGCGGCGTGAGCGGCGTGCCCGCCAGCACTTGGCCGTTGCTGTCGAGCAGGGTGACGGCGTATCGCGCCAGCACCTCGGTGGGCATGCCGTAGCGCAAGAGGCTGTCGATGGAGTATTCGGCCAGCACCACGCCACTGAAGCGGCCTTGGGCCGCGAGGGGTACCTGCAGCTGCAGCAGGGGCGCGCTGTCTCCCGGCGTGGTGGTGGGCTGCGAATAGACGGGCTGCTGCAGGTCGCGGGCCAGGCTGAAGGTGTCGGCCGCGTCGCCGGTCTTCAGTTCTTCGCCTGCCACGCGCAACTGAGCCGTAGGCACCGTGGGGGCTGACTGGCTGGCGCGGATGCGGCGGCGCTCGTCCACCCACGTGATCACCTGCAGCTCGGGGTATTGACTGATGAGGGCCTCCGCACGGCTGTTGAAGTCGGCTCGCTCCAGGTCGTGGTTGGAGATGTCGCGCGCAATGCGCATGATCTGTTCCTGACGCTCCAGCAAGCGCAGGCGCACGCGCTGCTGGGAATATTCCACGTCGCGGCGAAGGGCTTCTTTCTCGCGCTCGACTTCCTCCATGCGCAAGTACCAGAAGGCCGCCACGATGGCTGCAAGGAACATCATCACAGCCGCCAGCGGGGCCACGGCTGCGAGTCGGTCCTGGCGGGTGGGCGACAGGCTGCGCCACCACCCCCTCCAGTAGCGGACGGGCATGTGGATCGCTGTAACGGGGGTGCCGGGCGCGTCAGCAGAGGCGGGTGAATCCATGGTGGGCGAGTGTAGGGCGCCTGCCTTGGGTGGGTATGCAGCAGGTCTGTTTTTCACCTGAAGAAAATATGTGCAGATGCAGCATTATTTTGCAATATGAAAATGAAAAGCACGATTTGAAATCGCATTAATTTATGAGAAACTCCGCGCCGATCGTTTACCGTAGCCGTTATCTAAAGGAGACAAGGCATGTCAGATCAGACCGCGCAGCAGGGTGCTGGTGTCGCTTCGACCCCCACCGACATCGATCAGCAAGAGACTCGTGAGTGGCTGGATGCCCTGTCGGCCGTCATTGACAAAGAAGGTGCCGAGCGGGCGCATTTCCTGATCGAGCAGATGCTCGAACACGCCCGTCAGAGCAGCATCGACATGCCGTTCTCCGCGAACACGGGCTATGTGAACACCATCGAGTCCAGCCAGGAGGCGCGTTGCCCCGGCAATCTGGAAATCGAAGGCCGCCTGCGCGCCTACATGCGCTGGAACGCCATGGCCATGGTGGTCAAGGCCAACCGCCACCATCCGCCCGAGGGCGGCGACCTGGGCGGCCACATCGGCTCCTTCGCCTCGCTGGCCAACATGTTCGGCGCGGGCTTCAACCACTTCTGGCACGCCGAGAGCGAAAACCACGGCGGCGATCTGCTGTACATCCAGGGCCACGTTTCGCCCGGCATCTACGCTCGCGCCTACCTGGAAGGCCGCCTCTCCGAAGAACAACTGCTGAACTTCCGCCAGGAAGTGGATGGCAAGGGCCTTTCCAGCTATCCGCATCCCAAGCTGATGCCCGAGTTCTGGCAGTTCCCCACGGTCTCGATGGGTCTGGGCCCGCTGATGGCGATCTACCAGGCGCGCTTCCTGAAGTACCTGCACGCCCGTGGCATCGCCAACACCGAGAACCGCAAGGTCTGGGTGTTCTGCGGCGACGGTGAAATGGACGAGGTCGAATCGCTGGGCGCCATCGGCCTGGCCGCGCGCGAGAACCTCGACAACCTGATTTTCGTCATCAACTGCAACCTGCAGCGCCTGGACGGTCCGGTGCGTGGCAACGGCAAGATCATCCAGGAGCTGGAAGGCGAATTCCGCGGCTCCGGCTGGAACGTCATCAAGCTGCTGTGGGGCAAGGGCTGGGACGACCTGCTGGCGCGCGACAAGGACGGCGCGCTGCGCAAGATCATGATGGAGTGCAACGACGGTGACTACCAGTCGTTCAAGGCCAACGATGGCGCCTACGTGCGCAAGAACTTCTTCGGCCGCGATCCCCGCACGCTGAAGATGGTCGAGCACATGAGCGACGACGAGATCTGGAACCTGCGCCGCGGCGGCCACGACGCACAGAAGGTCTATGCGGCCTTCTCCGCGGCCAACGCGCACAAGGGCCAGCCCACCGTGCTGCTGGTCAAGACCGTCAAGGGCTTCGGCATGGGCAAGATCGGTGAAGGCAAGAACACCGTCCACCAGACCAAGAAGCTCGGCGACGAGGACATCAAGGCCTTCCGCGACCGCTTCAATATTCCAATTCCGGACAGCCAGATCGCCGATCTGCCGTTCTACAAGCCGGCCGACGACACGCCGGAAATGAAGTACCTGCACGAGCGCCGCAAGGCCCTGGGCGGCTACCTGCCGCACCGCCGCACCAAGGCCGACGAGAGCTTCACCGTGCCCGCCCTCGAAACCTTCAAGGCCGTGCTCGACCCCACGCCCGAAGGCCGCGAGATCTCGACCACGCAAGCCTACGTGCGCTTTCTCACGCAGCTGCTGCGCGACCAGGCCCTGGGCCCGCGCGTGGTGCCCATCCTGGTGGACGAGGCCCGTACCTTCGGCATGGAGGGCCTGTTCCGCCAGATCGGCATCTACAACCCGCACGGTCAGCAGTACACCCCGGTCGACAAGGACCAGGTCATGTACTACAAGGAAGACAAGGCCGGCCAGATCCTGCAGGAAGGCATCAACGAAGCCGGCGGCATGAGCAGCTGGATCGCCGCCGCCACGTCGTACTCGACGAACAACCGCATCATGGTGCCGTTCTACGTGTACTACTCGATGTTCGGCTTCCAGCGCATCGGCGACCTGGCCTGGGCTGCGGGCGACATGCAGGCGCGCGGCTTCCTGCTGGGCGGCACCTCGGGCCGCACCACGCTGAACGGCGAAGGCCTGCAGCACGAAGACGGCCACAGCCACATCCTGGCCAACACCATCCCGAACTGCGTGAGCTACGACCCGACCTTCGCGCACGAAGTGGCGGTGATCATGCATGAGGGCCTGAAGCGCATGGTCGAGCGCCAGGAAAACGTCTTCTACTACCTGACGCTGCTCAACGAGAACTACGCCATGCCCGGCCTGCAGCCCGGCACCGAGGCGCAGATCATCAAGGGCATGTATCTCTGCAAGCAGGCTCCCGCGCTGCCGCAGGGCGCGCCCGCCGTGCAGCTGCTGGGCAGCGGCACCATCCTGCGCGAATCGTTCTTCGCCCAGGAACTGCTGGAAAAGGACTGGGGCGTGGCCGCTTCCGTGTGGAGCTGCCCGAGCTTCAACGAGCTGACCCGCGACGGCCAGGAAGCCGAACGCTGGAACCTGCTGCACCCGACCGAGACGGCGCGCGTGTCGTATGTCGAAGAGCAGCTGTCTAAGACGGCCGGCCCGGTCGTGGCCTCCACCGACTACATGAAGGCCTACGCCGAGCAGATCCGCCCGTTCGTCCCCAAGGGCCGCACCTACAAGGTGCTGGGCACCGACGGCTTCGGCCGCAGCGACTTCCGCAGCAAGCTGCGCGAGCACTTCGAGATCAACCGCCACTACATCGTCGTGGCGGCCCTCAAGGGCCTGGCGGAAGACGGCGTCGTGCCCGCATCCAAGGTGGCGGAAGCCATTCAGAAGTACGGCATCAACACCGACAAGATCAACCCCCTGTACGCATAAGCCGCACCGGAGACGCATATGGCACTGGTAGATATCAAGGTCCCGGACATCGGGGACTTCGACGAAGTGGGCGTGATCGAACTGCTGGTCAAGCCCGGCGACACGGTCAAGGCCGAGCAATCGCTGATCACGGTGGAGTCCGACAAGGCCTCGATGGAGATCCCGTCGAGCCACGCCGGCACCATCAAGGAACTCAAGGTCGCGCTGGGCGACAAGGTCAAGCAAGGCTCCGTCATCGTGGTGCTGGAAGCTGCCGATGCCGGCGCTTCCGCCCCCGCTGCAGCGCCCGCAGCCGCAGCGCCTGCTGCGAGCCCCGCCGGGGCACCCGCTCGCGCGCCAGCCGCGGCGGCGCCTGCCCCGGCGCCCGCCGCCGCAGCGGGCCCGATCGAAGTGCGCGTGCCCGACATCGGCGACTTCAAGGACGTGGCCGTCATCGAGCTGCTGGTGAAGGTGGGCGACACGGTCAAGGAAGAGCAGTCGCTCTTCACCGTCGAGTCCGACAAGGCCTCGATGGAGATTCCTTCGCCCGCCGCCGGCGTGGTCAAGGAACTGAAGATCAAGGTGGGCGATACGGTCAACGTGGGCGATTTCGTGGCCGTGCTGGAAGGCTCCGCGCCCGCTGCAGCTGCCACTGCCGCTGCACCGGCCCCTGCATCCGCTCCGGCGGCTGCTGCCCCCGCGCCTGCGGCCCAGGCCGCTGCGCCGGCACCGGCTGCCGCCGCTGCTGCGCCTGCCGCATCGGCTGCTGCGGCGCCCGCGCCGCACGCCCCGGGCGCTGCGCCCATCGGCCTGCCGCACGCATCGCCCTCGGTGCGCAAGTTCGCCCGCGAACTCGGCGTGCCGCTGGAAGAAGTGAAGGGCTCCGGCCCCAAGGGCCGCATCACCGAAGCGGACGTTCAGGCCTTCACCAAGCAGGTGATGTCCGGCGGCCTGCAGACCAAGGCCCAGGCCGCCAAGGCGCCCGCTGCCAGCGGCGGTTCCGGTGCGGGTCTGGACCTGCTGCCCTGGCCCAAGGTGGACTTCGCCAAGTTCGGCGCCGTGGAACGCAAGGACCTGTCGCGGATCAAGAAGATCAGCGGCGCGAACCTGCACCGCAACTGGGTGATGATTCCCCACGTCACCAACAACGACGAGGCCGACATCACCGAACTCGAAGCCTTCCGTGTCTCCACCAACAAGGAGAACGAGAAGTCCGGCGTCAAGGTGACCATGCTGGCCTTCGTCATCAAGGCCCTGGTCGCGGCCCTGAAGAAGTTCCCCGAGTTCAACACCAGCCTGGACGGCGACACGCTCGTCTACAAGCAGTACTTCCACATCGGCTTCGCGGCGGACACGCCCAACGGCCTCGTGGTGCCGGTGCTCAAAGATGCCGACAAGAAGGGCATCATGCAGATCAGCCAGGAAATGGGCGAGCTCGCCAAGAAGGCCCGCGACGGCAAGCTCGGCGCGGCCGACATGCAGGGCGGCTGCATGTCGATCTCGTCCCTGGGCGGCATCGGCGGCACGCACTTCACTCCCATCGTCAACGCACCCGAAGTGGCCATCCTCGGCCTCTCCAAGGGCCAGACGAAACCGGTCTGGGACGGCAGTCAGTTCGTGCCGCGCCTGATGCTGCCGCTGTCGCTGTCGTACGACCACCGCGTGATCGACGGTGCTTCTGCTGCGCGCTTCAACGCCTATCTGGGCCAGTTGCTGGCGGACTACCGCCGCATCGTGCTGTGAAAGGAACGCTGACATGGCAGTGATCGACATCAAGGTACCCGACATCGGCGACTTCGCCGAAGTGGGCGTGATCGAAGTGCTGGTGAAAGCCGGCGACACCATCAAGGTGGAACAGAGCCTCATCACCGTCGAGTCCGACAAGGCATCGATGGAAATCCCGTCGAGCCACGCCGGCGTCGTCAAGGAGGTGAAGGTCAAGCTGGGCGACAAGATCGCCGAAGGCTCCGTCGTGCTGACGCTGGAAGCGGCCGATGCCGGCGCCGCGGCCGCACCCGCCGCGGCACCAGCGCCGGCGGCTTCCGAGGCGAAACCCGCTGCAGCGACCGCAGTGCAAGCGCCTGCTGCTCCCAAAATAGAAGCGGCGAGCTTCGGCGGCAACGCCGACATCGAGTGCGACGTGCTCGTGCTCGGCGGCGGCCCCGGCGGCTACAGTGCCGCCTTCCGCGCGGCCGACCTGGGCCTGAAGGTCGTCATCGTCGAGCGCTACTCGACCCTGGGCGGCGTCTGCCTGAACGTGGGCTGCATCCCCTCCAAGGCGCTGCTGCACGTGGCGGCCGTGATCGACGAAGCCAGCCACCTCAAGGCGGCCGGCATCGACTTCGGCACGCCCCAGGTCAACGTGGACACGCTGCGCGGCCACAAGGAAAAGGTCATCGGCAAGCTGACCGGCGGCCTGGCCGCCATGGCCAAGATGCGCAAGGTGACCACCGTGCGCGGCGTGGGCCAGTTCGTGGGTGCCAACCACCTCGAAGTGGAGGAAACCACCGGCGCCAAGGGCCAGGAAAAGACGGGCAGCAAGAAGGTCGTGGCCTTCAAGCGCGCCATCATCGCCGCCGGCTCGCAGGCCGTGCATCTGCCCTTCATGCCCCGCGACCCGCGCGTGGTCGATTCGACCGGCGCGCTGGAACTCAAGGAAGTACCCAAGCGCATGTTGATTTTGGGCGGCGGCATCATCGGGCTGGAAATGGGCACCGTCTATTCCACGCTGGGCGCCCGCCTGGACGTGGTCGAGATGATGGATGGCCTGATGCAGGGCGCCGACCGCGACCTGGTCAAGGTGTGGCAGAAGATGAACGCCCACCGCTTCGACAACATCATGCTCAAGACCAAGACCGTCGGCGCCGAAGCGACGCCCGAGGGCATCAAGGTCACCTTCGCCTCCGCGGAAGAGGGCGGCACCGCCCCCGAGCCGCAGGTCTATGACCTGGTGCTGCAGGCCGTGGGCCGCACGCCCAACGGCAAGAAGATCAGCGCCGAGAAGGCCGGCGTGGCGGTGACCGACCGCGGCTTCATCGACGTGGACATCCAGATGCGCACCAACGTGCCGCACATCTTCGCCATCGGCGACATCGTGGGCCAGCCCATGCTGGCGCACAAGGCGGTGCATGAAGCGCACGTGGCGGCCGAAGTCATCGCCGGCGAACTCACGGGCGACAAGGCGCTGGCATCCGCCGCGTTCAACGCCCGCGTGATTCCGAGCGTGGCCTATACCGACCCCGAAGTGGCATGGGTGGGCCTGACCGAAGACCAGGCGAAGGCCCAGGGCATCAAGGTCAAGAAGGGCCTGTTCCCCTGGACGGCCTCCGGCCGCGCCATCGCCAACGGCCGCGACGAGGGCTACACCAAGCTGCTGTTCGACGATTCGCCCGAGGCCCATGGCCACGGCAAGATCGTGGGCGGCGGCATCGTGGGCACCCACGCCGGCGACATGATCGGCGAGATCGCACTGGCGATCGAAATGGGCGCCGACGCAGTGGACATCGGCAAGACCATCCACCCGCACCCCACCCTGGGCGAGAGCATCGGCATGGCTGCGGAGATCGCCCACGGTTCCTGCACGGACGTTCCGCCGCAGAAGAAGTAAGCGTAGTGGCGATGCCGCTTCGGCTGCGCATCGCTGCTTTCTCCCGACAAGGCAGCTTCGGCTGCCTTTTTTCCTTGCCGGGCTGGACGTTGCTGGCACGGCTTGCTCGTGAGCGTGGGACATTGCGGCGATCCGCCGCAAGGTGCGATGAAGCGGGTGTCCATACCAGCGCAGTGGGGCACCGTGGAGGCGATCCATCATCCATGGACGGCTGGCGGCCCCCGTCCGCAGAAACTGGTACGCGCATCCGAAAGACGACAGCCCAACGCGTTGCTGATCCGATCGGGTACCGCGGTGGTCTTGGCTCAGAGACAAAAGTTCGAACCGCCCGGGGGTATCGACATGGCTTCTTGGAATGGGTGCTATCTTTCGGATAGCTACATATGAAGGTGCAACAAGCGCTGCGGGGTCAAAGGGCTCTCGAACTTTGTCACAATGCCGGCATGCAAGCCCTGTTCGACGCCATCGCCGCGATGCCCCTCTTCCACGACGCCCAGCGCCTCTTTCATGGACGCGGCGGTCGCTTTCCCGGCTGCGAGCATCTGGCGCTCGACGTGTATCCGCCGGTCTTCGTGCTCACCAGCTTCGAGCCCCTGGCGGACGAGGCGCTGGCCGCCATCGGCACCGCGCTGCAGGCCCGCTGGGCCCGGATCGCGCCCGGCGAACCATTGAACTGGGTCTTCCAGTGCCGGCACGAGCGGCAGCGCGAGACGCGCCTCATGGCTGGCAGCGTGCCCGAGCCGCACGTCGTCGCCGAACAGGGCGCCCGCTACCGCGTGCATGTCGATAAAGGCCAGAACCACGGCCTGTTCCTGGACATGGCCGAAGGCCGCCGCTGGGTGCGCGAGCACATCGCCGCACGCAAGGCCCGGGAGCCGCGCGGCGCCAAGGTGCTGAACCTGTTCGCCTACACCTGCGCCTTCTCGGTCGCCGCGCTGCAAGGCGGCGCCCGGCAGGTCGTCAACGTGGACATGGCCCGCGGCGCCATGGCCATCGGCCAGCAGAACCACCAGCTCAACGGGCTGACCGCAGGCGCCAGCTTTCTGGCCCACGACATCTTCAGCACCTGGGGCAAGATCACCCGCAGCGGCCCCTATGACCTGGTGATCGCCGACCCGCCCAGCTACCAGAAGGGCAGCTTCGTCGCCACCAAGGACTACGCCCGCCTGTTGCGCCGCCTGCCCGACCTGTTGGCCCCGGGCGGACACGCGCTGCTGTGCCTGAACGCGCCCGAGCTGGGCCTCGGCTTCCTGCAGGATCAGATGGCGGAGCTGGCGCCCGAACTCCGCTTCGTGGAGCGCGTGGCGAATCCGGCGGTGTTCGCGGATGTGGATGAGGGCAGGGCGCTGAAGGTGGTGGTGTATCGGGCGGATCCGTTACGGCACTCTTGCGCCTGAAAGACCCAGGCCCTGCGCTCTTCGGCGAAGATCCCGGGCCTGTTCCATGAAACAGATGCACGGAGCTCGGAAACGGAATCAGCGCTCTTTGCCGGCGCCGATCTCCATGGCGTCGGGTTGCACCGGGGGTGGCTGCAGCAGTTGGTGACAAGCAAGGAGAAGGAGCATGTGGGTCTCGTCTGCACACTGTCATCCAGGCCGACAACCTGTGCTTACGCCTGCTGACACCTGAGGAGCCTCTCCGGTAAGAGCATGGCGCCCTGATATTCATTCAGGAGTTTCTCCATGCATCCAGCCCTTCGGCACACCGATCGCCGCTTCCGTTCTTCGACCATCGCGATGGCCCTGGCGGCCACGATCGCGGCCCCATTCAGCGCAGGCGTGGCCGCCCAAGGCAGCCTGCCGCAGGCGCATACGCAGGGGAGCCTGCGCTATAGCTGTGGCGGCATCGGGCTGGATGAGTCGACCGCCATGCGGGCCGCGATGAAGGAACACCCTCTCTCGCTGCTGTTCGCCGCGGCCGGTGGCGCCTATGAGGCCGACGTGCGCGTCACCGTGAAGCCCGAAGGCGCGGGTGAGCCGCACAGCTTCACGGCCAGCGGGCCGATCTGCCTCTTGAACCTGCCCGCCGGGCGGTACGCGGTGGAAGCCGAGATGGCCGGCAAGACGCAGCGCCAGAGCGTCGAGGTGGGCAAGGCGCCCAGGACGCTGGATTTCCGTTTCTAGACGCCTCTGATTGCCGCTGATCCGGCGTTGAGGCGCGCAGGCGCAGGCGCAGTCAGGCCGGCTGTGCCATCCGCCGGGTGATGAAGTCCCATTCGGCCGCCTCGACCGGGGTGATGGAGAGCCGGCTGCCCTTTTGCAGCACGCGCATCTCGGCCAAGGCCGGTTGCGCCCTCAGATCGGCCAGCGCGATGAGCGGGATCTTGCGCAGCGCCTGCACGTCCAGCAGCAGCCAGCGCGGCTGGGCGGGGGCCGATTTGGCATCGAAGTAGGCTGATTCCGGGTCGAATTGCGTGGGATCCACGCGGGTGCCCGATGCCACCCGGGCGATGCCTGCGATACCCGGCTCGGGGCAGCTGGAATGGTAGAAAAGCACGCCATCGCCGACCTGCATCTCGTCGCGCATGAAGTTGCGCGCCTGGTAGTTGCGCACGCCCGTCCAGGCGACGGTGGCATCAGGGGCCGCCAGCGCATCGTCCATCGAGCATTCCTCGGGTTCCGACTTCATCAGCCAGTAGCGGGCGGGGCGGGGCGGTGCTGCGTCGGGAGTGGGGGCGGAGGCAGGAGACATGGCGAGATTTTCCGACAAAGTCCTGAAGGCTCACCCCAAGCTGTCGGCGCTTGGCACGGCGTCGCGCGCGGACGCCAGCGGCGCCAGCAGCGCCCGCAGATCGGCCTCATCGAACTTGACCGCGCCTGCGGCATCGTGGCCCAGCACGCCGTCCGCCAGGGCCTGCTTGCGCGATTGCAGCTCCAGCAGGCGCTCTTCGATGCTGCCTTCGGCCACCAGCCGGTAGACGAAGACCGGCTGGTCCTGACCGATGCGGTGGGCGCGGGCGGTGGCCTGCTCTTGGGCGGCGGGGTTCCACCACGGGTCCAGGTGGATCACGGTGTCGGCGGCTGTGAGGTTCAGGCCGGTGCCGCCGGCTTTGAGGCTGACCAGCAGCACGGGGGCGCTGCCGTGCGCTTCGCCCCTGTCCTGCTCCTGAAAGCGTCGCACCACCTCGGCGCGCTGCGCGGGCGGAGTCTCACCGGTCAGGCGCAGAAAGCGCAGGCCCAGCGCCTGCAGGCTGTCGCCCACCAGCGCCAGCATGGCGGTGAACTGCGAGAACACCAGCACGCGCCGGCCTTGCTCCAACAGCGTGGGCAGGGTGGTAGCCAGCCATTCGAGCTTGGCGCTTTCGGTATCGGGCGCGACCTGCGCGCCTCGCACCAGGCGCGGGTCGCAGCAGGCCTGGCGCAGCTTGAGCAGCGCGTCCAGCACCGCGATCTGCGCGCCGGCCCAGCCCTGGCGGGCGAGTGCGCGGCGTACCTGCTTGTCGGCCGCGGTGCGCACGGCTTCGTACAGGGTGCGCTGGCGGCCCTGCAGCTGCACGCGCTGCAGGATGTCGGTGCGCGGCGGCAGTTCGGCCGCCACATCGGCCTTGCGGCGGCGCAGGATGAAGGGGCGCACGCGCTGGGCCAGCAGCTGCGCGCGCAGGGTCTCGCCGTTCTCCTCGATGGGCTTGCGCCAGCGCTGGGCGAACTGCCGCGCGTCGCCCAGGAAGCCGGGCATGAGGAAGTCGAATTGCGCCCACAGCTCGCCCAGGTGGTTTTCCAGCGGCGTGCCCGTCAGGCAGAGCCGGTGCGCGGCCTGCAGGCTGCGCAGGGCGCGGGCGCTGCGGCTGCCGGCGTTCTTGACCATCTGCGCCTCGTCGAGGATCAACAGGTGGAAGGGCTGCGCGGCCAGGGCGGGCGCGTCGCGCCAGAGCAGGGGGTAGGTGGTCAGCACCAGGTCGTGCCCGGCCATGTGGGCGAAGCGGCTCGCCCGGTCCGGCCCCTGCAGGGCCAGCAGGCGCAGGCCGGGCGCCATGCGGGCGGCTTCGGCCTGCCAGTTGAAGAGCAGCGAGGTGGGCAGCACCACCAGCGCCGGGCGGGTGAGGCGGCCGCTTTCCTTTTCCAGCAGCACATGGGCCAGGGCCTGCGCCGTCTTGCCCAGGCCCATCTCGTCGGCCAGGATGCCGCCCAGGCCCTGGGCGCGCAGGTATTGCAGCCACGCCAGGCCCTCTGATTGATAGGCGCGCAGCGCCACCTGCAGGCCCAGGGGCGCCACCACAGGCTGCGGCGTGCCGATGGCCTGCAGCCGCCGGGCGAGCCAGGCCAGGCCGGCCTCGCCTTGCAGCTGCCAGTCGTGCGCGCCCTGTCCCAGCCCGTCGTGCAGGGCCTGCAGGCGCTGCGCCTCCCAGGCACCGAGGCGCAGTGGTTCGCCCTCGCGCCGCTGCTGGCGGGCGGGATCGGCCAGCAGATCGACCAGCGCGCCGACGATGGCCTTGATGGGCTCGGCCGGCGCCTCGATGCGCCGCCCGCCCGGTGCACGCAGCGTGATGACCTCGGTGTCGTCGATGGCCGCGATGCGGCGCGCATCCAGCCAGCGTGCTTCGCGGCGCAGCAGGTCGGCCACCATGGGCGCCAGGTCCAGGGTTTCTCCGTCGATCTCCACGCCCAGGCTCAGCAGCCAGGCGCCTTCGCGCTCGGGCAGCCGCAGCTTCTGCACGGGGCGCGGGCGGGTGCCCAGCGGGCCGTCCACCTCCTTGGCGTTGGCCTCGCCGGTGTCGGGGGAGAGCACCAGCTTCCAGCGCTGCACCGGCACGCTTTCATGCGCGAAGCCGGGCCGGACCACCACGCGCCAGCCCTGCGACCGCAGGCGGGGCACGGCGTCGGCCCAGAAATCGCTGAATGCAGCCTCCTGCGCCAGCGTCCACAGCGGGCCCAGGCCGGCGCCCGCATCGGCGCTGCGCCATTGCAGCGTGCGGAGGTCGATGGGCAGCAGGCCCAGCTCCCGCACCAGGTCGATCGCGTCCGCCTCGGCGGCCAGGTCGCGCTGCAGGCGCAGCACGCCTCCACCCGCGCCGGGCACTTCCTGCAGTGCGGCGGGGCGGCTGTTGAGGATGGTGGTGGGCGCGGGCGTCTGCCAGAGCACCGGGCCCGGTGCGCCGGTGGTGCCGTGGGTACCGGGGTGCCGGTAGGTCCAGTCGATCTGCGCCACGGTGACGCTGTCGCCGCGCGGGCCGATGGCGCCCTGGCGCTCCAGGCCGAGCAGCCCGTCGCCCCGGCCAAGCGTCATCAGAGTGAGGGTGGGCTGGAAATGCCCGGCGATGGCGCCGTCCGGTGGCGCAGACGTCGCCGGCCCGGATGCTGTGGGTTCGGCGCCCCGCATCAGCGCCATCACGCGGGCGGCCTCGGCATCGGTCGGGGTGGGCAGAGCCTGCAGCTCGGCCGGGCCGGCGCGGCGCCGCAAGGCGGCGATCCATGCCGCGATCACCGCCTGCCGGTGGGCTGGCGACGGGTCGGCATCGAGGGGAGGGGCAGAAGGGCCGGTTGCAGTCACTGGCCCGCGATTGTGCCGTGCGGCGCGGGCGCAGGCCGCCGCAGCGGCCCGTCAGGCATCGCCCAGCACCCTGGCGAAGAGCTCGTTGCGGAAGTGGATGCCCAGTCGCGCGAACGCGCGGTTGCGGTAGGTCTTGACCGTGGGCAGGCCCAGACCCAGGTCGCTGGCGATGCCGTCGTGCGTCATGCCCTGCAGTAGGCGCGCGCAGACATCGACCTCGCGCGGGGTCAGGCGCCCTTCCAAGCGCAGCAGTCGCTCCGTCAGCGCGCCGAGGTCCGGCCGAGGTGCCGGCCGGGTCAGGGCGATGTGCTTGCGTGCCAGCGCCAGCAGAAGCGGCGCAACCGATTCGAAGGCGCAGAGATGCCGGTCGTGAAAGGGTGGCTGGTGCGCATGGCGGTAGAAGTTGAGGGCCAGAACGGAGCCGTCCTGCGCGTCGTCCAGCGCCACCGAGACGCGCTCGGCTACGCCATGGGCGTCATACACCCGAGTCCGGTGGTCAGCCGCGATCTCGCCGGCCGTGACATGGCAGAGCCGGGGCCGGGGTGCAGCTTGCGCCGCACCCCAGGTGCCGTCGCTGCGGCAGGGCCCTGACAAATAGGCCTGCCAGCAGTCCCGTGTGGTGTCGGGAACGCCACGGCTGGCAGAAAGGAACAGCGCGGGCTGGCAGCGCTGGCCTGTGCGGTACATGGACCACGACGCAGCGGGCAATAGCGGCGCCAGTGCGTCAAGCATGCGGGCCGCGAAGTCCACGTCCCCCAGCCGCTCGACCAGGTCCTCGACAGCGAGCCCGGCAGTGCTGGCAGTGCCAGCCGGCGCATCGGCGCAGGCCGAGGGAGGCAGCCAATGTCTCATGGGGCCTTCGGGTGAGGGGGGCGGGCGTCGAGTGGCATGGGACTGTCATCCTCCAGGAGGACAGACAGCGCCGGCATCGGTAGTTACGCTGATCGCATGAATGATTACCCAGGTTTTGGTTCTGAGGGCGGGCCCGAAGCGCTGCCGACACCCCTGCTGAAGTTCTTCGCCGACCTTGCGGTGCAGGTGGGTCCGCCGCAGGAGGTGGGCGAGACCTCGCAGGGGCTGCGGCGCGTCGTACCCATCGTCGGCGGCACCGCCAGGGGCGACGGGTGGGTGGCGCGGGTGCTGCCCGGCGGCGCAGACTTCCAGCGCATCGTGAATGGCCGCCTGTCTGAGCTGGACGCCCGCTATGTGCTGGAAACGGATGCCGGCGACCGGATCTATGTGCAGAACCAGGCCATCCGCTGCGGGCCGGCCGAGCTGATCGCCCGGCTTGGCCGGGGCGAGCCCGTGGACCCGGCGCAGATCTACTTTCGCTGCCACCCGCGGTTCGAGACGCCTTGCCCGGCGCTGGCGTGGATTTCGGAGCGCTGCTTCGTCGGCACGGGCGCGCGCTATCCGGACCGCGTGTCCATGCGCTTCTTCGAGCTGACCTGATGAGCTGAGATCACGACCTGCCGCCCCTTTGGCGCGGCCCCGCATGAGCAATACAAAACCCATAAGGAGACATCGATGCACAAGCCCTCACACCTTCCAGTCCCATCGCCGCGCCGCCGCATGCTGGCCTTTGCCGGTGCGGCCCTTTTGGGCACGGCAGCGGCCGTCGTCACCCCCGTGCAGGCGCAGACGGCCGCATCGGAGCAGCCGGGCACTCCGAACAGCTACCCGAGCAGGCCGGTGCGCATCATCGTGGGCTTTCCCGCGGGCAGCGGGCCGGACATCGTGGCGCGCCTCCTGGCTCAGCGGCTCTCCGAAGGTTGGGGCGGAGTTGGCGTGATCGTTGACAACAAGCCCGGCGCGGCCGGCCTGATCGCCGCGAGCGAGGCCGCGCGCGCCGCGCCCGATGGCTACACGCTCATGCTGGGAGAGACGGGTCAGCTCAGCATTGCGCCCAGCACCTATAGTCGGCTGCCCTACGCGCCGCAGAAGGACTTCGCTGCGGTGAGCCAGGTCGCCACGTCCGACTTCGTGTTGCTGGTCGATCCTCAGAAGGTGCCTGCCCGGACCGTACGTGACTTCGTCACCTGGGCGCGGGAACGCCCGCAGGGCCTCTTCATGGCGACCTTCGGCGCCGGCACGCCCGGACATTTCGGCGCCGCGTTGTTTGGCGATGCCGTCCAGCTCAAGCCCGAGCCCGTGCATTACAAGAGCACGGCCGATGCGTTAGCCGGGCTTTTCGGAGGCGACGTCCAAGGGCTCTTCGCCAGCGTGGGACTGGCCGCTCCCAACGTCAAGGCCGGCAAGCTGGTGGCGTTGGGCGCCACCGGCGCCACGCGCAGCGCCGCACTCCCCGGCGTGCCCACCTTCAAGGAACAGGGATACGGGGCCGTGGCATTCTCATCGTGGTTCGGGATCGTCGCGCCAGCACGCACGCCAGCCGCCATCGTCGCGCGACTGGGCGCCGATGTGGCTCGCGCAGCCCAGTCGCCCGAAGGACGGGTCCGGCTGGAGGACGCGGGCTTCAAGGCCACAGGCACAAGCCCGCAGGAATTCGCGCGCATCATTGCAGAGGACACCGCCACGTGGGGCAAGGCAGTTGCTGCGACGGGTTTCAAGGCCGATTGAGCGTGTGAGCCCCCGCGGCTGAGGAAAGAGCGTGGTGTGGCTGCCTCAAGCCTGCGGGTGCGGCAAGGCAAGGTGTGCCTGCTTGACCACCCGCACGCAGTCCTGCAGGTGGAGCTCCCCCAGATAGCGCAGAGTCGCGTAGTCCAGCGCCGCTGACACGGCCTGGCCGGCCAGCGGCACGAACTTGGCGGCCTGGCTGGCCGTCAGCCGCAACCCCAGGGCGCGGCTGGCCCGGATCACCAGCTCGCGCGTGACCAGCTTGCCGATCAGTACGGAGCCGACCATCGACACCGCCTTTTGGACCTGCTCCCGCTTGTGGGGCGTGAGCGCATCCAGCTGGGCCGCGCTCAGCCCAAAGCGCGCATTCATCTCTGGCACCAGGCGCGACAGCAGCGCCGCATCCACCGCCCAGTCGAGGCCGGGCACCGGCACCGTGCCTGCCACGGCCGCATAGAGCGCGCGGCGGTGCAGCAGCCGGCGGCTGCTTTCGATGGCAGCCTGGAGTGCGGGGTCGCCGTCTGCCAGCGCTTTGGCAGACGGCCATGCGGGTTTTTTCTTCAGCATGCGCTGGGGGCTCTGGCAGCCACGGGGCCTGAGGATCAGGCCTTGCGCCGGATCAAGCCGTAGAGCACCAGCAGCACGATGGCCCCCACGATGGAGGCGATCCAGCCTGCCGCTTCGCCCTGTGCGTACCAGCCCATGGCCACGCCGACATAGGTGGCAAGGAAAGCGCCGGCCACGCCGAGCAGCATGGTCATGAACCAGCCGAGCTTGTCGTCACCGGGCTTGAGGGCGCGAGCCAGCAGGCCGACGATCAGGCCGACGAAGAGGGTTCCGAGGAGAGACATCATGAAAGGCTTTTCCTTACAACGAGTGGATGAAAATGACGCCCAGGCATTCCCTGGCCCGCCGCTGGCCAGCATTGTTGCCAACCGTTGAACGCCGGCTTGCAGGACGGCGCCGCACGTTCGGCAGGCGAGGGGGCGGCGCCACGGTGGCGTAGCTTGTGCGCCGCACGCACGAAAAAAAGCCGCCCGTAGGCGGCTGATTGTGGCGATCAACCCGCTAGGCGCCCCGCGGCTGCGGTGGCCGGCTCAGCGGCGCGCGGAATTGGCGATTGCATCGGTGGCAGAGTCGTCTTCTGCCAGGACGCGGCGGGCGCCGTTGAAACGGCGTTGCCAGTAAGTGCCCGTCATGTCTTCCACGCGCACTTCCGAGCCGGTGCGGGGCGAGTGGATGAACTTTCCGTCGCCCAGGTAGATGCCGACATGGCTGAAGGCGTGGCGCATGGTGTTGAAGAACACCAGATCACCGGGTTTCAAGTCCTTCTTGTCGATGACCTCGGTGGCCGCAGCCTGCTCCTTTGCGCGGCGGGGCAGCATCAGGCCCTTGGCCTGTTCGAAGATGGTACGGACGAAACCGCTGCAGTCGAAACCCGTTTCCGCGCTGGTGCCGCCGCGGCGGTAGGGAACACCCAGAAAGCCCATGGCCGTGGAGACCAGGGTGGTCGTGCGATCGGCGACGTCGTGACGCACTTCCTGGAGCTGGGTGATCAGACCGCGTTCCTTGAGGATGCGGTCGATTTCATCGTCGCTGATCTTGCTGGCGGCAGGAGCCGCATGGACGGCTTGGGCCCCAACAAGTAACAAAAAGCAAATCCAACGTGACATGGGTCGCGAGAGTAGCATGGCTTGCGCTGAAGTCCTACAAAAAAATGCCGGTCCTCCTGCTTTTTGAGGGTCTTTGGCCCGGCGACAGTGATGGTCTTTGCCGATCAAAAATAGCCGAAGAGCCAGAAAACATGCGGGTTTGCGGAGCTGTGCGGGCCTCGCGCGCGTCGCCCTGGAGGAGTCCATCATGAATTTGCAACGAAATGCAGGCGCTGCCCTGATGCACAGCCCACAGAATGCTATGGTTAACGTAGCAAAGGCCATCGTCGTTACGACCGCCATCGCCTGGGCGGTCATCCCCGTGCATGCGGCCGTCGGGTCGGAAAAGCCGGTCGCGCCCGTGGCGGCGCGCGCCGCGGTGTCCACCGAGGTCGTCGCCACCGGGCTGGACCACCCCTGGGGCCTGGCCTTTCTGCCCGGCGGGCGCTTTCTGGTGACGGAGCGCCCTGGCCGTCTGCGCGTGGTGGAGCCCGACGGGCGTCTGAGCCCGCCACTGGCAGGGCTGCCATCCATCGCCGTCGGAGGACAAGGTGGCCTGCTGGACGTCGCCACCGACGCCGACTTCGAACGCAACCGCCGCGTTTACTTCTGCTTTTCCGAGCCCGATGCCCAAGGCGCAGGCACCAACAGCACCGCGCTGGCACGGGCCACGCTCTCGCCCGACGACAGGGCGCTCAAGGACGTGCAGGTGATCTTCAGCCAGAAGCCCAAGGTCCGCAGCAACGCGCATTTCGGCTGCCGCATCGTGCAGGACGGGCAGGGTGGCCTGTTCCTCACGCTGGGCGACCGCTTCCAGCGCAAGGACGACGCGCAGACGCTGGACAACCACCTGGGCAAGATCGTGCATGTGCGTGCCGAGGGTGGGGCCGCGCCCGGCAACGCGGCGCCGGCCGGCGCCTTGCCGGAGATCTGGAGCTGGGGGCACCGCAACGTGCAGGGCGCGGCGCTGGGGCCGGACGGGCGGCTCTGGGTCCACGAGCATGGCCCGCAGGGCGGCGATGAGGTCAATATCGTGCAAGCCGGGCGCAATTACGGCTGGCCGGTCATTACCTATGGCGAGAACTACGGCGGCGGCAAGATCGGCGAAGGTGCCGCCAAGGCCGGCATGGAGCAGCCGCTGCACTACTGGGTGCCGTCCATCGCGCCTTCGGGCATGGCCTTCTTGACCAGCGACCGCTACGGCGCAGCCTGGAAGGGCAGCCTGTTCGTGGGTTCGCTGCGCTTCGCCCGCCTGCATCGTCTGCAGTTCGATGCCACGGGCCGGGTGGTGTGCGACGAATATCTGCTGGACAAGGCTGGCCACCGCATCCGCGACGTGCGGCAAGGTCCGGACGGCTGGATCTACCTGCTGACCGACAGTCCCGAAGGTCAACTGCTTCGGCTCAGGCCCTGAGCCGGGGGTGCGGGGCACGGATTGCTGCTGCTATATGATTGATAGCTGCCCGCCCCGGCGCTGCAAGCGCGGGCCGCTCATTTCCATCTCTTTTCAGCCGGACAAAGGCACGCCATGCTCCTCGACGCCCTCGAATCCCAACTCGTCCTGGTGGACTACCAGGAACGCCTGATGCCCGCCATTGCCGATGGCGCGGCCGTGCTGGCCAATGCACGGCTGCTCGCGCAGGTGGCTCAGGCCCTGGAGGTGCCGGTCTGGGGCACCGAGCAGAACCCCTCGCGCCTGGGGCCCAACGACGCCGTGGTGCGCGCCGCATGCCGCCGCACGCTGGCCAAGATGCAGTTCAGCGCGGCCGACGAAGGCCTGGGCGAATGGCTGCGCCCGCCCGCCAAGCCCCAGCAGGGCGGCAACGCCCGCAGCTTGCCGCGCCACCTGCAAAAGCCCCAGCAGCCGCAGGGCGGCGCCGATGAGCGCGGCAGCATCGTCATCGCCGGCTGCGAGGCCCACGTCTGCCTGCTGCAGACGGCGCTGGACCTGCTGGAAGACGAGTTCGAAGTCTGGGTGGTGACCGACGCCTGCGGTTCGCGCACCGAGCGCAACCGCGATGCGGCCTTCGATCGCCTGGCCGGCGCTGGAGCCGAGCTCGTGACCACCGAGATGGTGGCCTTCGAATGGCTGCGCGGCTGTGAGCACCCGGCCTTCAAGGACGTGCTGGCGCTGGTGAAGTAAGGCGCCGAGCGCTGGGCAGGCGGCGGCCTGCGGGTGAGCGCGGTGGGGCGAGGCAGGGCAGGGTGGGGTAGGTACTTGCCCTCGCGCAAGGTTGGTGACAGGCGGCTGAGCACAATCGTGCGGGCAGGCATGACCAACAACCAGGAGACAAGCCCATGACCGCCCCCACCGTGGACCCCGCCGCCGCATTCCATCGCCGCTCCATCGAGGACCGCGACGCCTTCTGGGCCGAGCAGTCCCGACTGATCGACTGGCACACGCCCCCGTCGCAGATCTGCGACTTCTCCCAGCCGCCCTTCGCGCGCTGGTTCGCCGGCGGCACTACCAACCTCTGCCACAACGCCGTGGACCGGCACCTGGCCGAGCGTGCCGGGCAGCCCGCGCTGGTCGCCATCTCGACCGAGACCGGCACCGAGCGCAGCTATTCGTACGCCGAACTGCACGCCGAGGTGCAGCGGGTGGCCGCCATGCTGCAGTCGCTGGGCGTGCAGCGCGGCGACCGGGTGTTGATCTACATGCCCATGGTGGCCGAGGCTGCCTTCGCCATGCTGGCCTGCACCCGCATCGGCGCGCTGCACTGCGTGGTGTTCGGCGGCTTCGCGGCCGGGGCGCTGGCCTCGCGCATCGACGATGCCGAGCCGGTGGCCATCGTCAGCGCCGATGCGGGCTCGCGCGGCGGCAAGGTCGTGCCCTACAAGCCGCTGCTGGATGAGGCTCTGCGCCTCTCGCGCCACCAGCCGGCCTCCGTGCTGCTTCTGGACCGGGGCCTGGCGCCCCTGCCGATGCAGGCCGGCCGGGATCACGCCTGGGTGGCGCTGCGCGAGCGGCACCTCGATGCCCAGGTGCCTTGCGAATGGGTGGACGCCACCCACCCCAGCTATACGCTCTACACCAGCGGCACCACCGGCCGGCCCAAGGGCGTGCAGCGCGATACGGGCGGCTACGCGGTGGCGCTGGCGGCCAGCATGCGGCACCTCTTCGATGCGCAGGCCGGCCAGGTGTTCTTCGCCACCAGCGACATTGGCTGGGTGGTGGGTCACAGCTACATCGTCTATGGCCCGCTGCTGGCGGGCATGACCACCATCTTCTACGAAGGCCTGCCCACCCGGCCCGACGCGAGCGTGTGGTGGGGCATCGTGGAGCGCCACCGGGTGACGCACATGTTCTCCGCACCCACGGCGGTGCGGGTGCTCAAGAAGCAGGACGCGTCCTGCCTGGCGCGCCACGACGTGTCCTCGCTCAAGGCGCTGTGGCTGGCCGGCGAGCCCCTGGATGCACCCACGGCCGACTGGATCGGAAAGGCGCTGGGCGTGCCCATCATCGACAACTACTGGCAGACCGAGACCGGCTGGCCCATCCTCACGCTGGCGATGGGCATCGCGCACCAGGTGCCGCGCCTGGGCAGCCCGGGCCGGGCCGTTTATGGGTACAACGTGAAGCTGATCGACGAGCTGACGGGCGAAGAATTGACCGCGCCCGGCCAGAAAGGCGTGCTGGCCATCGACGGGCCACTGCCGCCCGGCTGCATGCAGACCGTGTGGCGCGACGACGAGCGCTTCGTCAACACCTACTGGAAGAGCCTGCCCGGGCCCATGCGCTACAGCACCTTCGACTGGGGCATCCGCGACGAGGACGGCTACTACTTCATCCTGGGCCGTACCGACGATGTCATCAACGTGGCCGGCCACCGGCTGGGCACGCGCGAGATCGAGGAGAGCATCGCCGCGCACGCCGGCATCGCTGAAGTGGCGGTCGTGGGCGTGGCCGACGCGGTCAAGGGCCAGGTGGCCATGGCCTTCGCGGTGCCGCGCGATGCGGCGGCCCTCGCCGATGAAGAGGCGGCGCGCCGGCTGGAGGGCGAGGTGATGCAGCGCGTGGATGGGCAGCTGGGCGCTGTGGCCCGGCCTTCGCGCGTGCTCTTCGTCAGCCTGTTGCCCAAGACCCGCAGCGGCAAGCTGCTGCGCCGTGCGCTGCAAGCGGTGGCCGAGCGGCGCGACCCGGGCGATCTGACGACGCTGGACGACCCGTCCGCGCTGCAGCAGGTGAGGAATCTGATGGCGCGCTGACCCTCTCCGCCGTGCCACCGCCGTGCAGATTTGCTATCGTTTAAATAGCGATTGACGCTTGCTGCACCGGGGCTTGCGGGCAAAATGCCGGCAATCCCCGGTGGGCGGGGCGAAGGGCCCGGGCCCCGAAGGCTCAGAGGCCTCCGTAGGCGTGCTGCCAGGGCGCGGGCCGTACCCGCCAGGCACGCGGCGCCTGCCACTGGCGCACCCAGCCGGCGAACTCCTCGGCCGGCATGGGCCGGGCGATGCAGTAGCCCTGGGCCCAGGTGCAGCCCATGTCCAGCAGCATTTCGCCCTGCTCGATGGTCTCCACGCCCTCGGCGATGATGCGGTGGCCGAAGGAGTCTCCGAGTCCGATCACGCCGCGCACGATGGCGCGGTCGCCCGTGTCGGTGGTCATGTTGTGCACGAAGCTGCGGTCGAGCTTGATGTGGTCCAGCGGCAGCCGCCGCAGATAGGCGAGCGACGAGTAGCCGGTGCCGAAGTCGTCCAGCGAGACCATCACGCCCAGGGTGCGCAGGCGTTCGAGCTCGACCGCGACGTGGTCTATGTCGTAAAGCGCTGCGCTTTCGGTGATCTCGATGTCCAGCAGGTGCGGCGGCGCTTCCGGCTGCGTGGTGATGCGGTGGATCATCCAGTCGGCAAAGCCCTGGTGCTGCAGGTGCTCGGCGGAGATATTGATGCTGATGGGCAGCTCCAGCCCGGCGCGGTACAGCCCGGCGATCAGGCCCAGGGCGGTGTCGGTCACCCATTCGCCAAACAGGGCCTGCACCTCGGTGCTGTCTATCAGGTGCAGGAAGGCTGCGGGCGCGAGCAGCCCGCGCTGTTGGTGGTTCCAGCGGGCGAGTGCCTCTGCGCCGATCACCGTGCCCCGGCGCATGTCCACCTTGGGCTGCAGATAGAGCGCGAACTGGCCCTGCGCCATGGCTTCGGCCAGCTCGGTGGCCTGGGCGCGGCGTGCCAGTTGGGCCCGCTCCTGCGCCGCATCGAAGGCGTGGTAGCGGTTGCGTCCGGCCTGCTTGGCGACATACATGGCCTGGTCGGCATGGCGCAGGAGGGTGTCGGCGTCGGCCTCGTCGTCGGGAAAGAGGGTGTAGCCGATGCTGGCGGTGACGACCACGCGTTCGCCCTCCAACTGATAGGGAGCGGCCACGCCGTCCATCAACCCGCGCAACAGGCGTTCGCATTCCTCGCGCGAAGCCAGGTCGGGCATCAGCACGGCGAACTCGTCCCCGCCCAGACGCGCTACGCAGTCCATCGGCCGCAGGGCGCGGCTCAGGCGGCCGGCGATCACCACCAGCAGCTGGTCGCCCGCGCCGTGCCCCAGGCGGTCGTTGACGGGCTTGAAGCCATCCAGGTCCAGGTAGGCCAGGCCCATCAGCGTGCCGTGCTCGCGCGCCGAGTCCATCGCATCCTGCAACCGGTCTCCCATCAAGACCCGGTTGGGCAGGCCGGTCAGGGCATCGTGGTGCGCCAGCAGCTGCAAAACGGCCTGCTTTTCGTGCTGGCTGGTCACGTCGATGCCCACGCCCACCATGCGCAGCGGACCGCCCCGCAAGTCCCGCTCGATGATGGTGCCCAGGTTGCGCAGCCAGAGCGCGCCGCCGCCCTGGCTGCGCACCTGCCAGGTGGCGTCGAAAGGTGTCGTGCTCTGCGCGGCATGGCGCCGGCATTCGGCCTCGATGGATTCGAGATGCTGCGGCGCTATGGCGGTTTGCCACGGCACGCCCGCATCCCCTTCGCCCGGCTGCAGGCCGTGCAGGGCCTGCCAGCGCGAGTCACCGGTGATGAGGCCGGTCTGCAGATTCCAGTCCCAGAGGCTCAACGTGGCGGCCGAGATGGTGAGCGACAGCTGTGCTTCGCGCTCACGCACGCGCTGCTCGGCCCGCTGGCGCTCGGTGATGTCGTGCAGCACGAACAGCCAGCATGACTCACCGTTGGATTCGACCGGGCTCATCGACTGCAGCAGCGTGCGCCGCTCGCCGCTGCGCGTGCGCATCTCGGCCTCGAAGGCCAGCAATCCGCCCTGGATCTCCGCCTGCCGTCTCAGCTGGCTGCGCTGCTCCAGCGTGTAGAGCCCCAGGCCCACCACCGTGTTGTCGAGCGCCTCCTCCCGGCTGAAGCCGGTGGCCTGCTCCCAGGCGGGGTTCACGTCGATATAGGCACCGGTGGTCTGGCGCGTGAGGCCCATGGGATAGGGCATGGCGCGGAACATCTGCGCGAAGCGCGCCTCGGACTGGCGCAGGCCCTGCTCGGCGCGCTTGGCCTCGTCGATGTCCTGCAGCACGCCACGCAGGCGCACCAGGCGCCCGTTCTCGAGTTCGGGCTCTGCGCTCATGCGGACCCAGATACGACGGCCGTCGGCTCGCATGAGCTCGATTTCCATGCGCCATGCGACCGGATCGGTGAAGACCCGCAGGAAGTGCGAGCGCACCAGATCCTGCCACTCCGGGGCAATGAAATCGCGCAGGTAGTCCCGGGCCGAAGGCAGTGGCGCGCCAGGCTCCATGCCGTGGATGGCGTAGCAGACGTCAGACCAATACGCCGGCCCGCCGGGTACGGGATAGACATTCAGCCACACCCCCAGCCGCGCCATGCGCCCGGCTTGCTGCAGCACAGTGTGGGCGGCCTCCAGTTCGTCGCGCATCCGCGAGGCTTCTGTCAGATCGTGGAAAACGAACACCATGCAGCTCTCGCCATCGAGCCGGATGGTCTGGGCGGACAGCTGCCCGCGCAGCGTGCGCCCCTGTGGGGTGACCGTGATCGGCAGGCCCACGACGCCCCGCTTGAGTTCCAGCGCGGACAGCAGCGCGGCGCGTTCGCGGGCCGACGTCCAGATGCCCAGCTGCGTGGCCGTCTGCCCCACGATCTCTGAGGTCGGCCTCTCCAGCAGCCGTGCCAGCGCGGGATTCACGTCCAGGCAGCAGCCATCTCGCAGCCGGATGATGCCCGCGGGGTCCGGCAAGGTCTGGTACACGATGGTGTACTTGGCTTCCGACACGTTCAGCGCATCGAGCAGCGCGCGCTGTTCGGTCACATCGACATCCATGCCCATGATGCGCACGGCGCGGCCGTGTTCGTCGCGTTCGACCACCTGGCCGCGCGAGATGATCCAGCGCCAGCGGCCCTGCAGGTCGCGCATGCGGTACTGGGCTTCATAGGCGTCCTCGTTGCCCTGCATGGCGCTGTGCAGGTGCGGGCCGATGCGGTCGGCGTCCTCCGGGTGGCGCAGTGCATTCCAGCGCTGCCAGGCCACGTCATGCGCCACGCCGTCGGGCCCGGGGTCCTGCGGCAGGCCGAATGCCTGGTAGAACACGCCGTGGTAGATGAAGACAAAGCGCCCGCCCCGCAACTGCCACTCCCAGTGGCCGCTGCCGAAAGCCTCCAGCGTTTGCAGCAATTCCTGCTCGCGCGTGCTCAGCTGTCTCACGGTATGGCGGTAGGCGCGGTGCAATTCGAGCAGGCTCCCCAGCGCCAGCACCGCCACGCCGTAATGCCAGGGCCATGTGGCAGGTCCGCCCGCCGCCCAGGGGGCCAGCGCCACGGGCAGCAGTGCCGCCAGGGCCAGCAGCAGCCAGTTGGAACGCGCCTCGTGTCGGGCACGGATCACCGCCAACGCGCTGCCCAGCGTGACCACGGCCACGGCCTGCAGCAGTGCAGCGCCCATGGACAGGTCCTGCGCTCCCGTCAGCAGGTGGGCCACCAGGGGCAGGGCTGCGGCCACCGCGCCGGACAGCGGCCCGAAAGTGAAGCAGCAGACCGCCACCAGGGCCGGCCGGATGACCAGGTGCGTGCCATTACTCAGATGCTCGATGAGCTGGGGTGCCACCAGCCCCCCCAGCGCGGACAGCATGCCGGCGAAGGCGCCGATCGCCAATTGCCGTTGGCGCGAGCGCTGGCGTGATTGCGGCAGCATCGCCACGAAGGCGGGCAGCGACAGATACACCAGGCAGGTGAGTACGAAGGGGGCTAGCAGCACGGTCAATGCCCCGGCAGGCCAAGGCGGCTGGACCGCTGGGTGCAAGGAAAATTGGGCGTGGTATCGGCGCGCATGGCCGCGAGTGTAGGGTGCCTGCCGCCTCGCTCGGCGGAGTTTTCAGGTCACGGGCGTTGCTGCATGAGGCTGCCGGCCGCGCACGAGGCCGGTGGAGAGCATGGTGCCGCACACGATCACCAGGCCGCAGCCCAGCATCCAGGGCGTGATGGCCTCGTGCAGGAAGATGGCGCCATAGGCCACCGCGAACACCGGCGCGAGGAAGGTCACCGTCAGCGCCCGGCTCGGCCCCGCACGGGCGATCAGCCGGAAATACAGCACATAGGCGATGCCGGTGCACACCACCGAGATGAACGCGATCGCCGCCCAGGCGCGGGGTCCCGGCATCTGCGCCGGCCAGAACCAGATCGTGGGTACGGCCAGCGCCAGCGAAGCGCCCACCTGGCTGCCGGCTGCATTGGCCAGCGCCGGCACGCCCACCAGATAGCGCCGCGCGAAGCTCGCGGCCACCGCGTAGCAGGTGGTGGCCAGCAGGCAGGCCGCCATGGCCCAGATGGCATAGGGCGACTGCCCGCCCGCGCCCGACGGCACCCGCAAAGCCAGCAAGGCCACGCCGACAAAGCCCAGCACCAGGCCCAGCGTGCGCAGCCGGCTGATGCGGTCGCCCAGCCAGGCCCAGGCCACCAGCGCGCCGAAGAGCGGCACGGTGGCGTTGAGGATGGAGGTCAGGCCCGTGGCCAGGTGCGTGACCACCCAGGCATAGAGCGCGAACGGGATCGCCGAATTGATGACTCCGCTCAGCAAGATCGGCTTCCAGTGCTGCCGCAGGGCCGGCCACTGCCCCTGGCGCATCAGCAGGGGCCATAGGAAGACGGCGGCCAGGCCCGTGCGCAGGCCGGCGGTAGGCAGCGGACCGAACTCGGCCGCGCCCAGCCGCGTAAAGAGGAAGGACGAGCCCCAGATGGCGGCGAGCAGTACGAATTCGGCCACCCAGCCCCGGTCGCCCGTGGCAGAGCCTGCAGTGCTGGCGGCGCTCATGGCTGCGCCTCGGCCGCGAAGAGCGGCAGCGCGTCGTTGCCCGCGGCCGCCTTCTGCGAGGCGAGTGCGCCCTCCAGCCGCAACAGGGCCGACTTGCGCTCCAGCCCGCCGGCATAGCCCGTCAGCGCGCCGCCCGAACCCAGCACGCGGTGGCAGGGAACGATCACGCTGATGGGGTTGCGGCCCACGGCCGCGCCCACGGCGCGCACCGCCAGCGGCTGGCCGAGCTGGCGGCTGAGAGCCCCGTAGCTCATCGTCGCGCCGTGGCGAATGCTCAGCAGCGCCTGCCACACGGCCTGCTGGAAGGGCGTGCCCGAATCCAGGTCCAGCGGCAGGTCAAAGCGGGTGCGCTGGCCGGCCAGGTAATCGCACAACTGGCGGGCCGCTTCGCGCAGCACGGGGTGGCCGGATTCATGCGGCCAGGCGGCGGGCCCGTCCAGCGGCTGCACGGGCTGATGGCGCTGGCCGTCGAACCAGAGGCCGGCCAAGCCGCGGGGCGATGCGGCCAGCCGCACGTCGCCCAGCGGCGTGGCGATGCGGCTTTGCACGATGTCGGAAGAAAAGGGCATGGAATACTTCCTGGTTCAAATAGGGCTGCTGCGCTCATAAAACCTACGCATACAGCTATGTTTTTGGTAGCAATTCGGTGGCGGCAGGGGCGGCGCTGCCGGCCGTCCAGGCGCGCACCACGGCATAGCTGCGCCAGGGGCGCCAGGCGTCGGCCCGGGCGGTGGCAGCCTGCGCGGGGCGCGTCTGGCCGCGCAGGCCCAGGGCGGTGTGGATGGCGACATCACCGGCCGGAAACGCATCGGGCCAGCGCAGTGCGCGCATGGCGATGTACTGCGCCGTCCAGTCCCCGATCCCCGGCAGTGCGCAAAGCGCGGCCGTGGTCGCAGCCACGTCGGCGCCAGCATGCAGCTCCAGCTGGCCGGAATCCACGGCCCGCGCCAGCGCCACGATGGCCGCCTGCCGCTGGCGCACGATGCCGAGCGAGCCGAGCGCCTCGCCCTCGGCCGCCGCCAGGATGGCGGGTGCGGGAAACAGGCGCGAGAGCTCGGGCCAGGGCGTGGCCAGCGGCTCGCCGAAGCGCTCCACCAGCCGCTGCGCCAGCGTGCGCGCCGCGGCCACGGTGATCTGCTGGCCCAGCACGGCGCGCACCGCCAGCTCGAAGCCGTCGAAAGCACCTGGAACGCGCAGACCTTCCCCACCGGGGAAGTCGCCGCCCAGCGCAGCGTGGATGGCCTGCGGGTCGGCATCCAGATCCAGCAAGCCACGCACGCGGGCGATCACCTGCGGCAGCACCGGGTGCAGCGCGTCGCTGAACCGCAGCCAGGCGATGGGCCGATCAGTATCGAAGGCCACGTCGATCCAGCCGGCCAGGGGCGCGCCGCCGCTGCTTGCCGTCAGCCGCACGGTGCGGCGCAACGCCTGACGGCCGGCAGCTTCCTCGATCTGCTCCACGGCATGGATCTGCCGCTGCGCGAAGAAGCGCAGCAGGGCGGAAACGTCCAGCGGCGGCCGCCAGGGCAGACGCACGGTGACGGCGCCTCCCGCGCCGCCGGCCCGTGCCGGCCCGCGCTGGCGCAGCTGCGTGGGGTTGAGCCCGTAGTGCCCCGCGAAGGCGGCATTGAAACGCCGCACGCTGCCGAAGCCGCTGGCGAGCGCCACCTGGGTGACGGGCAGGTCGGTATCGGTCAAGAGCTGCTTGGCGGCCAGCAGCCGGCGCGTCTGCACGTATTGCAGGGGCGAGACGCCCAGGGTGGACTCGAACACGCGGCGCAAGTGGCGGTCGCTCACGCCCAGGCGCTCGGCCAGCGCCGCCAGGCTGGTGGTGGCAGCACCATCGCCATCGAGCAGGCGCAGGGCCTCTCGGACCAGAATGCCCGGCGCATCCTGTGTGGACCACGGCAGGCTGCGCGGCGCCAGTTCGGGCCGGCAGCGCAGGCAGGGGCGAAAGCCCGCCGCTTCGGCCTGCGCCGCCAGGGTGAAGAAGCGGCAGTTCTCGCGGCGGGGCGTGCGCACAGCGCAGACCGGGCGGCAATAGATGCCGGTGCTGGTCACGCCGGTGAAGAAACGCCCGTCGAATCGGGCATCGCGCGCGGCCAGCGCCAGATAGCGGCCCTCGTCCAGCGCCGAGGAAGGCGGGGCGCTGGGCGGGCGGGCGGTAGGGCGCGGCATGGGGCCCATCATAGGCGCCCGCCTGTGGCGCACTGGCCGTTTCCGGACCTGTGCATTGCGGCGCCGGCCTACGCGGGTGAGCGCCCGGGGGGGCCTGCGCCGCCCCTACAATGCCCGCCAACTGCGCCTGTCCGGCCTCTGCGGCAGACGCCCAGCGCCGTGGTCCACTGCCGCGGCCCGCATCCTCCAACCAAGAAGGAAACTCTCAGTGCAGATCACGCCCGCCATCTTCAAGGCCTACGACATCCGCGGCATCGTGCCGAGCACCCTGAACGAAGACGTGGCGCGCGGCCTGGGCCGTGCGTTCGGCACCGCGGCGCAGGCTCAGGGCCAGACCGTGGTGGCCGTGGGCCGCGACGGGCGGCTGTCGGGCCCGTCCCTCTCCGCCGCGCTGATCGCCGGCCTGGTGGACGTGGGCATCGAGGTGATCGACGTGGGCGCCGTCACCACGCCCATGCTGTACTTCGCGGCGCACACGCTCTGCAGCAGCGGCATCCAGGTCACCGGCAGCCACAACCCCAAGGACTACAACGGCTTCAAGATGGTGCTGGCCGGCCGCGCCATCTACGGCGACGAGATCCAGGCCCTGCGCCGCACCATGGAAGAGGAAAGCTGGCAGTTGAAGGACGGCGGCTCCGTGCGCCAGGCCGATGTGCTGCCCGCCTATTCCGAGCGCATCACCTCCGACGTGAAGCTGGCCCGCCCGCTGAAGATCGTGGTGGACAGCGGCAACGGCATCGCCGGCGCCTCGGCCCCCGGCATCTTCCGCGCCCTGGGCTGCGAAGTGATCGAGCTCTTCTCCGAGGTGGATGGCGACTTCCCCAACCACCACCCCGATCCCAGCAAGCCCGAGAACCTGCGCGACCTGATCGCCAAGCTGCAGGCCTCCGACGCCGAACTGGGCCTGGCCTTCGACGGCGACGGCGACCGCCTGGGCATCGTCACCAAGGACGGCCAGAACATCTTCCCCGACCGCCAGATGATGCTGTTCGCCCGCGACGTGCTCTCGCGCGTGCCCGGCGGCCACATCCTGTTCGACGTGAAGTGCACGCAGCGCCTGGCGCCGGCCATCGCCGAAGCCGGCGGCACGCCCGTCATGTACAAGACCGGCCATTCGCTGATCAAGGCGCGCATGAAGGAACTCGACTCGCCCCTGGGCGGCGAGATGAGCGGCCATATCTTCTTCAAGGAGCGCTGGTTCGGCTTCGACGACGGCACCTACGCCGGTTGCCGCCTGCTGGAGATCCTGAGCCGCGAGAGCGACCTGAGCGCGGTGCTCAACGGCCTGCCCACCAGCCATTCCACGCCCGAACTCAACGTGAGCTGCGAAGAGGGCGAGCCCCACAAGCTGACTGCCGAGCTGCAGGCCCTGGCCGCAGCTACCTTCCCCGCGCCCGCGCAGATCAACACCATCGACGGCCTGCGCGTGGACTGGCCAGACGGCTTCGGCCTGATCCGCGCCAGCAACACCACGCCCGTGCTGGTGCTGCGCTTCGAGGGCCACACGCCCGAAGCCATGCACCGCATCGAAGGCGAGATGCTGGCCCTGCTCGAACGCGTCAAGCCCGGCGCCCAGGTGGGCAGCGCCGCGCATTGAGGCCGGCCGCCATGCGCGTTGCGGCGGCGCAGACCTGCTCGCTGCCCGGCGGGCCGGCAGCCAACATCGGCAACCACCTGCGCTTGGCCGAGGCTGCGGCCTCGGAGGCGGTGCAGTTGCTGGTCTTTCCCGAACTCTCGCTCACTGGCTATGACCTCCAAGGCCTCGCCAGCTGGGCTGCCGAGCCCGGCGATGCGCTGTTTGCCCCGTTGCGCGAAGCAGCCCGCCGCCATGGCATGACCCTGGTGGTCGGTTCGGCTGCGCGCCCGCAAGGGGGCAAGGGGCACCCCGGGATCGGCGCATTCACCTTCCTGCCGGACGGCAGCACCCGCATCTACCGCAAGCGCCATCTGCATCCGGGCGAAGAGCTGTACGCCGCGCCCGGCCGAGAAGATGCGCACGTCCATGCCATCGGCGGTCTGCCGGTGGCCTTGGCCGTCTGTGCAGACATTGGCCACGAGCGGCATGGCGACCTCGCCCGGCAGGCCGGCGCGGAACTCTACGCGGCAGGCATCGTGATGTCCGACCGCGGGCAGGCGCAGGACACGGCCAGCGCACAGGGCCATGCCCAGCGCTGCGGCATGGCCGTGTTGGTGGCCAACCACGGCGCGCCCACGGGCGGGTACGCCTGCGTGGGCCGCAGCGCGTTCTGGGCTCCCGGTGGAGAGCGCCTGGCCGAGGCCGACGGCAGCGGCGACGGGCTGGTGATCGCGGAGCGCGGGGCCAGCGATGGCCACTGGTCTGCCTGGGCCCGCGCGGTGGCGTCGTGAACCTCGTCCGTGGGCTGTATTCCGCGCTGATGCTTGGCGCCCAGCCGCTGCTGCGCGCCAAGCTGCGCCGCCGCGGCGAGACCGAGCCCGGCTATCGCATCGCCGTGCCCGAACGCTTCGGCCATTACGCGGCGGCCGAGGGCGCGGCAAGCCCTGGAGATCGCGGAGGTCCGCTGGTCTGGATTCACGCCGTCTCCCTGGGCGAAACCCGCGCGGCCGCCATCCTGCTGAACGAGCTGCGCAGCCAGCTGCCCGGCATGCGCCTTTTGCTCACCCACGGCACGGCCACCGGCCGGGCCGAAGGGGCCAAACTGCTGCGCCCGGGCGATGTGCAGGTCTGGCAGCCCTGGGACACCCCGGGTGCCGTGGGCCGCTTTCTCGGCCGCTTCCGCCCGGCCATCGGCGTGCTGATGGAAACCGAGATCTGGCCCAACCTGGTGGCCGGCTGCCAGCGGCGCGGCATTCCGCTGGTGCTCGCGAACGCGCGGCTCAACGACAAGTCACTGGCCGGAGCGCTCCGCTGGGCCTGGCTGGCACGGCCGGCCTATGCAGGCCTGGCGGCGGTCTGGGCGCAGACCGAAGCCGATGCCGAGCGGCTGCGTGCCGCAGGCGCCCGGGTGGAGGGCGTGTTCGGCAACCTCAAGTTCGACGTGGTGCCCGATGCGGCGCTGCTGGCGCAGGGCCGGGCCTGGCGCGATGCCAGCCCGCGCCCGGTGGTGCTGCTCGCCAGCAGCCGTGAGGGCGAGGAAGAGCTGTGGCTCTCGGCATTGCAGGCGAAACGGTCTGCAGCCCAGGCTTCATCTGCACATGAAGCTCCTGAAAGCATAGCAAGCCACGCCGTGCAGTGGCTGGTGGTGCCGCGCCACCCGCAGCGTTTCGCCGAAGTGCGTGAGCGGATCGAGGCGGCCGGCCTCAGCGTCTCCAGCCGCAGCAGCTGGGCCGGCGCGCCCGGCACGGCCGACGTGTGGCTGGGCGATTCGCTGGGCGAGATGGCGCTCTATTACGGCCTGGCCCACGCCGCGCTGCTGGGGGGCAGCTTCGCCCCGCTGGGGGGGCAGAACCTGATCGAGGCGGCGGCCTGCGGCTGCCCGGTGGTCACCGGCCCGCACACGTTCAACTTCGCCGAGGCGGCGCGGCTCGCCTGCGAGGCGGGTGCCGCGCTGCGCGTGGCGGACATGGCCGAGGGCGTGGCCGCTGCGCAGGCGCTGGTGCAGGACGGCGCCCGGCTGGCCCAGGCGCAGCAGCGGGCGCAGGACTTCACCGCCGCGCACCGGGGCGCGGCCGGGGCCACCGCGCGGGCGGTGGTGCAGCGGCTTCGGCCAACAGGCGCCGTCTGACCCTTGGAGCCCGACAGCGGCGGGGCCACGCGTCCCGGCTTGACGCGTATCGCGGCCTTGCACCGGCACCTGCCGCAAAATGCGGGTCTGCACCTCCGTGCCCGAGCGACCGTCCATGATCGAAAAACACTACCTCACCCCGCTCTTCGCCCCCACCTCCATCGCCGTGCTGGCGGGCCGGGCGGACGAACCCGATACGCTCACGCCCAGCGGCCGGGCGCTGCATGAGGCACTGCGGGCGCAGCGCTTTGCCGGCACGCTGCAGTTTCTGGACATCCACACCAGCGGCACGCTGGCCGACCTGGCGCAGACCCGCGCTGATCTGGCGGTGATTGCGCTGCCGCCTGCCGACACGGTGGCAGCGCTGGAGGTGGCCGGCCGCATCGGCTGCCGGGCGGCCCTGGTGCTGTCGCACGGGCTGGATGGAGACCAGGCGGCGCGGCTCAAGCAGATCGCGCGGCGCGAGGGCATGTACCTGCTGGGTCCCAATTCGCTGGGCCTGCAGCGCCCACACCTGCAGCTCAACGCCAGCGCCGCCGGGCCTCTAGCGCGCGAAGGCTCGCTGGCGCTCGTTTGCCAGTCCGGCTCGCTCACGGCGTCCATCCTGGACTGGGCCAGCAAGAACGCGGTCGGCTTTTCCACCGTGGTGTCGCTGGGGCGCAATACGGACGTGGACATCGCGGAGGTGCTGGACTTCCTCGCCAACGATGCGCGTACGCAGAGCATCGTGGTCTATATGGAAGGCATCTCCAGCGCCCGCCGCTTCATGAGCGCGCTGCGCTCGGCCGCCAACGCCAAGCCGGTGGTGGTGCTCAAGGCCGGTCGCAAGCCCGCCGGGAACGCGGCCGCGCAGACGCACAGCGGCACCATCGTGGGCAGCGACGACGTGTTCGACGCCGCGCTGCGCCGCGCGGGCGCGGTGCGGGTGCGCTCCTTCGTGGAGCTCTTTTCGGCCGCCAAGTGCCTTGCCTCGCGCTACCGGCCGGTGGGCAAGCGCCTGGCCATCATCACCAACGGCGGTGGCCCGGGCGTGCTGGCGGCCGACTGGGTCAACGAGATCCATCTGGAGCTCGCCCGGCTCTCGGCCGAGTCGGCCACGGCGCTGTCGGCGCAGCTGCCGCCGCTGGCCTCGCTGGCGGACCTGATCGACGTCTCCGAAGAGGCGAGCCCCGAGCATTACCGCGCCGCGATCGCATCGGCCGCGCGCGACCGGCAGGTGGACGGGCTGCTGGCCATCTTCTCGCCCAAGGTGGGTACCGATTCAGCCGCCGTGGCCCAGGTGCTGGCCGAGGCCAAGCAGCACATCGGCAAGCCGTTGCTGGCCTGCTGGATGGGCGACGCCTCGGTGGTGCCGGGCCGCGAAGTCCTGCGCGCCGCCGAGATCCCCAATTTCCGCACGCCGGAGGCCGCAGTGGGCGCCTTCGGCAACATCGCGTCGTTCTATCAGAACCAGCAATTGCTGCAGCAGACGCCGCCACCGCTCACGGCGCTGGCCAAGCCCGACATCGAGGGCGCGCGCCTGGTCATCGAAAGCGTGCTGGCCGAGCGCCGCAACGTGCTGACCGAGATGGAGTCCAAGACCCTGCTCGCGGCCTTCCACATCCCCGTCACCAAGACCATCCTGGCGCGCAGCAGCCACGAGGCGATGATGATCGCCACGCAGCTGGGCTTTCCGGTAGCGCTCAAGATCGACTCGCCCGACGTGACGCACAAGTCCGACGTGGGCGGCGTGGCGCTCAACATCCACAGCGGCCAGGCGGCACGCGACACCTACACCGACATGGTGCAGCGCGTGGCGCGGCTGCAGCCCGGCGCGCGCATCAACGGCGTGACGGTGCAGAACATGGCGCGTGCCCGGCGCGGGCGGGAGATCTGCATCGGCGTGGTGACCGATGATCCCTTCGGCCCGGTCATCACCTTCGGCGCGGGAGGCACCATGGTGGAGCTGATCGACGACCGTGCCATGGAGCTGCCGCCGCTCAACCAGTTCCTCGCACGCCGGCTGATCGACCGCTCCCGCGTGGCCGAGACGCTGGGCGAGTGGCGCGGCGCCAGCGCCGTGCACCGCGAGGCGCTGGAGCAGGTGCTGCTGCGGGTCTCCGAAATGGTCTGCGCGCTGCCCCAGCTGCGCGAGATGGACATCAACCCGCTGATCGCCGACGAAGAAGGCGCCGTTGCGGTGGATGCGCGCATCGTCATCGCCAGCGTGGGCCAGGGCCTGGCAGCCCGCACCGATGCCGGTGGGCCGAGCAACTACCACCATCTGGCGATCCTGCCGTACCCGGCGCGCTACGAGCAGATCTGGCCGATGCGCGGCGGCGGGGAGTTTCTCGTGCGGCCCATCCGCCCCGACGATGCGCAGATGCTGCAGACGCTGGTCAAGGGCATGTCGCCCGAGAGCCGCTATTTCCGCTTCATCTCGCAGCTGGCCGAGCTGCCCGCGAGCATGCTGGCGCGCTTCACGCTGATCGACTACGACCGCGAGATGGCCCTGGTGGCCGTGGTGCGCGAACGGTCGGTCAATGCCGCCGGCGACGTGACCGAGAACGAGCGGGTGGTGGGCGTGTCGCGCTACGTGACCAACCCGGACCAGTCGAGCTGCGAGTTCTCGCTGGTGGTGGCCGACGACTTCAACGGCCGCGGGCTCGGCTCGCGCCTGATGCTGAGCATCATGGACGTGGCCCGCGACCGGGGCCTGGCCGAGATCAACGGGCTGGTGCTGTCCAACAACCCCAGCATGCTCAAGCTCATGCGGCGCCTGGGCTTCGAGGTCAAGGCCTTCGAGGAAGACCGCGACTTCAAGCTGGTGGTGCATCAGCTCTAACCACCTGCATTCGGCTGCCCGGCGGGCGCCGATCTGCGCGGGAGAGGGAGAGGGACAGGGAGCGGGGCAGGGCGCCGCTCCGTCCGTACGGCGCTATATCTTTGATAGCTGGATACCCTTGGTCTGCCTGCACTGCAGGCCTCCCAGGCTTGCGGAAGCCCGCTCAGCGCACCAGCAGCGCGTCCAGCGCGTTCACGTCCTTATCGGTCAGCGTGCCCGCGGCCTGCTTCAGGCGCAGGCCGCCCATCAGCACGTTGTAGCGCGCCTGGGCCAGGTCGCGCCGGGTCTGGAAGAGCTGGCTCTGCGCGTTCAGCACGTCGATGTTGATGCGCACGCCCACTTGGTAGCCCAGCTGGTTGGCCTCCAGTGCGCTCTGGCTGGAGGCTTCGGCGGCCTGCAGCGCGGCGACCTGGCTCTGGCCGGACTGCACTCCGAAGAAGGCGGTGCGCGTGGCCTGCGCCACGCTGCGGCGGGCGTTCTCCAGGTCGGCGCGGGCCTTTTCCTCCAGCGACAGCGTTTCCTTCACCCGGTTCTGAACCGCGAAGCCGGCAAAGAGCGGCAGCGTGAGCGCCACGCCCACGCTGGCGTTGTTGGTGCGCGAACTCAGGCCCGGCGTGGTGACCGTGCCGCGCGGGTTGCGCACCACGGCGTAGCCGGCCTGCAGGTCCACGGTGGGCAGGTGGCCGGTCTCGGCCTTGCGGGTTTCCAGCTCGGCCACGTCCAGCGCGATGGCGGCCTGCCGCACCTGGGGCTGCTGGTCCTCGGCGGTGCGCACCCAGGTGCTCACGTCGGCCGGCAGCACGGTGGGCAGCTGCACGGGCTGCCTGAGGGGCAGCGGGGCGGTGCCGGGGCGGCCCACCACCTGGTCCAGCGCCAGGCGCTTGATGCGCAGGTCGTTCTCGGCGGCGATCTCCTGCGCCGCGACCAGGTCGAAGCGCGCCTGCGCCTCGCGCGAGTCGGTGATGGTGGCCGTGCCCACCTCGAAGTTGCGCTGGGCGGCGGCGCGCTGCTCGGTCACGGCAGCCTTCTGGGCTTGCACGAAGGCGAGCGTGTCCTGCGCGGCCAGCACGTCGAAATAGGCCTGGCTCACGCGCACCAGCAGGTCCTGGCTGGCAGCATCGAGCTGGGCCTGGGCGATGGCCACGCTGCGCTGGCCTTGCTCGAAGGCGATGCGGTTGGCCGGTCGGTAGATCGGCTGGGTGGCGTTCACGCCGACCTGCTGGGTGGGGGCGTTCAGGTCAATGGGCGGGCGCGAGACCTCGGTCTGCGCGTAGCTCGCGCCGGCCGAAAGGCCCACCGTGGGGAGCAGCCCGGCGCGAGCCTGCTCGGCACGGCTGCCGGCCGCGTCGAACTGGGCGCGGGCGGACTGCCAGGGCGCATCGTAGGCACGTGCCAGCGCCACCATCTCGGAGAGGCTTTGCGCCTGGACCAGCGATGCCAGGCCCAGCGTCGCGCACAGAGCCACCGCGGCGCGCGCAGCCCGCGTGAGGGAGGTCTTCACCATAAGTCTCGTCTTCCTTTGTCTGCAAAACCTGCCCATGGGGTCGCCCCTTGCGCCACGCATGAAGTGACGCATGGCAAAAGAAACGCTTGGCACTGCGCGGCCTGGCGGGCTGCACGGTAGTGCGCACGCCTGATTCGCCTGACTTCAGTAGCGCGGCACGGCCGCATCGCGTTCCTGCGACCAGGCGTCGATGCCGCCGCTGATGTTCGCGACACGCTCGAAGCCGTGATGTTCCAGGAAAGTTGCGACCCGCAGGCTGCGCATGCCGTGGTGGCACAGGCAGGCTACGGGACGGCTGGCATCGAGTTCGGCCAGCCGGTCGGGCACCGAGCCCATGGGAATGGTGAGCAGGTCAAAGCCTTCGGCCGCCACGCTGGCGGTCTGCAGTTCCCAGGGTTCGCGCACGTCCAGCACCAGGGGGCGGCCGGCGTCAGGCACGGCGGCGAACCAGTCGGACAGCTGGGCGGGGCGGACTTGGTCGATCATGCGAAGGCTCGGCTGGAAAGAGGGTGGTGAAGGCGTAGGGGAGCGGTCGAGGCGCGCAGGATGTGTTGCCCATCAGGCAAGTCAGCAGCCCGGCGCGCCGTTCAACGCTCAGAACGTGAAGGCAGAGGGCTCGCGGAAGTGCTGCAGGCGCGGGGCGATGGTGTCCCACGGCGTGGTGGTGTCGAAGCGGTTGCCGGCGCGGCGCACGAGCGTGGTGCGCATCATCGGCTCCACGCCCACGATCGCGCCCAGGCGGCCGCCTTCGCGCAGACGCGACAGCAGTTCGGCAGGCACCTCGGCGACGGAGCCGCTCAGCACGATCACGTCGAACGGCCCTTCGGGCAGCTGGGCTGCATCGGCGCCGTCGGCCTGGCGCACTTCGACGTTGGTGATGCCGGCGCTCTGCAGGTTCTCGCGCGCGAATTCGACCAGAGCGGGGGCGATTTCCAGCGTGGTGACGTGTTGCGCGCGGGCGGCCAGCAGAGCGGCCATGTAGCCGGAGCCGGTGCCGATCTCGAGCACGCGGTCGGTGGGGCGCACCTGCAGGTCCTGCAGCAGACGGGCTTCGACGCGGGGCGCCAGCATGCACTGACCCAGACGCTGGGCTTCTTCAGCCGACGCGTTGAGGGGGATCTCGGTGTCCATGAACGCCATGCCGTAGTGCGCCGCAGGCACGAACTCTTCCCGGCGCATGACGGCGAGAAGCTCCAGCACCTCGGGGTCGAGCACATTCCAGGGACGGATCTGCTGCTCGATCATGTTGTAGCGCGCCTGGGCGATCGGATCGCTGGGGTTGGCGGACGTGTTCAGGGGCATGTTCATGGGGGACTCCGGGACTCGTGGATCAGAGGGTCAGGACGACGATGACAAACCCACGATTCTAGGCGGCGGGGCGGGGTCAGCTGCAGAGCGAGCGCGCAGGCCGCGCAGCAAGGTGTCGGCCACGGCATCGAGGTAGCGTTCGGGCGCGATGGGCTGGGAGCCGTCCACGCACATGCCCTGGGAATGGCGGCTCAGCGCCAGAAAGACGAGCGGCGCGAGCACAGGGTAAATGGCGTAATCCAGGTCCGCCACCTCGAATTCGCCCTGGTCCACTCCGCGCTGCAGGGCGCGGCGGATGAGGCGGTTACCCGGCTCCACCACTTCCTCCTGGTAGAAGCGGGCGATTTCCGGGAAGTTCTGCGCCTCGTAGAGCATCAGCTTGGTGATGCCCGAGGCCCGCGTAGAGCCGATGCGGTCCCACCATTCCTGCAGGCAGCAGCGGACCAGTTCGCTGCTGGAGCCGGTAAAGGCCTCCACCTCCATGTCCCATTCTGCGAAGCGACCGGCGATGGTCTCTCGCACCACGGCCTTGAAGAGGTCTTCCTTGCTGGGAAAGTAGAGGAACAGCGTGCCTTTGGAGACCCCCGCGCGTGCGGCGACTTCGTCCACCTTGGTGGCGGCGTAACCTTTTTCGACGAACAAGTCCAGCGCTGCGTCGAGCAACTCGCCCGGACGCGCCTCCTTGCGGCGCTCGCGTCGGGGGCTTTCGTCTGCGGCCGGGGAGAGTGGGAGGGATTTGGCGGACATCGCGTTAATGACTGACTGGTTAGTAATGTAGCAAGCGCTCGAAGCATCGTCAACGCGTGCGCAGGCCCCCACACCACACCCACACCCACACCCACACCCAGCCAGGGCATTTCGGCGTGCGAATGCAGGAAAAGGGGCATCTGACAGAATCTGACGCACATCTCTCAAGGAGTTCCATGGACCAGCCGGCAAGCGCTTCGCATTTGGAAACCATCGTCCTCGGCGGTGGCTGTTTTTGGTTGGGGGAGTCAACTTATCGTTGTTTTATAGCAACAAAATACATCTAAGTTGTTGATCTCTAAGACTACGAATTTTTGGTTGATTTTTATTGGTTGTTCTGTTGGTTGTTTGTTCAGGTGCTGACCCCTTGGCTGGTGCCGGTCCCCAAGGACCTCACAAGTTAGAAGGACACGACGTAGCGGTCCAGAACAGCCAGATAGATCCAGCAGCTACGCACCCCTTACCCTATGAGAAAAAATCGCTCTATGACGGTTTAAACGTGTTCTGTGGGGTGTTCAGTCAACCTGCTCTAAAAGGAATGGAAGTCAAATGACTTCCATTTTTTTTGAGTAGGTGCCCTCGGCAGAGATCAAACCCACTTAGGTTTGAAAGAGCTTCCATTTTTGTACTGTGCTGCTTGTTTTTGAACTAACTCGGCAGTTGCTTCCTGTTCTTGTTTTGCTTTCAAAATATCAATTTGTTGTTGTAGCTGGTAGATCTGTCTCAATAATTCCTGTTTTTTAATAATGTCGGATAACTTGAACATACTCAAACTTCCAATTTGAAGTTCCAGAGCATTTTTTGACGACAATATTTGGTTAATTTGTATCGTTAAAAACGAAGCTCTTGAACCTACTGCTGTTTGTGCCAATTGAGCCAATGCAGAAATGGCAGGTTTTTGATCATGCTTCGGTTGATCCTTGGTGGCAGGTTTAATCACTGGATCAATTGGTTTACTCAGTTCCTGTTTTTTGTGGTCATTTTTTACATTGATCTCGTCTTTCTTCAATGAAGATTTTTCTTCCTGAATTCTCTTTTCTGTATTTATTTTTACATAATCAGGTTGCTCATCTGATGACTGTGGTTGTTTAGGCTGCTGTTCTGGTTTCTTAGATACAGATTTAGCCTTCATAGACTTTGGGCCAAAAGTACGAACCTTCTTTTCTTTCTGTTGAAACTGCTTCTTAAAAAATTCATGGCGGGTTTGTTTTAAGCGATCAATCTTCTCTTTGTTATTATTAAACTGATCCTGAGTGAGATCACTATTCTTTGATTGCTGAAATTCTTTGGACTGCTGTTTTAATTTATTATAGTCAGCACCTTCTTCAAAAACAGATCCCTTCAAACGGATAGCTTTTTGTTCACCTTCTGGTTTGAAGGAAATATAATTCTCTCCTACTCTGTTCACTTCACCTTGTTCTTTGAGTAGATTAATAATATCTTGACGATTTTTGATCTCGTCATTTTCAATGGCAGACTTAAAAACCTCTTTCAAGTTATCTCTAATTTCTTTGTGTGTTTTGGCTTGTTGACAGATTTGGGAAGTCGCTTCTTTCAAAGGAATAATTTTTTGTTCAAATTTTGAACGAGAAATTTTCAATGGATCTGCGATAACTTGATCGTAACCAAGTAAGTGATTTGTATTTTGAACCCAAGCATCATTGAACTCATGTTGAAGTGTCCCAGGTGGAAAAGGGTTCATTTGTTTTCCAGTGGTCAACTCTGTGGTTGCTAAAAAATAATTCAATTCGAGGTTTCCTTTATCGAAATGAGAAACCCAGGCGATTGAATAATTTTTATCTTTTTCAAGTCCAGGTAAAAAGGTGGCTTCAAAGTCTTTTATGATCGCCAGTTGCTGTTTTAAGCTGGGTTTTTCTGTATCACGAAATGAAAGACAACCAGTCGCATATTTATGTGCTCTGGTCGTCATGTTGGCGATTTTGGCTACATTATTAGGATCACCTTCAAGAATTTCAGGAGCAACAGAACGAAGCTTTCCAGTGTGATCCTTATCACTTAAAAGATAGTTAGCAGCCTTTTGGGGATCACCTTTCCCATGCTTCATTCGGACGTGGAGCATTTCATTCTCCGTCATTCAAATTGGAAATTTTCTCCAATTCAATTCTAATTTTTTCAAGTTCTGCAATCAAAGTCTTTGCAGTAATAAACTCATATTTTGAGTTCACCTGCTTTGTGAGTTGATTGAAGTTTGATCCAATTTTTCCAAGTGCTCCAGCAACTTTGAGGCGATCAATGTTGGTCTGTTTTTTATTATTAAGGTGAATTTCGACAATGTCTTCGTCACCAAAAATACAAGCACGAGCATAACGAGCCATTGAATTGTGTCTTCCAATCTTGTGCCACTTGTTGACGAGTGCTTCAAATTCGACTTCGGAAAGTTTGATTTCAAAACGAGTGTTTCTCTTAAACTTGTGATCGTCATTAGTTCTTCCTGTGTGTTGTTTTAGCTCTGCCATGATATTCTCCATAGGTATTCGTAAGGGTCATAGGGCAACGCCCTATCAAGGGATTTTTCTAGGACAGAAGCTATGAAATAGCTGAAATGTCCGTATAGAAAAATTGGCCTTGCTTTATATGTATTAATCTTACGAAATAGAAATGAAATGTCCACGATCTGAGTGAAATTCGATAGCAATCAGATTGAAGAAGACAAGAAAAAGGCAGAAAATTTTATGGGTTAGCAATCAATCATATTAAAGAAGACAAGCAAGAAAGGGGCAATCTGATTTAATCTGCTTGCTTTCAATTTGGTTGGTTGTTGTCTGATTAAATATGATTTGCCTGATATGATTTAATCCGATTGATTGATAGACATTTTTCGAAGGGTGTCGAAGACACAAGACCCAATCCGATTAAATCCGAGGTCGATAGCTTCTTATCCTTGTTTGCTCTTTTTGAGTTGTTATTATGAAATAACATTCAAGGAGAATTTATGGAAGAACTAGAACAAGAAAAGAGCACCAAAGAAAAAAGTAAGTTTGAAAAAGACCATGTGAAGATTTCTGTTTTTTTGAGAAATGACCAGGTTGAATATTTGAGTAAAGAACATATTGAACCAAATAATTCAAATATGTCATTGGTCGTTAGAAGTGCGGTGGATGTCTTCATTGAAAAAGACAAAAAGCAAAAGCTCACCATTTTAAAGAAAATTCTTGGTGATCAAGTTTATGAAGAACTGGTTCAACTTTCTGCTTCCTGTGGAAAAGAAATTGAAGCCACCATGATTGAGTTGATTAAATTAAATTGCGAAGTTGAAAAGCAGGATCAGCAGACAGAACAAGAACCTGTTGATCAATTTGCTTGGAATTCTTCTGCTGGTTGATCACGATAGTGAAAATGGACCAGCTCGTCTGGGTCCTTCTGGAACAAAAAAGCTACTCATTGAGTAGCTTTTCTATTTGGACTGTGGAAATTTTTGGCGTGGGGAAATTATTCTTTATTCTTTTTATGGATAATGATTAATGTTAGAAGGAATGGTTGATATATGGTGCTTAAAGTCAAACATTCTTTATCAAACATACCAAAAGGGGTTGGAAGACCAATCGTGAAGTCTTGTTAATCAATGGCTCTGGGGGTTGGTTGAGAATTTAGGGGGTTGGTTGAAGGGGTTGGAAGACCTATCGTGAAGCCTTATTAATCAATGCCTGTGGGGGTTGGTTGAAGGGGTTCCCTGAGTTTTTGGGCTGTTGACTTTTGAGTGCTTTACTTCTATGAGGTCGTAAAAAATCCCCTTTCGGGGATCATTGTTTGAAGCCAAAAATATCTTCTATTTCTTCAATTGTTGGATTACTTGGGTGATCCTCTGGAACCCCTGCTTTTTTCATTTTCTCAACAAGAATTTGAGAGTTGTATTCTTTGAATGTCTCAAAAAATGCTGTTTTTCTCTTCAAATTTCTATGAAAATTGAATTGCTGTGGGTTAGTAAGAACATACAGCAACAGCCCTTTAATATCATTGATTTGTGGTGCTTGTGGGACTTCTAACACTTGCAAAACTAATGGACTGGTGTTGAATATCTTAATGAAGCAGAGTTTTTCAAGTTGATTTAAATAGGTGGTTATGTCGCCTTTGTTTATTCCAATATCTTTTGCTAAACCTGTCTTGGAAATTTCACTATGAACACCAACAAGACCATTTTTATAAGTCACCTTACAAGCAAGGTGAACCATAATTTGGAAAAGAATAGTCTTTGGTCTGCTGATTAAAATTAGTTCTTGATAGACTTTTTTGTTGAGTGTGAAGTAATCAAGTTCTTTTTCTTGGTTATTGACATTTGATTTATTGTTTATTATATTTAATGACATAGGACACCTTTTTTTGTTATGGTTTGGTCACTATTCATTAAAACAGGTTATCCAAAAAAATCAAGCCCCAGAAATGGGGCTTAATTTTTATCCGATCAGGAAGATCATTCGCTATACGAAATCCTGCCTGTTTCACTAATGCTAATAATTTTTTTCTTCTGTAATGTCTCAATGATTTTATTTCTGTCGGCATCAGAAATTCCACCTTGAAACTGGAACATGGCATTGATTGAGTTAATCAAGCCGTCTTTCTTTGTTGGGCGAAGTTTGTTAATTCGTTCCGCAACATAGGTAGTCAATTCGGAAGAGTTCGATCCAGTAGTGGGGCGCTGTTGAGGGTATTCCTCTTCCTCTTGCTTTCTTCCTAACTGGATCAAAAGCTGTGCTAAACGAAATTTGTCTCTATAACTCAAACTTTCAACGGCTTTCGCTATTTCTTCATACTTCATGTTCTTCTCCTAAGGTTGATAAAAGTTAAGTGGTCAGTTCAAGCAATAATTTTAAAAGCTCTTCTTTCTCTTCACTGCTGATAGTTGCCTGTTGTTGCTTTTTCTTCAACTGGTTCAGTCTTTTAATATTATTGACATCATCCATAATTGGACTGAAATAGTGTTTGTTCGTAATGTCTGGATTGTCATGTCCAAAGGTTCTCAATGCACCTTGTTGGGTGTCTGTGGACATGAGCCTTGTTCTTACATGAAGCTCGTCAAATTTACGAACTGACGAAAAACCAAGAATATTTGCCACCAACAATGAATTATCATTTGCTTTGGACAATGTTCTTGAAATTGCTGTTTTTCTAAAATCGTGAAACCTCAAATCGAAACCATGCTTCTTCACTTGGGCATGAAAAATTCGATCAAAACCCATAATGGTATAAGTGAAGAAATTCCCTTTCTCATTCTTTGGTTTGAGTGTGGCAATATATTCTTGTGCTCCTTTTGTCAGGTAGACCTTTCTTGGTTTACCTGATTTCGTATGAATGAGTTGAATATAATTTTCTTTAACCTGATCTTTTTTGAGTGTAATAACCTCACTTCTTCGCATTGAAGTGAGTAAAGACAGGTTTGAAATTTGGAAAAGCTCAGGATTTGAATATTCTTTGAATGCTGTAAAAATTTTGTCCAGCATTTGATCGGAAATAACTCCTTCTCTTTTCAGTGAGTTATTTTTAAGCAAGTCGCGATCATATTCACGACAAGGATTGCGAAGTTCAACAATAGAGTCCAGTTCGGAAAAATACTTTGCCTTATTGAAGACATTGGAAATCTGTGTGATTTCTCTTTGAATTGAAATTGGCTTCAATCCAAGTCGCTTTCTTGACTTGATATAATTATTAAGGTCAATGGGAGTTATTTTCCGAATGTCGTATTTTCCGAAATACTTATAAACTGGATCTTCAGGGTTGCCAACACCCATGTCTACTTTTTCTTGATAGGTAAGCGACCTATCAAGAATAGAGGTTCCTAAAATAATATTGAAAAATGCCACAGTGCTGGCATGGTTCCTTTTTTGAAGTTCTGTTTCTCGTGGTTTGGTATCAATATAGTCACGAATGTAGAGCTTCACAAAATATTCAAAGGAAAAATTGTTCCTGTTTTCCTTATCTTCACGATATTTTTCTTCTTCTGTTTTTTCAACAGAATAAATGAGCCTCTTACCTTGAACAGTTTTTGAGAGTGCTAAATACTCTTTTGCTTCGTTCAAATTATCAAAAACTCTGCTTCGTTGACCTTTGAAGTTCTTGCGAGTGATACGAACACGAAAGGCAGTTCCAACAGAGCCATCCTTCCTGTTCCACTGGATTTCTTGAATACCTCTGGGGGTGGTGCTGGCCATCTGGAACCTCTAAAATTTGGCTGTTCTATTGGCACATTTTACAGCGATCAACCAACTTTTGGTAGTGGTTGACTCGGTTCTGAAAAGTCAGTTTGTCATTGTAAATCAATGACTTAGGAGAGAAAAATGACAGAAACAATTTATTTGGCTGGCGGTTGTTTTTGGTGCACGGAAGCCGTTTTCGACCGCGTGCGCGGCGTGACCGACGTGGAGAGCGGCTATGCCAACGGCCAGGTGCCTTCGCCGACCTATGAGCAGGTCTGCACGGGCCAGACCGGCCATGCGGAGGTGGTGAAGCTCACGTTCGATCCGCAGGTGATCGGCGTGCGCGAGATCCTCGAGATCTTCTTCGGCACCCATGACCCGACCACGCTCAACCGCCAGGGCAACGACGTGGGCACGCAGTACCGCAGCGGCATCTACCTCACCGACCCGGCCCACCGTGCCGTGGCCGAAGAGCTGATCGCCCGCATGAATGACGAGCAGCTCTTCGGGGCGCCCGTGGTGACCGAAGTGCAGCCGCTTGAAAGCTACTGGCCGGCCGAGGATTACCACCAGGATTACTACCTCCAGCATCCCAACCAGGGCTACTGCGCCTTCGTGGTGGGGCCGAAGGTGGCCAAGTTCCGTAAGACCTTCACCCAGCATCTCAAGCCCGAAGCGGGCTGAGCCGCATCGCCGCGGCATCAGCGCGGGGGCACGTCACGCGTGCGTGGGTCAGCCAGAGGCGGGGCCTGGCATGGCGTTGGGGCCAATGAGGCGCTTTTGAGAGGCAAGGCTTGCCGCATAATGCAACCCGTTTGCGTTATCGGCACATTTGTTTCAGGGCGGCCTGCTGGCTGCCCAGCCCTTCGCCATGCCTCGCGTCATTGCCCCCACCCCCTCTGCCGGCCCGGCGCTCCCCCCCGGCCTGCGATCCACCCGCGCTACCCGCGCGACGCTGGCGCTGTTGACGCGGCAGCCCGGCATCGCGCTGTCCGAAGCCGAGGTGGAGGCCGCGCTGACCGGTGCCGGCGTGGCCGTCAACCGCGTGACGGTGTACCGGCTGCTCGACCGCCTGGCCGGCGCAGGCCTGCTGCGCCGCCAGGTGGATGCCCAGCGCGTGGCGCGCTACGCCCTGGCGCAACAAGAGGAGCGCAGCGACGGCCTGCCGCGCTTCGAGTGCGACGACTGCCACCGGCAGTTCCGGCTGTCCGAAGGCTCGCAGCGGCTGCAGAACGCCACGCGGCAGGTGCTCAAGGCGCTGGCCTCCGCCGGCCATGAGGATCTGGCGGTGGACATCGCTGTGCGCGGGCGCTGCGCCGGCTGCGCTCACCCCTCCGAAGGAGCGGGCGCGTGATCGCGACCCAGGGCCTCGCCTTCCAGCACGCCGGCGCTGCCGCTGCGCTTCACTTTCCCGATGTGCGGGTGCCGCAGGGGGGGCGGTTGCTGCTGCGCGGCGACTCTGGCGCAGGCAAGTCCACCTGGCTGGCCCTGGTGGGCGGGCTGCGCAGGGCGTCCGAGGGGCTGCTGGAGGTGGCGGGCACGCCGCTGCACCTTCTGACGGGTGGCGCCGCACTCGACGCATGGCGTGCGCGTACCGTCGGCTTTCTGCCGCAGCGCCTGCATTTGAGTGCCGCGCTCACGGTGTAACAGAACCTGGCGCTGCCCTATCTGGCGGCGGGATTGGCGTGCGACGATGCGGCCATCGCCGCCACGCTGCAGCGTCTGGGCCTGGACCCGGCCCTGGCCGGCCGCCGACCGCACCAGCTATCGGGCGGGCAGGCGCAGCGCGTGGCGGTTGCGCGCGCTGTGCTGCTCTCGCCTCGCTTGCTGCTGGCCGATGAGCCGACGGCCAGCCTGGACGATGCCTCAGCCTCTGCGTCGCTGGCCCTGCTGCATTCCACCGCACGCAGTTGTGGCGCCACCCTCGTGGTGGCCACGCACGATGCGCGCGCCGCCCAGTGGATCATGGCGCTGGAAGGAGCGCAGTCCCTGCAGCTGGGCCAGCCCAGTCCCAGGAGCGAAACAGCTCCAGAGCCCTTTTCAGAAGGGCGTATGTTGCTATGAAAACTGCAGCAACCGTGGCTGCGTTGGCTTGGCGCTATCTCTGGGCAAGGCCGCTGCAAACCGTTCTCAACCTGTTGCTGCTGGCCCTGGGCCTGGCGGTGGTCACGCTGGTGCTACTGGTGGGCACCCAGATTGACCGAGGCTTCGAACGCGACGTGCAGGGCATCGACCTGGTGGTGGGCGCCAAGGGCAGCCCATTGCAGCTCATCCTGGCCGGCGTGTTCCATATCGACGTGCCGCCGGGCAACATCGCCCTGGTCGATTTCCAGAAACTGCGGAGCAATCCGCTGGTGGCGCAGGCCATCCCCTTGAGCCTGGGCGACAGCTTCCGCGGTTACCGCATCGTAGGCACCACACCCGAATACCCTGCGCACTACGGTGCCACGCTGGCCCAGGGCACGCTGTGGCAGGGGCCCCTGCAAGCCGTGCTGGGCGCGGGCGTGGCCCAGGCGATGGTGGAGGAGGGCGACGCGCAGCAGGGGGCGCTCATCGGCCTGCGTTTCGTGGGCACGCACGGGCTGGGCAGTGGCGGACACGAGCATGGTGACCATCCTTACACGGTGGCCGGCGTGATGGCGCCGTGCAACTGCGTGCTGGATCGGCTGGTGCTCACCTCCCTCGAATCCGTCTGGCAGGTGCATGAGCACGCCCAGGCCGATGACCCCGAGGATCTGGCCGAACTGCGCGAAGAACGCGAAGTCACGCTGGCCCTGGTGCGCTACCGCAGCCCGCTGGCCGCCGTAACCCTGCCGCGCGCGATCAATTCCGGCACGCCCATGCAGGCCGCAGCGCCTGCCGTGGAAATCACCCGGCTGGTGCGCCTGCTGGGCGTGGGCGCCGACGTGCTGCGCGCCCTGGGCGCAGTTCTGCTCGGCGTGGCGGCGCTCAGCGTGTTCATGGCGCTCTGGAATGCGGTGCGCGAACGCCGTGCCGACATGGCCCTGCTGCGCCTGCTGGGCGCACCGCCCCGGCGCTTGGCAGGCCTGCTGCTGGCCGAAGCCCTGTGGCTGGCGCTGCTGGCCTCGGCCATCGGGTTGGCTCTGGGCCACGGGCTGGCGGCGCTCGCTGGACAGATGCTGCGCGCGCAGGGCTCTCTGCCCGTCAGTGGCGCGCTGTGGCTACCCCAGGAGTGGGCCGTGCCCGCGCTGGCCTGCGCCGTGGCCTGCCTGGCGGCACTACTGCCCGTGGTGCGCGCCTACCAGACCGACGTGGCCGACTTGCTGGCCCAGCCTTGATGCATCACCTGGTCGATCACCCGCTGTCCCAACCGTTTTCCGGCAACTTCACAGAAAGGCATTCCATGAAGCGTTTTTTCTCCACCCTGGCCCTCGTTCCCTTGCTGAGCCTCGTCGTGATCTCCGGCGTGCAAGCCCACAGCGCCGATGAAGACAAGGCCGACGCCGAGCGCCATCGCGCCATGGCCGCAGCCCATGAAGCCGCAGCCAAGTGCCTGGAGTCCGGCAAGGGGCATGAGCAATGTATGAAAGAGCTGCAGACAGCCTGCAAAGGCCTGGCCATCGGCAAGTTCTGCGGCATGAAGCACCAGCACTGACCCCCTTGTTTTTTTACGAAGACCGTCATCAAGACGGACTAGCATCGCGCCCCTTCATGCGTTCCACCCGCTTCTTCGACATTACCCGCACGGCCTGCCTGCCCGCTGCGGCGCTGGCCTGCGCGCTCTGGGCGACACCGTGGGCGGCCGTGGCACAGCCAGCGGCGGCCGGAACGGCCGTGCTGTCCTCGCCGCTCGGGGGGGGCGCGGTGCCGGGCGGGCAGGGGGCGGGCTTTCACAGCCCGCAAAGCCCGATCAAGCCGCTACCGCAGCGCAGCGACGTGGTCCCCTGGTCCAGCCTGACCGACCTGACCAAGAAAACCCTGCGCACCCGCATCGAGCCCGTGTTCACCGATGCGCAGAAGGCCATGAACGGCACGGTGCGCCGCGTGCAGGGCTTCATGGTGCCCATGGACACCAAGCCTGGGCAGAAGCACTTCCTGCTGACCTCGGTACCGCTGACCTGTCCCTTCTGCATTCCCGGCGGCCCCGAAAGCATGATCGAGGTGAAGGCGCGCACGCCGGTGCGCTATTCGCTCGAGCCCGTCGTCGTCGAGGGCCGCTTCCAGACACTGCAGGACGACCAGTACGGTCTTTTCTATCGCATGGTCGATGCGAAGCAGGTGGACTGAGTCAGTCCTGCGCCTGCCGTCACCCATCGAGCCGCCCGCATGTCCAAGCGCCTTCCCCTTCACGCCCACGCCGCCCTCTGGTGGCTGGCGATGTGCCTGGTGCTGGTGCCCGCTTTGGGCCATATGCACCAAATGCTGCATGGGCCGGCATTCCGCGCAGCGGTGGGCGCCACGGCCCTGCCAGGCCCTGATGACGCGGGCCTTGCCAGTCTCCCCAGCGAGGGGAGCCTGGACCACGCCCACGGCACGGTGGCGCGCCTCTTCGGCGGCCACTCCGGCAAGTCGTGCGATCTGCTGGACCCGCTGCTCTTCGGCGCATTCCTGTTGCCGGCGCCGCTGCTCTTGCCTGCGCAGGGCTTCGCCCCCCAGCCGGAGGCCCGATCCTTCCAGTCAGCCGGCATCAAGACACAACGCGCCTTCCTGGCGCGCGCACCGCCCGTGAGCGAACTCGCCTGAAAGCGCAGCGGCCCGCCTGGCGGGCTGCGCATTGCGCTCGCGGCAGCTCTTCCTTTCCTTCCGTTTTCGTTCTCCCGCTGGCCGCGCGCAGGCTGGGCGCCCCCTGTTGCTTACGCCGCGGGGGCGACTGCCTCGCGGCGGCTCATCGGGATTGCGTTGAACGTGCGCGTGCGTCGGTCTTCTTTCTTTTTGCTTTTCCCATGAACTCCTCCCAATCCACCCCCTCGGGCTCCTCGCGCCACTTCCAGGCCCTGCATCCGCTCACCTGCGCCGTGCTGCTGCTGGTGGCCTGCCAGGCCCGTGCACAGACGGCACCCGCCGGCGCCCCGGCGGCCCGGCTATCCGAAGTGACGGTCACCGGCAACCCGCTGGGCTCCGACACGGTGGTGACGCCCGCCGCCCAGCTGTCGGGCGATGACCTCACGCTGCGCACCCAATCCACCCTGGGCCAGACGCTGGACGGCCTGCCCGGCGTGAGCAGCACCTATTTCGGCCCCAACGCCAGCCGGCCCATCATCCGCGGCCTGGACGGCGACCGCATCCGCGTGCTGCAGAACAGCGGCGCCACGCTGGATGCCTCGGCCCTGAGCTTCGACCACGCCGTGCCCGCCGAGGCGCTGAGCACCGAGTGCATCGAAGTGCTGCGCGGCCCGGCTGCGCTGCTCTATGGCGGCAGCGCGGTGGGCGGCGTGGTGAACGTGATCGACAACCGCATCCCGCGTGAGCCGCTCAACGGCGTCAACGGCAAGGTCGAGGCCTCGGGCGCTACCGGCAACGGCGAGCGCGCCGGCGCCGCGATGTTGGAAGGGGGCAATGACCGTTTCGCCGTGCATGCCGACGTGTTCGACCGCAACACCGACGACGTGCGCGTGCCCAAGGACCTGGACTGCACCAAGCCCGGCTCGCCCGCCCAGGCGCGCCGCATCTGCAACTCCGCCAGCCACACGCGCGGCGGTGCCGTGGGCGGCACGGCCTTCTTCGACCGCGGCTACCTGGGCCTGTCGGCCAGCACCTACCGCAGCGACTACGGCACGGTGGCCGAGGACGACGTGACCATCGGCATGCGCTCCAACCGCTACGCGCTGGACGGCCTCTGGCGCTTCGACGGGGGGCCGCTGCAGAGCGTGCGCGTACAGGCCAGCCACACCAACTACCGCCACACCGAATTCGAAGGCGGCGCACCGGGCACCACCTTCCGCAACGCGGGCAACGACCTGCGCATCGAGGCGCGGCATGCCCCCATCGGCCCGCTGCAAGGCGTGGTCGGCCTGCAGACCGAAGCCTCGCGCTTCTCCGCCGTGGGCGAGGAAGCCTTCGCGCCGCGCAGCCGCAGCCGCAGTACCGCGCTCTTCGTGCACGAAGAGCTGGGCACGAACTGGGGCAAGATGACCTTCGGCGCCCGCACCGAGCGCGACACGGTCGAATCCTTCGGCATCGACGGCATGGACCGCTTCGCCACCGGCAAGCACGACTTCAACCCCTACAGCGCCGCCGTGGGCGCCCTGGTGAACCTCACGCCGGCCTGGCAACTGACCTCCAACCTCTCCTATACGCAGCGCGCGCCCAAGGACTACGAGCTGTTCGCCAACGGCCCGCACGTGGCCACGGCGGCGTGGGAGACTGGCAACCCCAACCTGGGCCTGGAGAAATCCACCAGCCTGGATCTGGGCGCAGCCTGGAAGAGCGGCCCGCACCGCTTCGCCGTGACTGGCTTCGTAAGCCAGTTCTCCAACTACATCGGCCTCGCGCCCACGGGGGTGTCGCGCGACGAGGATGGCAATGCCGTGCCGGTCGGCACCGCCGACTCACTGCCCGAGTACCTCTACCAGGGCATGCGCGCCCGCTTCTACGGCCTGGAAGCCAGCGGCAACGTGCGCCTGGTGGGCGACAGCGGCCTGATCGCGCCGGCATCCCGCCTGTTGGGGGGCGGCTCCACGCTGGACCTGCAGATGCGCGGCGACCTCGTGCGCGCCAGCAATCGCGACACGGGCCAGCCGCTGCCGCGCATTTCGCCGCTGCGCCTGGGCAGCACGCTGCTGTGGGCGAGCGGCCCGTGGCGTGCTGGCCTGGGCTTTGACTTCTTGGCCGCCCAGAACCGCGTGCCCGACGACGGCACACGCGCCACCAGCGCCTACACGCTGTGGAACGCCTCGCTGGGCTATCGCACGCAATGGCAGTTCGGCGCGACCCGCAGCAGCGTGCTCTGGTATGCACGCCTGGACAACATCACCGACAAGCTGGCCTACACCCCCACCTCCATCCTGACGACCACGGCCTACCCGAAGGCGCCCCTGCCGGGCCGCAGCCTGAAGGTGGGCGTGAAGGTGGACTTCTGATGTGAAACACGGGCGGGCTCGCCATGCCCGCCCGGCCGCACCGGCCGTTCCTAGCGGGCCGCCAAAGCCCCCGTTGAGTCGACACAGAGGTGCTCTGCATGCGCCTGCAAGGGCAGGGCGTGCTACGGGCCTCCGGCTCCCGCCGGTGGCCCGGGGCGGCGGATAATCGCCCACCTGTCCGCCACGCCTGTGCTGCGGGTTTCGCCTTCCGCCCGCTTCCGCCTTTGAACTCCCCCGTCTTCTCCTCCCTCATCCCGGTGCTGCTGGGCATCGGCGTCGGCTTCGGCGCAGCCCGCATCGGCTGGGTGCGCGCCGCAGCCATCAAGGACCTGTCGAACATCGTGTTCCTGGTGCTCACGCCGGCGCTGCTGTTTCGCACCATGGCCGGCGTGCGTGTGCAGGACCTGGACTTCCAGCCGGTGGGCCTGTATTTCCTCGCCAGCGGCCTGCTGTTTGTGGGCACCATGGCCTTCTGCGGCTTTTCCACGCGGGCGGCGGCGCGGGGCCTGGCCCACATGTTCAGCAACACGCTGATGATCGGCGTGCCGCTGATCGGGCTGCTCTACGGCCAGGCCGGACTGGTCACGCTGCTGACGCTGATCTCGCTGCATTCGCTGATCCTGCTGACCGGCGCCACCATCGTCTTCGAACTGGCCGAGGCGCGCGAGCAGCAACGTGCCGGCTTGGCGGCGCCGCGCCCCATGGCGTGGACGGTACTGCTGGCGGTGAAGAACGGCATCATCCACCCGGTGCCGCTGCCCATCCTGGCGGGCCTGTTGCTGGCGCAGACCGGCCTGCACTTGCCCGAGGTGGTGGACAGGCCCCTGCAGGTGTTGGGCTCCGCGCTCGGTCCCATCGCGCTGCTGCTGGTCGGCATCACGCTGGCCTACAGCCGCATCGGGGCGCACTGGCGCGCAGCACTGGGCATTGCGCTGGTCAAGAACCTGGTGCACCCGATGCTGGTCTTCGCGCTGGCCTGGGCGCTGGGCTTGAGCGGCACATCGGTGGCCGTGATGTTCGCGGTGGCGACCCTGCCGGTGGGGGCCAACGTGTTCCTCTTCACCCAGCGCTACGGCGTGATGCAGGACGAGGTCTCCTCCAGCATCGCCATATCCACCGGGCTTGCGCTGCTTACGCTGCCGCTGGTACTGGCGGCCACGCGCTGGCTGCCGCACTGAGCAGCAGCAGGCAAATCGGCAAGGTCAGGGCGCCAGGCGTTCGCGCACCCATGCGCCGGCTTCGAGGCGATAGTGCAGCCGGTCGTGCAGCCGGCTCTTGCGACCCTGCCAGAACTCCCATTGCTCGGGCTTGAGGCGGTAGCCGCCCCAGTGCGGCGGCCGCGGCGGATTGAGCAAAAACTGGGCGCCGTAGCGCGCCGCATTAGCGACCAGCACGCCGCGGCCGGAAATCACCTGGCTCTGCGGGCTGGCCCAGGCGCCGATGCGCGAATCCAGCGGCCGGCTGGCGAAATAGGCATCGCTTTCCTCGTCGCTCACCTTTTCCACCGTGCCTTCGATGCGGACCACGCGTTCAAGCTCCACCCAGTGGAACTGCAGCGCGGCGAAGGGGTTGCCCGCCAGCTGGCGGCCCTTGCGGCTGTCGTAATTGGTGTACCAGACGATGCCGCGCTCATCGTAGCCCTTGATGAGCACCACGCGGGTACTGGGGCGCAGGTCCGCGCCCACAGTGGCCAAGGTCATGGCATTGGGCTCGGGAATCTGGGAGGCCACCGCCTCGTTCAGCCACTGGTCGAACTGGTGCAGCGGATCGGTGTGGGAGGCGTCTTCGCTGAGCTCGGCGCGCTCGTAGCTCTTGCGCAGGTCGGCGACGGCGGACGACAGCGGAGCAGGGGAGGGGGAAGAAGAGGAGGGAGGGCTGGCAGTCATGCGGGGATTGTGCCCGCATGACCCCTGCCCGGGCGCGCCCCGATGGCGCGCGGCAGGCTTACTTGGCAGCCTGGATCACGGCGCAAGCGAGGCGCGCGCCGGAATTGCCCGTGGGCTGGGTCACGTAGTCGTCGGCATTGGCATGCACGATGAGGCCTCGGCCGACGATGTCGGTCACGCCGCTGCCCACGGTGAAGCTGCGCGTCTCGAACGAGAAACGTGCCACACCGTTCGCGTCGGCCACCAGGCTGGGCAGGTCGCCCGTGTGGTGGTCGCCATGGCCGAAGTGGCCGTGCGGCTTACCCGTGGGGTTGAAGTGGCCGCCGGCGCTGTTGCCGTCGCCGCTGGAGCAGTCGCCCTTTTCATGGACGTGGAAGCCATGCTCCGTACCGGGCTTGAGGCCGCGCACCTCGCCCGTCACGCGGACCAGGTCGCCCTGCTGCACGAAGCGCACGTCGCCCGTGGTCTGATTGCCACGCGTCGGCTGAAGCTGCGCAGTGGCTGCGGGGCTCGCGGCCATGCTGGCGCAGCCGGCGAGGGCTGCGGCGCCGAGGCCGAGCAGGAAGAGGCGGGAAGTCGATCGCATGGAATGGCTCCTGGGTGTGATGTGCGACGCGCATCATCCACCATCAATGAGGCCGCGCCACGTCGGACGGAGCCGATGGGTGCTCAGTCGGGACGTTGGTCGCCCCCCGGACGCGGCGCCAGCGCCAGCAGGCGGCCCAGCGCCTGGTCGTCGATGCCCAGGCGCTGCAGCTCGTCGTAAGTGGCCCGGGCGTAGTCGAGCGTCGTGCCGTAGATGCCGGCCGCCTCGCTGAAGATGCGCCGGTATTCGGCATCGGGCAGCACGCCCGCATGGCTGGGGCTGCGGCGCGAGAGGGTGAAGGCCAGCGCACGCACGGGACCCTGCGGCGTCTGGCAGGTGACCCAGCGCGGGTCATAGACGCCCAGCACCATCTCGCGCTGCCAGAGCGGCGGCATGATTTGCGGCACGAGCTTGCGTTCGATGCGGTAGGCCATGCCCTGGCAGCTGCCGCCCGAGAGCATGCCGAAGACCAGGCCCGGGCATTCCGGCGTACCCCGGTTCACGCGGCTCCACATCTTCAGTGCCCGGTGCCAGCCATGCACCTTGGCCGCGCGCCGTTCGGCGTACTCGAAGTCGGGGCGCCAGATCAGGGAGCCGTAGCCGAAAATCCAGAGGTCCGTGGCGCCCCCCCACTCGGCCAGCGTCGCATCGAGCATCGGAGCGGGATCGCGCACGGGGGCGGCTGTCGAAGGCATGGGGAGACTCTACAATTTGCGGGTTTTGTCCAACCCATCATTATTTACGGAGTTTTCAGCATGTCCTTCAGCAGTTCCGACGACGATAGCCAGCAACGTTTCGCCCTTGGGCTCGTGTTCGTGCTGATCGCCCTGGTGGTGAGCTCCGTGGTCGGCGTCACCGTGTACAAGCAGCGCAGCCAGGCCCGTGCGGAACCCGCCGCCGTGGTGGAAGAGCCTGCTGGCACCCCGGTCGTGGCGGTGAACGACGAAGTCGCCCGCGTGGTGGTCGATGGCGCCGTGGTGCGCTTTTACTTCGCCACGGGCAGCGCCGCCGTGGCGCCCGAAGCCCAGGCCGCCTTGGCCGACATCGCGCGCGCCGTATCCAACGGGCGCTCGGTCATCGTGTCCGGCTTCCATGACGCAACCGGCGACGCCGCCACCAACGAAGAACTGGCCAAGCAACGCGCCCTGGCCGTGCGCGACGCAATGGTGGCCGCCGGCGTGCCCCAAGAGAAGATCGAGCTGCGCAAGCCCCAAGTCACCCAGGCCGATGGCAACAACGCTGAAGCCCGCCGTGTTGAAGTGACGCTGGCGCCGGTCTGATCCGCTCTGGCGGCCAAAGCCACTGCGCCGCCTTGGCAGGCCCGAATGAAAGCCCGGTTCGCCGGGCTTTTTTTGTGGGCGGCCGCAACCCGAGGTTCGACATAGAAAACCGCAAGTTGCGCTGCGCGCTTAGCGGATGGCACAGCGGGGGCAGCCATTGCCCCAGAAGTTCGATGTCAGAGCGACGGCGGTGGAGCCTGCAGCACAAGACCCCAAGGGCGCAAGACGACGGAACTCAGGTGCTTTCGCGCACCACCAGCTCATAGCTCAGCTCGACACAGTCCGGCCCCGGGGCCCCGCCGCGCATGCGGCGCAGCAGCATGGCGGCGCCTTCACGGCCGACTTCGGCGCGGGGCGTGCGCACGGTCGTCAGCGGCGGCACCATTTGGTCGCTGCCCGCCAGGTCGTTGAAGCCGGCCACCGCGATCTGTCCCGGCACCGCCACGCCCAGCCGGCTGGCGGCCAGCAGGCCGCCCTGGGCGATGTCATCGTTGCAAAAGAAGATGGCGTCCACGTCGGGCAGGCGGTGCAGCACGTCCTCGAACAGCCGCGCGCCCAGGGCGATGGACGAGCTCTCGGGGCTCAGCACCTCCAGCGCCGGGTCATGCAGGCCCGCTTCGCGCAAGGTGCGGCGATAGCCTTCGGCGCGCTGCAGCGTGCGCGGGTCCAGCTGCGCCGCGCAGAAGGCGATGCGGCGCCGACCGCGCTCCAGCAGGTGGCGGGTGATGGCCGCGCCCGCATCGGTCTGGGAAAAACCCACGCAGGCCACGCCGGGCTCGCCGCTGGTTTCCATCAGATGCACGCAGGGCACGCCGCTGCGCGCGATGAGCTGGCGGGCCGCCTCGCTGCGGTCGAAGCCGGTGACGAGCAGGCCCGCCGGGCGATGTGGCAGGTAGGTGCGCAGCAGGAGCTCCTCTTCGGCTGCGTCGTAATGGGTCACGCCGATCAGCGGCTGAAAACCTTGGGGGAACAGCGTGCGGTGCACGGCTTCGAGCAGATCGACGAACAGGGTGTTCGACAGCATGGGCACCAGCACCAGCACCTGACTGCTGCGCTGAGAGGCAAGGGCGCGTGCCGCGGGGTCAGGCACGTAGCCCAGCTGCTCGGCGGCGGCGCGCGCGCGTTCTGCCAGTTCAGGCGCGACGGCGCGTTCTCCGCGCAGCGCTCGGGACACGGTGATGGGGCTCACGCCCGCTGCACGGGCCACGTCCTGCAAGGTGACTCGGCCGGTGGCGCGGCGGCGTTCGCGGGGAGGCTGATCGTTCATCGGGGAGGGGAAATCCGGGTGTAAACCCTAGCAGCTAGGCCCTGCAGTATGAAATAGGATAGCGCTATCCAAGCCGACTCGGGTGTTTTTGGCACCCCTAGGCCGGTGGCATCGGGGCTCTGGCAGCCCTTTTTTGCATGCGATGAAGATAGCGCTATCCCAAGGAGAAGAATGATGGAGACACGAACCGAGCCCGCCTGGCTGGTGGTCATGGGCGTATCCGGCTGCGGCAAATCCAGCCTGGGGCAGGCGTTGGCGGCCGACCTGGGCCTGCCGCTGATCGAAGGCGACGACTTCCACCCCGAAGCCAACATCCGCAAGATGCAGAGCGGCACGCCGCTCAACGACCAGGACCGCGCGGGCTGGCTGATCCGGCTGGGCGAGGAACTGGCTTCGCGCTCCGGCGGCGCCGTGCTCACCTGTTCAGCGCTGAAGCGCGCCTACCGCGACCGCCTTCGCGCTGCGGTGCCGGGCCTGCGCTTCGTCTTCATGCAGATTGACAAATCAGAGGCCCTGGCCCGCGTGCAGGCCCGCTCGGCGGTCCACATCTTTCCCGCCAGCTTGGTGGACAGCCAGTTCCAGACTCTGGAGTCGCCCGTGGGCGAACCCGGCGTGCTGTCCGTGCCCGCCACCTCGCCGCTGGCGCAGTCAGCCGCCTCGGTACGTGCCTGGCTACAGACCGAACCGGCGGCAAGCGCGGCGGCGCCCCCCGTGCAGCCCTGAGCGCTCCCTGGCCCAGCGGCGGTGCGGGCGAGCCCATCCATTCCAACGACGGAGACACCATGACGACAACATCCTCCTCATCACCCTCTTGCACAGCGGCTGCATCGGGCCGCGTGCCCGGCCGGCGCTGGCGCATCGGCGGCCTGCTGGGCGTGGGCGTGCTGGTCAACTACTTCGACCGGCTCAGCCTGTCGGTGGCGGCACCCCAGATCCAGGCCGAATTCCACCTTTCACCGGAGCAGATCGGTTTCTTTCTCTCGGCCTTCTTCTGGACCTATGCGCTGCTGCAGGTGCCCGCCGGCATGCTGCTGGACCGCTACGGACCCACGCGCATCGGCCGTTGGGGCGCCCTGGCCTGGGGCGTCGCCTCCACGCTGACGGCACTGGCCGGCGGCTGGGGCGGCATCTTCATCGCGCGCATGCTGCTGGGCATCGCCGAGGCGCCGGGCTTCATGGTGAGCTCCAAGGCCACCGGCTACTGGTTCCCGCGCGGCGAGCGGGCACTGGCCACCGCCATCTTCGATGCGGCGGCCAAGTTCTCGAACGTGATCGGCGTGCCGCTAGTGGCCTTCGTGGTCGTGGGCTTCGGCTGGCGCTGGGGCTTCGGGATCTGCGCGGCGCTGAGCTTCGCGTATTTCTTCGCCTTCTTGGCTATCTACCGCGACCCGAGCAAGGATGACAAGCTCACCGACGCCGAGCACCGCTACATCGTCGAAGGCGGCGCCACGCCCGAAGGCGCGCCCGCGGGCGGCACCAGCGGCATGCTGGGCTACCTGCTGCGCCAGCCCAAGGTCTGGGGCCTGATGCTGGGCTTCGCGGCCTACGGCTATTCGTTCTACCTGTTCCTGACGTGGTTGCCGGGCTATCTGGTGCAGACCATGCACATGAGCATCATCAAGTCGGCGGGCTTTGCGGCCATTCCGTGGATGGTGGCGACGCTCACCGACCTGTTCGTGGGCGGCTGGCTCATCGACCACCTGATCGCCAAGGGCCATTCCGAATCCAAGGTGCGCAAGACCGTGCTGGTCTGCGGCATGGTGATGGGCCTGGCCGTCTTCGGCGCCACGCAGACCACCGACCCGGTCTGGGCCATCGTGTGGATCTCCATCGCGCTGGGCGGGCTGGCGGCTGCGGCGCCGGTGGGCTGGTCGCTGCCCTCGCTGATCGCTCCCAAGGGCGGGGTGGGCACCGTGGGCGGACTGATGAACTTCGGCAACAACCTGATGGGCGCTGCCGCTCCCATCGCCACCGGTCTGATCGTGGGCGCCACTGGCTCGTTCGTGAACGCCTTCCTGCTCGCAGGCGCGATCCTGCTAGTCGGCATCGTCGCGTTCGTGTTCCTGATGGGGCGCATCGAACCGATCGCCGAACCCGGAGTCTGAGAGTCTGACGGCCACTCATCCCACGCCCGCGTGTCCTCCCGGTTGGTAGGATACGGAACAGCCGCCCCTCGCGAGGCGGCTCTTTTCTTGAAGCCCCACGCCATGACCACCCTGCACCCCACCGTTCACGCCGTCACCGAGCGCATCCGTGAGAAGAGCCGCAGCACGCGCTCGGCCTACCTGCAACAGATCGACAAGCTGGGTTCCCGCGACCGGGGCGCCGACCGCATGGGATGCGCCAACGTGGCCCATGCCTTCGCCGGCATGCCCCAGAACGACAAGCTGCGCGTGGTGGCGGCCAAGGCGCCCAACATCGGCATCGTCAACGCCTACAACGACATGCTCTCGGCCCATGCGCCGCTGCAGCATTACCCCGACCTCATCAAAGACGAGGCACGCAAGCACGGCGCCACGGCCCAGGTAGCCGGCGGCGTGCCCGCGATGTGCGATGGCGTGACCCAGGGCACGCCCGGCATGGAGCTCAGCCTCTTCAGCCGCGACGTGATCGCCATGGCCACGGCGGTGTCGCTGAGCCACGATGTGTACGACGCCGCGCTGATGCTGGGCGTGTGCGACAAGATCGTGCCGGGCCTGCTGATCGGCGCGCTGCAGTTCGGCTACCTGCCCACCGTCTTCGTGCCAGCCGGCCCGATGACCTCGGGCCTGTCGAACAACGCCAAGGCCAAGGTGCGCGAGCAGGCCGCCCAGGGCCTGGTAGGCCGGGCCGAGCTGCTCGAGGCCGAATCCGCGGCCTATCACAGCGAAGGCACCTGCACTTTCTACGGCACGGCCAACAGCAACCAGATGCTGCTGGAAGCCATGGGCCTGCACGTGCCCGGAACCGCCTTCATCAACCCCGGCCAGGAGCTGCGCCAGGAACTGACCCGCGAGGCCGCCCGCACCGTGCTGGCCCAGAGTTGCACGCCCATCGGCAAGCTGGTCGATGAACGCACCATCGTCAACGCCATGGTGGCCCTGCTGGCCACCGGCGGCTCCACCAACCATCTGATCCACTGGGTGGCGGTGGCGCGCGCGGCAGGTATCGTGATCGACTGGGACGACTTCGCCCAGCTCTCGCACGCCGTGCCGCTGCTGGCCCGCGTCTATCCCAACGGCAGCGCCGACGTGAACCAGTTCCAGGCAGCGGGCGGCCCCGGCTACGTGCTGCGCGAGCTGCTCGATGCCGGCCTGATGCACGAGGACGTGCTCACCGTGCGCGCCGGCGGCATCCGCGAATACACCCGCCTGCCCGGCCAAGCTGAAGGGCAGGGCGGGGCAGGGCGCCTGGCCTGGACCGATATCGACGCCAGCGGCGACGACAGCGTGCTGCGCCCGGCCACCGACCCGTTCAGCGCCACGGGCGGCCTCAAGCTGCTGCAGGGCAACCTGGGGCGCAGCGTCATCAAGGTCTCGGCCGTGCCAGAAGACCGCCACATCATCGAGGCGCCGGCGGCCGTGTTTGGCTCTCAGGCCGAGCTGCAGGCCGCCTTCCAGGCCGGCGAGCTGGACCGCGACGTGATCTGCGTTGTGCGCTGGCAGGGCCCGCAGGCCAACGGCATGCCCGAACTGCACAAGCTCACCCCTCCGCTGGCCGTGCTGCAGGGCAAGGGTTACCGCGTGGCCCTGGTCACCGACGGCCGCATGAGCGGCGCCTCGGGCAAGGTGCCCGCCGCCATCCACGTCTCGCCCGAAGCCCATGCCGGCGGCCCGCTGGCGCGGGTGCAGAGCGGCGACGTCATCCGACTGGACGCCGTCGCCGGCACGCTTGAAGTCCTGATTGATGCGGATGTCTGGAACGGCCGCACGCCCGCGGTGATGCCCACAGTCCAGGGCTTGGACAATGCCCATGGAATGGGCCGTGAACTGTTTGCCGGATTCCGGCGCAACGCGCTCAGCGCAGAAGAAGGAGCCTGCTCGTGGCTGTGAACGTGAATGGACAGAATGCCGTATTGACCGCGCACGACGTCATGCGCGATGCGCCGGTCATCCCGGTCATCGTGCTCAATGACGTGGCCCACGCCGTGCCCATGGCCCGCGCGCTGGTGGCCGGTGGCATCCGCATGCTCGAAGTGACGCTGCGCACGCCCCAGGCCCTGGCTTGCATGGAAGCCATTGCCCGCGAGGTGCCCGAGGCCGTCGTCGGCGCCGGCACCGTGCGCAGCGCGGCCGATGCACAAGCCGCCGCCCGCGCTGGCGCCCGCTTTGCCGTGAGCCCCGGCTTCACGCCCGCCGTGGGACGCGCCTGCCGCGATCTGAACCTACCCCTGCTGCCTGGAGTGGCGACGGGCAGCGAAATCATGATGGCGCAGGAGGAGGGCTTCAGCGCGCTCAAGTTCTTCCCCGCCGTGCAGGCCGGCGGCCTCGCCATGCTCAAGGCCTGGCAGGGTCCCTTCGGCGACGTGGTGTTCTGCCCCACGGGCGGCATCCAGCCCAGCAATGCGGCTGACTTCCTGGCACTCGGCAACGTGGCTTGCGTGGGGGGCTCCTGGCTGGTGCCAGCAGATGCGCTGGCCGCCGGTGACTGGGCCCGGATCACCGAACTGGCCCGCGACGCAGCAGCCCTGCGCAAAGCTTAGTGATGGCCCAGGCATCGCCTCCAAAATCTGGAAGGCGATGCCTCATCGCGGCATTTCTCCGGTCGATTGATTGACTGCACACCCCATGAAAACCATCGACGAGATGCTGAACCTGGAACTGCTCACCCCCGAGCAGCACGGCCAGATCGACGCCTGGATCGCCCAGGCCGGCTCCCCCGAAGAGATCCTGCAGATGCCCGCGCCGCTCTGGCAGGCCGTCGAACGTGCAAGCCAGGCGATGGGCGTCAACGAAGACCTGCTGCGTCCACCCTCGCTGGATGCCGGCATGCCCCTGTAATCGCTCTCACCAATGACCTCCCTGACGATCCGTCCCGCGACCCGCGAAGACATCCCCACCATCCTGCACTTCGTGCGCGAACTGGCCATCTACGAAAAGGCCGAACACGAAATGCAGTCCACGAGCGCCCATCTGGAGCGCACGATGTTCTGCGAGAACCCCGCCGTCTTTGGCCTCATCTGCCTGGACGGCGACACGCCCGTGGGCTTCGCGGTCTATTTCTTCAACTACTCCACCTGGCAAGGCCGCCACGGCCTCTACCTGGAAGACCTCTATGTCTCGCCCGAATGCCGGGGCAGGGGAGCGGGCAAGGCCTTGCTGCAGCACCTGGCGGCCATCGCCGTGGAGAAGGACTGCGGTCGCTTTGAGTGGAGCGTGCTCGACTGGAATGCGCCTTCCATCGCCTTCTACGACAGCCTGGGTGCCAAGCCGCAGTCGGAATGGATCCGGTATCGAATGACGGGGCAGGCGCTCGAAGACCTGGCGGCCTCGGCACCGCAAGACCGGCCGGCAGCCGTCTGAAAGAACGCAAAAAAAGGGCTGAATCGCTACCCAGCCCTTGTAGTATCAGCGCATTACGCTATTCAAACGATAGCAGGCGCGGCGAATCCGGTCAGCGCAGGCCGGTGCCCGAGGACACGTCATCCTTGCGCTCGATCAGCTCGATCTTGTAGCCGTCCGGGTCCGTCACGAAGGCGATCACCGTCGTGCCGCCCTTGACCGGGCCGGCCTCGCGCGTCACGTTGCCGCCGGCGGCCTTGATCTTCTCGCAGGCTGCATAGGCATCAGGCACACCCAGGGCGATGTGGCCGTAGGCCGTGCCCATGTCGTAGCTTTCGGTGCCCCAGTTGTAGGTGAGTTCGATCTCGGCCTGGCCCGGGTTTCCGCCGTCGAATCCCAGGAACGCCAACGAGTACTTGTACTCGGGGTTCTCGGACGTGCGCAGCAGCTGCATGCCCAGGACCTTGGTATAGAAATCAATCGAGCGTTGAAGGTTGCCAACGCGCAGCATCGTGTGGAGGAATCTCATGCACTCATTGTGCCGCGATCGCAAAGACCGTTGCCGAGGACGGTCAGGCCGGGCACTGGAAAGAGGTCACTCGCAATGAGCGCCTTGACGACATCTGGAACCCCTCCTCAGCCTACACCTCAACTAGATACGATGTATATTATGTCAAATTATAAAATCCAGCGACATGGGCAAGCCAATGGATGACATGGGGATGCGCTGTTTCCAGCGGCACGACGAGAGCCACAAAGCGACCATTGCATGACCTCCTGGCTCAACCATTCTCCCGACCCCCACCATGTCCACCACCAAACCCGCCGCAGTGGCCCAGGCCGAGAAGAAGGTCGCCGCCGTTCTGGATGATCTCGAACAGACTACGGGCTCCGAAGTCCAGAAGCTGCAGCTCGAGGATGTCGTTGCATCCGATGCAGTGACCGGAAGGCCGCTGGTGCAAAAGGCTGTCGAGATCACGGTGCAACCTCGCCCGAGCCGTAAGTGGGCTCGCTGATCCGGGGGGTGACCCGGCCGATGAACGTCCGGAACGCGCTGCCCTGATTTGCCGCCACACCCGGTTTCTGGCGCAACGCCTCGCGCCTTCCCGGCGGCGCCGGACATCAAAATATTCCCTGCCAATCTGGCAGGCTGGCCTCTGGCTAGTGGCAACATGGCTCGCTGGCGCAGGTGCGGCGTTATGCCATGCCGCCCCCTTCATTCAACAAGAACCAGGAGACAACAACGCCATGCGTGCCCTTTCGTCCATGCCTCTCGCTCCACAACAACCGCAGCGTCGAGCGGTGCTCGGCGCCAGCCTCGCCGCCGCCTCCGGGCTGTTGCTACCCGCCTGGGCGTGCGCCCAGACCGCGTGGCCCAGCAAGCCCTTGCGGCTCGTCGTGCCGTTCGCGCCTGGGGGCAGCTCGGAAATCGTCGCCCGCGCGGCGGCTGCGGAAATCTCCAAGACGCTAGGTCAGAACGTCTTCGTGGACAACAAGCCCGGCGCGGCCGGCAACATTGCCATGCAGGAAGTGGCTGCGAGTACCGACGAGCACACCCTGATCCTGGGCCACATCGGCACGTTAGCCGTCAATCCATTCATCTTCCCGAAGCTGCCCTACGACGTGAACCGCGATTTCACGGCCATCACGCTGTTGTCGAAGGTGCCCAGCCTGTACGTCGTGCATCCCGATCTGCCGATCCGCAATCTGGCCGAGTTCATCACCTATGCGCGCAGCAAGCCAGGCCAGCTCAACTACGGCTCGGCTGGCAATGGGAGCGCGGGTCATCTGGCGTTCGAGTACCTGAAGATGGTGACCAACACCTTCATGCTGCACGTGCCTTATCGTGGCACCGGTCCCATGCTCACCGATCTGATGGCCGGGCGCCTGCAGGCGGCGGCCGTGGGCGCTCCCGCCCTGCTGCCCTTCATCAAGGCCGGCAAGCTGCGCTGTATCGCGACCGGAACGGCGCAACGCCTGCCGCAGATGCCCGATGTGCCCACGGTGGCAGAGCAAGGCTTCAAGGGTTTCGAGATGACGCAGTGGTACGGCCTGATGGTGCCGTCCAAGTGGGCCAAGCCGCATACCGCGAAGTTCGAGGCCGAAGCCGTGAAGGCCGCCCGCAGCACGGCGGTCAAGGACAAGCTGGCGCAGGAGACGGCGCTGGCCGTGGGCAATACCGGAGCAGAGTTCGACGCCTTCATCAAGGCAGAGCAGGCGCGTTGGAAGCCGGTCATCGATCGCGCGCAGATCAAGCCTGAAGGCATGGGCTGACGCGGAAATCCGTTCGCGGGCGAGGGCGGCCAGCACCCTCCCCCGCTGAAGTCAGCCCTTGGCCACGGATGGAGGGGATTGCGTGGGCAATGCGCCGGACGCCATGCCCGCCAATGCCTTGACGGCTTCGTCGCGCGATGCCCAGTGCTGGTCCGGCATGGGCAGGTTGTGGCCGTCCACCTGGGCCTGGGCAAAATAGTAGCGGCCATCGTCCTGCAGGCGAAGCAGTCCGGTGTAGGTCGCGCCGTCGGCCACGCCGAATACGGTTTCCTGCTGGCCTGCATAAGGGGACGGTGGAGGGGCGGAAGTCATGGCGAGGGCTCCTGAGTCGTCTGGGGATGAAGCCCGAGTGTGGAGGGACTTCGTGCCGCGGGGCGTAGTCCAAGGGCCCGCCCTCCCCCGCGGCCGCCCGTGCCTGCCCCGGACCGGCCACCCGCCAGCGACTCAGTGCCCGTGTCCGTCGTGATGATCGTGGGCCGAGGCGGTGGTTCGGTGCCCGGGCAGGCCCAGCTTGGTCAGCAGCTGCACGTCGGCCTCGACGTCGGGGTTGCCGGTCACCAGCAGCTTGTCGCCGTAGAAGATCGAATTGGCGCCGGCCATGAAGCACAACGCCTGCACGGCCTCGCCCATCTGCTGGCGGCCGGCTGACAGGCGTACGCGGGCGCGGGGCATGGTGATGCGGGCCACCGCGATGACGCGCACGAAATCGAACGGGTCCACCGGCTCGCTATCGGCCAGCGGCGTGCCGGGCACGCGCACCAGGCTGTTGATGGGCACCGATTCCGGGTACGGCTGCAGGTTGGCCAGCTGCGCGATCAGGCCGGCGCGGTGGACCGGCGCCTCGCCCATGCCGATGATGCCGCCGCAGCACACGCTGATGCCGGCGGAGCGCACGTGCGAGAGCGTGTCCAGCCGGTCCTGGTACTGGCGCGTGCTGACCACATCGGTGTAGTACTCGGGCGCCGTGTCCAGGTTGTGGTTGTAGTAGTCCAGGCCCGCCTCCTTGAGCGCCACGGCCTGGTGCGATTCGAGCATGCCCAGCGTGGCGCAGGTCTGCATGCCCAGTCCCTTCACGGCGCCGATCAGCTCGCTCATCTTCTCGATGTCGCGGTCCTTCGGGGCGCGCCAGGCGGCGCCCATGCAAAAGCGGGTGGCGCCGGCATCCTTGGCGGCCTGGGCGGCGGCAGTGACTTCCTGCACGCTCATCAGCTTCTCGGCCTTCACGCCAGTGTCGAACTCAGCCGACTGCGGGCAGTAGCCGCAGTTCTCGGGGCAGCCGCCTGTCTTGACCGACAGCAGGGTGGCCAGTTCCACGTCGCCTGCGGGCCAGTGCTGGCGATGCACCGTCTGGGCCTCATACAGCAGATCCATGAAAGGCTTGTCCAGCAGGGCCTGGATGGCTTCGATGCTCCAGGGGCCGCTGTGGGCGGGTGCGCCCGTGGGGCGGCGGTGCAGTTGCACGGCCTGGGCCGGCACCTCGGCGGCGGCGGGAGTGGCGATGGTGGTCATGGGGTGGTCCTTCCTGGCTTTTGGGGTGCGCTGGAGCCCGATGGGGCGCTATCCAGCCGATGGTGGCGGATTCTGCGGGAGAAAAATCGGAGGTGCCAGTGTCCAGCTGCAGAAAGTCGGGCCTGGCGAAACGCATAGAACATCGAGCAATTCTGCGAATTTTTGACCGATGATTGCCGAAGAAGAGATCAAGATGTCTGCGCGATGGCGCCAATGATCGGGCGCCCATCACAACCTCCTTCAACTTGCCCGCTTCGGTCGTCAATTGCTGTCTCGGGTCCGGCGCACAGGCCGAAGTTGAGCGCAGTTGGCGTGTGCAACCTTCAACTGAGCGCGTCAATCACTTCGGGCGGGGCCTGCACCAGCTCGATCAGCACGCCTTCGCCCGCGATCGGAAACTCGTCGTTGCTCTTGGGGTGCAAAAAGGTGATGTCATAGCCTGCGGCGCCTTTGCGGATGCCGCCCGGGGCGAAGCGCACGCCCCGCGCGGTGAGCCATTCCACGGCACGCGGCAGGTCGTCGATCCACAGGCCCACATGGTTGAGCGGCGTGGTGTGGACGGCGGGCTTCTTGTCGATGTCGAGCGGCTGCATCAGGTCCACCTCCACCGCGTGGGCGCCCTGCCCCATCGCCAGGATGTCTTCATCGACGTTTTCGCGTTCGCTGCGGAAGCTGCCGGTTTGCGCCAGGCCCAGCATGTCCACCCAGAGAGTTTTCAGGCGCTGCTTGTCGGTGCCGCCAATGGCGACCTGCTGAATGCCCAGCACCTTGAACGGACGGTTGGCGGATGTTGCGCCGGCTGCGTTGGTCATGTCTCGATTACTCCTGTTTTGATAGCTGCATGCGCTGATAAATCAAAGGCTACAGGCCAATTTCCTTGGAATCACACCTCGCGCAGCGCCCAACTGCTGAGCGTGGCGAAGTATTCGCGCAGCCAGGCGTTGTAGCGGCTGGTGATGGGCGTGGGCGCGCTCACGGGCACCACGTCGGCCCAGCCCAGGCGGCGGGCGATGCGCGAGGCGCGGATCAGGTGGAAGTCGCTGGTCACCAGGGCCACGGGTGCGCTGGCGGGCACGCCGCGCGCCTCCAGCAAGGGGCGGCTCCAGGCCAGGTTCAGCTCGGTGCTGGTGCTCTTGTCTTCCAGCACCAGACGGGCGGGCGCGATGCCGTGGCGCTCTTCCAGGTAGCGGGCCATGATGGCGGCCTCGCTCTCGGTCGCGCCCAGGTCGATGCCGCCGCAGACGGCCACCAGCGCGGCCGGCTGCTGCGCAGCCAGTTCTGCGGCGGTATCGAGCCGCGCAGCCAGCGCGGGCCGGGGTTGCCCATCCAACGTGCCGGCACCCAGCACCACGATGGCCTGCACCGGCGGCACCTGGGCCACGGGCACGCCGAAGCCCGTCAAGCGACTCCAGAACCACAGCAGGGAAACCAGCCACAGCGCCAGGGCCCACCAGCCCAGGCGCCAGAGGCGTTGCCGGCCCGGGTGGCGCCGGCGCCAGCGTTCCAGCCGGGGCCAGCGCAGCGCGATGGCGAGCAGCGCCGCGCCGAGCATGGCCGGCAGCAGCACGCCCAGGTTGAACTGCCGCAGCGCCAGCAGATAGAGGCCGTCAGCCAGCAGCACGGCCCCGGCCACGCCCAGCAGCCCGCGCCGCACGGGCGCGCGGGCGGCCGACGCGCCGGGCGGCAGCAACTCCACGGGCCTCACTGGAATTCGATGATCACGTCATCCACCGCCAGCGAGGCGCCCTTGCTGGCCAGCACCTTGCCGACCACGCCGTCCTGCGCGGCGAAGAGGATGTTCTCCATCTTCATGGCCTCGATCACCGCCAGCTTTTCGCCGGCCTGCACCTTCTTGCCGGGCTGCACGGCCACATCGACGAGCAGGCCGGGCATGGGCGAGAGCAGGAACTTGGACAGATCCGGCGGCGCCTTGTAGGGCATGAGCTGGTGCAGCTCGGCGCCCAGCGGCGAGAGCACCAGGGCGTCGATCTGCGTGCCGTTGTGGGCGATGCGCAGCGCCAGCGGGTTCTTGGCCACGCCGCGCTCGACCTGGGCGGTGAAGCCCGCGCCGTTGCACTGGCCCTGCACGCGTATCTGGCCCAGCGTCGCTGCGCTACTGATCTGATAGCTGCGACCGTCCACAGCGACTGCGCTGGAGCCCGATGGGGCCTGGAAGTCGGTGACCGACACCGCATGGTGCTCGTGCTGGCCATTCGCGCCCAGCACCACGACCACGAACTGCTCGCCCACCTTCACCTCGTGCCCCGCCAGCTGCCCGCTGATGCCGGACGCCCGGGCGCGGTAGCGGCGGTGCATGTAGGCGGCCAGCGCCACGAGGAAAAGAGGATCGTCGTGCGGCACGTCTTCGGCGTGGAAGCCCTGGGCGTAGTGCTCGGCGATGAAACCGGTGTTGAACTGGCCCGAGACGAACTGCGGATGCGCCAGCAGCGCCGCCTGGAACGGGATGTTGCTGCTGATGCCCCGGATGACGAAGCCGTTGAGCGCTGCGCGCATCTTCTGGATCGCGTCCAGCCGGTCCGTGCCATGCACGATCAGCTTGGCGATCATCGAGTCGTAGAACATCGGGATCTCGCCGCCCTCATAGACGCCCGTGTCCACCCGCACGCCCAGACGGCGGGCCGTGTCGGACTGGAACATGGTCTCCTCGGGCGGCTGGAAGCGCACCAGCCGGCCGGTGGACGGCAGGAAGTTGCGGAACGGATCTTCGGCGTTGATCCGGCATTCGATGGCCCAGCCCTCGCGCCTGACCTCGTCCTGCGTCAGGGGCAGCTTCTCGCCGGCCGCCACGCGGATCATCAGCTCCACCAGGTCCAGCCCGGTGATGCACTCCGTCACCGGATGCTCCACCTGCAGGCGGGTGTTCATTTCGAGGAAGTAGAAATCCTGATCCTTGCCGACCACGAATTCCACCGTGCCGGCCGACTGGTACTTCACCGCCTTGGCCAGCGCCACGGCCTGCTCGCCCATGGCGCGGCGCGTGGCATCGCTGATGAAGGGCGACGGCGCCTCTTCGATCACCTTCTGGTGGCGGCGCTGAATGGAGCATTCGCGCTCGTTCAGGTAGATCACGTTGCCGTGGCTGTCGCCCAGGATCTGGATCTCGATATGGCGCGGCTGCTGCACGAACTTCTCGATGAAGATGCGGTCGTCGCCGAAGGAATTGCGCGCCTCGTTCTGGCAGGCGGTGAAGCCCTCCAGCGCCTCCTTGTCGTCATAGGCCACGCGCAGGCCCTTGCCGCCGCCGCCGGCCGAGGCCTTGATCATCACCGGGTAGCCGATGTCCCGTGCGATCTCCACCGCCCGCTCGGCCGATGCGATGGCGTCGTTCCAGCCCGGAATGGTGTTGACCTTGGCTTCATTGGCCAGCTTCTTGGACGCGATCTTGTCGCCCATGGCCGCGATCGAATGCGCCCGCGGGCCGATGAAGGCGATGCCCTCGTCTTCACAGCGTTGGGCGAAAGCCTCGTTCTCCGACAAGAAGCCGTAGCCCGGGTGGATGGCCTGCGCGCCGGTCTGCTTGGCCGCGGCGATGATGCGGTCGGCCAGCAGGTAGGACTCCCGCGAGGGCGCCGCGCCGATGTGGACGGCCTCGTCGGCCAGCTTGACGTGGCGGGCCTCCTTGTCGGCGTCGGAATAGACGGCGACGGTGGCGATGCCCATCTTTTTGGCGGTGGCGATGACGCGGCAGGCGATTTCGCCGCGGTTGGCGATGAGGATTTTGGTGAACATGGCTTGGCTCTAGCGTAAGGGGTTGCAGCGCTCAGTCAGAAAGTTGGGTTGCCATGCCGGGCCAGGCTGACTCCGGCTTCTTGTGCCCGGGCGCACAGGGCATCTGCATGGACTTCGGGGTAAAACAGGCCGACGTATTCGTCGCCGCCCGTATCCAGCAAAAGAACGGCGTGAGCCCGCTCGGCGGCCCAGGACTGCAGCCGGCCGAGGACACGAACCGGATCCGCAGACTCCGTGGCCGTGTCGTATTCGAACTGGCCGACCTGCCCGCAGGCCTTCCAGACAGCGGAGATCACCTGGCCGGCATCCTCGGCATGGCGGGCGTCGAAAACGAAGGCGAAGGGTTGCGGACGCCCGGTGAACGGGTTGCCTTGCAGGCCGTCTCGCAGCACCTGCGCGAGATCGGGCTCGCCCTCCTCCGCTGCGTCCCGGTAAGACTGCCCGATGCGCCGCGCCAGCTGCTTCGCCACGTCTTCGCCCAGGAAGCCGAATGCCTGCTGGACGAACACACAAAGCGCTTTCCGGCCGGTCTCCAGATCGGACTCGTCCGAGAACGCGCCGCCCTGCGGAGCATCGGCCGAATCCGGGGGCGGCTCGGTGGATTTCCACCAGGCTTGAAGACGTTTCAGCATGCCGTGCCTCTGGTTCAGAGAGGAATGTTCCCGTGCTTGCGCCACGGGTTCTCCAGCTTCTTGTTCTGCAGCATCACCAACGAGCGGCAGATGCGCTTGCGGGTTTCGTGCGGCAGGATCACGTCGTCGATGAAGCCGCGCGCGCCGGCCACGAAGGGGTTGGCGAAGCGCTTCTTGTATTCGGCCTCGCGGGCGGCGAGCTTCTCCGGGTCCTTCTTCTCTTCGCGGAAGATGATTTCCACCGCGCCTTTAGCGCCCATCACGGCGATCTCGGCATGGGGCCAGGCCAGGTTGACGTCGCCGCGCAGGTGCTTGGAGGCCATCACGTCGTAGGCGCCGCCGTAGGCCTTGCGGGTGATGACGGTGATCTTGGGCACGGTGGCCTCGGCGTAGGCGTAGAGCAGCTTGGCGCCGTGCTTGATGATGCCGCCGTATTCCTGGCTGGTGCCGGGCATGAAGCCGGGCACATCGACGAAGGTGACGACGGGGATGTTGAACGCATCGCAGAAACGCACGAAGCGCGCGGCCTTGATGGAGCTCTTGATGTCCAGGCAGCCGGCGAGCACCAGCGGCTGGTTGGCGACGATGCCCACGGTCTGCCCTTCCATGCGGGCGAAGCCGATGACGATGTTCCTGGCGTAGTCGGGCTGCAGTTCGAAGAAGTCGCCGTCGTCCACCGTCTTCAGGATCAGCTCCTTCATGTCGTAGGGCTTGTTGGGGTTGTCCGGCACCAGCGTGTCCAGGCTCAGGTCCATGCGGTCGGCCGGGTCGTTGCTGGGCCGCACGGGCGGCTTTTCGCGGTTGTTAAGCGGCAGGTAGTTGTAGAGGCGGCGCAGCATCATCAGCGCCTCCACATCGTTCTCGAAGGCCATGTCGGCGACGCCGCTGCGCGTGCTGTGGGTGATGGCGCCGCCCAGTTCCTCGGCCGTGACGTCTTCGTGCGTGACGGTCTTCACCACCTCGGGGCCGGTGACGAACATGTAGCTGGAGTCCTTCACCATGAAGATGAAGTCGGTCATGGCGGGCGAATACACCGCGCCGCCGGCGCAGGGGCCCATGATCATGCTGATCTGCGGCACCACGCCGCTGGCCAGCACGTTCTTCTGGAACACGTCGGCATAGCCGCCCAGCGACGCCACGCCTTCCTGGATGCGGGCGCCGCCCGAATCGTTGAGGCCGATGACGGGCGCGCCCACCTTCATCGCCTGGTCCATCACCTTGCAGATCTTCTCGGCATGCGTCTCGCTCAGGGCGCCGCCGAAGACCGTGAAGTCCTGGCTGAAGACGAACACCAGCCGACCGTTGATCATGCCGTAGCCCGTCACCACGCCGTCCCCCGGCGGGCGGTTGCCTTCCATGCCGAAGTCGGTGCAGCGGTGCTCGACGAACATGTCCCACTCTTCGAAGGTGCCGTCGTCCAGCAGCAGCTCGATGCGTTCGCGCGCGGTGAGCTTGCCTTTGGCATGCTGCGCGTCGATGCGCTTTTGCCCGCCGCCCAGCCGGGCGAGTGCGCGCTTTTGCTCCAGTTGGTCCAGGATGTCCTGCATGCTCGGTCGCTCCTTTGTGTTCGCTTCAGAGTGAAGATGACGATGTCGTGTTTGCTTGTGTTTCGATAGCACCATGCGCAGGCTGCGCCTGGGCTGCGAGCAGATTCCGTGCGGCTGTCGAAGCCGCGATGCGCCCAGCCGACACGTCGGCCTGCAGCGTGGGCAGCAGCGCGCGCACGCCGGGGTGCTGGCGGAAGGCGGCTTTCAGGCCCGCGTCGATGCGCTCCCACATCCAGGCCAGGGCCTGCTTCTCGCGCCGCAGGGCCAGGCGGCCGTTGCCGGTCTGCATGCTGCGGTAGAGGGTGACGGCCTCCCAGAAACCTTCCACGCCCTGCCCCAGCAGCGCGCTGATCTGCAGCACGCGCGGCTGCCACAGCGCGCCGTGCGTCGCATGGTCGGGGTTGCCGTGCATTCCCAGCAGCCGCAGCGACGAGGTGATCTGCGCCTGCGCCCGCGTGGCGGCGTGCGGGTCGATGTCGGCCTTGTTGATGACCACCAGGTCGGCGATCTCCATCACGCCTTTCTTGATGGCCTGCAGGTCGTCGCCCGCATTGGGCAGCTGCAGCAGCACGAACATGTCGGTCATGCCGGCCACGGCGATCTCGCTCTGGCCCACGCCCACGGTCTCGACGATCACCACGTCGTAGCCCGCGGCCTCGCAGACCAGCATGGCCTCGCGTGTCTTCTCGGCTACGCCGCCCAGGGTGCCGCTGGACGGGCTGGGGCGGATGTAGGCGCGCTCGTTCACGGAGAGCTGCTCCATGCGCGTCTTGTCGCCCAGGATGGAGCCGCCCGAGACGGTGGAGGACGGGTCGATGGTGAGCACCGCCACGCGGTGCCCCTGCCGGATGAGAAAGAGCCCCAGCGCCTCGATGAAGGTGGACTTGCCCACGCCCGGCACGCCGCTGATGCCCAGGCGGAACGACCGCCCGGTATGCGGCAGCAGCGCCGTCAGCAGCTCGTCGCCCTGCGCGCGGTGGTCGGCGCGGGTGGATTCGAGCAGGGTGATTGCCTTGGCGATGGCGCGGCGCTGCGCGGCCGACCCGCCGTGGAGCACCCCGTTCAGGAGCACCTCAGGGCTCACGCGACGGCCTTGCGGATCTGCTCCAGCACGTCCTTGGCGCTGGCCGGAATCGGCGTGCCCGGGCCGTAGATACCCTTGACGCCGGCGTCGTACAGGAAGTCGTAGTCCTGCGCCGGGATGACGCCACCCACGAAGACGATGATGTCGTCCGCGCCCTGGTCCTTGAGCGACTGGATGATGGCCGGCACCAGGGTCTTGTGGCCGGCGGCCAGGGTGGAGACGCCGACGGCATGCACGTCGTTCTCGATGGCCTGGCGGGCGCATTCCTCGGGGGTCTGGAAGAGCGGGCCCATGTCCACGTCGAAGCCCAGATCGGCGAAGGCGGTGGCGACGACCTTGGCGCCGCGGTCGTGGCCGTCCTGGCCCAGCTTGGCGATCATCACGCGGGGGCGGCGGCCCTGGGCTTCGGCGAAGGCGTCGATCTCGCCCTTCAATTTTTCCCAGCCTTCGGCCGAGTCGTAGGCGGCGGCATAGACGCCGGTGACCTTCTGCGTATCGGCGCGGTGGCGGCCGAAGACCTTTTCGAGCGCGTCGCTCACCTCGCCCACCGTGGCGCGCAGGCGCATCGCGTTGATAGCCAGCTCCAGGAGGTTGCCTTCGCCGCTTTCCGCTGCAAAAGTGAGAGCATCCAGCGCTTGCTGCACCTGGGCTGCATCGCGTTTCGCCTTAATTTCCTTGAGGCGGGCGATCTGGCTGTCGCGCACCTTGACGTTGTCGATCTGCAGGATGTCGACCGGGTCTTCCTTGGCCAGCTTGTATTTGTTGACGCCCACGATCACGTCCTTGCCCGAATCGATGCGCGCCTGCTTCTCTGCGGCGGCGGCCTCGATCTTGAGCTTGGCCCAGCCGGAATCGACGGCCGCGGTCATGCCGCCCATGGCCTCGACCTCTTCGATGATCTTCCACGCGGCATCGGCCATGTCCTGCGTGAGCTTTTCCATCATGTAGCTGCCCGCCCAGGGGTCCACCACGTTGGTGATGTGGGTCTCTTCCTGGATGATGAGCTGGGTGTTGCGGGCGATGCGGGCGCTGAATTCCGTGGGCAGCGCGATGGCTTCGTCGAGCGCGTTGGTGTGCAGGCTCTGCGTGCCGCCGAAGACGGCCGCCATGGCCTCGATGGTGGTGCGCACCACGTTGTTGTATGGGTCCTGCTCGGTCAGGCTCCAGCCGCTGGTCTGGCTGTGGGTGCGCAGCATCAGGCTCTTGGGGTTCTTGGCGCCCGTCTCTTTCATGATGCGGCACCAGAGCAGCCGCGCCGCGCGCATCTTGGCGATCTCCAGGTAGAAGTTCATGCCCACGGCCCAGAAGAACGACAGGCGCCCGGCGAAGGCATCCACGTCCAGGCCCGAGGCGATGGCGGTCTTCACGTATTCCTTGCCGTCGGCCAGCGTGAAGGCCAGCTCCAGCGCCTGGTTGGCTCCGGCTTCCTGCATGTGGTAGCCGCTGATGGAGATGGAGTTGAACTTCGGCATGTTCCTGGCCGTGTAGCCAATGATGTCGCCGATGATCCGCATGCTGGGCTTGGGCGGGTAGATGTAGGTGTTGCGGACCATGAACTCCTTGAGGATGTCGTTCTGGATGGTCCCCGAGAGTTGGTCCTGCCGCACGCCCTGCTCTTCCGCCGCCACCACGTAGCCCGCCAGCACTGGCAGCACCGCGCCGTTCATGGTCATGGAGACGCTCACCTTGTCGAGCGGAATCTGGTCGAAGAGGATCTTCATGTCCTCCACCGAATCGATGGCCACGCCCGCCTTGCCCACGTCGCCCGTCACGCGGGGATGGTCGCTGTCGTAGCCCCGGTGCGTGGCCAGATCGAACGCCACGCTGACGCCCTGCCCGCCCGCGGCCAGCGCCTTGCGGTAGAAGGCATTGGACTCCTCGGCCGTGGAAAAGCCCGCGTACTGGCGGATGGTCCAGGGCCGCACCGCATACATAGTGGCCTGCGGGCCGCGCAGGTAGGGCTCGAAGCCGGGGAGCGTGTCGGTATGGGGCAGATCGGCCGTGTCGGCGGCGGTGTAGAGCGGCTTGACGACGATGCCGTCGGGCGTGACCCAATTCAGCGCGGAGACGTCGCCCCCGGGAGCGGACTTGGCGGCGGCCTGGGTCCAGGCGGCCAGATCGGCCGGTTGCGGGCGGGGGGCGGATGTGCTTTGGCTCATGTCTCTGCGGTGCTCTGAAAAGGAGGTTTCCAAAAAGCCGGTCTGTGCGGTGCCGTGCTGCTCCATGGTGCCACCTCTCAGGCCCGCAGGGCGGGCGCCGAAGTGACGCCAACGTCAATCTTTCGGGGCATTCTACGCTTCTGTAATTATTAATTTATAGTTTTTTTGCAGTACATTCCGCCCATGTCCGCCTTCCCCATCTCGCCCCGCGCCCTCTATGAAGAGGTGGCCGAGCAGCTGCGCCAGCGCATCTTCCGGCGCGAGCTGGAGCCCGGCAGCTGGATCGACGAGCTCAAGATCGCCGAGGAATTCGGCATCAGCCGCACGCCGCTGCGCGAGGCGCTGAAGGTGCTGGCCGCCGAAGGCCTGGTCACGATGAAGCTGCGCCGTGGCGCCTATGTGACGGAGGTCTCTGACAAGGACCTGCACGACGTCTATCACCTGCTCTCATTGCTCGAAAGCGATGCAGCCGGCGTGGTCGCCGCCCGCGCCACCGAAGCGCAGTTGCAAGAGCTGCAGGCTTTGCACCGCGACCTGGCCGCCGCCGTGGCAGACCGCGACCGCTTCTTCGCGCTCAACGAGCGCTTCCACATGCGCCTGTTGGAGCTGGCCGACAACCGCTGGCGCAACCAGATGGTGGCCGACCTGCGCAAGGTGATGAAGCTCAACCGCCACAACTCGCTGCTCAAGCAGGGGCGCATCGCCGAATCGCTGCAGGAGCACGCGCAGATCCTGGCTGCGCTGCAGGCCCGCGATGCCGAGGCGGCCGTGCAGGCCACGCGGGCGCATTTCGAGCAAGGGCTGGCGGCGGCGACCTGATCGGGCGCGGGCGGAGCGCACACCGTTCGCTACTGATTCGATAGCTGGAAGCCCAGGCAGATCCATCGCTGCAGACATAAAACACCCACAAACACCGCACCGCCACCCAGGCGGCGCCACCCCGCGGCGCACTCATTGCCAGCGGACCTGGGACAATGGGTGCCCTTTTTCCGGCCCACTCGAAGAATTCCCGTGCCCACTGCAGCCGTCTCCCCCGCCCTCGCCCATTCCCCCTGGCGCATGTCCGTCGCGCCGATGATGGATTGGACCGACCGGCATTGCCGCTACCTGCACCGGCTGCTCACGCGCCACACCCTGCTCTATACCGAGATGGTGACCACCGGCGCGCTGATCCACGGCGACGTGGAGCGCCACCTGCGCTTCAACGCCGAAGAGCATCCTGTGGCCTTGCAGCTGGGCGGCAGCGAGCCGGCCGATCTGGCGCAGGCTGCCCGGCTCGGCGAGCAGTGGGGGTATGACGAGATCAACCTGAACTGCGGCTGCCCCAGCGAGCGCGTGCAGCGCGGCGCGTTCGGCGCCTGCCTGATGAACGAGCCGCAGCTGGTGGCCGACGGCGTCAAGGCCATGCGTGACGTGGTCGGCGTGCCCGTGACGGTCAAGCACCGCATCGGCATCGACAAGGGCGAGGACTACGGCTTCGTGCGCGACTTCATCGGCACGGTGGCCGAGGCGGGTTGCGAAGTCTTCATCGTCCACGCCCGCAATGCCTGGCTCAAGGGCCTGAGCCCCAAGGAAAACCGCGAGATTCCGCCGCTGCGCTATGGCGTGGTGGCGCAGCTCAAAGCCGACTTCCCCCACCTGACGCTGGCGATCAACGGCGGCTTCACCGCCGACGAGGCCGTGCATGCGCAGCTGGCCGTGCTGGACGGCGTGATGGTGGGCCGAGAGGCGTACCACAACCCCTGGTGGCTGGCCGGCTGGGATGCCGCCTTCTACGGCGATGCGAACGCGCCCGCGCTCACGCGCGAGGACGTGGAAGCCCGCATGGTGGACTACATGGAACGCGAGGCCGCCCAGCACGGTACGCACTGGTATGCGATTGCCCGCCACATGCTGGGCCTCCGCCATGGCCTGCCCGGCGCGAGGCGCTGGCGCCAGGTCTGGAGCGATCACCGCCTGAAGGAGCTCCCAGCCCGCGAGGTGGCGGCCCTGGCTGCCGCCACCTTGCGCCCGGCGCGCGACGCATTCGCAGGGGCCGAAGCCGAACTTTGACACGTATCAGACACGAGGCTTCGTCCTACAAGCGACCAGACCCCCGGGGCAGCGCTTGCACTACCATTTGGCGATAGTTCCGAGGCGGCCCTGCCGTCTCGGCGCCACTGCCTCCAACCGCTGAATCGACCGCCGCCGCCCCATGTCCCGGCCCCCCCATCTGACCCGCGAAGAATCCCTGTTCCACCAGTACTACGCCAAGGAGCGACCGGTGCTGGAACACGCCTGCGCGTTCTACGTGGCGCTGCTGCAGTCCATTCTCTCCAAGACCGAGGGTATCGACATCTCCAAGGTGGAGGGGCGCGTGAAGGACCGCGACGAGTGCATCCGCAAGTTCTCGCGCAAGTACCGCGCCGCGCTGGAAGAAGCCAACAGCTCTTATGAAATCCAGCACTACCTGACCGATCTGGTGGGTGTGCGTGTGGTCTGCCTCTACGAAGATGAGTTGGAAAAGGTGGCTGAGGCAGTGCGCTCGCATTTCGACGTCATCGACGTCACGGACAAGGTGAGCGCCGTGGAGAGCACGGAGGCCTCGTTCGGCTACAAAGGCCTGCACCTGGACCTGCGCCTGAATGCGGCCCAGGCCGCCCTGCCCGAGCACGCGGCCTACGCGCACCAGACTTTCGAGCTTCAGGTGCGCACGATTATCCAGGACTCCTGGAGCGTGCTGGACCACCAGATCAAATACAAGAAGTCCATCCCCGGGGACCTCAAGCGTCGCATCAACGTGCTCTCGGCCCTCTTCGAGCTGGCCGACCGGGAGTTCCGCCAGATCCGCGACGCCACCGACGCCGAACTGCGCCGCACCAACGATGAGCCCGAGGAGTTGGAAGGCCCCGCCGAGTCCGAGCCGATGCGCAGCCACCGCCCCGCATCGGCCGGCAGCGAGCTGAACGCGTTCACGTTCCTGAAGATCGCCAACCACTTCTTCAAGGACACGGAGTTCGAGGCGCAGAAGGTGGACGTGTTCGTGGAAGACATCCACGCCTGGTCGCCCGAGATGAACCGCTCGCGCCTGAATGCCCTGCTGCGCGCCACGATCGGCATCGTCAAGCGATATAAGCAGCACTACGAAGACCTGCACCCCGAAGGCAGCTTCAACCCCTACACCGTCATCCGCCACTGCCTGTACCTAGGCGACAAGCAGACGTTTCGCCGCGCGCTGCGCAACAGCTCGCGCGAGGCCTTCGAAGCGTGGCTGCAGGACAACACCCCCGAAGACGCCAAACCCACGCCCGCACGCTGACCGAAAGCCCGGCACTGCACAGTGCGGGCCGGGCGGCCTTGCAAGTGTGTCGCCAAGGTGACGCGCCCTCCGTAGTTGCACGCCATACGAAAGCCCGGCTCTGCTGCTATATTGCACTGCAACATAGACCCGAGGGTGCCCCACATGCTGTACAACCTGTACGAAACCCAGCGCTCCCTGATGGAGCCCTTCGCTGAAATGGCGCAGACCGCGTCCAAGTTCTACAGCAATCCGCTGTCGCCCTTCAGCCAGACGGTGTACGCGCAACGACTTTCGGCGGGCTACGACCTCCTCTACCGCCTGGGCAAGGATTACGAGAAGCCCGAATTCAACATCCGCTCGGTGGAAGTGGACGGCAAGTCCGTCGCCATCGACGAGCGCGTGGTGCTCAGCAAGCCGTTTTGCGAACTGCGCCGGTTCAAGCGCTTTTCCGACGACGTGGACACGCTCACCAAGATCAAGGCGCAGCCCGTCGTGCTGGTGGTGGCGCCGCTGTCCGGCCACTACGCGACGCTCTTGCGCGACACCGTCCGCACCCTGCTGCAGGGCCACAAGGTCTATGTGACCGACTGGAAGAACGCCCGCCTGGTGCCCCTGGCGGACGGCTCCTTCCACCTGGACGACTACATCAACTACGTGCAGGACTTCATCCGCCACCTGCAGGAGCTGCACGGCAACTGCCACGTGATGAGCGTCTGCCAGCCTACCGTGCCGGTGCTGGCGGCCGTCTCGCTCATGGCGAGCCGGGGCGAGACCACGCCGCTGTCCATGGTGATGATGGGCGGCCCGATCGATGCGCGCAAATCGCCCACCGCGGTGAACAACCTCGCCACGCAGCGCAGCTTCGAGTGGTTCGAGAACAACGTGATCTACCGCGTGCCCGACAACTTCCCCGGCGCCGGCCGCCGCGTGTATCCGGGCTTCCTGCAGCACACCGGCTTCGTTGCCATGAACCCCGACCGGCATGCCAAGAGCCATTGGGACTACTTCAAGGACCTGCTCCGGGGCGACGACGCCAGCGCCGAAGTCCACCGCAAGTTCTATGACGAGTACAACGCCGTGCTCGACATGGACGCGGACTACTACCTCGAAACCATCAAGACGGTGTTCCAGGACTACAGCCTGGTTCATGGCACCTGGGACGTCCATGCCCCCGACGGCACGCTGGAACGCGTGCAGCCGCAGGACATCACCAGCACGGCCCTGCTCACCATCGAAGGTGAGCTGGACGACATCTCCGGCTCGGGCCAGACCCGCGCCGCGCACGACCTCTGCACCGGCATCAGCAACGACGACCGCCAGCATTACGAGGTCAAGGGCGCAGGCCATTACGGCATCTTCAGTGGCCGCCGCTGGCGAGATCTGGTCTATCCGCAGGTGCGCAGCTTCATCCTCGCGCACGAGCCCGATCACGAGCCGGCACCTCACGCGGCCGACGAAGACGCCGCACCCGCCGTCAAGCCCGCTGCGGCTGCACCGGCCAAACGTGCCCCTCGGCGCACCGCGCCGCGCAAGGCTTGACGGCCCCGGCTGCGGCCGCCGGCACCGCAGTGGCGCGGCTGGCCGCCCTGATCGACGCCGCACTGCCCCAGACCCAGTGCACGCGCTGCGGCGAACCTGACTGCGCCGCCTACGCGCTGGCCGTGGCCGAAGGGCGCGCCGGCATCGACCAGTGCCCGCCTGGAGGCACCGAAGGCGTGAGACGGCTCGCGCAGCTGACCGGCCGTCCGCTGCTGCCGCTGAACCCTGCGCATGGCCTGGAAGGCCCCCGGAACCTCGCCGTCATCGACGAGGCCTGGTGCATCGGCTGCACGCTGTGCCTGGACGCCTGCCCGACCGACGCGATCATCGGCGCCAACAAGCGCATGCACACCGTGATGGCCCCGCACTGCACGGGCTGCGAGCTGTGCATCCCCGTCTGCCCGGTGGACTGCATCCAGCTGGTGAACGCGAGCGGCTCGCGCACCGGGTGGAGCGGCTGGTCCGCCGGGCAGGCCACGCATGCGAGAGAACGCTATAAGGCGCGCAAGTCACGGCTGCAACGCGACGATGTCGTCAGCAGCACGGCAACGGCTTCTGCCCAGGGCACAGCGCCGACGACCAACGAAGAGGCGCAAGCTGGCCCAGCGGACGCCGCCCAGTCGCGCCAGGCCGCCATCGCCGCTGCACTCGCCCGGGCCCGCGAGCGGCGCTCGCCACCGACCGGGCGCTGAGGCTACAGGCAAGCCCGTCTCGGTCGCACAATGCGTCGTCAACGCGCCGCCAGCGATTTGTAGATGCCGCAGCCCAAATAGGCGTCATCCATCAGCTGCACGAACGACATCTTGGTCTGCACCCGGCCGGTGGCCGGGTTGGTGATGCCGTATTCCACCCAGCCAGGTCCACGCGCGCACTGCTGGCCTATGGCGTGGATCAGGCCCTCACCGTCAATGCCCGCAATGTCCTGCACCCTCGTGCCCACCTTGGAAGGGTTGCCGGCGAAAGCGCGATAGGCCCCACTGGCGTCGAGCATGAAAACATACATATCCCGGTCGTGGAATGGCTGGGCCGGGTCGGTCAGGGTGCGCAGGAAGCCTTCGGCCGTGGTGCCGCGCCGCGCAGCAACGGCCCGTGCAACCAGCGCCATGGCTTCTTCGGCCGTGCCCTGCTGCAGGCGAAAAGCCTGTACCGCCTGAGTCAGCGTGGCAGCCCGCTCCTGCAGCGACTCGGCCTGCTGCACGGCGACGCCCACCATCTGGGCGTTGCGCTGCGTGATCTGGTCGAGCTGCTGCACCGCTGCGCTGATCTCCCGCAGGCCGTTGCTCTGCTGGGCGCCGGACTGGGAAATCTCCGTCACGCTCGACGCCACCGCACGGATGCCGCCGGCCACGCCCGCAATGCCCTCACCAGCACCGCGGATCAGGCCCGCGCTGGACTCCACCTGACGAACGGAGTCGCCGATCAGCACGCGAATCTCGCGCGCTGCCGCGGCAGAGCGGCCCGCCAGGCTGCGCACTTCGGACGCCACCACAGCGAAGCCCCGCCCCTGCTCGCCAGCGCGGGCGGCCTCCACGGCGGCGTTCAGCGCGAGGATGTTGGTCTGGAACGCGATACCGTCGATCACGCCGATGATCTCGTTCATGCGGCGCGCGCCCTGCTGGATGGCCTGCACGGAGGCCACCGCCTCCTCCATCGCCGCGACCCCCGCGTCGGCCGCTTGCCGCACGCTGGCCGCACGGCCATCGGCACTGACGGCCGTCTGGGCGTTGGTGTTCACGGCCGACGACAGCTGCTCCACGCTGGCGGCCGTCTGCTCCAGGTTCGCAGCCTGCTGCTCGGTGCGGTCGGCCAGTTCGCGGCTGTCGGCCGCGAGACTTTCGCCGGCATGAGAGACCAGCGCCGCGTTGCTGCGGATGTCGGCCACCATGGCAGAAAGTGTCAAAACCATACGGTCGAGCTGCACGCCCAGCTGGGCCAGTTCGTCCCGCCCCTGCATGCCTGAACGCGCACACAGGTCACCTTGCGCCGTGCGCTCGGCCAGCCGCAACAGGTGGTCCAGATCGGTGGACAGGCTGGCATGAAGCGCCCAGGCCGCATAGGCCACGGCGATGGCGCCCACCGCCGCCGTCAGGCCAACGGCGCCAGCGCCGCGGCCTTGCAATGCGGCGACCGCCGCCAGCGCCAGCACCGCCAGCAAGGGCAGCAATGTCACCTTCGCGGACAGACTGCAGCGCCGCAGCAGCCCCGTGGCCGGGCGGATCAAGAAAAACTCGGACATCTGCTACTCCCTTGGATTTCCATGGCTCTCAGCTCCTGCACCAGCGTGCGGGTCATTATTTTCGTGTCCATCTTGTTGGGCTTCCCTCCGGGCACCGCCGGATGCCAGCCAATCTAACGGTTGCCGCTGCGGCAGAACATCGGGAAAGTCAGGCTTTTCGCAATTTCGTCAAATGGGAAGGTGACTGCCGCGCCCACAGCGGCTGCTGCGTCACTGCCGCTGACCGCGGCAGGCCCTGGACCATAATCGCGCTCCATGAATCCACTGCTTTCCGAATTGCAGCCGTATCCGTTCGAGCGGCTGCGTCAGCTGTTCTCAGGCGTTAGCCTGCCCAGCACCCATAGCCCGATCAGCCTTGGCATGGGCGAGCCCCGCCACCCGACCCCGGAATTCATCAAGGAGGCACTGACGGCCAGCCTGGACGGCCTGGCGAGCTACCCTGCCACCGCCGGGGAGCCTCGCCTGCGCAACGCCTGCGCCGCGTGGTTGCAGCGCCGGTACGGCGTCACGGTGGATGCCTCCGCGCACGTGCTGCCGGTGAACGGCTCGCGCGAGGCGCTGTTTGCCTTCGCGCAGACCGTGATCGACCCGACGCGCGCCGGCGCCACCGTGGTCTGCCCCAACCCGTTCTATCAGATCTACGAAGGCGCGGCCCTGCTGTCGGGCGCCCAGCCCTACTATGCGCCCAGCGACCCCGCCCGCAATTTCGCGGTGGACTGGGACGCCGTGCCCGAAGAGATCTGGAACAAGACACAGCTGCTCTTCGTCTGCTCGCCGGGCAACCCCACGGGCGCGGTGATGCCGCTGGACGAATGGCGCAAGCTCTTCGAGTTGAGCGACCGCTACGGCTTCGTCATCGCCTCGGACGAGTGTTACAGCGAGATCTACTTCCAGGGCGAACCGCCGCTGGGTGGCCTCGAAGCCGCCGCCAAGCTGGGACGGACCGACTTCCGCCGACTGGTGTCGTTCACCAGCTTGTCCAAGCGCAGCAACGTGCCTGGCCTGCGCAGCGGCTTCGTCGCGGGCGACGCGGCGCTCATCCAGGCCTTCCTGCTCTACCGCACCTACCACGGCAGCGCCATGGGTCCGGCCGTGCAGGGGGCGAGCGTGGCGGCCTGGAACGACGAGGAGCACGTGGTGGAAAACCGGGCGCTCTACCGCAAGAAGTTCGCGCAGGTCACCCCGCTGCTGGCGGGCGTCATGGACGTCAAGCTGCCCGACGCAGGCTTCTACCTGTGGGCCAAGGTGCCCGACGCGCTGGGCATGACCGATGCCGACTTCGCCCGCGAGCTGCTGGCTCAATACAATGTCACCGTGCTGCCGGGCAGCTATCTGGCCCGCGAGGCGGGCGGCAGCAACCCTGGCGCGCAGCGGCTGCGCATGGCCCTGGTGGCCAACGCCGAAGAATGCGTCGAGGCCGCGCTGCGCATCGTGCAATTCATCCGCTCACGGACGTGAGGGGCGCCTGAGGCGCCGACCCTCGCCCCTACGCACCATCCCGCTGTCTTTCCTCTCCCTTCCTTTTCCTTCTTTCCTTCCTGCCATGACACAACAACTGCAGACCCTGATCGACAACGCCTGGGACAACCGCGCCAGCCTCTCCCCGTCCTCGGCGCCCAAGGAAGTGGTCGATGCCGTCGAGCACGTCATCGCCGAGCTGAACAACGGCAAGCTGCGCGTGGCCACCCGCGAAGGCGTGGGCCAGTGGACGGTGCATCAGTGGATCAAGAAGGCCGTGCTGCTGTCTTTCCGCCTGAAGGACAACGAACTCATGAAGGCCGGCGATCTCGGCTTCTTCGACAAGGTGCCCACCAAGTTCGCCCACCTCTCGGCTGACGAAATGGCCGCCACCGGCGTGCGCGTGGTGCCCCCGGCAGTGGCCCGCCGCGGCAGCTACATCGCGCGCGGCGCGATCCTGATGCCCAGCTACGTGAACATCGGCGCCTACGTGGACGAAGGCACCATGGTCGACACCTGGGCCACCGTCGGCTCCTGCGCGCAAGTGGGCAAGAACGTCCACCTCTCGGGCGGCGTGGGCCTGGGCGGCGTGCTGGAACCCCTGCAGGCCAACCCGACCATCATCGAAGACAACTGCTTCATCGGTGCGCGCTCCGAGATCGTCGAAGGCGTGATCGTCGAGGAGAACTCCGTGATCTCGATGGGCGTCTACATCGGCCAGAGCACCCCCATCTACGACCGCGCCACGGGCGAGACCACTTTCGGCCGAGTGCCCGCCGGCTCCGTGGTGGTGAGCGGCAACCTGCCCAAGGACGGTGGCCGCTACAGCATGTATGCCGCCATCATCGTCAAGAAGGTGGACGCCAAGACCCGTTCCACCACCAGCCTGAACGACCTGCTCCGCGATTGATCCACAGGGGTCACGGCGCGCCTCTTTCGGCCGGACCCCGCCTCTTGCGACGTAAAGAAGCAGCACCATGAGCACGATGGAACGGATTCTGCGGCTGATGGCCGAGAAGAAGGCGTCAGACGTCTATCTGTCGGCCAATGCACCGGCGTTGATCCGACTCAACGGCGAATGCATGCCGATCAACAGCCAGATCCTGTCGCCCGATGCGCCACTGCAGCTGTTGTCCGAGATCGTTCCACCCAAGCGCATCGAGGAGCTGCAGGAGACCGGCGAGCTGAACATGGGCGTGCCGCTGACCGGCGTGGGACGCTTCCGCGTGAGCGCCATGCGCCAGCGCGGCAGCTATGCGGTGGTGATCCGTTTCATCGCGCAGTTCATTCCCGAGCTCTCCACGCTGAACCTGCCGCCCGTGCTGGGTGAGCTGATCCTGCAAAAGCGCGGCCTCATTCTCGTGGTGGGCGCGACGGGCTCGGGCAAGAGCACCACGCTGGCGGCCATGCTCGACAGCCGCAATGCCCAGAGCACGGGCCACATCCTGACTGTCGAAGACCCGGTCGAATACCAGTTCAGGAACAAGAAATCCATCGTCAACCAGCGCGAGATCGGCAGCGACACCGATTCGCTGCAGACCGCCCTGAAGAACGCGCTGCGTCAGGCCCCCGACGTGATCCTGATCGGCGAGATACGTGACAGGGAAACCATGTCCGCCGCCATCGCCTATGCACAGTCCGGTCACCTGTGCCTGGCCACGCTGCACGGCAACAACAGCTACCACGCACTCAACCGCATCCTGTCGTTCTACCCGGTCGAGGTGCGCGACACCATGCTGGGCGACCTCGCCTCGGCGCTCAACGCCATCGTTTCGCAGCGCCTGGTGCGCACGCCTGATGGCAACCGCCTGCCCGCAGCCGAGGTGATGATGAACACCAAGCTGATCTCCGAGATGATCGAGAGCGGCGATTTTTCCGGCATCCGCGAAGCGATGGAAAAGTCCATGGCCGAAGGCTCCCAGACCTTCGAGGAATCGCTCGCGCACCTGATCCTCACGAAGCGCATCGACCGCAAGGAAGGCATGCTCAACGCCGATTCGCCGACCAACCTGATGTGGCGCCTGCAGAACGATCTCAGCTTGGGCAGCAAGGCCCGGGCCCATCCCGAGGTGCCTGCGCCCGAAGACGACCAGCCTTCCTTCACCGAGATCGTGCTCGACGTCAAACCCCGCTGAGCTGCTCCGCCCCCCGGCCTCCCACCCCGACACAGCCTCCAATACTGCACGCCAGCCCGGCCCCGCGCCGGGCACCTGCCGACGCTTTCCCCTTCCCCCGATTCCATGACCCGAACCCTGCACCTGGCCGAACAGCTCATCGCCCGCCCCTCCGTCACGCCCGAAGATGCCGGCTGCCTCGATCTGCTGGCCGAGCGCCTGGCGCGGCTGGGGTTCGCTCTGGAGCGCCTGGACAGCGGCCCCGACGAATTCCACGTCAGCAACCTGTGGGCAAAACGACCTGCAGCCCAGGATTTTCAAGGGCAGGATGCTATCAAAACCATAGTATTCGCCGGCCATACCGACGTGGTGCCCACCGGCCCGCTGGAGCAGTGGAGCAGCGCACCCTTCACTCCCACGCACCGCAACGGCCGGCTCTACGGCCGAGGCGCCAGCGACATGAAGACCTCCATCGCCGCCTTCGTGGTCGCGGTGGAAGAGTTCCTGGCCGCCACGCCCGATCCGCGCATCGCCATCGCCTTCTTGTTGACCAGCGACGAGGAGGGGCCCTCCGTGGACGGCACCAAGGTCGTGGTCGAGCAGCTCAAGGCCCGCGGCGAGGTGCTGGACTGGTGCATCGTGGGCGAACCCACCTCCGTTCACCAGACTGGCGACATGGTCAAGAACGGCCGCCGCGGCACGCTCAGCGGCCGGCTGACGGTGCGCGGCATCCAGGGCCACATCGCCTACCCGCAGCTGGCACGCAACCCCATCCACCAGGCCGTGCCCGCTTTGGCGGAACTGGCCGCTACGGTGTGGGACCAGGGGAATGCCTACTTTCCGCCCACCAGCTGGCAGATGAGCAACATCCACGGCGGCACGGGTGCGACGAATGTCATTCCCGGTACCGTGGTCATCGACTTCAACTTCCGCTTCAGTACCGAATCGACGGCTGCCAGCCTCAAGCAGCGCGTGCATGCCCTGCTGGACCGCCACGGCTTGGAATACGACCTGGTCTGGACGCTGGGCGGCGAGCCCTTCCTGACCCAGCCCGGCGAGCTGCTGGACGCCGTGCAGGCCGCCATCGCCGACGAGACCGGCCTCACAACCGAGCTCTCCACCACCGGCGGCACCAGCGACGGCCGCTTCATCGCCCAGATCTGCCCGCAGGTGATCGAGGTGGGGCCGCCCAACGCCACCATCCACAAGATCGACGAGCACATCGTGGTGGCCGACATCGAGCCGCTCAAGAACATCTACCGCCGCACGCTGGAGCAGCTGAACGCAAAGGCCGCGGCATGAGCGCGCAGGTACAGGGCGCAACCCTCGGCGAACTGGTCGCCTCGGGCAGCCAGCGGCTGACGGAAGCCGGCGTCGCCTTCGGCCACGGCACGACCAATGCCCACGACGAGGCCGCCTGGCTGGTGCTCTGGCGCCTGGGCCTGCCGCTGGACACCCCGCTGGACGACGGCCCGGATTCGCAGGCCGCCCTGCCGGTCGCCGCAGACGACCAGGCCCGGGTCGCCGCGCTCTTCGATGAGCGCATCGCCACCCGCAAGCCCGCCGCCTACCTGACGCGCGAAGCCTGGCTGCAGGGCGTGCCCTTCTACGTGGATGAGCGCGCCATCGTGCCGCGCAGCTTCATCGCCGAGCTGCTGGCCGACGGCAGCATCGACGACTTCCTGAGCGAGAACACCCGCCGGGTGCTCGATCTCTGCACCGGCAACGGCAGCCTGGCCGTGCTCGCCGCCATGGCCTACCCCGACGTGGTGGTGACCGGCGCCGACATCTCGCCTGACGCCCTGGCCGTGGCCCGCATCAACGTGGACCGGCACGGCCTGCAGGAGCGCATCGCGCTGCAGACGTCGGACGGCCTCGCCGCCCTGCCCGGCCCGTGGGACCTGATCCTCTGCAACCCGCCCTACGTCAATGCCGCCAGCATGGCCGCACTGCCGGCCGAATACCGTGCCGAGCCCGAACTGGCCCTGGCCGGCGGCACCGACGGCATGGACTTCGTGCGCCGCCTGCTGGCCGACGCCCCGGCGCGCATGAGCGAGCACGGCGTGATGGTGCTGGAGATCGGCAATGAGCGCGCCTATTTCGAGGCAGCCTTCCCCCAGCTGCCGGTCTTCTGGCTCGACACCAGCGCCGGCGACGACCAGGTACTGCTCATCACCCGCGATGCACTGCTGGCGCAGCTGCCGTCGCAAGGTCACGGCACGCGGCCATGATGGCCACCGCAGCAGCCACCACTCGCCCCACCCGCAGCGCGCCCCAGGCCCGCGACGAGTGGTGCCGGCTGCTGGCCATCGCCTGAGCGGGCGCGGCCCCAGCACCGGGCCACCCACTTCCTGCATGCCCGCACCCCGACCGGGGCCGGCGTGCCCGCCTGCTCTTTTTTTGAATCCAGCCGCCCGGCCCTGCCCGGGCGACTTCGGCATCGATGGATGCCCTGCAAAGCTTTTTCCATGATCACACTCAAGAACGTCACCCTGCGCCGCAGCGCCAAGGTCCTGCTCGACAACGTCTCGGCCACCATCAACCCCGGCGAGAAGGTCGGCCTGGTCGGCCGCAACGGCGCGGGCAAGTCCACGCTATTCGCGCTCTTCAACCGCACGCTCCACGAAGATGGCGGCGACTTCTTCATTCCCCCGCAATGGCGCATGGCCCAGGTCGCGCAGAACATGCCCGAGACCTCGGAGAGCGCCACGGACTTCGTGCTGGCCGGCGACACCCGCCTGACCGAGCTGCGCGCCCAGCTGGCCGCCGCCGAAGCCGCCGACGACGGCATGGCCATCGCCCACGCCTACACCGACCTGGCCGACGCAGGCGACTACGACGCCACGGCGCGTGCGCAGGCGCTGATCCTGGGCTTGGGCTTCAAGTCCAGCGAGCTCGACAGCCCCGTGGACAGCTTCTCCGGCGGCTGGCGCATGCGCCTGCAGCTGGCGCGCGCGCTGATGTGCCCCAGTGACCTGCTGCTGCTCGACGAACCCACCAACCACTTGGACCTGGACGCACTGGTCTGGCTGGAATCCTGGCTCAAGGGCTACGCGGGCACGATGATCGTCATCAGCCACGACCGCGAATTCCTCGACGCCGTGACCGACGTCACGCTGCACATCGAACACGCCAAGCTCAACCGCTACGGCGCCAACTACAGCAAGTTCGAGGAAATGCGCGCACTGCAGATGGAACAGCAGCAGGCCGCCTTCTCCAAGCAGCAGGACAAGATCGCCCACCTGCAAAAGTTCATCGACCGCTTCAAGGCCAAGGCCAGCAAGGCCAAGCAGGCGCAGAGCCGCGTCAAAGCGCTGGAGCGCATGGAAAAGGTGGCGCCGCTGCTGGCCGAGGCCGAATTCACCTTCGAGTTCAAGGAACCGGGCCACATCCCCAACCCGATGATGTCCATCGACAACGCCTCGTTCGGCTATACCTCCGAAGACGAGACCGCGCCGCCGAAGATCATCCTCACCGGCGTGAGCAAGTCGGTGATGGCCGGCCAGCGCATCGGCATCCTGGGCGCCAACGGCCAGGGCAAGTCCACCTTCGTGAAGACCGTGGCGCACGACATGAAGCCGCTGGCCGGCCAGGTCATCGAAGGCAAGGGCCTGCGCATCGGCTACTTCGCCCAGCAGGAGCTGGACGTGCTGCGCCCGCAGGACACGCCGCTGGAGCACATGATCCGCCTGGCCAAGGAAATGGGCGCCGACGCCAAGCAGCCCTCGCGCGAGCAGGACCTGCGCAGCTACCTGGGCACCTTCAACTTCTCCGGCGACATGGTCAAGCAGGCCGTGGGCACCATGAGCGGCGGCGAAAAGGCCCGGCTGGTGCTGGCCATGATGGTCTGGCAGCGCCCCAACCTGCTGCTGCTGGACGAGCCCACCAACCACCTGGACCTCGCCACCCGCGAGGCGCTGGCCATGGCGCTCAACGAATTCGAGGGCACGCTGATGCTGGTCAGCCACGACCGGGCGCTGCTGCGTTCGGTGTGCGACGAGTTCTGGCTGGTCGGCCGCGGCGTGGTCGGCCCCTTCGACGGCGACCTGGACGACTACCAGCGCTACCTGCTCGACGAGGCCAAGCGCCTGCGCGAAGTGGCCAAGTCGGCCGAAGCCGAGGCCGCGCGCGGCGCTGCCCAGGCCGCAGCCACATCGGCCGCTGCGCCTGCTGCGGTGGCAGCTCCCGCCGCCGCCCCGGCCCCGGCCTTACCCATCCCCAAAATGGTGCAAGGCGACTCGCGCGAGCAGCGCAAGCTGGGGGCCCAGGCCCGCCAGCAGCTGGCGGAAAAAACCCGGCCCCTCAAGCGCGAGCTCGAACGCATCGACCTGCGCCTGGCGGAGCTCTCCCAGGAGAAGGCGGCCCTCGAAGAACGCCTAAGTCAGCCCCTGCCACCGTCTGACATCGCCGAAGGCGGCCGACGCCTGAAGGCCTGCACGGACGAAACCGAAACGCTCGAAGAAAAGTGGCTGGATGTTTCAGGCCAGATCGAAGCGCTGCAATCCACCGCCGGCGAAAGCTGATCTGAATGGATGGTTTTTCAGGGCCAATCCGTGGATCCACCATGGTGTGAAGCTACTCAATTGATAGCAAAACAGCCCTGCACCAACTTGAAGGACACGTGCTGCAAATTCTTGCATGAACCTGTCAACGCCACCCCAAGCCGGTGCGTTGAAGGTCCATCAAGGAGTTTTTCAGCATGAACACCACCATCCTGTCCGCCTGGCCCGAAGACGAACGCGACCGCAAGCGCGCACCGGCCCGCCTGTGAGCGGCGGCGCCCGCCGCCCCCGGAACCGGCTTGAATCCGTCAAGCCCCATACAGTTCCCCGGCACGCGCATGGCGCCCCCTCTTCAGCCTCTCCCCCCTTCACCGAAACCTCGCTTCCGCAGGCGGGGTTTTTTCTTGCCCCATGCCGGTCCGCCTGAGACTCCTCAGCCCACGGCCCGCCAAAAAAAAGCCCCGCCAAGCGGGGCTTTTTGCTTTCCACCGACACCCCGCTCCCGCCCTGCTGCGAGAGTTCGGAGCCGGAGCAGTTCACGCTATCAGCCCATGTGCAGGCCGCCGTTGACCGAAAAGTCGGCGCCGGTGGCGTAGCCGCCCTCTTCCGAGGCCAGCCAGGCGATGATCGACGCGATCTCGCTGGGCTCGCCCAGACGCTTGACGGGCACGGTGGCCACGATCTTTTCCAGCACGTCGGGGCGAATGGCGCGGACCATGTCCGTGCCAATGTAGCCGGGGCTCACGGTGTTCACCGTCACGCCCTTGGTCGCCAACTCCTGCGCCAGGGCCATCGAAAAGCCATGCATGCCGGCCTTGGCGGCTGAATAGTTGGTCTGGCCGGCCTGGCCCTTGGCGCCGTTCACGCTGCTGATGTTGATGATCCGGCCCCAGCCCTTTTCGACCATGTCGCCCACGACCTGCTTGGTCACGTTGAACATGCTGTTGAGGTTGGTATCGATCACGGCGTCCCAGTCTTCGCGGGACATTTTCACGAACATGCGGTCGCGCGTGATGCCGGCGTTGTTCACCAACACGTCGATGCTGCCGTGTTCGGCCTTGGTGGCAGAGAACGCGGCGACCGTGGAATCCCAGTCACCCACGTTGCCCACCGAGGCGTAGAAGGTGTAGCCCAGTTCCTTCTGTTCGGCCAGCCACTTGGCGTGGTCACGCGTGGGGCCGCAGCCTGCGATGACCTTGAAGCCTTCCCTGTGCAGGCGCTGGCAGATGGCCGTCCCGATGCCACCCATGCCGCCGGTCACGTATGCGATTTTCTGACTCATTCGATATCCCCTTCGATCTATTGAAATTCATTCTCACTCTAACCCGGGAAAAAGCGCCGTTCCGCCTAGGAAAACACCAAGCGATGCATCCAACGCAACGCGTGCGATGTCGGCGGACCATCTCCGTGCAGCCTGAAATCGCACCTTTGCGCCCCCCGGAAAGACCCGGTGGTTCGGGCACCGGCGGCATGCAGGGAGGCCAGTCGGCAGCACTTGCCCCGGCCCCCGTGGGCCCTTCAGCGTTCGACGGCCAACGACACGCCCATGCCGCCGCCGATGCACAGTGCGGCCAGGCCCTTCTTGGCGTCGCGGCGCTGCATTTCGTGCAGCAGCGTGACGAGCACGCGGCAGCCGGAGGCGCCGATGGGATGTCCGATGGCGATGGCACCGCCGTTGACGTTCACCTTGGCCGGGTCAATGCCCAGTTCCTTGTTGACCGCGCAGGCCTGGGCCGCGAAGGCCTCGTTCAGCTCGAACAGGTCCACGTCCTTGGCGTCCCAGCCGGCGCGCTTGAGCGCCTTGCGCGAGGCCGGCACCGGGCCCATGCCCATGGTGGCCGGGTCCAGGCCGCTGGTGCCGAAACCGGCGATGCGCGCCAGGGGCTTGAGGCCCAGCTCGGCAGCCTTCTTGGCGCTCATCAGCACCACGGCGGCGGCGCCGTCGTTCAGACCAGACGCGTTGCCCGCCGTGACCGAGCCGGCCTTGTCGAAGGCCGGACGCAGGCCAGCCAGGGCTTCGGCGCTGGTCTTGCGGTTCAGGTATTCGTCGGCGGCGAAGACGATGGGGTCGCCCTTCTTCTGCGGCAGCGTGACGGGGACGATCTCGTCCTTGAAGCGGCCGGCGTCCTGCGCTGCGGCGGCCTTCTGCTGGCTGGCAAGGGCCAGGGCATCCTGCTGCTCACGGGTGATGCCGTGTTCCTTGGCCACGTTCTCGGCGGTGATGCCCATGTGGTACTGGTTGTAGACGTCCCAGAGGCCGTCCACGATCATGGTGTCCACCATCTTCCAGTCGCCCATGCGCTGGCCTTCGCGAGAACCGTTGAGCACATGAGGCGAAAGGCTCATGCTTTCCTGGCCGCCGGCCACCACGATCTCGGCATCGCCCGTGGCGATGGCCTGGGCCCCCAGCATCACCGCCTTCAGGCCTGAGCCACACACGGCGTTGATGGTGAGCGCTGGCGTTTCCTTGGCTACGCAGGCCTTCATCATGGCCTGGCGGGCAGGGTTCTGGCCGACGCCGGCCGTCAGCACCTGGCCCATGATGACTTCGCTGACCTGGTCCAGCGGTACCTTGGCGCGGGCGAGCGCCTCCTTGATGACGATGGCACCCAGTTCGGTGGCCGGGGTCTTGGCGAGCGTGCCGCCGAACTTGCCGACAGGCGTGCGAACAGCGGAAACGATGACGATGTCTTCCATGGCGATCCTCTATGGGTGGGTCTGTGGTTGGCGGAAATGCAAGGCGGGGAATGCGCTGTGAACCGCGACGGCCGCCTTCGGTGCGCTGGATGCCGCACGGTGGCGGCAGCCTTCCGTGCGATCGGCCCGCGGGTGGAATGCCAAAGGGCCCTGCACGCGCATACGCGGACGATCAGGCCTTTTGCTGGACATAACGGCCAGGCGCGGGCTCGATGGCCTTGAAGCGAGCGCCCCGGCCATAGGCCTTGGGTGCGGCGATCTGGCGGCCGGCATGGCCCCGCAGCCAGGCGGACCAGTCGCTCCACCAGCTGCCCGGGTGCTCGTTGGCGCCGGCCAGCCAGTCGTCCAGGCTGGCTGGCAGCTTGCCGTCATCGCGGGTCCAGTGGCTGCGCTTCTTCTTGGCGGGCGGGTTGATCACCCCGGCGATGTGGCCGGAGGCGCCCATCACGAAACGCTTGGGGCCGGGCAGCACCTGGGTGGAGGCGTAGGCCGCGCCGATGGGCACGATGTGGTCCTCGCGCGAGCCGTAGATATAAACGGGCAGATCGACGAGGTTCATGTCGATCTGCTCGCCGCACACGGTGAGCTTGCCCGGCTTCACCAGATTGTTTTCAAGGTAGAAGTTGCGCAGGTACCAGGCGTAGTAAGGGCCGGGCAGGTTGGTGGCGTCGCTGTTCCAGTAGAGCAGGTCGAACGGCGGCGGGGTCTCGCCCTTGAGGTAGTTGCCCACCACGTAGTTCCACACCAGGTCGTTCGGCCGCAGGAAGCTGAAGGTGGAGGCGAGGTCCTGCCCCTTCATGAGCCCGCCCTGGCCCATCTGCATCTCGCGGAAATGCACGAAGGCCTCGTCGATGAAGACGTCGAGGATGCCGGTGTCGTTGAAGTCGATCAGCGTGGTGAGGAAGGTGGCGCTGGCCACCGCATCCTCGCCCCGCGCGGCCAGCACCGCCAGCGCGTTCGAGAGCATGGTGCCGCCCACGCAGAAGCCCAGGGCGTTGATCTGGTCGGCGCCACTGATGTCCTGCACCTTGTGGATGGCGGTGATGACGGCCTGCTCGATGTAGTCGTCCCAGGTGGCCTGGGCCATGGATTCATCGGGGTTGCGCCAGCTGACCACGAAGGTGCGATGCCCTTCGGCCACGGCATGGCGGATCAGCGAATTCTCGGGCTGCAGGTCGAGGATGTAGTACTTGTTGATGCAGGGCGGCACCATCAAAAACGGCCGTTCGTACACCTTGGCCGTGAGCGGCTTGTATTCGATGAGCTGGAAGAACGCGTTCTCGAACACCACGGCGCCTTCGGTGGTGGCCACGTTGCGACCGACCTCGAAGAGGCTCTCGTCGGTCATCGAGACATGGCCCTGGCGCAGGTCGTGCAGCATGTTGGCGATGCCCTTGGCGATGCTCTCGCCCTGCGTGTCGATGGCCTTCTTCTGCGCCTCGGCATTGAATGCCAGAAAGTTGCTGGGCGCCATGGCGGCCATCCACTGCTCCACACCGAAGCGGATGCGCGCACGGGCCTTCTCGTCGCCCTCCACCGCGTCGGCCAGGCCCATCAGGGTGCGGGCATTGAGCAGGTAGGCGGCAGCGGAGAAGCTGGAGAGCGGGTTCTGTACCCAGGCCTCGCTGGCGAAGCGCCGGTCGGCTACCGGGGCGGGCTTGTGCAGGCCGGCACTCCAGAGGGCGCGGGCCTCCTCAATGTACTGCTGCTGCAGCGCCGCCAGCTTCTCGGGCACGAAGCGCACCGGAGCGTGGGGCTGGGTGGCGGTGGAGAGAGCGCCCAGGTCCACGGGCTGCATAGACTTCAGCGCCTGCGCCCAGCTGTCTCCGAAAAGACGCTGAAACTGGCGCGCGCCCTCAGCCCACTGTGCGTCGGAATCCATAGTGCTTGTCTCCTATGCGATTGCATTTCAGCTATCGAAACCATGCCTCGTATTCTGAGGGCCATTGTTGTCTTTGGTCAGCATCCCGCACAACGGCCGTGCTTTTTTCACGCGATGTCTCCAGTCTCGCACGACTGCACCGATGATTGTCCACATCGACTAGGAGCTTTGCATTCCATGTATCTCGTGCTGATCGGTTGGCTCTACGTAACCCTGATGATGGCAGTCGGCGAAGCCAGTGCTTCCAACGGCACCCTGTTGGGTGCGGCCATCACCTTCGTGCTGTATGGCGTGCTACCCATGGGCATCGTGGGCTACATCCTGGGCACGCCGGCCCGCAAAAGAGCATTGCGGGCCCGGCAGATGGCGCAGGAGGCAGAGGCTGCCGCGCAACGAGCCCGCGCAGACGTGGCGTCAGCTCCGTTCAGCGGCCCCCTCCAGCCAGACGCAGGCGGCGAAGCGCCCGCTGCCGCCCAGGCGGGCGGTGTCGCGCCGGTGCGAGAAGAACCGCGCCGGGTCGGAAACGGTACACCAGGCGGCTGAGCCGTCGTTGCCGCTGACATGCATCACGCCCAGGGCCTGGAGCCGCCGCCTCGCCAGACCCGGCAGGTCGGCCAGGTATTTGCCGGCCGATCCCTGCGGCTTGAAGTGCGCGGCAGCGCCGCCATCGGTCGCGCAGAAAGCCTCGCGCACCTCCGCCCCCACTTCGAAAACCTGCGGACCGATGCAGGGCCCCAGCCACGCCAGCAGCTCGTTCGCTTCACTTTTGATAGCAGTCTGCCCTGATTCGTGGCGCGCAGAGGCCTGAAAGGACTTCAAAACCGCTTCCAGTACCCCCTGGCCTCCTTCGCCGGCCAGCCCACGCCAGCCCGCATGGGCGGCGGCCACCCAGGAACCGCTGCGGTCGGTGAACAACACCGGCAGGCAGTCCGCCACCATGATGGTGCAGGCGATGCCCGGGGCCTGGGTCTCGCAGGCGTCGGCCACGCTGCCGTCACGGGTGCCGGGCGAAAGGCTCAGCACGTCGCAGCCATGCACCTGCTGCAGGAAAACGGGCCGGGCGCCGATCGCCGAGCGCAGCGCGGCCCGGTTGGCCTGCACGTCGGCAGCGCGGTCGCCCACATGGTCACCCAGGTTGAGTGAGGCGTAGGGCGCCGCGCTCACGCCGCCCTCGCGGGTGGTGCAGACGGCGCGGACATTCGCCGGAGCGGGCCAGTCGGGGCTCAACCAGCCGGGCGGGATCGCAGACTTGCCGCTCATGCTTCGCCATCCGGGCAGGCCGAGGGATGGGCGCGCTGGAATGCAGGGAGTTCGCTGGCGGCCTCGAAGGCCGCGAGAGTCAGCGGCAGGCCGTCGAGCGATACCTTGAAGCGCTGGGCGTTGAAGATCTGCGGCACCAGACAGCAATCGGCCAGCGTGGGCGCATCGCCCCAGCACAGGCGCGAAGGCGGCAGGCCGGCCGTGGCGCGGTCCTGGGCCAGCAGGGCCAGCTGGCGTTCGAAGGCCTCCAGGCCGCTGCGCGTCCAGTGGTGGTACCAGGCGTTCTTGCCGGCTTCGCTCTGCTGCAACTCCTGCGTGAGGTGGCGCAGCACGCGCAGATTGTTCAGCGGGTGGATCTCGCAGGCGATCATCTGCGCCAGCGCGCGCACCCGGGCGCGTCCCAGGGCATCAGCGGGCAGCAGCGGAGGCTCGGGGTGCGTCTCGTCCAGGTATTCGATGATGGCCAGCGACTGGGTGAGCATGTCGCCCGCGTCCGTCTCCAGCGCCGGCACCAGGGCGTCGCCCACCCGGGCGGCATAGGCCGGCGCCTGGTGTTCCGCCCGCACGAGGTGGACCGGCACATAGTCGAAGGGCAGGCCCTTGCACTGCAGCGCGATGCGCACGCGGTACGACGCCGAGGAGCGGAAGTAGGTAAAGAGCTTCATGGTTCGGCAAGCATAGCGGGCGGCAGTGGCCGCCGAGCCTGCGAAGCGCTGCGGGCCATGGCACACTGCAACGCGCAAACAAAGCACCAAGAGCGGCTGGCAGCCCTCCCTGCGAGGGCGCTTCGGGCCAGGCTCGGCCGATGGCCGCTCGCACAACAGAAAAGGCAGACATCTCCATGAGCAGCTACGTGATTCCCGCGCCAGCCCAGGCCAGCGTTCCCGTCCTGGGTTCCGAGAGCCGGTTCCCCGTCCACCGCATCTATTGCGTGGGCCGCAACTACGAAGAACACGCCAAGGAGATGGGCTTTACGGGCCGTGAGCCCCCCTTCTTCTTCCTCAAGCCTGCCGACGCCGTTCTGCCGGTGGACGCGGGCGAGACGGGCACCCTGCCCTACCCCAGCCTCACGGCCAACCTGCACCACGAGATCGAACTGGTGGTCGCCCTCGGCAAAGGCGGCAAGAACATCAAGGCGGTCGACGCGCTCGGCCATATCTGGGGCTACGCCGTTGGGCTGGACATGACCCGCCGCGACCTGCAAAACGAGATGAAGAAGCAGGGCCGCCCCTGGAGCATCGGCAAGGGCTTCGACGCGAGCGCGCCCATCGGCCCCATCACCCCGGCCGCGCAGGCGGGTGACGTGGCCAACGCCGCCATCTGGCTGCAGGTCAACGGCACCGACCGGCAGCGCAGCACCGTCACGCAGCTGATCTGGAACATCGCCGAGACCATCGAGCATTTGTCGGCCGCCTGGGAGCTGCAGCCCGGCGACCTGATCTTCACCGGTACGCCCGAAGGCGTGGGCCCCGTGGTGCGGGGCGACACGCTCGAAGGCGGCATCGACGGCCTGGGCACGCTGCGCCTCACCGTGGCCTGAAGCGCGCCCGGATACTATAAAAACCATAGCTGCATGCCCTTGATCGGCAAGGGCTAAAGCCATTTTCTGGACTTCCACCTCCCTCACGCATGACCCTCCGCCGCCCCATCAAGCATTGCCGCGAGTGCGGAACCGCCGTGGTCTATCGCGTGCCCGACGACGGCGACACCAAGGTGCGCGCCGTCTGCCCGGCCTGCGGCACGGTGCACTACGAGAACCCGCTCAACGTAGTGGGCACCGTGCCGGTGCTGGGCAACCGCGTGCTGCTGTGCCTGCGCAACATCGAGCCGCGCAAGGGCAAGTGGACCCTCCCGGCCGGCTTCATGGAGCTGGACGAAACCACGGCCGAAGGCGCCGCACGCGAGACCGACGAGGAAGCCGGCGCGCAGATCCAGATGGGGCCGCTCTTTTCGGTGCTGAACGTGCCGCGCGTGGGGCAGGTGCATTTCTTCTACCTCGCCACCCTGCAGAGCGACGTCTTCGACCCCGGCTTCGAGACCATCGAGGCGCGGCTCTTCACCGAAGACGAGATCCCCTGGGACGAGATCGCCTTCCGCACCGTGCGGGTGACGCTGGAGAAGTACTTCGCCGACCGCCACGCCGGCGCCTTCGGCATGCACTGCGTCGATATCGACTGACGCGCCCCCGCGGTCCGGCCTGGCCCGGACCGCCGCTTTCCACGCCGGCGACGGCGCCGCCCCCCTTCCCCACCGCTTTCCCTTTCCCCATGACCGACGATCTGCAACGCCTGCGCCGTGGCGAGCTGGCCGGTGCGCGCACGCTGCGCATCGCCGCCGACCTGGAGCACTTCCCGCGCGAGGTGTTCGACCTGGCCGACACGCTGGAGGTGCTCGACCTCTCCGGCAACCGCCTCTCGTCCTTGCCGGACGACCTGCACCGGCTGCATCGCCTGAAGGTGTTCTTCGCCTCGTCCAACCGTTTCACCGAACTGCCCTCCGCCCTGGGCGCCTGCCCGCAGCTGGAGATGGTCGGCTTCAAGGCCAACCGCATCGCCCACGTGCCGGCCCGGGCGCTGCCCGAGCGGCTGCGCTGGCTGATCCTGACCGATAACGCCGTCACCGAGCTGCCCGACGCGCTGGGCGAACGCCCCCGCCTGCAGAAGCTGATGCTGGCCGGCAACCAGCTCACGGCCCTGCCCGACACGCTGCGCCAGTGCCACGCGCTGGAACTGCTGCGCATCGCCGCCAACCGGCTGAACGCACTGCCCGGCTGGCTGGCCGAGTTGCCGCACCTCTCGTGGCTGGCCATCGGCGGCAACGCCTTCAACGAAGCCGTCGAGGCACGCGCACGCGGCGGCCAGAGCCAGGGCGCTGTGGACTGGGCCGGCCTGCAGCTGGGCGCGCTGCTCGGCGAAGGCGCGTCGGGCCGCATCCTGGCCGGCACGCTGGGCACCGGCCCCGGCGCGCAGGACGTGGCCGTCAAGCTCTTCAAGGGCGAAGTGACCAGCGACGGCTGGCCGCTCACCGAGATGGCCGCCAGCCTCGCCGCCGGGCGCCACCCCCGGCTGATTCCCGTGCTGGGCCGGCTCGAAGGCCACCCGGAGGGCGCCCAGGGCCTGGTCATGGAACGCATCGCCCCGGCCTACCGCACGCTGGCCGGCCCGCCCAGCTTCGAGAGCTGTACCCGCGACGTCTATCCCGCAGGGCTGCGCCTGCCGGCCAGCGTGGCCCTGTCCATCGCGGCGGATGTGGCATCGGCGCTCGCGCACCTGCACGCCAGCGGCCTGGTGCATGGCGACCTCTACGCCCACAACCTGCTGTGGCGCCCGGATGCCGCACCCGGCCAGGCCTTCGGCCTGCTGGGCGACTTCGGCGCCGCAGCCTTCGCACCGCCCGGCCCGCTGGGCGATGCGCTGCGCCGCATGGACGTGCGTGCCTTCGGCGTGCTGCTGGCCGAACTGTGCGAACACGCCGATGGCCCGCTGCCAGGCGGCGATGCGCCCGCGCTGGCCCAGGCCTGCCTGAGCAACCAGCCCGGCACGCGCCCGGATGCCGCTGCGCTGGCGGCCCAGATGGCGCAGTGGATCGCAGCTGGCTGACGCGACGGCCACCACAGATCGTTGGGCACCGCGCGGGAGGGGTGCTCGTGCTGCGCGCCGAGCGGCCGCCTCGTGGCGAAAAACCGCCTCAGCTTCGCGGCGTCGAGCCCGCGCGTGCTGCTGCTACTTGAGCCACTTGTCCGCCGCCTGCTTCACGGCGCCGCGGCTGTCCATCAGACCCCAGACGAACTGCATCACCCGGGTGTAGTCCGCATCGTCCTTGGGCATCAGGAAGCCCAGCGTGTTGGTGGGCGTGAGCGGCGCGTCGATGAAGATCGCGGCCAGGCGCGGGTCGGCCTTGGCGTAGTGCAGCGCCTCGTAGGTCTCCGTGATCATCACGTCGCCCTGGCCTTCTGCGATCAATGCGGGAATCTCGGCGTTCTTTTCGTGCGTGGCGACCTGCGCGGCCTTGAGGTTCTGCAGCACGAAAGCCTCGTTGGTGCCGCCCGGGTTCTTGATGACGCGCACGCCGGGCTGGTTCAGGTCGGCCACGCTGCGGAACTTGCCCTGGTCGGCCGCGCGCACCAGCGCCACCTTGCCGAAGGGCGCATAGCCCGGGAGCATCTCGGCCTGGCGGATGCGGGCCACGTTGCGCGTGATGCCGCCCACGGCCACGTCGAACTGGTCGGCCTGGAGGTCCTGCATCAGGCGCGGCCAGCTGGTGGGCACGTACTGCACCTTCACGCCCAGCTCGCGGGCCATCTGCTCGATCAGGTCGATGTCATGGCCGGCATAGCCCGCATCGGTCTTGATGGCGAAGGGCCGGTAGTCGCCGGGCGTACCCACGCGCAGCACCTTGGTCTCCATGACCCGGTCCAGGCGGGGGCCGGCGGTGGCGGTGGCGGGCAGCAGCGCGGCGCAGGCGAGCGCGGCGGCGGCGAGGAACGAGCCCATCCAGACGGAACGGCGAGTCGGCAGCGACATGAGAAATCCTCTCTTTTTGGCAGTGGGTGAGCAAGAGAGGGAATATAGGCGCGAACCGGTCAGCGGCTGCCGGCCGCGCCCTGCGGCTGGCCGGAAGTCGGCTGGGTTTCCACAAAAAACGGTGCACTTCCGGTGCCCCCTGGCGAGGGAACCACCACGCCGCGCTGTATGGGCGTCGCAACGACCGCGCCCGCACCGGGCTGCGAAGGCGTCTGCTGGGATTGCGGCGGCTGCGCTGGCTGGCGCGCAGGCTGCGCTGGCTGGCGCGCAGGCTGCGTGGGCTGACCCGTGGCGGGGTCACGCGCCGGCGTGGTCGCCCAGGAAGGGACGACCTCGCCTTGCTGCGCCGGCTGTTGCGGCTGCGTTGGCGGCGGCTGCACCGCAGGCGCAGCGGGCGATGGGTCAGCACTCTCGGTCGTCCACGGCGTGGCGTTCTGCAGCGGGGTGAGCGGGGCCTCGATGATCTCGGGCGCCTCATCGGGCTGCGGTGACGATGCGGCCGGGCTGGGCGCCACGGCAGGCGGCGGGGCATTGCCGCCCGGCACGGCCGGTGCGGAGCCGATCTGGCGGCCGAAGAGGTCATAGACCCAGTCGCGCACGCTGCTGATGGCGTCGCGCGCCCAGTGGGTTTCCTGTTCGTCCACGAAGCGTTCGCGCCCGTCGATGATCTTGCTGCGCAGCGCCTGCTGGAACACTTCGCCCACCATGGGCAGCGCGCTGTGGGCGCCCTGGCCCCAGTAGTCGCTGCGCAGGGTGATGCGCCCGTCGTTGAAGCCCACCCAGGCGCCGGCCACCAGCTGCGGCTGCATCAGGATGAACCAGCCGTCGGTGTTGTCCTGCGTGGTGCCGGTCTTGCCCGCCACGTCGGCGGTGATGCCGTAGCGGCTGCGGATGGCCACGCCCGTGCCCTTGTCCACCACGCCGCGCATGGCGTTACGCAGCTGCTGCATGGGGCCGAGGTCGGCCACCTTCTCGGGCGTGGCGGGTGCGAAGTCTTCCAGCACCTTGCCGTTCTTGTCCTCGATGCGGGTGACGACGATGGGCGCGCGGTAGAGGCCCGCGCTGGCGATGGTGCCGTAGGAAGCCACCATTTCCTTGAGCGTGACGGGGCTGGTGCCCAGCGCCAGCGAAGGCACCACGTCCAGCTTGGATTCGCGCACGCCCATGTCGCGCGCCAGTTGCGCCACCCGGGCGGGTCCCACTTTCTGCATCACCTGGGCGGTGATGATGTTCTTGGAATAGGCCAGGCCGTCGGCCAGGGTCATGGGCTCGCCGGTAGGGGCTCCTTCGTCCGTGGGACTCCAGAACTTGCCGCCGCCCAGCGGGATCTGCACCGGCGCATCCATGAAAGCGTCGGTGGGCTGCATGCCGCTGGCGAAAGCCGCCCCATAGACGAAGGGCTTGAAGGTAGAGCCGGGCTGGCGGCGTGCCGCCTGCACATGGTCGAAGGGGTCGGTGGCGAAGTCGCGGCTGCCCACCCAGGCGCGCACTTCACCGCTGCGCGGGTCCATGGCCAGGAAGCCGGCCTGCACGCGCGTCTTCTGCTGGCGCAGGGCGCGCAGGAAGTCGGCATCGGCCAGCAGCGCCTTTTCGGCATCCGCCGGTGTGGAGCCCTTGGCGACGGCGGCGGCGTACTGCGGCGATTCGGCCACCAGCTGCTGCACCAGCGGGTTCTTCGCGTTCCACACGCGGGGCGACCAGGCGCTGTCGGCCACACCCTGCAAGGCCTTGCCCTGGCGGGCCACGGCCTGGTTGGCCAGGGTCTGCAGGCGGCTGTCGATGGTGGTGCGGATCACCAAGCCGTCGGCATAGAGGCTGTAGCCACTCTGGTCGGCCCAGTCGATAAGCTGCTTGCGCAACTGCTGCGCCAGGTGGGGCGCGAGGCCGCCCACCTCGGGCTGGCGCTCGAAGCGGATGCGCAGCGGACGGCGCGAGAGGTTGTCGAACTCCGCCTGGGTGAGCTTGCCGTGCTTGAGCATCTGGCCCAGCACGGTGTTGCGGCGGGCCTGGGCGCGCTCGGGGTTGAGCACGGGGTTGTAGTAGGTCGTGCCCTTGAGCATGCCGATCAGCGTGGCACTTTCCAGCACCGTGAGCTTGTCGGCCGATTTATCGAAATACGTGCGCGCCGCCATCTCGATGCCGTAGGCGTTGTAGAGGAAGGGCACGGTGTTCAGGTAGGTTTCCAGGATCTCGTCCTTGGAATACACGGCCTCGATCTTCAGCGCGGTGATGGCTTCCTTGATCTTGCGGGTCAGCGTGGGGGCACGGCCGATGTCCTCGGGGAACAGGTTGCGCGCCAGCTGCTGCGTGATGGTGGAGCCGCCCTGCTTGTCGCCGCCCAGCGTCTGCACCAGGGCCGACGCGGTGCGCCGCCAGTCCAGCCCGAAGTGGCTGTAGAAGCGGTGGTCTTCGGTGGCGATCAGCGCATCGACCACCGGCTGGGCGATGTCCGAAAGCGGCACCCACTCGCGGTTGACCCATTTGTATTCGGCCAGCAGCTTGCCGTCGGCCGACATGAGCTGAGCCGGCTGGTCGGCCTTGGCCTTGCGCAGGTCGCTGATGCCGGGGGTGAAGGGCACCAGGGCCAGCGCGTAGAGGAAGAGCGCCAGGAAGAGGCCCACCACCAGCCACACCAGGCTGCGCCAGGACAAGAGGCGCTGGGGCCACAGCGGAAGACGCGCCAGGGCCGGCCGCAGCGCGACCCAGCGCCCGCGGAGAACATCAGGAATCGACATGAAGATACAAGGAAAAAGTGCCGCAGGCGCCCAGGGGACGCGCGCTGGAAGCTATCAATTCAGAAGCAATCTGCGGTGGTGGCCCGCAACGGCCATTCCGGAAGACACACGGCGCGGCAACGGAGCCGGCAGCATGGACGACAGCGGCCTGGCAGCGGCGCCATGCGGCACCGCCCGAAGCCAAAGTGCGCATTTATAACGCCAATCCCTTAAGCCGGCGTTAGCCGACCACAGAGCCACACCCCGGCCCCTGCGGCAGATCACCAGGGCAGCCGCTCGCCCCGGTACGAATGGAAGCTGCCCGAGTCCTCTGCCGGCAGGCCGTCGAGCACGCTCAGCAGGTCGGCCGCCGCATCGGGGGCCGGGCGGCCGATGCGCTCGCCGCCGAAGGGCCGGGACAGGGCCGAATCCACCGTGCCCGGGTGCAGCGCGGCCAGCACCGCCTGCGGGTGGGTGCGGGCCACCTCGATGGCAGCCGTCTTCAGCAGCATGTTCAGCGCCGCCTTGGATGCCCGGTAGCTGTACCAGCCACCCAGCCGGTTGTCGCCGATGCTGCCGACCTTGGCCGACAGCACGGCCATGAGGCCGCGCTCCTTGCGCGGCAGCAGCGGCGCGAAATGCGCCAGCACCAGGGCCGGGCCGAAGGTATTGGCGCGGAAGGTGGCCTCCAGCTGAGCGTAGTGGAGCTGGTCCAGGCGCTTTTCGGGCATGCCGTGCGGGCCGTGCAGCACCCCGGCCGCGTGGAGGATGCAGTGCCAGGGCCCCTGCCCCGCCAGCTGCTGCGCTGCCCGCGCGATGGAGCCTTCGTCGTCCAGGTCCAGGGCGGGATCGGTGCGGCGGCCCAGGCCCACGGCCAGGGCGCAGCGCGGGTCGGCCTGCAGATGGGCCAGCATCGCGCCGCCGATGGCGCCCGTGGCGCCGATGACCAGGGCGCGGTAGCCCTGGGGGAGTGACTGCAGGCGGGGTGGTGATGCGGCCATGTGAGGTTCCGTTCGTTCAGAGTTCGTCCAGCCGGGCGCGCACGTCGGCTGCCCGCTCGCGTAGCGCCTCCCGCTGGGGCGCCGGCATCTTCTGCAGCTGGCGATAGACCATGCCCAGCCGGTGGTTGCGGCCCAGGGTGTCTTCATGACGGGCGAAGAAGTCCCAATAGAGCGCGTTGTAGGGGCAGGCGCGCTCGCCCACCTTGAGCTTCCTGTCGTAGTGGCAGCCGGCGCAGTAGTCGCTCATGCGGTCGATGTAGGCGGCGCTGCCCACATAGGGCTTGGTGGCCAGCACGCCGCCGTCGGCGAACTGGCTCATGCCCACGGTGTTGGGCAGCTCCACCCACTCGAAGGCGTCGATATAGACGCCCAGGTACCAGCGGTGCACGGCGGCCGGGTCCAGCCCGGCCAACAGCGCGAAATTGCCGATGACCATCAGCCGCTGGATGTGGTGGGCATGGGCCTGCTCCAGCGACTGGCCCACGGCATGCCGCAGGCAGCGCATGCGGGTTTCGCCGGTCCAGAACCATGCGGGCAGCGGTGCGCTGTGGCCCAGGGCATTGCGCTCGTCGTAGCCGGGCATGTGGGCCCAGTAGATGCCGCGCACGTATTCGCGCCAGCCCAGGATCTGGCGGATGAAGCCTTCCACCGCCGGCAGCGGCGCCCGGCCGGCATGCCAGGCCGCCTGGGCGTGCAGCACCACCTCCTGCGGGCGCAGCATCTTGGTATTGAGCGCGAACGACAGCAGCGAATGGAAGAGCCGTTCGCTGCGGCTGCTCATGGCGTCTTCGTAGGCACCGAAGTGCGGCAGCGTGGTAGCGATGAAATGGTTGAGCCAGGCCAGCGCCTCGGCCCGGTTCAGGGGCCAGCGCAGCTGGCCGGTCTGAGGGTTGCCGAAGCTCTTGACACCCGCCGCCTCGATCGTGGCCCATAGCGCGCTGTGGTCGTGGGTGAGCCGGGCATCGGGCGGCAGTGCCGGCGTGCCGGGCCAGGGCTTGCGGTCGTCGTGGTCGTAGTTCCACTGGCCGCCTTCGGGCTCGCCGGCCGCGTCGATCAGCACTCCATGGCGCTGGCGTATGCGGCGGTAGAAATGCTCCATCAGCCACTGCTTGCGGCCCTGAAACACCTCGGCCACCTCGGTGCGGGTGGTGTAGAAGTGTTCGCTGTCCACCATCTGGACGGCAAAGGGCTGCTGCGCGCCCCAGGTGCGCAGCTGTTCGTCCAGCCGCCATTCGTCCGGCTGCTGATATTGCAGCGTGGCCGCGCCGTAGTGGCCCATGAGAGCCGCTAGGTTGGCGGTGAGGGACTGGCGGTTGCTCGCGTCATCGATGGCGATGTAGCGCACGCGGTGGCCGGCGGCCTTGAGCTGCCGCGCCAGGTCGCGCATGGCGGCGAAGATCGCGAGGATCTTCTGCGCGTGGTGCAGCACGTAGTCGGTTTCCTGCCGCACCTCCATCAGCACATGGACCACGCCGCCATCCTGCGCGTCGAACCACGAGTGCGCGGGGTTGAGCTGGTCCCCCAGCAGCAGGCGCAGGGTGTGAGCCGCGCGCGGCTTGGCTGCGCCGCTCATGCCGTTCCCCACAGGCGGCGGTAGCGGCCGTCAGGGTCATGCACGCGCGCCTGCTGGGCGGGGTCGAAGCGCCGGCCGCCGCGCGGGTCGGTGCCGCGCCCGGCGATGTAGAGCCAGTTGCCCTGGTTGCGGTACACGTCGTGGTCCACCAGTTGCGATTCGAACCATGCCGCGCCCGCGCGCCAGTCGCCCTCCAGGTCATGGATGAGGTAGCTGGCCGCCACCTGGCGCAGCCGGTTGCTCAGGTAGCCGGTGGCGGCCAACTCGCGCATCGAGGCATCGACCTGCCGCTCGCCCGTGCAGCCATGGCGCCAGCGCTCGAAGCCTTGGGCATCGTGCGGGGCCAGCGGTGCCGTCGACAGGCCCCGGGCCCGGTGGAGCTGCTCGCCGTGCTGCAGGTGCATCAGCCGGAAGTAATCGCGCCCCTGCAGCTCGAACCAGAGCCAGTAGCGACCGTTGTTGGCGCGGTGCTCCCGCTCGAAGGCCTTCAGGTCCGCCATCGCCCGCCGGGGGGAGATCGCGCCCGCCGCCAGCCAGGGCGAGAGCTTGGACGAACGATCCACCCAGGCAAGGCCATTGCGCGTGGCCTTGTAGCTGTGCGGCAGCCGGCGCTCCAGGTATTGCGCCCAATGGGACAGGGCTGCCGTCTCGCCGCCCCGGCAGGCCGCATTGCCGTAGCGAAAGGACGAGCGAGGGTCCTGCCCGCCCCGTCCCGCCGCCTCGTTCAGCCAGCCGCCCAGCCCCGCCGCGGCCCCCGCAGCCTGCAGCGCCACCGGAGGCACGTCGGGCGCGGGCAGCGGATAGGCCGGGGCGATGCTCGCACGCTCCACCGCCTGCCCGAAGGTGATGAACACCTGGGACAGCCCGGCCGTGGGCCAGGGCAGATCGGCGGGATGCAGCAGGCGGCCTTGCCAGACGGCCTGCACGCCCAGGCCGGCGGAGCGCAATGCGGCCACCTGCACTTCCTGTTGCGGCGCCGCGATCTCTTCGCAGACCACGGTATCGGCCCCCGCCGCACGCGTCAGGGCCGGCAAGGCCTGGGCCGCAGGCGCCCGGCAGACGCGCAGAGGATTGCCCAGCCCGGCCAGCCGGCCGCCCAAATCGCGCAGCGTATCGGCCAGGAAAGCGCGGCGGTGCGGCCCCACCCGCTCGAGGCCCCCGGGCGTGGCCTCGGCAACTTCGGGCATGCAGAACACGGGCAGCAGGCGCCGGCAGCCCATGCCCAGCGCCGCCTGTAGCGCGGGCTGATCGTGCAGGCGCAGGTCGCTGCGGAACCGGAACAGCACGGCGGCGCTGCTCATGCGGCGGCCTGCAGGTGGGATGTGGCGGGAAGAGGAGGCATGCGGGCAGAGGTCGGAATCGGTCGCAGCGCGGACGGCAAGCGCCGCGCCATGGCTTCTTCCTACGCGCCGGAACAGGCCCTGGTTCACCCCGTGGGGACGGATGGCGCCGCCCGGGCCTGTCAGCCGGTGGCGCTGCTAACGCCGCCGCGTTCGCCAGTTCGGCGCGTCCCTGCATGAATTGGGCTGTTGCCGGTTGCGTTGACTGCATCGCTGGCCTGCAAGAAGGGCTTCGCGCTGGAAGCGGAGCCCGTCTTCAGCATCACGACGAAATGCGCGAACTGTCGGCACCTCCGCAAAGACGGAGCGGAGGTGCTGGACGAAATCCGGCGAGCCGCTGCCGATGCACGCGGCCCCGATCATGGCGAGGCTTCATTAGGGAGCATGATCGCGGGTACGGGAGTCGACTCCGCCCCGGTCATGCGGTCCGACAGGTACCGCGCCGGAGGCTTGCCCACCGCCTTGCGGAACATGGTCACGAAGCCGCTGGCATTCTCGTATCCAAGTTCAAGTGCCACCGTCTGCACACTGTCGCCCTTCGTCAAACGTTGAAGGGCGAGGATCACATGCAGTTGACGGCGCCAGCGTCCAAAGCTCATTCCGATTTCGTGCAGCAGAAGACGGCTCATGCTGCGCTCACTCATGCCAATGCGAATAGCCCAATCGGCCTTCGAAGTCTTGTCTGTCGGATCGGCCAGCATCATTTCCGCGAGGCGACGCAGTCGGGCGTCGCGTGGCATGGGCAGGTGTAGGTCTTCTACAGGTGCTACCACCAACTCATCGATTAGAGCGGCAATCAGTCGGTCTTCCCGTCCGCCGAGTGGGTATAACTCGGGAAAACCGGCCGCCCTCAGTAGCAACTCGCGAAGCAATGGTGATACCGAAATTGTGCAGCAGGTTTTAGGAAGATCGGGGGCGGCGTCTGGCTCCACGAACAGGCAATAGCACTCAGTTTCACCAGCCCCTCGTGCTGCATGCGGCAAGTCACCCGGTATCCATATCGCGCACTGCGGCGGCACGATCCAGACGCCGTCTTCAATTTCGCAGTTGAGGATGCCGCGTACGGAAAAGATCAACTGAGCCTTTCGGTGCTGGTGTTTCGCATTTTCCCAGTCCTTTGTTACCGAGGTCGCCCCCAAGGCCACCACGGGCCGCGAGACGCTATCGACGTCCCTTGGCACTGTCAGACCAGTAATTTCAACGCTCGCCATAGTGTGTCGTGAGCTTAGAGTGGACGATTAGGGATGCTCTGCACGAATCGTTGGCCCCATGCTTGAGTCCACCTGAAGCCGCTGGAGGAAATGCCGTCAGCTTGCAACGCCCGGCGCATGTTTGATCGTGCGAGTTTGGGGCACTGCAGCGCCCCATTGGCAGGCCTCATGCCCTCTGCGGGCGCGTCTGTGCCATCGCCAGCAGCTTGTGCCGGGCCATCCACAGGTTGCCCAGCACGAACAACGGACGATCTGCAGCGTGTTCTTCTTCAGGCCCCGGTAGCGCACCTTCACATGCCCGAACTCTTGCCCGTGCAGCAAACCGTGGGCCTCCACGATATCCGAGACGTTGCCTGCCGTGCCCCGCACCGTATGCACCAGTCCGGAGTCTGCGTCCACGCCTATGTGGGCCTTCATTCCAAAGTACCACTGGTTGCCCTTCTTGCTCTGGTGCATCTCCGGATCGCGCTCGTCGCTTCGGCTCTTGGTCGAGTTGGGCGCTGATCAGCGTGTCATCCACGACGGTGCCTACCTTGAGCTGCAGCCCCTGAGCTAGCAGCGCTTCTTCCATCGCTGGGTCGCTGACCTTGAACCATTGCTGCATGAAGTGACTGCGCAGCAGGGTTTGCGCTGCAAAGGGCTGCTGGCCTCGGCAGCCGCTCTCGGGCGCATAGAGCTCGCTCAGCGAGACCAGTTCAGCCCAGGGCACCACCCGTTCCATTGCATCGAGGAGTTCGCGCTTGCGCGTGCGCTTGACGGTGTTGCTCAGGCCCAGGCTGCTTTGCTTCATGGCCGTATTGTCTGGGCTTCAGGCGTAAGCCAAGCACATCACGATGGGATTCGTGCAGACCGTCCCGAGCTTGGCCTAACTGAATAACAGTCTGGCCGGGTTTCACGATGACTCCCATTTATCTTCATTGTTAAATACAGCATCCAAATGCAAATGAGTATTGTTAATGCCTGTCTTCACATCTACTGAGAAGCCCAGTTTGTCACCATACATGCGCAGCAAGGTTTCGGCGCATCCTGGTCGAGACGGGCAGTGCAAGGGCAATGTCAAGAGCGCTCCCCGTACCGTGCTTGGCTCTGCAGTCGCGGCAGTGGCTTTTATTAGCGCGCAGGGCGCCTTCGCGGCGGAGCCAGCGCCGATCAAAGCGAAGTCAGTTGGGGCATCTCAAGAGAAGATGGCTCTGCCGGAGATTACCGTAACCGGCCACATGGATACGTCTACCACCGAAGGTACTGGCTCCTACACCACGGGTGAGACGGCAGCAGCTACTCGCCTGCCCCTGTCGCTGCGGGAAACACCGAAGTCGGTCACAGTGATTACGCGCCAGCGCATGAATGATCAGCAGCTGAATTCCGTTCAGGATGTGCTGGACAACACCGCGGGTGTGGCGTCGTACCAATCCGATAGCGAGCGAACGAGTTTCTATTCGCGTGGATTCCTGATCAACAACATTCAATACGACGGCATCCCCACGGTGGTCGGCGACATCGTGAATGGAAGCGGAATCGGATCCCTCGACACCGCGTTCTACGATCGTGTCGAGGTCGTGCGCGGCGCTTCTGGATTGCTGACGGGGACCGGTAATCCTTCGGCTGCCATCAACCTGGTGCGCAAGCGACCCACCCGTGACTTCTCTGCGGCCGCCTCGCTTGGCGCTGGGAGTTGGGACACCTATCGGGGCATGGGCGATATCTCGACCCCGCTGACTGAGGACGGTCGCATCCGCGCGCGCCTCGTAGGGACGTACCAAGATGGGCACTCGTACCTCGACGGCTACAAACCGGAGAGAAAGTCGTTCTACGGCATCATTGAGGCGGATCTGACACCAGACACGACGGTGAGCCTTGGCTATGAGTATCAAGACATCACCCCCAAAGGCTCCACGTGGGGAGGATTGCCACTTTGGTTCAGCGACGGCACTCAAGCGGAGTATTCACGTTCCAAGAACTACGCGCAGGACTGGAGCCGTTGGAATAACACCCTTAAAACGGCGTTTGCCGAGATCGAACATCGCTTTGGCAATCGGTGGAAAATCCGGGCCGTCGCTCACCAGTACCGCACCGATTTCGATGCCGAGTTGCTCGGCCTAATGGGCCGCCCCGACCGCGCCACAGGCGTGGGCGTCTTTCCCTCTGGGGCTTATCCGGTAGCGCTCGCTTCTGAAGGCCACAGCCGTCAAAACACCTTCGACGTGATGGCGAGCGGCCCCTTTGAACTGCTCGGCCGCCAGCATGATCTAGTGGTGGGAGCGACGAGTTCGCGTCGTACGGCTAACCAGAATGACATCGCGCCGTTCTATGCAGGCTTGATGCCAGTCAATGTCTATGAGCTGAGCCCTGCCTTTCCCCGCCCTGGCTTCGATGCCATGGCGCATATTCCGACGCGCACACGAATCAAGCAGGCCGGAGTGTACGGCGCAGCCCGGTTCTCGCTGGCCGACCCTCTGAAGCTCATCGTCGGCGGCCGCTTCAGCAGTTACGAAATCGACGACGCCGCCGGGGGCTCGTCGTTGCATTACAAGAAGAGCAATGAGTTCACCCCATATGCTGGCTTGATTTACGAAATAAATAGCACCTATTCAGCCTACGCGAGCTACACGGAAATATTCAATCCGCAAACCGACTATCGCGACAGCAGCGGTAACGCGCTCACGCCATCGAAGGGGAAAACCACGGAAATGGGCCTCAAAGGCGCTTATATGGACGGGCGTCTTAATGCATCCGTTGCCTTGTTCGATACCAAGCTGGATAACGCGGCACAGATGATTGCGGGGAGTTATACGCCAAGCGGCGCCCAAGCGTACCAGGGCACGGATGGAACGAAATCGCGCGGGGTTGAGCTGGACTTGCAGGGCGAACTCGCGCGTGGCTGGAACATTTACGCGGGCATGGCACATTTCACGGCGCAAGATGGCAATGGAGTCCGGTTGAATTCGCAGCTGCCACGTACTACCGCCCAGATTTTCACCACTTACCAGTTGCCCGGGGATTGGGGCAAATTGACGCTAGGCGGAGGCGTCAAATGGCAAAGCCGCTTCTACAAAGCGCCTAACACTGGCACGAGCTTATTGGGCGGGGAACAGAGTTCTTATGCGTTGGTATCGCTGATGGGGCGTTACTCCGTCACGAAGCAGACCGACGTAGCCGTCAATATCAACAACGTTTTCGACAAGAAGTACGCATTACAGAAGGGCGACTTCGACACCGTAGGCTATGGCGCGCCGCGCAATGTGATGGTGACGCTGAACTACAAGTATTGATTTCCACCCAGGGTAGCGCTTCAACAGTTATAAATCCCAGGTCGTATGACCATTGATTATTTGGAAAGATATTATGCCTCTTCAGCCCTCGCTGCACACGGTGCAAGACCTACCCACGAACGCATTGAACAAGGTCGCCCTGTCCTGGTTGACTACAGCCGTTGGCGCAGTATTTTTCGTCACCTTCCAGTTGTTCTTTTACGTCAACGACGTTGTGAGAGCAAAAGGAGAAACACCTGCGATCACGTTTGAGCCTGGACTGCTATGGATGTTCTCCGCATTCTATGGTTGTTGGATCGTCACCGCACTTCTAGCTCTGACCGGAACCCGTAGGAGTCAGTGGATTGTGCTGGTCTTCGGTAGCCTACTTGTGGTCCTGAATACCCTTGGCGGAGTCGCCGATGGGCTGCGCGATGGTTGGCACATTGCCTTCTCGGCTGCTTTCTTCATCACATTGCCCGGCGCTTTCGCTATTGCGATCACTTGGCGTCGCATCAAAATAAAAGGAAACCACCATGTCGATGGATAGTTCTGACTTCCCCTTGGTCTGGATGAATATTACGCAAGACCCTGGACATGATCACCAAAAGGACTTCGACGAGTTTGAGGCTAATTTGCAGCGCGGGGAGCCCTTTGTCATCCTGAGCGATACCCCACCTGCAGAAGACCACGAGCATTCGCCGGAAGAGAAGAAACGCGTCTCGCTCTGGATGAAAAGGCACAAAGCTGAACTGCGGACGCTGGTCCTGGCAATGATCCAGATCGAATCCAACCAAACCAAACGCATAGCTTACAAGACATTCGCAGTCCTTTTTGCCAAGTTTTGGGGCTACCCTCTACTCCTTGCTGCCTCACGCGAGGAGGCCACGAAGATGGCTAGAGAACTGCTCCTGAAGGAAGGAACGTCATCCCACTGATGGCCCGCGCCGGCGGCCAACTGACCTGCCCCCATAACCCTTGCAACACAATTTGAGGAATCCGCTGGATTGACGGTAATTACTCCTGGGGGTGTTGCGGCGTCGGAACGGTGCCGCGGGTTGTCTGTGGATGCAGGGCTGCAAACCAGTTCGCGCAGCCGCTTGGCATCACTGGCTTCCATGCCGCCGAACTTGGCTCGCCACTTGTAGAACGTGGCCGAACTGAAGCCTTCTCGGCGGCACAGGTCCGCTACGTTCATGCCGGCGTCTGCCTGCTTGATGAACCCGATGATCTGTTCGTCCGTGTACCTGCTCTTGCATATCGCGCTTCCTTTGTGTTGCGCGGATTGCTCTCTATTGCCTTGGTACGGATCGCAGATAGCAGGTCACAGAGGATAAACAAGTAAGCCAGATGGCTGATGAGGGGAAGTCCATGGATAGCCATAACGCCCCAGCCCCATCTAGTCGCCTCAATCGCCTGCCGGCCCGTCCCGCAGCAAGGCCCGCAGGCCGTCTTCGTCGAGCACCGGCACGCCCAGGTCCTGCGCCTTGGTGAGCTTGCTGCCGGCCTCGGCGCCGGCCACCACGTAGTGGGTCTTCTTGCTGACCGAGCCCGCCACTTTGGCGCCGGCCGCCTCCAGCAGGTCCTTGGCCTCATCGCGGCTCAGGGTCGGCAGCGTGCCGGTGATGACCACCGTCAGCCCCGCCAGCGGCAGCGTGGCGCGCTCGGCGGGCGGCCCTTCCTGCCAGGTCACGCCGCAGGCGCGCAGCTGCTCGACGACTTCGCGGTTGTGCGGCTGGGCGAAGAAGGTGTGGATGGCCTCGGCCACGATGGGGCCGACGTCGTTCACCTCCAGCAGTTGCTCCACGCTCGCGGCCATGATGGCATCCAGGCCGCCGAAGTGGCGCGCCAGATCCTTGGCCGTGGCCTCGCCCACATGGCGGATGCCCAGCCCGAAGAGAAAGCGCGGCAGGGTGGTCTGCTTGGACTTTTCCAGCGCGGCGATCACGTTCTGCGCCGACTTCTCGGCCATGCGGTCCAGCGCCGCCAGGGCGGTCAGGCCCAGGCGGTACAGGTCGGGCAGCGTGCGGATGACGTTGCCGTCCACCAGCTGGTCCACCAGCTTCTCGCCCAGGCCCTCGACGTCCATGGCGCGCCGCGCCGCGAAGTGCAGGATGGCTTCCTTGCGCTGCGCGGGGCAGAAGAGCCCTCCGGTGCAGCGGTGGTTGGCCTCGCCCTTTTCGCGCACCACGGCGCTGCCGCAGATGGGGCAGTGTCGCGGCATGCGGAAGTTGGGAACATACGGGCTACGCGGCACATGGCGGGCCGCATCGGCGGCATCGGCTGCTGCGGCATCCGCCAGCGCATCCGAGCCCTGCAGCGCGCCGGCCACCGGCGCCAGGGCGGCGGGCACGGTGCCCACCACTTCGGGAATCACATCGCCCGCGCGGCGCACGATGACCTGATCACCCACCCGCACGCCCTTCTTGCGGATCTCGAACAAGTTGTGCAGCGTGGCGTTGGTGACGGTGACGCCGCCCACGAAGACCGGCGCCAGCCGCGCCACGGGCGTGAGCTTGCCGGTGCGGCCGACCTGCACGTCGATGCCTTCCACGCGCGTGACCATTTCCTGCGCCGGGTACTTGTGCGCCACGGCCCAGCGCGGCTCGCGGGTGACGAAGCCCAGCTGCCGCTGCAGCGCCAGGCTGTTGACCTTGTACACCACGCCGTCGATGTCGTAGGGCAGCTGGTCGCGGCTCGCGCCTACCTCCTGGTGGAACGCTACCAATTCCGTAGCGCCCTGCGCAGTCCGTACCTGGGCTGCAACGGGAAAACCCCAGGCTTTGAGCTGCTGGAGCATGGCGTAGTGGGTGGCGAAGTCCGGCCCGCCCTCGGCCACCGGGGTGATCTCGCCCAGGCCGTAGGCGAAGAAGCTCAGCGGCCGCTGCGCGGCGATGCCCGAATCGAGCTGGCGCACCGCACCGGCCGCCGCGTTGCGCGGGTTGACGAAGGTCTTGCCGCCCGCCTCGCGCTGGCGTTCGTTGAGCCGGTCGAAATCGGCACGGCGCATATAGACCTCGCCGCGCACTTCCAGCACCGGCGGCACGCCGCTCTCGCCGCCCGTGGGCAGCGTCAGCGGAATCTGGCGGATGGTGCGGATGTTGTGGGTCACGTCCTCGCCCACCTCGCCGTCGCCGCGCGTGGCGGCCTGCACCAGCCGGCCGTTCTCGTAGCGCAGGCTCATGGCGAGGCCGTCGAACTTGGGCTCGGCCACGTATTCGACGGGCGGCGCATCGGGCGCCAGCTTCAGCTCGCGGCGCACGCGGGCGTCGAAGGTCTCGGCGCCGCTGGCCTCGGTGTCGGTCTCGGTGCGAATGCTGAGCATGGGCACCTGGTGGCGCACGGGCGCAAGGCCCTCCATCACCGCACCGATCACGCGCTGCGTGGGCGAATCGGGTGTGACCAGATCCGGGTGGGCCGCCTCCAGCGCCTGCAGGGCCTGGAAGGCGCGGTCGTATTCCGCATCGGGCACGCTGGGCGCGTCCATCACGTAGTACTGGTGCGCCCAGAGGTTCAGCCGGGCGCGCAGCGCTTCGATTTCAATAGCAGCCTGCCGCGATGGGGCGGGCGCTGGATCGGAAAAAAGGTCTTGGGTTTCGGCCATGGCCGTCGCAATCTGTCGTGGGTGGGCCACCCGGGCCGGTGGGCCATGGGCTCGGCGCCGAGGCATGGGCGCCGGGCAGACTCTAGCGCGAGCCCGGCTTCCAGGGGGTCAGTGAGGGCGCCGTCGGCCGCGTTGTTGGGGCGGCGCCCATGGGTATCAGCTGAACAGGCGCCGCGCCAGCGCGGAGCCGGCTGACAGCTCGCGGCTGTCGAGCTTGTCGTAGAGCAGTTCGAGGTCGGCCGCAATCGGGTCCATGGTCATGGCCGGCAGCAGCGTGCCGTTCTGATCGCAGAGCACACCGTCCATGGCCTGGCAGAGCGCCGCGGCCACGTCGCGCAGGCGCTGGAAGGGCTGCTCGGCGCGGTGGACCTGCGCCACGTCCAGGCTCAGGATGATCTCGCGGATGGCGGACTGCTCGGGATCGTCAGACAGGGCGGCCTGGGTGTCGTAAGTCAGGGTCAGCGCGGGCGGCAGGCCCGGACCCGTGGTGGCGGGCAGCACCAGCCGGCCGGGAATGGCGCCGGGCACGAAACCCTCGCGCGTGGCGTTCTGCTGCACATAGCCGGGGCTCCAGGCGGCCAGGCGCGCGCGCAGCGAGAAGGTCAGCTGCGCGTCGTGGTCGCTGGCGAACTGGTCCAGCTCGCGAGCGCGGGCCACCTCATGCAGCATGTCGGGGAAATCCGCCGCCGCGTTCACCGCGTCGGCGAAGCCCTGGGCCTTGACCACGAATTCGGAGAACTCGATCTCGTTGAGCGCGCCCAGCCGGTTGGCCAGCTGCACGCCGGCCTGGAAGTGCGTGTAGCGCTGGCCGGCCGTGGGCATTTCCCACTGCTGGGAGACATCGTTGAAGCCTTCGATGGCAAAGGCCTTGCTGCCCGCGCGGCGGGTGGGCGGCAGCGCGGCGAGCGCCGCATCGCCCGAGACGACCTGCTCGGCCACCATGGGGGCGATGGCGTCGATCAGCGGGTCCAGCCCGCCGCGGCGCTCGGGCGGCGGCACGGGCATGCGCAACGCGTCGTCCAGCGTCACGGTGTGGCCGTCCAGCGAGGGGTCGGTGCCGGCGGCCAGCGGCTGGCCGCCGGGCACGGCAGCGCCCAGGCCGTCGAAGGCGGGGTCCTGGCGCAGCGCGGGTTCGGCGGCGCCGTCGGCTTCGGAGGGCGCGCGGGCCGGACGCTTGGGTGCGTTGCGCTGGGCCATCCAGGCGTTGTAGGCCACGATGGCTGCCAGCACGACGCCGCCCGCGATGATGAGACCGAGTTGGAAGTTGCTCATGGTGAAAGGACGGTCTTCGGAATACGGAAAAATCAGGAGTCGGCCATGGACAGGGCGGACTCCATGTCCACCGCCACGATGCGCGAGACGCCCTGCTCCTGCATGGTCACGCCGATGAGTTGCTCGGCCATTTCCATGGCGATCTTGTTATGGCTGATGAAGAGAAACTGCGTGCCCGTGGCCATGCTGGCCACCAGCTTGGCATAGCGCTCGGTGTTGGCGTCGTCCAGCGGCGCATCGACTTCGTCCAGCAGACAGAACGGCGCCGGGTTGAGCTGGAAGATGGCGAAAACCAGCGCGATGGCGGTCAGCGCCTTCTCGCCGCCCGAGAGCAGGTGGATGGTCTGGTTCTTCTTGCCCGGCGGCTGGGCCATGACCTGCACGCCGGAATCGAGAATTTCGTCGCCCGTGATGATGAGCCGCGCCTGCCCGCCACCGAAGAGTTCGGGGAACATGCGGCCGAAGTGCCCGTTCACGGTGTCGAAGGTGCCCGAGAGCAGCTGGCGCGTCTCGCCGTCGATCTTGCGGATCGCATCTTCCAGCGTCTGCATGGCCTCGGTCAGGTCGGCCATCTGTGCGTCGAGGAAGGTCTTGCGCTCGCGGGCCAGATTCAGCTCGTCGAGCGCAGCGAGGTTCACCGCGCCCAGCGCCGCGATCTCGCGGTGCAGCCGGTCGATCTCGCCCTGCAGACCGGTGGCGCGCACGTTGCCTTCGGCGATGGACTGGGCCACGGCGGCCAGATCGGCCTGCGCGTCGGCCAGCAGCGTGGTGTATTGCTCCAGGCCCAGGCGCGCAGCCTGCTCCTTGAGCTGGAAGTCGGTGATGCGCTGGCGCAGCGGATCGAGCGCGCGTTCGAGCTGCAGCCGGCGTTCGTCGCTGGCGCGCAGGCGCGCGGTGAGTTCGTCGTATTCGCTGCGCTGCGTGGCCAGGGCCTTTTCGCGCTCCATCTTCAGTTCCAGCGCCTGCTGCAGCCCGCCTTGCGCGGCGGCGGCCGACAGGCGCCCCATCTCGTCGCGGGCGCGCTGGTCTTCATCGGCCAGGGCGGCGGCCTGTTGGCGGGCGGTGTCGATGGTGCGGGCCAGCTCGGCGCGGCGCGCCTCCAGGCTGCGCTGCGAGAAGGTGGCCTCCTGCGCCTGGCGCTCCAGCGTGCGCTGCTGTTCGCGGCATTCGGCCAGCTTGCGTTCGGCCTCGATCACGCGCTCGTCCAGCTGGGCGTGGCGCTCCTGGCTGTCGGCGAGCTGCATGTCCAGCTCCTCGAAGCGGGCCTCTGCCGTGACGCGGCGCTCCTGCAGGTCGGCCAGCTGCGCCTCGACCTCGGCCAGGTCGGCGCCGATCTGCTCGCTGCGCGCCCGGGTCTGCTCGGCCAGCTGCGAGAGGCGCAGGGTCTCGACCTGCAGCGTGTGGGCGCGGGTCTGGGTATCGGCGGCTTCCCGCCGAGCGGCGACCAAGCGCTGCGCGGCGTCGGCATAGGCGGCCTCGGCGCGCACCAGGGCGGCGCGGGATTCTCCGGCGATCAGCTGCTGGGCGCGCACTTCCTTTTCGAGGTATTCGATCTCCTGCGCCCGGGCCAGCAGGCCGGACTGTTCGGAATCGGGCGCATAGAAGCTGACGCCGTGCGCGCTCACGGCATGGCCGCTGGGCACGTAGATCACCTCGCCGGGCGCCAGGGGCGACTGGGCACGGCGGGCGAGCGCGTCTTCGAGCGTGGGCGCGGTGCCGCAGCCGTGCAGCCAGTCCACCAGCACGGCACGCAGGGCGGCGTCTTGCACGCGCAGCAGGTCCGACAGGCGCGGCGCGGCGCCGGGTGCGGCGGGAGCCGGCGCTGCGGCATCGGCACCGGCGGGGCTGTAGAAGGCCAGCCGGGCGGGCGGCGCGTCCTGCGCGCCCGAGCCGAGGAAGCCGCGCACCATCTCCAGGCGCCCGACTTCGAGCGCACCCAGGCGCTCGCGCAGCGCGGCTTCGAGCGCGTTCTCCCAGCCGGGTTCGATGTGGATGCGGCTCCAGAGGCCCTGCAGGCCGTCGAGCCCGTGGCGGGCCAGCCAGGGCTGGAGCTTGCCATCGGTCTTGACCTTCTCCTGCAGCGCCTTGAGCGCCTCCAGCCGGGCCGAGAGTTCGGCCTGCCGGGCGCTTTCCTGGTTCACGGCCTGCTGGCGCGCGCGGCGGTCGTCGTCCAGCTGGGGCACGGCGTCCTGCAGCTCGGCGTGGCGGGCCTCGGCGGTTTCGGCGGCCTCCTGCGCGGCGGCGAATTCTTCCTGCAACTGGGCCAGCCGCGCTTCGTCGGGCGCGGCCAGGGCGTTGCGGTCGGTGCGCAGGCGCTCTTCGCGCACGTCCAGCTGGCGGCTCTGTTCGTCGATGCTGCGCTGCTCGGCGGCCAGCACGCCGATCTGCTGCTGCACCTGCACCACGGCGCCGCGCTGGTCGGCAGCGGCCTGCTGGGCGCGGCGCAGCGCGTCTTCGAGGTCGGGCAGCTGCATGGCCTGCTCCTCGACCTGGGCAGCCAGCAGCTCGGCGCGCTCTTCGGCATCGACGCCACCGGCAGCAAGCGTTTCCATTTCGGCCTCGGCGTCGTCCTTGCGCGCGGACCACTGGGCGATCTGCTCGGCCAGCTGCGCCAGCCGGGTCTCCACGCGCTGGCGGCCCTCGACCACGTAGCGGATCTCGGCTTCGAGCTTGCCGACCTCGGCGGTGGCTTCGTAGAGGCGCCCTTGCGCCTGGTTCACCAGGTCGCCCGCCGTGTAATGCGCCTGGCGAATGGTTTCCAGGTCGGCCTCGACCGCCCGCAGGTCGGCCATGCGCGATTCGAGATCGTTCACGGCCTGCAGGCCTTCGGTACGCACACGGTTCTGCTCGGCCTCGGCGTCGGCGCGCTTCAGAAACCAGAGCTGGTGCTGCTTGAGCGTGACGTCGGCCTGCAGCGCGTTGTATTTGGCGGCCACTTCGGCCTGCTTTTCCAGGCGCTCGAGGTTGGCGTTGAGTTCGCGCAGGATGTCTTCGACCCGCGTGAGGTTCTCGGCCGTGCCGGCCAGGCGGTTCTCGGTTTCGCGCCTGCGTTCCTTGTATTTGGAGACGCCAGCGGCCTCTTCCAGGAAAAGCCGCAGCTCTTCGGGGCGCGACTCGATGATGCGGCTGATCGTGCCCTGGCCGATGATGGCGTAGGCGCGAGGGCCCAGGCCGGTGCCCAGGAACACATCCTGCACGTCGCGGCGGCGCACGGCCTGGTTGTTGATGTAGTAGCTGCTGTTGCCGTCGCGCGTGAGCACGCGCTTGACGGCGATCTCTTCGTACTGGTTCCACTGTCCGCCGGCACGGTGGTCGGCGTTGTCGAAGACCAGCTCCACGCTCGCGCGGCTGGCCTGCTTGCGGGTGGTGGTGCCGCTGAAGATCACGTCCTGCATCGACTCGCCGCGCAGCTCGCTGGCCTTGCTCTCGCCCAGCACCCAGCGCACCGCATCCATGATGTTGGACTTGCCGCAGCCGTTCGGGCCGACCACGCCCACCAGCTGCCCCGGCAGCATGAAGTTGGTGGGCTCGGCGAACGACTTGAAGCCGGCGAGTTTGATCGAGTTGAGACGCACGGTGCGGTGGACGGCGGATGGCGGGTGGAAAGTTGCGGGGCGTGCGGCGGCCACGGGGCCGGCCAACTTCCGATGATACCGTGGCGCTGTGACGCACCCTGCATTCCCCCTGGCCTGCCGGAACGGGCCGCAGCGCTTATCCGCCAAGCGCAGGCCGCTATGAAAACAATAGTTATGCGGACCGGCCGCCGCGGCGTCAGCCCGCCCGGGGCGCGAAAGCGATGATGGCCATCCCCGCCAGCGTGACGGCGGCGCCCAGCCAGTCCCAGGGGCCGGGACGCACGCCGTCGACGACCCAGAGCCAGGCCAGCGCAACGGCCACATAGACGCCGCCGTAGGCCGCATAGACACGGCCCGCAGCCGCCGGGTGCAGGGTGAGCAGCCAGGCGAAAAGGGCCAGGCTGGCCGCCGCCGGCACCAGCAGCCAGGCGCTGCGGCCCTGGCGCAGCCACAGCCAGGGCAGGTAGCAGCCGATGATCTCGGCCAGGGCGGTGACGAGGTAGAGAGCGAAGGTCAACATGTGGATGGAGCCGGTCGGCGGATCAGATCGGAACGTCGCCGCGGGCGAGGACCAGGTCCTCGAACGCCACGGCCACCATGGGCGCGCTCAGCAGATAGCCCTGCCAGGCGTGGCAGTGCGCCCGCTCCAGAAAGGCGCGCTGCTCCTTGGTCTCGACCCCCTCGGCCGTCACCCGCAGGCCCAGGCTGGTGCCCAGTGCGACGATTGTGCGGGCGATAGCGGCATCGTTGGGGTCGGTGAGCACATCGCGCACGAAGCTCTGGTCGATCTTGAGTTCGTCCAGAGGCAAGCGCTTGAGGTAGGCCAGCGACGAGTAGCCTGTGCCGAAATCATCGAGCGAAAAGCCCACGCCATAGGCACGCAGCTGCCCCATCTTGTCGATGGTGTCCTCCACATCCTGCAGCAGCAAGCTCTCGGTCAGCTCCAGCTTCAGGTGCCGCGCGTCGGCGCCGGTGCTGGCCAGCGCCTGCAGCACCTGGGCGACAAAGCCGCTCTGGTGGAACTCGCGCGGGCTCACGTTCACCGACAGGCTCAGATGACTCAGGCCCGGCCGCTGCGCCCACTGCGCCAGGCGCGCGCAGGCGTCTTGCAGCACCCATTCACCCAGCGGCAAGATCAGGCCGCAATCCTCCGCCAGGGGAATGAATTCGCCCGGCGATACGAAGCCGCGCTGTGGATGGCGCCAGCGCAGCAGAGCCTCGGCGCCCGTGATGCGGCCCTGCACCACCTGCGGCTGGTAGAACAGCTCGAACTGGCCCTGTCGCAGGCCGGCGCGCATATCCACTTCCAGGGCAGCACGGGCCGCCACCTGGGCCTGCATGTGCGGGTCGTAGAACCGCATCCGGTCGCGCCCGGCGGCCTTGGCCTGGTACATGGCCAGATCGCCGCGCTTGATGAGCTCGTCCGCCGACTCGCTCTGCCCCTTGAATACGGTCAAGCCAATACTGAGCGTGCTGTGGTGGAGTTGCCCGTCCAGCACAAAGGGCTCGCGCAGCTCCAACAGGATGCGCTTGGCGATCTCTTCTGCGCGGGCCGCAGCCTGCGGGGGGTTCTCGTCCAGATTTTCGAGCACCACGACGAACTCATCACCGCCATGACGTGCCACGGTGTCTTCCGTGCCGACACAACTGCGCAGGCGCTGGGCGACCTCACGCAGGAGCATGTCGCCCCGGTCATGCCCACGGGTTTCGTTGAGCGTCTTGAAGTTGTCCAGGTCCAGCATCAGCAGGGCGCCGCACCGTTGGCGGCGGGCGCTGGCATCCAGCGCCTGCTGCAGACGGTCCACCAGCAGGCGTCGGTTCGGCAGCCGGGTGAGCGGGTCATAGTAGGCGAGGTAGCGGATTTCCTCCTCGTCGGCCTTGTGCTGGCTCAGGTCCACCAGCGTCAGCATGTGCGCGTCGCCCAGCAACGCACCAGCTCCCTCGACCGTACGGCGTTGGCCGTCCTTGCAGGTGATGGTGTATTCGCTGGCGGGAATGTCACCGCCGGCCCGCAGGCCCGCCTGGCGCTGCGACCGCCACCGCTGCCGCGCGACCGCGCGGTGCTCCGCATCGGGAAAGAGCTTTGCCCACCAGGTCCGCACATCGGGCGTTTCGTCCTCGACGTAGCCGCAGATCTGCGTGAACCGCTCGTTGCGGAAAACGATGGCACCGTCGCCTTGCACCAGGCACACACCGACCGGAATACGGTTGAGGATCTCGCGCAGGCGCTGCTCGCTATCGCGTAGCGCAGCCTCCATTCTCTTGCGGGCAGAAATGTCCTGAACCGCTGCGATGTGGAAGTCCGATATCGCTCCGCGCGAGCGCATGGGAGAAACATTCAGATCCACGGTGACGATTTCGCCGTTCTTGCGCACGTAGCGCTTTTCCAGGCGGAACTCCGCCAACTCGCCCCTCACCATCCGCCGCGTAAGTTCGAGATCCACCTCGAGATCGTCGGGGTGGGTGTAGTCATGGAAGCGCATGGACTGCAACTCGTCGGCGGAGTAGCCCAGGATGTCGCAGAACTTCTGGTTGACTCGCACCAACTCACCTGTGGAGGAGCGCGTCTGCGCCACCCCCACCGCAGCCTGATTGAAGACGGTGCGAAAGCGCTCTTCGCTGTCGGTACGTGCGCTCTGCGCCGCCACGGCCTGACTCTGCGCCTGTGCGCGGCGCCGGACCAGCAGCACCACCAGCCCTGCCAGCAGGCAGGTGGCCAGCACCCCGCCCAGCCCCACCAGCCCCGGCAGCCGGCGTTCGGAGCTCGAAAGAAAGTCATGCTGGGGGTAGAAAGTGAGTTGCCAATGACGCCCGCCCACCTGGACCATCCGCTCGTAGGGCTGGGCCGCCTCGGGCTTGCCTTCTTCGAGCGGCAGCACGACGCTGGTCCGCGCGGGCGACGCGCCTGCATTCAGTCCGACGTCCTGGATTCCCAGGAGCATGCCGCTCAGGTAGCCCTCGCTGCGCAAAGCATCCACCAAAGCCGGCACCTGGATGACCGCGCCCACGGCGCCAATGAGGCTCCGGGCATCACCCGGCAGATCCCCTGCGGGCGAGACCGCGCCGGGGTCGCGGCCGAAAACCGGCGCACACATTTCGACGGCGATCACGCGCCGATCCACCGGCCCGACTTCGATCGGAGCGGACGCAGCCACGGCGCCCGTGGCACGGCTGCGCAAGAAGGTATCCCGATCCGCATGCCTCGAAACCATGTTTTGCCCCACCCCGCTGGCGGCTGCTGAAGGCCATGCATATTCGAACACGTCGTCGGCGGCGCGCTGGCCATTCGGGCGCACATTGAAAACGCCGCCCGCAACGGCGGCGGCAGGCGCGCCAGCCTCAAGTCCACCAGACCCGTTCTTCGGCGCGTAGCGAACGAACCTCAGAGCGCTGACACCGGAGTGCCTGTCCTGCAGATTCAGCTCCTGCACAGCGCGCGCAAAGTCGCGTTGCCCGATCTGGGGGTTCATGGCGAACCACATACGCATGCCATTGAGCAGATCGATGTTGGAGCGAAGACGCAGCTGGAGAGCCTCCGAAAAAGAGTGGATCTCCTGCTCTATGCGGGCCTCGGATATGGCGTGCACCGACGCTTGCTGCTGCCTCCAGAGCGCGACACTGGTCAGCAGGCCCGATAAAGCGACGAGCAAGCCCGGCAGCCAAAGCCGTGACTGAATACGCTGCCGGGCGAAGAAGGTCATGACAGGGGGTCTGGTGCACCTGAAGGGGTGCCGGGAACAGCCCGCGCGCAAGCCGCAGGCCAGGGAAAGCACAGAGCGGAGGGGTGCGGTCAGCACACCAGCCAGCGCTGCAAGAGGGCCTCAAGGATAGCTGCAATCCGATACGATTTAGCCCACTTGGCGGCGCTCATTTCCCCATCGCGCGCCCCTGCCTGACCCAGACCACCAGGGGCCTGAGCCAGCGGGCCCGCCAGGCGAGCGCAAAAGCCACGGCCAGCGCTGCGCCGGCCAGCGTCATGACCCACACCAGCGAGGCCATCGATGCGTGGTCCACGGCCAGGCACAGGCCCAGCGATGCGGCCAGCGCGCCCGCGCCCAGCCAGCGCAGCATCACCACCACGCGGCGCGGGGGTACCGCGCCGGGGCCGCGTACCTGCTCCCAATGCGTCTCCTGCGAGAGGGCCAGCCAGCCCATGCCGAGGCTGCTCGAGCCCAGCGCCAGGGTCAGCAACAGCACGTCACGCATGGACAGCCCCCGCAGCAGGGCCGGGCGCGGCGCCCTGCCCCGCCGCCTCGCGCCTGCACAGCCGCAAGGCCACCAGCGCGGCGATGGTGGCGACGGCCAGCAAGGCCAGGTCCAGCCCGGCTACCGGCCAGTAGCCCGCAGCGATGGTGCGCAGCAGGTGGTCCCCGGTGCTCAGCCAGTTCAGCAGCACGGCGGCCACGGCCAGCACGGCGATGGCCCAGCACTGCTCGCGCCAGGCGGGCGCGAGCCGCGCCTGCGCGACCGGGGCGGTACGCCACGCGCCGTGTGCCCAAGCCACCATCCACGCACCCCAGAAGACGTACTGCTCGCAGGCCCCCTGGCCCGGCCACCCCGAAGGCATCTCGGTCGGCAGCAGCCGGTTGGCGACCAGCATGGCCAGCGCGGCGATCACCATGCCCGTGACGCTCGTCACGGCGAAGGCATCCACCCAGCGCGCGCCGCTGCGGCCCTGCTGGGCGTGCTGGCGCTTGCGCTTCTCTACGAAGAAGAGAAAGCCCGTGGCGATGCAGGCGCAGCCCGAGAGGCCGCCCAGCACGTAGAACCAGCGCAGCAGCCAGTGGCGGAAATGCTGCAGGTGCAGGCCGGTGAGAAACGTATTCGCGCTCGCCACCGCCGTGAGCGGCGGGTCTTCGCGCAGCACCTCGCCAGTCGCCGCCTTGAAATGAATGCCGTCACCCACCAGCGCGATGCGGTCGGTGCCGGCACGATAGACGCTCACGTAGCCGTTGGCGTCACCCACATGCCGCAGCGCCAGAAAGCCCACGTCCCCCGCCTTGCCGGCCGCAGCCCAGCGCCGCTGCGCCTCGGCCACCATCGCATCGACCGAAGCCAGCGGCCCCGCCACGCCCGCCCGGTCGTGCGGCAGGCCCGTTTCAGCGGCTTCCTGCTGTTCGTGCAGTTCATGCAAGGGCTCCAGTTGCGTATGCGTGACCGGGAAATAGGTACCGGCGAAGATCACCAGCCCCGAGAACGCGAAGATGAAGTGGAACGGCAGCGCGACGACCCCGGTGAGGTTGTGCAGGTCCAACGCGCTACGCTGGGTGCTCTTGCGGGGCCGGAAGGTAAACAGTTCGCGGAAGATCTTGCGGTGCATGACCACACCGCTCACCAGCGCCGCCAGCATCACCAGCGCGGCAAAGCCGACGATCCAGGTGCCTAGGCTCATCCAGTTCAGGTGCAGGCTGTAGTGCAGCGGGTAGAAGAACTGGCTGCCGATCTTGAGCTGGTCGTCCGGCAAGGCCTGGCCGGTGCGCGGGTCGATGGTGCGAGTGCCCCACACCTCGTCTTTCGGGTTCTTCGCCCCAGGCAGCTCATAGCTGGCAAACAGACTGAGCACAGGATCGCGGTGGGTCGTGTAGGCACCCCAGCTTTTGACGATCGGAAACTCTCGCGCCATGGGCCCGTCGATGCGGCTCCTGGCCTGTTCGATCTGCGCGGCATCGGGCCGCATGGCCTGGAACGCGGGCAGCAGCACGCGGTCGAACGACGGCATGGGCTGCGGGGCAAATCGGGTGGCTGGAATCGCCCACCGGTCGATCTCGCGGTCGAACACCGAGAGCGAGCCGAAGAAGAACACCGCCATGAGCACGAAGCCCAACACCAGGCCGAACCAGGTGTGCAGCCAGGCCATGGATACCCGGAAGTTGTTGAACATCGCAAGGTTTCCTTTTGCCGCTTCAGAGAAGGGCTCGCTGCACCAGCCAGGCCGCACCGGTCATGACCGCCCCGCCGCCTGCGAGCACCAGCCAGACCCGCGCCACGCTGGGCGCAGCGAATGCCCACAGGAACACGACGAGAAAGAGCAGCAGGCCCAGGATGCCGCCCACGGCCTCTGCGTCATGGAAGTCCAGCCGCGCGGCAAACAAGAGGGCGATCGACAGCGCGATGAAGCCCCAGGTGAAGACATAGCCGCCCAGCACGCCGGCGGCGATGCGCGAGACGATCTGGCGACGTGGAACAGCGTTCGTGGCCATGGCGATGAATCTTGTAAATGCGAGTGATTTGCATTATTGCATTGCAGGTGCAATGCCCCGTTCCGCCCGGGGCTTTGATCGCCGCCCGGCTGCGAAGGGCTGCTGGTATCGTGCGGCGACGCCCCCCTTCCCATGCCCCCGACCACTCCCACGATGCTCTACGCCCTGCTCAAGCTCTTCCACCTCTTGGCCGCCATCGTATGGATCGGCGGCATGGTCTTCGCGCACTTCTTCCTGAGGCCCGCCGCGCTGGCGCTGGAGCCGCCCGTCCGCCTGCCACTGATGGAGGCGGTGCTGCAGCGCTTCTTCCGCGCCGTGGCCGTGGCGGCGGCGGTGATGCTGGCCACGGGCCTCTGGGTGATCGGCCGCACCGCCAAGGCCGTGGTGCAGGCCGGCGGCAGTTTCGCCATGCCGCTGTCCTGGACGCTGATGGCCACGCTGGGGCTGGTGATGATCGCCATCTTCGGCCATATCCGCTGGGCTCTCTACCCAAGGCTGCATGCAGCCACGCAAGCGGCCGACTGGCCTGCGGGCGGCCGGGCGCTGGCCTCTATTCGCACCTGGGTCGGCGTGAATCTGGTACTGGGTACAGCCACCGTGGCAGTGGCGGTTGTGCCGCTTTAGTCGTCGGCGCGCAGCGGCATATTTGCGGGCGTTTGCGCCCTCCGATACTGGACCTCACGCTTCTCTTTCGATAGCAAACATGATCCCCAGACGTTCCGCGTCCTTCGGCTTCGCCGTGCTCGCGCTGGCCTTTCTGGCGGCGCTAGCGGGTGGCTGGTGGGCGCAAGCGCAGTGGCGCGCCGCCCAGGGCGAGGTCGCGGCGCTGCAGCGCGAAGTGGTCTCCACGCAGGAGCAGTTGCTGGGCTATACGCGCTACACCACCTACCTCACCGCCGGCCAGAACACGCTGGCCGAGCAGATGAAGCTGCTGACGGCGACCGTGGTGCGCGAGGAAGGCGCCACGCAGATCGTGGAGAAGTCGGTGCTCGGCCTGCAGTCCACGGGCGTGGTCGCCATCTGGTACACGGCCGAATACGCCTTCGGCTACGACCTGCGCCCCGGCAGCTACACGCTCCAGGCCACGCCCCAGGGGCTGCAGGTGCATCTGGCGCGCCCCACCCTGGTGGCCACGCCGGCCGTGAGCCATCTACGCCACCGCGTGCTCTCGGGCGGGCTCTTCACCGACGAGCAGGCTGCCATCGTGGCGCTGCAGCAGGAAGCCGCCCGCCGCGCCCTGGCCCAGGGCGAGGCGATGGCGGCCGAGCCCGCCGTGCTGGCGCTCTGCGAAAAGAGCCTCACCACCTTTCTGGCCGACTTCCTCGCGCGCCAGCCGGGCGTGAAGGCGGTACCGCGCATCACCGTGGTCTATCGCTGATCCCCACCCCAGGGCCGGACTCCCCGCGGCCAGGCACGCGTGGGGACATGGCGGCAGCCCTGGGCACACCGGGCCGCCGCCCCGTAACATGCAGGCCCGTCCATCGCCAGGACGATCCCCTGGAGTCATCGACCCGTGCTGTTCCGCTTCTTCGAAAAATGCGTCCCCCCCTACCCCGCCGGCGAGCCCGCTGTGCCGCCCCAGGACTTCATGGCCTTCGTCTGGGCCGGAACGCGCGGGCTGCGGGGCTACGTCATCGCGATGACGGGCCTCTCGGCCGCGATCGCGGTGTACGAGGCACTGCTCTTCGCCGTATTGGGCCGGCTGGTGGACTGGATCAGCGACGTGCCAGCCGCGCGCTTCTGGGAAGAACGCGGCACGCTGCTGATGTGGGTGGTCGGCATGCTCGTGGCCAGCATTGCCCTGGTTGCGTTGCAGACCAGCGTCAAGCACCAGGCCCTGGCCATCAACTTCCCGCTGCGGCTGCGCTGGAACTTCCACCGGCTGATGCTCGGCCAGAGCATGGCCTTCTATGCCGACGAGTTCGCCGGCCGCATCACCACCAAGATCATGCAGACGGCGCTCGCCGTGCGCGACATGATCTTCACGACCACCGACGTGGTCGTGGGCATGGGTGTCTATCTCTTCACCATCCTCGCGCTGGCTGCGGGCTTCGAGGTGCGGCTGCTGCTGCCTTTCCTCGCCTGGATCGTTTGCTACGGCCTGGCCTGCTGGTACTTCGTGCCGCGGCTGGGCCGCATCGGCAAGGCGCAGGCGGATGCGCGCTCGGTGATGACCGGGCGCATCACCGACGCGTACACCAACATCGCCACCGTCAAGCTGTTCTCGCACACCCGGCGCGAGGCTGAATTCGCCCGCTCTGCCATGGATGCCTTCAAGCAGACGGGTTATGCGCAGATGCGGCTCGTGAGCCAGTTCGAGATCGTCAACCACATCCTCGTGGTGGCGATGATCCTGGGTGCCTGCGGCACGGCTCTCTGGCTCTGGTCGCAGGGCCAGGTGGGCGCGGGCGCGGTGGCCGCCGTCACCGCCATGGCGCTGCGCGTCTCGGGCCACGCCCACTGGGTGATGTGGGAGATGACCACTCTCTTCGAAAGCGTGGGCACCATCCAGGACGGCATCAACACCCTGACGCGCCCGCGCACCGTGCTGGACGCCCCCGATGCCCGCCCGCTGGCCGTGGCCCGCGGCGAGGTGCGCTTCGAGAACGTGCGCTTCGGCTACCAGAACGGACGACCGGTCATCGACGATCTGAACCTGACCATCCGCCCGGGCGAGAAGATCGGACTGATCGGCCGCTCCGGCGCGGGCAAGTCCACGCTGGTCAACCTGCTGCTGCGCTTTCACGACCTGCAAGGCGGGCGCATCCTGATCGACGGGCAGGACATCGCCCATGTCACGCAGGACAGCCTGCGCCAACACATCGGCATGGTCACGCAGGACACATCCCTGCTGCACCGCTCCATGCGCGACAACATTCTCTACGGGCGGCCGGACGCCACAGACGCGCAGATGCATGCGGCCGCACGCCGCGCTGAGGCGGAGGACTTCATCCAGACCCTGACCGACCTGCACGGCCGCAGCGGCTACGACGCTCACGTGGGCGAGCGCGGCGTGAAGCTCTCCGGGGGCCAGCGCCAGCGGGTGGCGATCGCCCGCGTGATGCTCAAGGACGCGCCCATCCTGCTGCTCGACGAAGCCACCAGCGCGCTCGACTCCGAAGTGGAAGCCGCCATCCAGCAAAGCCTCGACGGGCTGATGCAGGGCAAGACCGTGATCGCCATTGCCCACCGCCTGTCCACCATCGCGGCGATGGACCGGCTCATCGTGCTGGATGCGGGCCGCATCATCGAAGAAGGCACGCACGCGCAGCTGCTGGCGCGCGGGGGCGTCTATGCACGGCTCTGGGGCCACCAGAGCGGGGGCTTCCTCGGGGAGACGGAGGACGACGGCGCCCAGGGCTGAGCCGCGTGACCTGTCGGCATCGGATGACACGCAGGCCCGCGCCCCGCCTGCGAACCAGCCCCGGGGTGGCCGCAAAGAATGCACGCAGGCATCTCGCCACCCCCGGCCGACACTGCGCCGGGGCACACCCCAACAAACAAGGACGCCACCATGTCGATCTCCCTGCTGCTGCTCATCATCCTGATCCTGATCCTGGTCGGCGTGCTCCCCACCTGGGGCCACAGCCGCTCGTGGGGCTACGGTCCCAGCGGCGGCATCGGCCTGGTCGTGGTGATCCTGCTGGTGCTGCTGCTCATGGGCAGGATCTGACCGCGCGCCGCCCTGCGGCGCGCCCTCCACTTGCGGCGCCTTCGGGCGCCGTTTTCATTGGTGATGCACCCCACGGCGCATGTCGGCCGATCCAGGATCTGTGCTCGCCGCAGTTCCACCCCGAAGAATGCGGCTTTGCCCTACGCGTTTGGGGCTGTCACGCGTTAGAAACGGGTGGTTACGAAGCCTACAATGAAATCAGCAGTGCCACAGGCCGACAGGCCCCGAAGCACCGTCCCTGGCAAGACGGCGCGAACGCCGCAGCCCATGTTGATCTCTCACATCTATATGAACCAGCACATCCAAGACATCCTGCGCAACGAGGACCCTGCAGCCCTGCTTCAGCGCTGGCTTGAGGAAGCCCGCAAGGGGGATTCCAACGTAGGTCGCAGCGCCCAGTCGGAGGCGTCGGAGATCCTGCAGGCGCTGAACGGGGCGTTGCAGAACGGGGCAGACCCCGAGCGCTTCGGCAGCTCCCCCGCCTGGAGCCCGGTGCAGCAGGCCCTGGCCGACTTCTCCCGTTCGCGCGCCGCGCAAGGCCAGAGCGCCGGCGCGACCAGCGTGTTCGTGCTGGCGCTCAAGCGCCCCTTCTTCTCTTCGCTGCAAAAGCAGCTTGCGGCCAGCCCGGATGCCCTGGTGGATGCTCTCTGGGCGGTCACCCTGCTGGTGGACCAGATGGCCCAGCACACGGTCACCACCTTCCAGCAGGCACGCGAAGACATCATCGCGCGCCAGCAAGAGGAACTGCTTGAACTCTCCACGCCCGTGGTGAAGCTGTGGGAAGGCGTGCTCGCCGTGCCCATGATCGGCACGCTGGATAGCAACCGCACGCAGGTGGTCATGGAAACGCTGTTGCAGCGCATCGTGGAAACCGAGGCCGAGCTCGCCATCATCGACATCACCGGAGTGCCGACCGTGGACACGCTGGTCGCGCAGCATCTGCTCAAGACCGTCACCGCCATCCGGCTGATGGGCGCCGACTGCATCATCAGCGGCATCCGCCCCCAGATCGCGCAAACCATCGTGCATCTGGGCATCGACCTGGATGGCATCGGCACCAAGGCCACACTGGCCGATGCCCTGCGCCTGGCGCTGCACCGCACCGGCTGGCAAGTTGCCCGCCGCGCGGACTGATACGAGCCGCCGATGGACCGCGTTCCAATCCTTCGCATGGGCAAGACCCTGCTGGTCACCATCCAGGTGGACATGCAGGACCAGACCGCCCTGGCTCTGCAGGACGACCTGGCAGAGCGCATCGCCAAGACGGGCGCGACCGGCGTGATGATCGACATCTCCGCTCTTGAGATCGTCGATTCCTTCGTCGGCCGCATGCTCGCCAGTATCTCGGGAATTGCCCGCATCCTCTCGGCGCACACGGTGGTGGTCGGCATGCAGCCGGCCGTGGCCATCACGCTGGTGGAGCTGGGCCTTTCGCTCGACGGCGTGAAGACCGCGCTCAACGTGGAGCGCGGCATGGCCGTGCTGCGCCGCGCCGAGGAGGCCGATCTTGGCACCCGCTGACCGCAGCGGAACGCTCCCGCTCGAATCCGAACAGCACATCGTCGCGAGCCGGCAGATGGTGCGCAGCCTCTGCCAGGCGCTCAAGCTCTCGCTGGTGGACCAGACCAAGATGGTCACTGCCGCCAGCGAGCTCTCGCGTAACACGCTGATCCACGGAGGCGGGGGCAGCATGCGCTGGGAATGGGTCGAATCGGGTGCGCGCCAGGGCCTGCGCCTGCACTTCGAGGACGAAGGCCCCGGCATCGTGGATGTCGGCATGGCCATGACCGACGGCTATACCACCAAGAAGGGCATGGGCCTGGGGCTGCCTGGCAGCAAGCGGCTGGTCAATGAGTTCCATATCGACACGGCCCCCGGCCAGGGCACCCGCGTGAGCATCACCAAGTGGAAGTGATCACCGGCTGGACGCACCGCAGCTTTCCCGTCACCGATGCAAGTTGCGTCGGGGAGGCGCGCCGCCATTGCACGAGAACCATCGCGGACTGGGGCTGGAGCGAAGTCGAGGCGGGCCAGCTCTCGCTGATCGTGACCGAGCTGGGCTCCAACCTCATGCGCCACGCGGTGGGCGGCCAGCTATGGATCGCCTTCAACCCTGCATGGCAGGAAGTCGAAGTCATCGCACTCGACCGCGGCCCCGGCATGCCCGACGTGCAGCACTCGCTGACGGATGGCGTGTCCACCGGCTCCGGCTCACCCGGCACCGGCCTGGGCGCCGTGCGCCGCATGGCGAGCGACTTCGACGTGCAGTCGACCCCGGCCGGCACGCTGGTGCTGGCGCGCATGCGGCCGGAAGGCGTGCCCCGTCCCACGATAGGCAACCGCCTCGGAGCGGTGTGCCTGCCCGCCCCGGGCGAAACGCAGTGCGGCGACGGCTGGGCCCTGGCCGAACAGGAGGGCGAAGTCGCCGTGCTGATCAGCGACGGCCTGGGCCACGGCCCGGAGGCTGCGGCCGCATCCCGAGCGGCGCTGGCGGCTTTCGCCCGCACGCCATTCACGCCCCTGCCCGCGCTGATGGCACAAGTCCATCAGGCCATGCAGGGCACCCGAGGCGGCGCCGTGTTCGCCGCGCACATGCCGGCGCGTGCCGCCCTGAGTTACAGCGGAGCCGGCAATATTCTGGGGCGCGTGCTCTCCGGCGTGTTTGACCAGGGCCTCATCACCGCGCATGGCACGGCTGGCGTACAGATGCGCCGCACGGAAGCCAGCACCCACGCACTCGCGCCACATGCCCTGGTACTGCTGCACACCGACGGCGTGGCATCGCGCTGGCCTTCCGCCCCGCTCGTGGCATTGCTGCCGCGCAATCCCACGCTGCTGGCCGCGGCGCTGGCCTGGACGCACACGCGGGGCCGCGACGACACCACCGTGGTGGTACTGAAACAAGAGGAACCCGCGTGACCGACAACCATCCTCCCGGCGGCGCGGCCTATGCGCAGCTGCGCGAGCAGCTGGAGCACAGCCGTGCGGAAGCCGATGCCCTGCGTGCCGAGCTGGAAGAGACCAACCGCGGCGTGGTCGCCCTCTATGCCGACCTGGACCAGCAGGCCGAGCAGTTGCGGCAAGCGACGGAACTCAAAAGCCGCTTTCTCTCCTACATGAGCCATGAGTTCCGCACGCCCATCGGTGCCATCCGCAGCATCACCCGGCTGCTGCTCGACCGGGTGGATGGGCCCCTCACGCCCGAGCAGGAACTGCAGGTGCGCTTCGTACAGACCACTGCGGAAGAGTTCGCCGACATGGTGGACGACCTGCTGGACCTGGCCCGCATCGAGGCCGGGCGGCTTGACATCTCCGCCGAATGGTTCGAGATGGTGGACCTTTTCTCCGCCTTGCGTGGCATGTTCAAGCCCGTTCTGGGCAATGCCCGGCTGAACCTGGTGTTCGAGGAGGCCGAAGGGCTGCCGCGCCTCTACACCGACGACCGCAAGCTCTCGCAGATCCTGCGCAACTTCATCTCCAACGCGCTCAAGTTCACGGCGCAAGGCGAAGTGCGCGTGTCGGTGCGCCTGCTGGAAGGCGGCGAACGCGTGCGCTTTGCCGTATCGGATACCGGCATCGGCATCGCACAGGAGCACATCGCTTCGCTGTTCGACGACTTCTCCCAGGTGGATTCGCCCGTGCAGCGCCACTTGCGCGGCTCCGGCCTCGGGCTGGCGCTGTCGCGCCAACTCGCCACCCTGCTGGGCGGTTCGGTGGACGTGCGCAGTACGCTGGGCGAAGGCTCCGAGTTCTCTGTCACCTTGCCCGTGCGCCTGCCCCAGACCGCAACGGCCGAGGGCGAAGCGCCCGGATCGGCCCATGAGGCGGGCGCCGTACACATCGATGCGACCGACTCCACCAGTGCCATGGAACCCAGCGCTCCTGCCTCTGGCCCTGCCGCATCCGCGCCCCGTTGACGCTGAAAGCCATGCCGCACTCCGGAATCATCGCCCCCACCATCGACCGCAGCCGCCACACCGTGCTGGTGGTCGATGACAACCCCGCAACGCGCTACTCGACCGCACGGGTCATCCGCGCGGCCGGATTCCTGACCGAAGAGGCCGATAGCGGTGGCGCGGCGCTGGCCCTCGCCGGCACCGGCATCGCCGCGGTGGTGCTCGACGTCCATCTGCCCGACATGAGTGGCTTCGACGTCTGCCGCGCGCTGCGCGGCGACCCGCGCACCACCTTCATGCCCATCGTCCATCTGTCAGCCGCTTATGTGCAGAGCGAGCATCGGGTGGCGGGCCTGAATGCCGGCGCCGACGCTTACATGGTGCATCCCGTCGAGCCGCCCCTGCTGATCGCCACGCTGCAGGCGCTGATCCGCGCGCGGCTGGCCGAAGACAAGCTGCGCAGCAGCCAGAACCGCTTCCGCGCGATCTACGACCATGCGCCTGTCGCCATGATGTTGATCGACGACCGCGGCGTGTTCACCGACGTGAACCCCGCCGCCGCCGCCCTGCTCCAGCGCCCGGCCGAGAGTCTCATCGGCACTCCCGTCGCTGCCTTGGCAGCCCCCGTCTGGCGGGAATTCGTGCAGGAACTCACCTGCGCCCTCACGGCCACCGCCTGGCATGGCGAGCTGCCCCTGCTGCGCGGGGACGGGCATCAGTTGCCTTTGGACTGGAGCATGTCCGAACCCGTGGAGCCGGGCGTGCGCGTCGGCATCGCCAAGGACCTGACCGAACGCATCGAGCTGGAACGCCGTCGCGAAGAGGTGCTTGAACGCGAACAGGCCGCACGCGTGCTGGCCGAGCGCCACAGCCGCACCAAGGACGACTTCGTCGCCGTGCTCTCGCACGAGCTGCGCACGCCGCTCACCCTCATCACCGGCTGGGCGCACATGCTCAAGCGCCCCGGGGTCACGCCCGACACTCTGGCACGGGGCATCAGCGCCATCGAACGCGGTGTGCAGGCGCAAAGCCGCATCATTTCGGACATCCTCGACGTCTCCCGCCTTGCCTCGGGCAAGCTGCGGCTGCACCGTGAATGGGCCGACCCGGTCGAACTCGCGCTGATCTCGCTCGATGCGGTGCGCGAGACCGCCGATGCGAAGAAGATCGCCATCGTGCTCGAACGCCACAACGCCGGCACTCCCGCCTGGCTGGACGCCACTCGCTTCCAGCAGATCATCTGGAACCTGGTCACCAACTCCATCAAATTCTCGGAAGCCGGTAGCACCGTGCGCATCGCACTGGCCCGCGACGGGGACGAACTCTCGGTGGTGGTGCAGGATGAAGGCATGGGAATCTCCCCCGAATTCCTGCCTCACCTGTTCGGCCGCTTCACGCAGAGCGGGCCGCCCAACAACCGCACCCATGGCGGGCTCGGGCTGGGCCTTTCCATCGTCAAGCACCTGGTCGAACTGCACGGCGGCCAGATCCAGGCCGAAAGTGCCGGGCCGGGCCAGGGCAGCACCATGCGTGCCCGCCTGCTGGTGGAGCCCGACGAGCACAGCCACGCGGCGGACACGGGTGCCGCGAGCGACAGCGCGCTGAACGGCGAAGGCAACCAGCGCCGGCTGGAGGACAAGGACATCCTGGTGGTCGAAGACAACGCGGACACCAGCGAGATGTTGGGCATCGTGCTCAGCGACCAGGGCGCACGCGTGCGCTCGGTCGAAACCTACGACGCCGCGCTGCAGGAACTGGACCGCCAATGGCCCGACTTGCTGGTGAGCGACATCGGCCTGCCGGGCAAGGACGGCTACCAGCTGATCGCCGCCATACGCGAACGTGAAACCGCCACAGGCCGCACGGACCGATTACGCGCCGTCGCCCTCACCGCCTTCGCGCGCCCGCAGGACCGGGAACGGGCCCTGGCCGCCGGCTTCGATGCCCACCTGGGCAAGCCGCTGCAGCCGCATCTGCTGCTGCAGCTGCTGGCGTGATGCCTGCCGGGGGGGCCCGGCAGGCACGACGGCCCAGCGCGGCGGGGCACCAATGAAATAAGCCGCCAGCGCTCTGAAATCAAGCGCTGGAAGCTATGAACTTCATAGCAACTTGAATCAACCGGCCCGCTCCGCCCGCCGGCGCACGAACTGGTAGGCCACGGCCAGCAGCACGAACCAGGCGGGCGTGGCCACCAGCGCCTGACGGGTATCGGCCTCGAACGAGAGCAGCACCATCACCCCGGCGAAGAAGGCCAGGCACACGCAGCACAAGGCGACGCCGCCGGGCATCTTGTACTGGGACGCCTCATGCAGCGCTGCACGACCGCGGCGGTAGGCGATATAGGACAGCAGGATCAGCGACCACACGAACATGTAGAGGATGGCCGACACGGTCGTCACCAGCGTGAACGCCTCCACCAGATCGGGCACCACCCACATCAGGAACGCGCCCAGCAGCAGGCAGGCGCACGAGAACAGCAGCCCGCGCGAAGGCACGCTGCTGCTCGAAAGACGCGCGAAGGACCGGGGTGCATCGCCCTTGAGCGCCAGGCCGAAGAGCATGCGGCTGGTGGAGAACACGCCGCTGTTGGCCGAAGAGGCCGCCGAGGTCAGCACCACGAAGTTGATGACGCCCGCCGCCGCCGGCAGGCCGGCCAGCACGAACAGCTCCACGAACGGGCTCTTGCCCGGCACCACCTCGCGCCAGGGCGTCACGGACATGATGGCGACCAGCGCCAGCACGTAGAACACGATGATGCGCAGCGGAATGGAGTTGATCGCGCGCGGCAGCGTGCGCTCCGGGTCCTTGGCCTCGGCGGCCGTCGTGCCCACCAGCTCGATGCCCGCGAACGCGAAGATCGCGATCTGGAAGCCCGCGAAGAAGCCCATGACGCCGTGCGGGAACATGCCGCCGTCGTTCCACAGATGGGCCAGCGTGGCCGTATGGCCGCCGGGCGACTGGAAGGACGTGCCCACCATGTACATGCCCGTGCCCACCAGCGCCACGATGGCGACGATCTTGACCATGGCGAACCAGAACTCGACTTCGCCGAAGAGCTTCACCGTCAGCAGGTTGAGCGAAAGCAGCAGGCCCACGCAGCCCAGCGCAGGCGCCCACTGCGGCAGATGGGGGAACCAGAACTGCGTGTAGGCGGAGATGGCGATCACATCAGCGATGCCGGTCACGATCCAGCAGAACCAGTAGGTCCAGCCCGTGAAGAAGCCCGCCCAGGGGCCGAGCAGATCGGCCGAGAAGTCGATGAACGACCTGTACTCCAGATTGGACAGCAGCAGCTCGCCCATGGCCCGCATGACAAAGAACAGCACCATGCCGATGATGGCGTACACGAACACGATGGAAGGGCCGGCCAGGCTGATCGTCTTGCCCGAACCCATGAAGAGGCCGGTGCCGATGGCACCGCCGATGGCGATGAGCTGGATGTGGCGGTTGGTGAGGTTGCGCTGCAGGTCGTCGTGACCGTGCGAGCCCGGGCCGGCTGGCGGGGCTGGGTGTGTCATGGAAAAAACTCCGGGGGAAAACAGGCTAGAAAGAGAAGGCCGCGCGCAGATCGCTCAATCAATCATTCGGCGGCTCGGATCGCGAACAGGCCAGGGCCTGGAAACAGAGGGCGCGATCATAGGCGCTCAGAAGGCCCTTCACGGCGTTTATGGCGCCCGCGAGCGCACCCCAAGGGCTCCGAGCGCTCGATTGACGGATCGGGCCTCGTGGCCCGATCCAGCGACATGGAGGCATTGCAGCAGGGACTATCAGCGGCCGTGCAGCAGCTGCAGAACCTCCCCGTTCCTCTGCCCCACCTCTTTCAGAAACGCCCACACCGCCTGCATCCGCGCCTGGTGCTTGGACTCCCCCGGCATGCTCATCCAGAACGTGCGCGTGAAGCGGGCTTCCTCCGGCAGCACCCGCGCCAGCACCGGGTCCCGGTCCGCCATGAAGGCCGGCAGCACGGCCAGGCCGGCGCCGGCGCGCACGGCCTCGTACTGCGCGGTGATGCTGGTGCTGCGCAGGGCGAAGCGCTCGGGCGGATGCAGCGCGTCGAGGAACTGCAGTTCCTTGGTGAACAGCAGGTCGTCCACATAGCTCACGAAGGCGTGGTGGCGCAGATCGTCGCGCGTGCGGATCAGCGGGCGGCGGGCCAGGTATTCGCGCTGGCCGTAAAGGCGCAGCGTGTAGTCGGCCAGCCGGGTGACGATGACCGAGCCGCGCGTGGGCCGCTCCAGCGAGATGACGATGTCGGCCTCGCGCCGGCTCAGGTGGAGCATTCGAGGCAGGGCCAGCAGGTCGATGGTCAGGCCGGGGTGCTTTTGCGTGAGCTGGGCCAGGTGGGGGGCGAGGATGAGCGTGCCGAAGCCTTCCGTGGCGCCCACCCGCACCACGCCCGTGGGGCCGCCGCCCGCAGCGGGCACGGCGCGCTCCACGCCCAGCACGGCGGTTTCCATGGCCTCGGCCGCCGGCAGCAGCTGGCGGCCGGCTTCGGTCAGGCGATGGCCGCCGGCCTCGCGGGCGAACAGCGCAGTGCCCAGCTGCTTTTCCAGCGCCTGGATGCGGCGCGCGACCGTGGTGTGCTCCACGCCGGTGCGGCGCGCCGCGGCGGCCAGGGTGCCGCTGCGGGAGAGTTCGAGGAAGTAGCGGAGGTTGTCCCAGTCCATGCCGTTGTGTGTCCCGATTTGGTTTGGAGGTGGGCCGTGCAATTTTGCAAGGCCGACGTGCGCAATTGTCTATTGCTTCCGCAATTTCGCACAGATAGGATGGCCCGCATGCTGGCGCTGCACGCAGCCGGCGCAACGAGAACCACCAGGAGACAACGACCCATGAACGCACCCCAGTCCACCGCCGTGCTGGCGCCCACCGTCAAGCTGCTGATCGGCGGCCAGTTCGTCGAATCCAAGACCACGCAGTGGCGCAATGTGGTCAACCCCGCCACGCAGGAGGTGCTGGCGCGGGTGCCCTTCGCGACGCCCGATGAGATCGACGCGGCGGTGGCCTCCGCCCAGGAGGCTTTCAAGACCTGGAAGAAGACGCCCATCGGCGCCCGGGCGCGCATCTTTCTCAAGCTGCAGCAGCTGATCCGCGAGAACATGGCCGAGCTGGCCGCACTGCTGACGGCCGAACAGGGCAAGACCCTGCCCGATGCCGAGGGCGACGTGTTCCGCGGCCTGGAGGTGGTGGAGCACGCCAGTGCCATCGGCAACCTGCAGCTGGGCGAACTGGCCAACAACGTGGCCGGCGGGGTCGATACCTACACGCTGATGCAGCCGCTGGGTGTGTGCGCGGGCATCACGCCGTTCAACTTCCCGGCCATGATCCCGCTCTGGATGTTTCCCATGGCCATCGCCACGGGCAACACCTTCGTGCTCAAGCCCTCCGAGCAGGACCCGATGGTGACCATGCGCCTGTGCGAGCTGGCGCTCGAAGCCGGCATTCCGCCCGGCGTGCTGAACGTGGTGCACGGCGGCGAGGATGCGGTGAATGCCATCTGCGACCACCCCGACATCAAGGCCATCAGCTTCGTGGGCTCGACCAAGGTCGGCACGCACGTCTACAACCGCGCCAGCCTCAACGGCAAGCGCGTGCAGTGCATGATGGGCGCGAAGAACCACGCCATCGTGCTGCCCGACGCGAACAAGGAGCAGACGCTCAACGCCCTGGCGGGCGCCGCCTTCGGCGCGGCCGGCCAGCGCTGCATGGCGCTGTCGGTGGTGGTGCTGGTGGGCGAGGCCCAGCAGTGGATTCCCGATCTGGTCGCCAAGGCCAAGACGCTCAAGGTCAACGCCGGCACCGAGAAAGGCACGGACGTGGGCCCGCTCGTTTCCTGCGCCGCCCGCGAGCGCGTGGAGGGCCTGATCGAACGCGGCATCGCCGATGGCGCCACACTCGAGCTGGACGGCCGCAAGCCCCAGGTGGCGGGCTTCGAGAAGGGCAACTTCGTCGGCCCGACCGTCTTCAGCGGCGTGAAACCGGGCATGAGCATCTACGACCAGGAAATCTTCGGCCCGGTGCTGTGCCTGGCGGCAGCGGCCGACATCGACGAAGCGATCGAATTCATCAACGCCAACCCGAACGGCAACGGCACGGCCATCTTCACGCAGTCGGGCGCGGCGGCGCGCAAGTTCCAGGAAGAGATCGACGTGGGCCAGGTCGGCATCAACGTGCCGATCCCCGTGCCCGTACCGCTTTTCTCGTTCTCGGGCTCGCGCGCCTCCAAGCTGGGCGACCTGGGCCCTTACGGCAAACAGGTGGTGCTGTTCTACACGCAGACCAAGACGGTGACGGCGCGGTGGTTCGACGACAGCACGATCGGCCAGGGCGTGAACACCACGATCAGCTTGAAGTGACATCCTGAATGGAGTGACATCCCCCTGAGGCGCTGCGCGCCTTCCCCCTTCTCTCGCGCTGGCGCGCGGGAAGGGGGACGCAGCCAGCGCGGCGGGGCGGCCCTTGCGCGGCTGCCGCTGGCCTGGGCCGCGCCGGTATCTGGCGCAGTGGTACAAGCGAAGGATGGAACCTTTCAAGATCACGCGACGACTTGCACGGAGTGCCCGGACTGCAAGCACCCTCGCATTCCTGCTGGGCAGCACCGGTGCGCAAGCCCAGGCCGGTGCGGCGTGCGATCCGAAGGGCACCGTGGCGGAGACGAATGCCTGTGCATTGCAGGCCTGGCAGCAGGCGGACACGGCCATCGCGATCCTGTATGGCGACGTGATGCGGGCGCTGGCGGCGCACGAGCGGCCGCAGCTGCGGCAGGAGCAGTCGGCTTGGCAGCGCGAGCGCATCACGCGGTGCAAGCAGGCTACGCGGGGCTCGGAAGCCCAGCCCGAGGGGCCGCGCCTCTACCACGAGTGCCTCACGGCGGAGACCGTGGCGCGGCGCCAGGGCCTGATGCGCTGGCTGACGCTGGAGCACCCCGCGGCCCGGCCGCAGTGAGCCCCGACCGGATGAGCGGACAGAACAACGAAGAGCCAGAGAGACAAGCACCATGGATTTCGAGCTGACCGAAGAGCAACGCGCCTTTGCCGACACCGCCCGCGAATTCGCCCGGGCCGAACTCGCGCCGCATGCCGCGCACTGGGACGAGGAAGGCATCTTCCCGCGCGAGGCCATCGCCAAGGCCGGCGCGCTGGGCTTTTGCGCCCTCTACGCGCCCGAGAACGCGGGCGGCCTCGCCCTGCCCCGGCTGGACGCCACGCTGGTGTTCGAGGAAATGGCGGCGGTCGATCCATCGACTACCGCCTTCATCACCATCCACAACATGGCGACGTGGATGCTGGGCACCTGGGCCACGCCCGCGGTGCGCGCGCACTGGGGCCCGCAGCTCACCACGGGCGAGAAGCTCGCCAGCTACTGCCTGACGGAGCCCGGCGCGGGGTCCGACGCGGCCTCGCTCAAGACCCGGGCCGAGCGGGTGGGCAACGAATACGTCATCAACGGCGCCAAGGCCTTCATCAGCGGCGCGGGCGCCACCGACGTGCTGGTGCTCATGGCCCGCACCGGCGCACCCGATTCCGGCTCCAGCGGCATCAGCGCCTTCGCCGTGCCGGCCGACACGCCCGGCATTCACTACGGCAAGAAGGAACAGAAGATGGGCTGGAACAGCCAGCCCACACGCACCATCAGCTTCGACAACGTGCGCATCCCGGCCGACCACCTGCTGGGCGCCGAGGGCGAAGGCTTCAAGATCGCCATGAAGGGCCTGGACGGCGGCCGCATCAACATCGCCACCTGCTCGGTGGGCGCGGCCCAGGGGGCGCTGGGGCATGCCCAGCAGTACATGCAGGACCGCAAGCAGTTCGGCAAGGCGCTGGCGAGCTTCCAGGCGCTGCAGTTCAAGCTGGCCGACATGGCGACCGAGCTGGTCGCGGCGCGGCAGATGGTGCGGCTGGCGGCCGCCAAGCTGGATGCCGGCGCGCGCGACGCCTCCACCTACTGCGCCATGGCCAAGCGCTTCGCCACCGACGCGGGCTTCAACGTGGTGAACGAAGCACTGCAGCTGCACGGCGGCTACGGCTATATCCGCGAATACCCGCTGGAGCGGCTGCTGCGCGACGCGCGGGTGCACCAGATCCTGGAAGGCACGAACGAGATCATGCGGGTCATCATCGCCCGGCGCATGCTCGACGGCGACGCACCGCAGGTCATCCGCTAGGTCATTGCTATTCTTATGATAGCTGCATGCCATTGATGTACCTGGGCCACCAGCCTATAAGGCACTCAGACCACCATGCCCGCACGCCCCCTGGCCGACGACACCCTGCACCTCATCGACGCCGTACGCAACGCACTGGCGGCGCAGCCCCTGCCCGGCGGCGTCGAGGCCGAAGAACGCCGCATGTTCGGCTGCTGGTGCTTCTTCGTCGATGGCAAGCTCTGCCTGGGCGTGAAGGGCACCGACCTGCTGGTGCGCTTGCCGCCCGAGCGGCATGCCGAATTCCAGGAAATGCAGGGCACGCGCGAGCTCTCGCCCGGCGGCGGCATGCAGGGCTATTTCTGGGTGGAACCTGCGGGCTACGTGACCCGGGCGCAGTGGCACTTCTGGCTGGAAGAGGCGCTGGCCTTCAACCCACGCGCCAAGGCATCGCCTCGGCGCCGAAAGCCGGCAGCAGCACCCGAACCCGCGGCCAGCGCAGCGCCGGCCTGCCCCGGCAAGCGGCACAGCATCTTCGAGGCGGACGACGACTGACAGCGGACGGCTGACGATCCCGGCCATTTCGGGCGCCAGCACCCGTAACGCCTCAGCCAGCAGCTATCAATACAAGAGCAAATCCATCCACATACCAAAGGAGACGACACCATGAAAATCGGATTCATCGGCCTGGGCAACATGGGCGGCCCCATGGCACTGAACCTGCACAAGGCGGGCCACGACGTGGGCGCGTTCGATCTGTCCAAGCCCGCCTGCGACAAGCTCGCGGCCGACGGCGTGCGCATCAGCGCCGACGCCGGGGACTGCGTGGCCGGCGTGGACGTGGTCATCAGCATGCTGCCTGCCAGCGCCCACGTGGAAGCGCTCTACCTGGGCCAGGGCGGGCAACCCGGCCTGCTGCCCCAGCTGCCGGCTGGCACGCTGGTGATCGACTGCTCGACGATCGCCGCGGCCACCTCCCGCAAGGTGGCCGACGCGGCCCGGGCCCGGGGCGTGGGCTTCATCGACGCGCCGGTCTCGGGCGGAACGGGCGGCGCCATCGCCGGTACGCTGACCTTCATGGTGGGCGGCGAAGCGGCCGACCTGGAGCGTGCCCGCCCGGTGCTGGAGAAGATGGGCGCCAACATCTTCCACGCCGGCGCCGTGGGCGCGGGCCAGACGGCCAAGATCTGCAACAACATGCTGCTGGGCATCCTGATGGCCGGCACCAGCGAAGCCATCGCCCTGGGCGTGGCCAATGGGCTGGATGCCAAGGTGCTCAGCGAGATCATGCGCCGCAGCTCCGGCGGCAACTGGGCGCTGGAGAAGTACAACCCCTGGCCGGGCGTGATGGAGGCCGCCCCCGCCAGCCGGCAATACGCGGGCGGCTTCGGCACCGACCTGATGCTCAAGGACCTGGGCCTGGCGCAAGAGAACGCCATGGCCGTCAAGGCGGCCACGCCGCTGGGCGGGCTGGCGCGGAACCTGTACGCATCGCACAGCCTGGCCGGGCATGGCGCGCTGGATTTTTCCAGCATCGTCTTCTCCGTGCAGAAGCCCAAGAAACCGGCCTGACCGCCGACTGGGCTTCGCCAGAGCCGATCCCTGCGATCGCGCACGGCGATGGCCTGCCTGACAGCCGGGGGCCGGCGCGGGCGGGAATGTAGGCTTAACATGGCCGGCGCCCGCCGCTGCCACGACGCTCGCTGCCTTGTGGCTGCACAGCCCAGCCGCCCGAATCGCCCTGCTTTGCGCCCATGCATCCCTCCACGCCCTCTTCTCCGCCCTCACCCGCTGCACCGCCGGGCTCCGCCGGTGCCAACTCCGCCGCGCTGCTGCCTTCCTCCGAAGAGCGCCCCGTGCCCCGTTCGCTCGGCGAGCTCTTCTGGTCCTTCACCTGGCTGGCGCTGCAAGGTTTCGGCGGCGTACTGGCCGTGGTGCAGCGCGAGGTGGTCGAGAAAAAACGCTGGATGACGAACGAGGAGTTCGTCGAGGACTGGGCCGTAGCCCAGATCCTGCCCGGGCCCAACGTGGTCAACCTCTCGATCATGATCGGCGACCGGCATTTCGGGCTGCGCGGCGCGCTGGTGGCCGTCGCCGGCATGCTCACGCTGCCCCTCTTGGTGGTGCTGGCGCTCGCCATGGTCTATGCCAGCTTTTCCTCAATGCCCGCCGTGGCCGGCGCGCTGCGCGGCATGGGTGCGGTGGCGGCGGGTCTGGTGGCTGGCGTGGGCTGCAAGCTGGCCGCGCCGCTGGTGCGCCACCCGCTCGGGCCGTGGGCCTGCGGCGCCATCGCGCTCGCGGCTTTTGCCGCCATGGCGCTGCTGCGCGTGCCGCTGGCGTGGATTCTTCTCGTCATCGGCGGTGCAGCCTGCGTGCTGACCTGGCGCCGGCTGCAAGCGCCCCGCCCATGACGCCGCTCGCGCTCCATCTGCAGCCGGCCGACTGGCTGCAACTGTTCGTCTATTACCTCTCGCTCTCGCTCCTGGCCGTGGGCGGGGCGATCTCCACCGCGCCCGACATGCACCGCCACCTCGTCGGCCAGCAGGGGTGGCTCACCGATCCGCAATTCAGCGCCTCCATCGCCATCGCCCAGGCCGCGCCGGGGCCGAACGTGCTCTTCATCGCCCTGCTGGGCTGGAATGTGGGCCTGAACGCGGGCGGCCCGGGCGCCGCGGGCTGGGCCTGGGGCACGCTGGGCGTGCTGCTGTGCATGGCCGGCATCATGCTGCCCAGCAGCCTGCTGACCTGGGCCGCCACCCGCTGGGCGCACCGCAACCGCGAACGGCGGGCCGTGCGCGCCTTCAAGCAGGGCATGGCGCCGCTGGTGGTCGGCCTGATGCTGGCGACGGCCTGGGTGCTGGCCAGCGCCCACGGCAGCCTGGAGCACGACTGGCGCCTCTGGTGCCTGACGGCCATCTCCATGCTGCTGGTCTGGCGCACACGGCTGCACCTGTTGTGGCTGCTGGGCGCAGGCGCGGTGTTGGGAGCGCTGGGTTGGGTCTGACCCTGCCGCGCATTACCGCAGCGCACCCCGGGTCCATGGGTGCGGGGCAACGAAGGGCCCATCCCTTTGCTGGAGGCGGATGCGCTGGAAGCCTTGACCCAGGCCAGCGCCGAAGAGCCCGAGCCACCGGCCTGATGGCTCAAGGCCCGGGCGCGTGCGTGGCCGTGCCTCAGCCGCCGCGCTGGCGCAGCGCCTCGTAGAGGCACACGCCGCTGGCCACCGACACGTTCAGGCTCTCCACCCCGCCCTTCATGGGAATGGACACCAGCTCGTCGCAGGTCTTGCGGGTGAGCTGGCGCATGCCGTCGCCTTCGGCGCCCAGCACCAGGGCCACGGGGCCCTTCAGGTCCACCTGGTAGATGCTCTTGGTGGCGTCACCGCTGGTGCCGATGCACCAGATGTTGCGTTCCTTGAGCTCGCCCAGCGTGCGCGCCAGGTTGGTCACCATGAAATACGGCACCGTGTCGGCTGCGCCGCTCGCCACCTTGGCCACGGTGGCGTTCAGGCCCACGGCATGGTCCTTGGGGGCGATGACGGCATGCGCGCCCGCACCGTCGGCCACACGCAGGCAGGCGCCCAGGTTGTGGGGGTCGGTCACGCCGTCGAGCACCAGCAGCAGCGGCTGCTCGATGCCGGCGGCTTCCAGATCTTCGAGCAGCTCGTCGAGCGAAGTCGCTTGCTTGAGCGCCTCCACCCGCGCCGCCACGCCCTGGTGGCCGTGGCTGCCGGCCAGCTTGGCGATGCGCTCGCTGTCGGCCTCGATCAGGCGCGCACCGGACTCGCGGGCACGGTCGAGGAACTGGCGCATGCGGGCATCGCGGCGCGTGGCCTCGTAGTAGATCTCGATGATGGATTGGGGCGCGGTCTTCAGGCGCACGCCGACGGCGTGAAAGCCGAAGAGGACTTTGGGGCTGGACATGGGGCGATTATCCCCGGCGCCTGAGCCTCGGCCGGGAAACTATCAAATCCATAGCGCACCGCGCAGGATTTGCGGGCGCTCGCCGCGCGAAAGGGCTCAGAACGTCTTCACGATCTCAGCCTTCGGAGAGCCGCCCGGCGTCAATGGTGATGCGCCGCTCACACTGTGCCGCGATGCCCCGGTCGTGCGTGACCAGCACCAGGGTCGTGCCCAGCTCGCGGTTGAGGTCGAACATCAGCCGCATGATGGTCTCGCCGGTGGCGAAGTCCAGGCTGCCGGTGGGCTCGTCGGCCAGCAGCACCGCCGGCTGCACCACGAAGGCCCGCGCCAGCGCCACGCGCTGCTGTTCGCCGCCCGAGAGCACGCGCGGATAGTGCGAGAGCCGCTGGCCCAGGCCCACCCGGCCCAGCATCTCGGCCGCCAGCGCGCGGGCGTCGCGGCGCTCGGTCAGCTCCAGCGGCAGCATCACGTTCTCCAGCGCCGTCAGGTTGGCCATCAGCTGGAAGCTCTGGAAGACAAAGCCCAGCTTGCGGGCGCGCAGCGCGGCGCGGGCGTCTTCGTCAATAGCGAAGAGGTCCTGCCCGTCGAGCCGCACGGTGCCGCTGGTGGGCGTGTCCAGGCCCGCGATGATCGACAGCAGCGTGCTCTTGCCCGAGCCCGAGGCCCCCACGATGGCGGCCGTTTCCCTCGGCGCCAGGCGGAAATCGATATCCCGCAGAATGTCGAGCGTGCCCGTCGAATCCGTCACCGACTTGACCACATGCTCCACCGCGATGATGGGCGTGCCGGGCGGCGACGAGGAAGCGGGCAATGGCGATGAGTCGGACATGAAAGGGCTTTGGCTGTGATGCAAGTGGAACGTCGGCGTGACTTTATCGCGGCAGCGGCACTGGCCGCCGCCGCAGGGCTTTGTGCCGCCCCCGCGCTCGCCCAGGCGCCAGCGCCAGCGGCCCCTGCTGCGGCCGGCCCGGTGATCCTGGTGGTGGGCGATTCGCTTAGCGCCGAATACGGCCTGGCCCGCGGAACGGGCTGGGTGGCGCTGCTGGAAAAGAAACTGGCGGCCGAAAAAATCGCGGCGCGCGTGGTGAACGCCAGCGTGAGCGGCGACACCACCTCCGGCGGCCGTTCGCGCCTGCCCGCGCTGCTGGCGCAGCACAAGCCGGCCGTGGTGGTGATCGAGCTGGGCGGCAACGACGCGCTGCGTGGCCTGCCTTTGAAGAACACCGAAGACAATCTGGCCTGGATGGCACGGGAATCGACCCAAGCGGGCGCCCGGGTGCTGCTGGTGGGCATGCAGGTGCCGCCCAATTACGGCGGCGACTACGCGCGCAAGTTCGGCGCGGTGTTTCCTGCCGTGGCCAAGGCCGAGAAGACGGGGCTGGTGCCCTTCCTGCTGAGCGGCGTGGCCGATGCGCGGGACCCGACCCGGCTGTTTCAGGCCGACCGGATCCATCCGCTTGCGGAGGCCCATCCGATCATGCTGGCCAATGTGTGGCCCGGCTTGAAGAAGCTGCTGCCGCGCTGAGCGGTGTGCGCGGCGGAAGAAGAACGCAAAAGAAGAAAAGAAAACCGTGGGCCGGCGCGCCTGCGCTCGGGTGGAACCGGGCCGCAGGCCGGGCCCCGCAGCTCAGGCCCGCAGCGCGGCGCCTGACGCGGAACCTGTCAGGTATCAGCCGCCCACAGGCGTGCCGGTGCCGTCTTGCGCGGGGTTGTTGAGCGCGCCGTCATCAGCGCCGCTGCCCGACCCGCCGTGGGGGTGGTCATCGGTCTTGCGCTGGGACTTGGCCTGGAGTTTTTCCTCTTTCTTCTTTTTCTTGGCCAGCTCGCGCTGGCGTTTTTCGTATCCGTAGTTGGGTGTAGCCAAGGGGGCTCCTCTTTCTCATGAAGTGATCTAGTTGACGGACCAATGTACCAGCTTGGCCCGTCGGGCCCGTCTCAAGACCCGCTGAACGCAGCGCGCAGGGCCTGTTCCAGGTCGGCCCGCAGATCCTCCACATCCTCCAGTCCGATGGAAAACCGCACGACGGTGCCGGGCTTGAGGTGGCGGGCCGCGCGATCGCGCATGCCAGGCAGGTCGTAAGGCACCACCAGGCTCATCGGGCCGCCCCAGCTGTAGCCCAGCTTGAAATAGCGCAGCCCGTCGCAGAACGCATCCACCGCGGCCTGGGCATGGCGTTCGTCAATCACCACGCTGAAAAGCCCCGCCGCCGCGCCCTCTCCCCCGTGAGCCGCGCCGCAGAGCGCGCGCCACTGGGCATGGCCGGGCGAGTCTTCCAGGGCCGGGTGCAGTACCTGGGCCACCGCCGGCTGTGTGGCCAGCCAGCGGGCCAGCTCGCGCGCGGCCACGTCGTGCGCGCGGTAGCGGATCGCCATGCTGGGCAGCGAACGCAAAACCGCCTCCACGTCGTTCGCGCCCACGCCCAGGCCCAGGCGCATGTGCGCGAGCTTGATGCGCAGGTGCAGGCCCTGGTCGCGGGTGGTGATGCTGCCCATGAGCACGTCACCACCGCCACTGGGGTACTTGGTAAGGGCATGCACGGAGACATCCACGCCCAGCGTACCGTCGCCCAGCAGGTCGAAGGGCGCAAAAGCCAGGCCTGCGCCCCAGGTGTTGTCCAGCGCACAGATCACGCCGCTTGCTCGGCAGATGCGGACCTGCTCAGCCAGATCGGGGAACTCCATGCTGACCGAGCCTGGCGCTTCGAGCCAGACCAGACGGGTCGCGGGCGTGATGCGGGCGGCCAGATCGGCGGGGTCGAGCGGGTCGTAGATGACGTGGCGGATGCCGTAGTGCCGCAGTTCGGCCTCGGCCAGCGCCTTGCTGGGTCCGTAGGCGTTGTCGGGAATCAACACCTCGTCGCCCGTGCGCAGCAAGGCCAGCGCGACGTTGGCGATGGCTGCGAGGCCGCTGGGGACGAGAAGGCACTGTGCCCCGCCTTCGAGCGTGGCCAGGCGCTCTTCCAGCAGATAGGTGGTGGGCGTGCCGTGCAGGCCGTAGGTGTAGCTGGTCTTGTCCTTCCACTCGCGCGCGCGCATGGCCGCCACGTTGGGGAAGATAACGGTGGAGGCTTTGTGGACCGGCGGCTGCGGAGCGGCGAAGCCGGCCGGGGCCTCATAGGAATGATGGACGAGGCGGGTGGTCAGGTGGCGCGGCTCGGCGTCCGCCGGGCCTGGGGTATCGGGCAGTGAGGCAGTCATGGGCCGATGGTAGCGCCGCGGCGCTGCCGGCCCATGCTGCATACCGCCACAGCGGGGGCCAGGGTCAGGTGGCGCTGACGGTGAGCTTGTTGACCACCGAGTTCACGCCCTGTACGCCGCGAGCGATGGTTTCTGCCCGCTCGCTGGCTGCGGCACTCTTGACCGGTCCGGTGAGCGTGACGATACCGTTGCGGGTGTCCACGTCGATCTTGATGGCGCTGAGTTCCGAGTCCTTCGCGAGCCCCGCAGACACCTTGGCGGTGATGCCCGCGTCGTCCATTACCGCGGCTGCGTCGGCCGCAGCACTACGGGTGGAGGCGGTGGCCTCGCGGGCGGCACTTTCGACCTTGCGCTGCGCATCGTTCGCCGCCTGCTCGGTTTTGGCAACGGCGGCGTCGAGCTTTTGGCCTGCCGTCTGATCGCCGCTGTTGCGGTCGCAGGCCGCGAGGCCCAGGCTGAGCGCGACAGCGCCGGCCAGGCCCAGCAGGCGCCAGGCGGGACGTTGGGAAAGAGTGTGGGATGGGTGCGTCATGGCAGTCTCCTTAAGGCGCTGAAAGGGATGGAAGGAACTGTAGGCCCCGGCCTCTCGGCCTTCCGTTGGGCAGCAGCCGAAGCCGCCGTAGGACAAAGTTGCCACCTGCTGAATGAATCCACGCCATAGCCAGCCCGAGCACACGACAATAGCGGGATGACCTCTTCGCGCATGCTGGCCCTGTCGCGCTGGCTTCCCTTCCTCGCATGGCCCCGGCCTGACCGCGCGCTCCTGGCGGGCGACTTCTGGGCCGGGATGACGGTCGGCCTGATGCTGGTGCCTCAGGGTGTGGCCTACGCCGCCCTGGCCGGCATGCCCTTGGTGACGGGGATCTACGCCTCGCTGGTGCCGGCACTGATTGCGGTGCTCTGGAGCTCGTCGACGCGTCTGGGCGTGGGCCCCACCGCACTCACAAGCCTGCTCATCGGCGCGTCGCTCACCGGCATGGCCGAACCCGGCAGCACGCACTGGGTGGCGCTCGCGGCATGGATGGCCCTGCTGTCGGGACTGGTGCAGGTGACGCTCGGGGCCGTGCGCTTCGGCTGGCTGCTGAACCTGGTCACCTCCCCGGTGCTCAACGGCTTTACCCAGGCCGCGGCTCTGCTCATCCTGGCGTCGCAGCTACCGGCGTTGCTCGGGTTGCGCACCAGCTGGCACGCGCTCTGGGTCAGCCCTTCCCTTCACCATTTCGACCCCATCGCATTGGCCTTCGGGCTGGGTGGCCTGGTGCTGCTTGTGCTGGCACGCAGGTGGCGATCCACCTTTCCGGCCGCCATCGTGGTGGTGGCCGCGGCGGCCGCACTGAGCTGGGCGCTCGGCTATGCCGACGCGCAAGGTGCTGTGGTCGGCCATCTGCCAGCAGGCCTGCCCTCGCTCTCCTGGCCCGAATGGCTGTCTTGGGAGGAGTACGGCGATCTGCTGCTGCCCGTGCTCGTCGTGACTCTGGTGAGCTTCCTCGAAACCGCCTCCAGCGCCAAGGTGGAGCACAGCCAATCAGGCACGCGCTGGAACGAGAACCAGGACCTCATCGCTCACGGCATGGCCAAGATCAGCTCGGGTCTGTGCGGCAGCTTCGCCACCAGCGCCTCTTTCTCGCGCTCGGCCATCAACCTGTACGCCGGCGCCAAGAGCGGCTGGGCGACGCTGTTCGCGCTGCTGCTGGTGCTGTCCGTGCTCCTATGGCTCACGCCCGCGCTCTACCACGTGCCGCAGTCGGTGCTGGCCGCAGTGGTCGTGACTGCGGTGACCAGCCTCATCAAGCCCGCCAGCATGTGGAAGCTGGCACGCGTCTCTCGGGTGGAGGCCGCCATCGGCGGCGTCACCTTCGCGCTGACACTGGCCACCGCGCCACGCATGTACTGGGGTGTGCTGGCCGGCATTTTCATGAGCCTCGCGCACTTCTTGTTCCAGCGCCTGCATCCGCGCATCATCGAAGTAGGCATCCACCCGGATGGCAGCTTGCGCGACCGGCACCTGTGGCAACTGCCTCCCATCGCACCGCGCCTGCTCGCACTGCGTATGGATGCGGAGCTCGACTTCGCCTCCGCTGCCGCGCTCGAGCGACGCGTGGCCGAGCACCTCGCAGCCAACCCCGACATACAGCACGTCTGCCTCTTCGCACTACCCATCAACCGTGTGGACGTGACTGGCACCGAGACCTTCGCCCGCCTGATCGGACTGGTGCGCGGGCGGGGCGGCCAACTGCACGTGAGCGGGCTGAAGCTGCCCGCCGAGCAGGTATTGCGCCGTGCAGGACTGCTGGAGCCCAGCCCGCTGGTAGCGATGTACCGCACCGACGCAGAAGCCCTGGCGGCCCTGCAACGCAGCAGATGTACCGCAGGAGAGGGGCCGTGAAAAACACTGGACTGTTACACTCCTGGATAAGTATCGCCGTCGCCTCCGTTGACGCCAATTTGTGACCGAAACAGTGCCTCATAACACAGTCCATTTGAACGAGCTGCGATTGTCGACAGCGCATGCGCTCGTGATGCAGTCGATGGGCTCCGATGCTGCACTGCGCACGGAAACTCCCGTCGACTATTTGCAAAGCCTGATCGACGGCCTGTGCGAGCTTTCGCTGAAGGACCCGCTCACCGGGCTGGCCAATCGTCGGCATTTCCGCACCGTGCTGGAGCGGGAGATCGACCGGGTCACCCGGTCGGGTGAATCCGCCCTGTTGCTGATGCTGGACGTCGACAACTTCAAACGCGTGAACGACACCTACGGTCACATGGCGGGCGACCTGGTGCTGCAGTCGGTGGCGCGCACGCTCGATGCGTGCGTGCGCCCCATGGATACGCTGGCACGCTATGGCGGCGAGGAGTTCGCCGTCGTGCTGCCAGCCTGCCATGCCGGATTCGGGCTGGCGGTGGCCGAACGCATCCGCCAGGCCGTCGAGAGCACGCCCATTGCCATCTCCCCCACCGTGGAGCTACAGATCACGATCAGCATCGGCGGCGCCTTTGCGCTGCAATGGATCCGCAGCACAACGCTGCTCTGGACCGAGCGGGCCGATGGCCAGCTCTACAAGGCCAAGATGGCCGGGCGCAATCGTGTGAGCATCGAAGACCAACCCGACAGCACCGTGACCGCAGAAGAAAAGAGCCTGTTGTTCGGGCCCCTATACACTCCTGCTGGCTGGGGTGACATCCCCCCGCCTCAGGATCCCTCCACAGGCAGCGCCTATTGAAAGCACAGAGATGACCGACGCGCTGTCCCCCCAAAACGCCGCCTCTGCAGGCCTTTCACCCTACGCTGCGGGCAAGTCGCCTGCAGGTGCCCGCATCATCGCCATCACCAGTGGCAAGGGTGGTGTAGGCAAGACCTTCGTCTCCGCCAATCTGGCGGCCGCCCTGACCCGCCGAGGCCAGCGCGTGCTGGTGCTCGACGCCGACCTGGGCCTGGCCAACCTCGACGTGGTGCTGAACCTGCACCCCAAGATCACGCTGCATGACGTGTTCACCGGCAAAGCTTCGCTGGAAGACGCCGTGATCGAGGCGCCCGGTGGGTTTTCTGCCGTGCTGGCTGGCTCGGGCATGGTCGAGTATTCGCGCCTCACCCCCGAGGTGCGCAACCAGTTCATGCAGGTGCTGCAGACGCTGGCGCCGCGCTACGACGTCGTGCTGCTGGATACCGGCGCAGGCATTTCCGACGTGGTGCTGTTCTCGATCTCGCTGGCCTCCGAAGTGCTGATCGTCGCCACGCCAGAACCCACATCGCTCACCGATGCCTATGCAGCCATCAAGGTGATGGCCACGCAGCAAAAACGCCAGCATGTGCGCATGGTGGTGAACCAGGCCGCCCGCCCAGGCGATGGCCGTGCCATCACCAGCCAGCTGCAACAGGTTCTGGACCGTTTCGTCAGCACCGAGTCGGGCCGCCCGATGCGGCTGCTGCATATGGGTGACATTCCCGCCGATGCTTCGGTGCGCAATGCCGTCATGCGCCGCCAGCTGCTGCTGCTGCAGATGCCGGGCTGCCCGGCGGCACTGGCGATCGCCCAGCTCGCCAACAAGATCGAATCGACGCTGCTGGCGCCAGCGCCCTGACGCAGCGCCCGGAGCGGCCACGCGGGTGGCCGGCGCCTGCAGTGCCGCCGCGTGCGTGCTTGCCTGCGTGCGGCACACCTCACTCACTCTCTGCGGCGACGCAGGCACGCCGCATCGCCCCGTCCCTGTCTTTCGCCATTGCACCGCCGTGAACAACGTCCTCAACATTTCCAGCTATCTCTTCGTTCCTTTGCCGGACGCGCACGCGCTCCAACCCCGGCTGCAGGAGCGGGCCCTGGCGATGGGTCTGAAAGGCACCATCCTGCTGGCCGAAGAAGGCATCAACCTTTTCCTCGCCGGCCCGGCCGAGGCGGTGCGCGGCTTTATCGCTGGGCTGAAGGCAGAAGACGAGCGCTTCGCGCCACTGGAGCCGAAGGAGAGCTGGTCCGATAGCCAGCCCTTCCGCAAGATGCTGGTCAAGGTGAAGCGGGAAATCATCCGCATGGACCATCCGGCCATTCGCCCCGCCGGCGGGCGCGCGCCTGCCGTGGACCCGCAGACCCTGCGCCGCTGGCTGGAGGCGGGTCACGACGACGAAGGCCGTCCGGTGGTGACGCTGGACACGCGCAACGCCTTCGAGGTGGACCACGGCACCTTCGAGGGCGCCATCGACTGGCGCATCGACAAGTTCACGCAGTTCCCGCCCGCCCTGCGCGAGCACAAGGCGGAGCTGGCCGGCAAGACGGTGGTGAGCTTCTGCACCGGGGGCATCCGCTGCGAGAAGGCGGCGATCCTGATGCGCGAAGAGGGGCTGGAGCATGTCTATCAGCTCGAGGGCGGCATTCTCAAATACTTCGAACTGACCGACGGAGCGCACTACCAGGGCGGCTGCTTCGTGTTCGACGAGCGGCGGGTGCTGGAAGCCGACTTGTCGCCCAACCCGGCCAAGGATGCTATGAATTCGTGAGCTGCAGGCGCTTATCCATCAAGCGCAGCAGCTCATTTCAGCCTCAACCCCTCAGGGCTTGAAGCGCCGCTCCGGCAGCGGGATCCACTCCGTCTCGCCCGGCACGCGGCCCATGGCCTGCGCCTCCCAGGCCTTGGCCGCCTGCACGATGCGCTCCTTGCTGCTGGAAACGAAGTTCCACCACAGATGGCGGGGCCCGTCCAGCGGCTCACCGCCGATCACCATGCAGCGCACCGGTTCACCAGCGGTGGCTCGCAGTACCGTAGCCTGGCCCGGGGCCAGCGTCGCCAGGGTCTGGCGGGGCAGCAGCTCGTCGCCCAGCCATACGTCGGCATCGACCGGGTAGAGCGCCATCTGCTGCGCCAGGGGCGGCAGTTCGAGCAAGGCGCCGGGCTGCAGCTGCACGTCCAGATAAAGCGCGGGTGCCAACGTCTCGACCGGCGAGCGGCAGCCGAAGCCGTCGCCCACCAGCACGCGCACCCGGGCACCGTCACCCGCCCATTCCGGGATCTCGGCCGCAGGCGTGTGGACGAACGAGGGAGCACAGTCCTCCGCCACCGCCGGCAAGGCGGCCCAGAGCTGAATGCCGTGGTTCACGTAACGGCGCTGCGCGAGTGCCTCCGGGCGGCGCTCGGAATGCACGATCCCGCGCCCCGCCGTCATCCAGTTGATGGCGCCGGGCTCGATCTGCTGCTCGGAGCCCAGGCTGTCGCGGTGCATGATCGCACCCTCGAACAGATAGGTCACCGTCGCCAGACCGATGTGCGGATGGGGGCGCACGTCATATTCGTCCTGGGGCTCCACCGCCACCGGACCGAAATGGTCAAAGAAGAGGAAGGGCCCCACCGAACGCAGCTGCAGCGCGGGCAGCAGCCGGCGCACGGTGAAACCGCCGCCCAAGTCTTTTTCGTGGCCTTTCAGCCGCAGCAGGCCCATTTCGGAGGCTGGCGATGGGGCGCTCATAGCAGCGCTCCGCTCAACCGCCGAAACGCGTAGCGATGGCCGCCACGCGCTCGCCGAACAGCTTGGCCGTGTCCAGGTCGCCCTGGGGGATCTCGGTGACGCTGGCGTCCGAAGGGGACTGCACCAGCAGGCCGACCGAGCCGCCCAGGTTGTTGGGGTGGTTGCGCGTGGCCGCCTTGTTGTTGGCCGGCATCTGGCCCAGGCTGATCCAGAGGCCGCCGTGCTGGGAGGCCAACGTCTGCAGGTAGGCCAGCGTGGTGCCCTTGTCGCCATTCAGGCTGGCGCTATTGGTGAAGCCGGCAAAGAACTTGTCCTGCCAACCGCGGCTGAACCAGACCTTGGACGAGGCATCAGCGAACTTCTTGAACTGCCAGCTGGGGCCGCCCATGTAGGTGGGCGTGCCCATGACGATCGCATCGGCAGCGGCCAGCTGTTCCCAGCCGCCTTCGGGCAGTTCGCCATCCGCATCAATGGCGAGCAGGCTCGCGCCCGCACCTTCAGCCACGAGCTGCGCGACGCGCTGGGTGTGGCCATAACCGGAGTGGAAGACGACGACGATGTTTGCCATGGTGTGTGCTCTTTGCGTGAAATGAATGAATGGATGAATGGGGCGAAAGCGGTCGTGAAAGACCTGGCCGGCAGCGGGCCGGCGATGGCCGAATGGAGACACTGTATCCCGCTGCGGTCGTCCGCAGCGTAGCCTGAGCGGAAAGCGGCCACGCGCAGCGGTCTTGAAGTGTTCATTCAAATCGGTTGAATTAGCATTGGCGCACCATGCAAAAAGCACGTGACGTCCTGACTCCCGACCACTTGTCCATGCTGCAGGTCATCGCCGATTCCGGCAGCTTCGCCGCTGCAGCCCGGCAGCTGGGCTTGGTGCCCAGCGCCCTCACCTACCGCGTGCGGCAGATCGAGGATGCGCTGGATGTACTGCTCTTCGATCGCAGCGCCCGCCAGGCGCGCCCCACCGAAGCGGGCGTAGAGCTGCTGCGCGAAGGCGCCCGCCTGCTGAGCGACGTGGAAGCCATCGCCCATCGGGTGCGCCGTGTGGGCACAGGCTGGGAGCCGCAGCTCACGCTCTCGATCGACGGCGTGATCTCGCCCACCACCGTGCTGGAGCTGGTCGAGGCTTTCTACGCCCTCTCGCCGCCCACGCGGCTCAAGCTGCGCGACGGCATCCTCTCGGGCACGCTCGAGTCGCTGATCGCCGGCCATGCCGATCTGGCGCTGGGCGTGGCCGTCAGCCCGGGCACGGTGGCAGGGTGCAGCAGGAATCGCTGGGCGGCATGCTGTTCGAGTTTGTGGTGGCCCCACACCACCCGCTGGCGCGCGGCGACCAGCCGCTGAGCGATGCCGAAATGCGCGAGCACCGGGTGATCGCCGTGGCCGACTCCGCCCAAAAAGGCGGCGTGACCATGGGCATCCTGGGCGGGCAGGACGTGCTGACCGTGGACACCATGCAGGCCAAGGTGCAGGCGCTGCTGCGCGGGCTGGGCGGCGGCTTTCTGCCCGAGCCCATGGCCCGCGCCCATGTGGCGGCGGGCCGGCTGGTGGTGCGTGCCGTCGCGCGCCCTGCGCGCACCGTGCAGCTGCACTACGCCTGGGGTGGGCCCGGCCACTCGGCCCCGGGCCGGGCGCTGCAGTGGTGGCTGGAGCAGCTGCGCAAGCCCGCCACGCGCCGCGCGCTGCTGGAAAACCACCAGCCAACCTGATCGCACCTGCCGGCATCCGCTCTGCGCGTCACCTGCGGGTTGCGCCCCGCCCACCACGGCCCGCAGCGCGTGTAGAGTGACAGCCAAGCACCGTGCGCGCTACAGCGCTCCTCGCCGATACGGGGGCGCCGTTGCCCCACCCATCGATTGCCACTGAAAGGGCCTGCCATGCGTTCTTCCGTTCCCCGATCACAGCGCCGACTGCGAAACACCGAGCCCGCCCAACAGGCTGCCGCTTCTGCACCCTCCGCATCGGCGCGCCGCTTTGCCGTCATCGGCGCCGGCATGGCCGGCGTAGCCTGCGCGCGCACGCTGGTGCAGGCCGGCCACGAAGTGGTGGTGTTCGAGAAATCCGCCCGGCCTGGCGGACGCACCGGCACGCTCGAATCGCCCTTTGGCGGCTTCGACACCGGCGCGCAGTACTTCACCGTGCGCGATCCGCGTTTCCAGAAGGCGCTCGATACCGTGCCGGGTCTGTGCCGCCCCTGGAGCGCCAACACCGTGCGCGTGCTGGATGCCGCCGGCCGCGTGGCCGCCGCTGCGCCGCCCCCGGGCGAGGCGCACTGGGTCGCGGCCCCCGGCATGGATGCGCTGGTCGCCGCCTGGGCCCAGCCCCTGCTGCAGGCCGGCCGGCTGCTGACAGGCACGCACGTCACCCGCATCGAGGCAGACCCGCTGCGCCCCGGCGGCTGGCAGGTGCGCACCGGCGCGCTCGACGGCGCGGTCCACGTGCATGCGGGTTTCGACGCCGTGCTGCTGAGCCAGCCCGCGCCCGCAGCCACGGCGCTGCTGCAGGCTTCTGGCATCGAGCTGCCCGAGGGGCCGACGCTGGAGGCCGTCACCATTGCCCCATGCTGGACGCTGATGCTCGCCTTCGCCCAGGCCGTGCGCCCAGGCCTGACCACGCTGGGGCCGCAGTGGAACGCGGCGCGCAGCACGCACCACCGCATCGCCTGGCTGGCGCGCGAATCGTCCAAGCCCGGGCGCTCGCAGATCGAGCGCTGGACAGTGCAGGCCAGCCCGGAATGGTCCACCGAGCACCTGGAAGACGACGCCGCACGCGTGCTCGCCAAGCTGCTCAAGGGCTTCGCCGAGGTGACCGGCATCCGCGCTGAGCCGACCTACGCCGAGGTACGCCGCTGGCGCCACGCGCAGACGCGCCAGCCGCTGGGTCGGAGCCACCTGTGGAGTGCCGCTGCCGGCATCGGCCTGTGCGGCGACTGGTGCCTGGGCCACCGGCTGGAAGATGCCTTCGTCTCCGGGCTGGAGCTCGCGCTGGACGCGATCGCCTGATCCCCGCCCGCAACAGGTCTGAAACGCTTCGTTCCTTTCTTGCGCCAGCCCGAGAGCTCGGCGCCTTTTTCTTGCTTTCGCCTTGCTCCCGCTTGCCACCTCCCCCATGGCCGGCACCCGTCTGGGTGCGCCCTCCCCTGCAGGCCGCTACGTAGGCCGGTTCGCGCCCTCGCCAACGGGCCCGCTGCATGCCGGTTCGCTGGTGGCAGCCCTGGCCAGCTGGCTCGATGCGCGCGCTGTGCAGGGCGGGCGCTGGCTGGTGCGCATCGAAGACGTCGACACGCCCCGCTGCGTGCCGGGCGCGGCCGAAACCATCCTGCAGCAGCTGGCCGCCTGCGGGCTGATGCCCGACGAGCCCCCGGTGTGGCAATCGGCACGGAATGCGCGTTACCAGACCGCGCTGGACCAGCTCGTGGCGCAGCGGCGCGCCTACCCCTGCGCCTGCTCGCGCCGCGACATCGAGTCGGCCCTTGCCGCCGCAGGCCATGCGCGGGAGCGGCACAGCGAACTGCCTTACCCCGGCACTTGCCGCCACGGCCTGCACGGGCAACCTGCGCGCGCGTGGCGCTTCGCGGCTACCGAATATCAGCAAAACAGCGCTCCAGCCCAGGAAGAAAAAGGGCGTGCAGCTATGTATTCGATAGCAAACAGCGGAGTGCGCTGGACCGACCGCCGGCTGGGCCCGCAGCAGCAGGACGTGGCCCGGCAGGTGGGCGACTTCGTGCTTCGCCGCGCCGACGGGCTCTGGGCCTACCAGCTGGCCGTGGTCATCGACGATGCGGATCAGGGCGTGACCGATGTTGTGCGCGGCGCGGACCTGGCCGACAACACCCCGCGCCAGATCCTGCTGCAGTCCGCGCTGGGTCTGTCCACGCCACGCTACCTGCACGTTCCGCTGGTGCGGGCCGCCGATGGTGAAAAGCTCTCCAAACAGCACGGTGCCCCGCCCATCGACACCCACCGGCCGCTACAGGCGCTGGCCGCAGCAGCGCGCGCGCTGGGCCTGCCTGAAGCGCTTTCGGACGGCTGCGCGAACGATGAAAGCCGCGGCGCAAGTTCAGCCATCGCGCAGGCGCTCGGTGTCTGGGTCGCGGCCTGGCAGCGAATCTACAATCCATCATCGTGAACGCAATTCCATCTCCCATCGGCGACAACGCCGAATCCACCGACGTGGCCGCAGAGTCACCCTCCTCCAGCGCTTGCGGCGCGCCTGCCGGCGTGGCCTACCCCAAGACCATCAAGAGCTATGTGCGCCGCGCCGGCCGCACCACCACGGGCCAGGCCAAGGCCTTCGAGGACCTGGGCCCTCGCTTCCTTTTGAGCTATGCGGCGCAGCCTTTCGATGCCGAGTCCGCGTTCGGCCGCACGGCGCCGCTCATCCTGGAAATCGGCTTCGGCATGGGCGAGGCCACCGCCCACATCGCCCGCGTTCGGCCCCAGGACAACTTCCTGTGCTGCGAGGTCCACGAGCCCGGGGTGGGTGCACTGCTCAAGCGCATCGGCGAGCAGGACATCGGGAACATCCGCATCCTGCAGCACGATGCGGTCGAGGTGATCGACCACATGCTGGCACCGGGCTCTCTGGACGGCATCCATATCTTCTTTCCGGACCCCTGGCACAAGAAGAAGCACAACAAGCGGCGTCTCATCCAGCCGCCGCTGGTCGCCAAGCTGGCCGCGCGCCTGAAGCCCGGTGGCTACCTGCACTGCGCCACCGACTGGCAGCCCTACGCCGAACAGATGCTGGAAGTGCTGTCGGCCGAGCCGCTGCTGGCCAATAGCCAGCAGGCGGGAGGCTTCGCACCGCAGCCCGACTACCGCCCGCTCACCAAGTTCGAGAACCGCGGCCTACGGCTCGGCCACGGCGTGTGGGACGTGGTGTTCCGCCGCCAACCCTGACCCACACCAACCGAAAGCGTAGGCCGCCATGCAACCCATTCTTGCCAACCTGGTGGAAATGACGGGGCAGCGCGACCACCTCCGTCTGGAGCTGTCGGTGCTGTCCACCCTGAACCAGATGCCTTCGGTCCGGCAAGTGCGGTCGCTCGATATCTTCCACCATGCCAACGCGCTCTTCGTGCGCCCCCGCTGCTGGCTGCACGATGACCAGTGGGTGACCACGGCCGTCCACGAGCCGTCGGAGGACAAGAAGGCGCAGCCGCTGACGGAATTGCCCGCGCTGAGCCAGTGCATCGCTGCCCACGAGACGAGCGCACTGCACTCTCCGCGCAAGGGCGTTCACGTGATGTGGCTGCCCATCTGGCTACACGACCAAGTGCACAGCTGCCTGGAGATCACCCAGTCGCGGCCGTTCGCGCAGCACAAGATCCACGTCATCAAAAGCGTGTTCTTCGTCTATCAGAACTACCAGAACCTGCTGGACTACAGCGAACGCGATGCGCTCACCGGCCTGTTCAATCGCAAAACCTTCGACGAGGAGTTCTCTCGGCGCATCGCCGGCAACACCCACAGCGCCACAGAACTGGGTCCCGAGGGCGCCGAGCAGGACGTGCAGCAGTGGCTGGCCGTGGTGGACGTCGATCACTTCAAGCAGGTGAACGATCGCTTCGGCCACCTCTACGGCGACGAGGTGCTGATCCTCATGGCCAACATCCTGCGCAATTCGTTCCGCGCGCAGGACCGCATCTTCCGCTTCGGCGGCGAGGAGTTCGTGGTGCTGCTGCGCTCCACCACGCTGGAGATGGCCTACCGGATCTTCAATCGTTTCCGAGAGGCCGTGCAGGACCACCACTTCCCACAGGTCGGCAAGGTCACCGTCAGCGTGGGCTTCGTCAGCACGCAAGAGGGCATTCCCGTCGAGATCCTGGGGCACGCGGATCAGGCGCTCTACTACGCCAAAGACCATGGCCGCAACCAGGTGTGCTTCTACGGCGACCTCGTCAAGCAAGGCCACGTCGCTGCCACGGTGCGGCAGGACGACGTCGAATTCTTCTAACGCCTTCTCGGCAACCTTGCGGGCTTGGCTACCGGCCGCCGCTCCACAGAAGACGAAAAAAAGGCCTGCATGTGCAGGCCTTTTTCCATCGGCGCCCGAAGGCGCTGGCTACGGGGCTCAGACCCGATCGGCCACCCAGGCCTGCACCGAGGCCAGAGCTGCCGGCAGCGCCGCAGCGTTGGTGCCGCCGGCCATGGCCATGTCGGCCTTGCCGCCGCCCTTGCCACCGACCTGGCTGGCCACGAAGTTCACCAGTTCGCCCGCCTTGACCCGGCCCGTACTGTCGGCCGTCACGCCTGCGGCGATCTGCACCTTGTCGCCATCGGCGGCGGCCAGCACGATGGCGGCCGTCTTGAGCTTGTCCTTGAGCTTGTCCATGGTGTCGCGCAAGGTCTTGGCATCGGCGCCGGGCAGTGTCGCTGCGAGCACCTTCAGGCCCTTCACGTCCACCGCCTGGCCGACCAGCTCGTCGCCCTGGCTGGAAGCGAGCTTGCCCTTCAAGGCCGCCACTTCGCGCTCCAGCGCCTTGACCTGATCCAGCGCCTGGCCGATGCGGCCAGTGATCTCGGCCACCGGAGCGCGCAGCGCGCCTGCGGCCTGGCTCACGGTGTCTTCCAGCTGCTGCAGGTAGGCCAGCGCATGGGTGCCGGTCACGGCCTCGATGCGGCGCACGCCTGCAGCCACGCCACTTTCGGCCACCACCTTGAAGAGGCCGATGTCGCCCGTGCGCTCGACGTGGGTGCCGCCGCACAGCTCGCGGCTGCTGCCGATGTCCAGCACGCGCACGGTCTCGCCGTACTTCTCGCCGAACAGCATCATGGCGCCCGTCTTCTGGGCCGATTCGATGTCCATCACGCGCGCATCGGTGGCGGTGTTGGCCAGGATCTCGGCATTCACGCGGCGTTCGATCTCGCGGATCTGCGCATCGGTCACCGGGGCGCCGTGCGTGAAGTCGAAGCGCGTGCGCTCAGGCGTCACCAGGCTGCCCTTTTGCTGCACGTGATCGCCCAGCACCTCGCGCAGGGCCTTGTGCATCAGGTGAGTGGCCGAGTGGTTGCGCAGCGTGGATTCGCGCAGGGGCTTGTCCACCTCGGCGGAAATCGTCTGGCCCACGCGCAGCTCGCCGCGCACCATCACGCCGTGGTGGCCGAACACCTGGGCCTTGATCTTCTGCGTGTCGGACACGGCGAAGTCGGCATGGTCGGCCCGCAGATGGCCCTGGTCGCCCACCTGGCCGCCGGATTCGGCATAGAACGGCGTGGCGTCGAGCACGACCACACCCGCCTGGCCCTGTTCGAGGCGCTGCACGCTCACGCCATCGGCGTAGAGCGCGGTGACCGTGGCGGTGGAGCCCAGCGTCGTGTAGCCCACGAATTCGCCATCGGCGCCGGTGTATTCCAGGGCGCGGTCCATCTTGAACTTGCCTGCGGCGCGGGCCTGGGACTTCTGGCGCTCCATGGCGGCCTTGAAGCCCTCTTCGTCCACCGTCAGGCCGCGCTCACGGCAGACGTCGGCCGACAGGTCGAGCGGGAAGCCGTAGGTGTCGTGCAGCTTGAAGGCCACGTCGCCGGGCAGCACCTTGGCGTCGCCGGCGAGGGCGGCGTCGAGGATCTCCATGCCGTTGGCCAGCGTCTCAAAGAAGCGCTCTTCCTCGGCCTTGAGCACTTCGGTGATGCGCTGTTCCTGCTCGCGCAGCTTGGGGTACGCCTCGCCCATCTGCTCGGCCAGGTCCTTCACCAGCTTGTGGAAGAACGGCGTCTTCTGGCCCAGCTTGTAGCCGTGGCGGATGGCGCGGCGCACGATCCGGCGCTGCACGTAGCCGCGGCCTTCGTTGCTGGGGATCACGCCGTCGCTGATGAGGAACGAGGTGGCACGGATGTGGTCGGCGATGACCTTGAGCGAAGGGTTCGCCAGATCGGTGGTGTGCGTCTCGCGCGCAGCGGCCTTGATCAGCGCATCGAAGATGTCGATCTCGTAGTTGCTGTGGACGTGCTGCAGGATGGCGGCGAGCCGCTCCAGGCCCATGCCGGTATCGACGCAGGGCGCGGGCAGCGGCACGACGCTGCCGTCTTCCTTCATGTCGAACTGCATGAACACGTTGTTCCAGATCTCGATGAAGCGGTCGCCGTCTTCATCGGGGCTACCTGGGGGGCCGCCGGGGATGTGCGCGCCGTGGTCGTAGAAGATCTCGGAGCACGGGCCGCAGGGGCCGGTGTCGGCCATCATCCAGAAGTTGTCGGACTTGTAGCGGCCGCCCTTGTTGTCGCCGATGCGGATCACGCGCTCGGGCGGCAGGCCGATCTCCTTGGTCCAGATGTCGTAGGCCTCGTCGTCTTCCTGATAGACGGTGGCCAGCAGGCGCTCGGGCGGCAGTCCATACACCTTGGTGAGCAGCTCCCAGGCCCACTTCAGCGATTCGCGCTTGAAGTAGTCGCCGAAGCTCCAGTTGCCCAGCATCTCGAAGAAGGTGTGATGGCGGGCGGTGTAGCCCACGTTCTCCAGGTCGTTGTGCTTGCCGCCGGCGCGCAGGCAGGCCTGAACCGAGGTGGCGCGGTTATAGGGACGCTTGTCGGTGCCCAGGAACACGTCCTTGAACTGGACCATGCCCGAATTGGTGAACATCAGCGTGGGGTCGTTGCCCGGAACGAGCGACGACGAAGGCACCACGGTGTGGCCGCGCTCGGCGAAGAAGTCGAGGAACTTGGCGCGGATTTCAGAGACTTTCATCCGGGTCTTTCTGCGCGGCCTGCCGCGCTGGGGCCAGCGCATGCCAAGCGGCGTCTTTTCGGTGGAAATGGAAGGAGGCGAAAGCCTTCGATTATCTCATCGTTCCCCGGGTGGCCCTGCCCCTTTAGCCCGTGCCCATGCTGGTCGCCCAGGCCTGCAGGAAACGCTGGCGCTTCAGAGGGTCCAGATACACCAGCAGGCCCAGGCCGGGCGCCAGCAGGCGCCATGAACTGGCGCCCGCGCCCAGCAGCTCGGGGTCGATGCCGGCCGTGCGGCCGGCAGTGCCGGCGGCCACCGCCTGGCGGATGGGGATCAGCCGCGTGTCCCGGGCCAGCACGGCCTGGCCCTCGGGCGAAATCAGGTAATCAAGGAAAGGCCGGGCCAGCTCGGGATGAGGGGCCGTGGCGGGGATGACGGCTGAGCGGGTGGTGAGCAGGGTGTAGTCCTCGGGCACCACCACGCGCAGCGGCGAACCTGCCGCGATACGGGCCTGGGCGTAGGAGGCCGGCACGTTGTAGACCAGCGCCAGCTCGCCGCGCTCCAGCGCATCCAGCAGCGGGTCGATGTGGTCGCCCAGCCGCACCCGGTTGGCGCCCATCGCGGCCAGCAGCACGCTGGCGGTGCTGTCCTGGCGGGAGTCCTGCGTGGCCAGCAGATAGCCCAGGCCGCTGCGGGTGGCGTCGTAGGTGCCCAGGCGGCCCGCCAGCGGCCGCTGGGAGTCGCGCAGCAGCGCCAGCAGCTGGCCCCGGGTGCGCGGCGCCAGGTGCGGCGGCAAGAGGCGCGGGTGATAGGCCATGACCACCGCGTCGGCGCCCAGGCTGAACACCTCGTGCCGCCAGTGCGCTCCGGCGGGCAGGCTGCGCGCCAGCGCCGACGGGTGGGCCAGCACGTGGCCGTCGTTGGCCAGCTGGGTCTGCAGGTCCAGGCTGCTGCTGACGAGCAGGTCGGGGGCGCCGTCGGCTGCCGCCAGCGGGGGCGCGGCGCCCCGCAGCCGTCCTTCGGCGCGGGCCAGGGCCTGGGCATGGATGTCCAGGCTCTGCCGGTCGGCGCAGCGCACGGCCAGGTCAGGTTCGCGGCGCTGGAAGTCGCGGATGGCCGGGGCGAAGAGCGCCGTGTCGGTCGCGCAGTCGATGCTGAGCAGCGCCTGCTGGCGGCCCGAGGCTGGCGGGAAGAAGGTGACGGTCGCGGCGTCGCCGCGCATGGTGGTCGTGCCGCGCATGGCCTTGGCGGCGGCGTTGGGCAGCGGCGCGGCCAAGGCCGGCGCGGCGCCGGCCGGGGCCAGCGCGAGCGCGGCGACGCCCTGCAGCCACTGGCGGCGGGAAGGGATGGCGTTCACGGCGAACGCTCCCCAACAGGTGGCAGCGCGGAGGGGGGCGACATGCCATCGGCAACCGCCGGCAGGGTGAAGGCGATGCGCCAGCCACCGCCTTCGCGCGCCGCCATCTCGATGCGCCCGCCGTGCCCGGCGACCACGCGCTGCACGATGGCCAGGCCCAGACCCGCGCCGCCGGCCCCCGCGCCCGGCCCGCGCACGAAACGCTCGAAGAGATGCGCATGCTGCTCTTCGGGCACGCCCGGGCCCCGGTCGGCCACTTCCAGCTGCCAGCCGCCGGGCACGGCGCGCAGCGTCACATCGACGATGGCGGGCTGCGCCGCCTCTTGTTCGTCGTGCCCGAGCGGCACGCCGTGCTTGAGCGCGTTGTCCACCAGATTCTTGATTGCCTCGCGCAGCATCAACGCGTCGCCATGCACCCGGGCCGGGCGGCCAGGCAGTGCGGCCATTTGGGCTTCTCGCCCTTGCGGATAAATGGCAATCAGCTCCTCTTTCGATAGCAAATCGGACTGCAGCCAGAGCCGCACCACCGGCTGAGGCTCAGCGCGCGGCACCACGTCGCGCAGGGCCTCGCGGGCCAGCGCCAGCAGATCGACGGGCGCGAACCGCTGCAGCTGGCCCTGGTGGCTGACGCTGGCATCGCTCAGCAGCTGGTTGAGCAGCCGGCGCAGGCGCAGCGCGTTGCGCTCGACCGCCTGCAGGCTCTGGCGCTGGGCATGCGGGTCGTCATCGTCCAGCCCCTCCTGCGCCTGGGCGATGAGCGCGGCCAGTGGCGTGCGCATCTGGTGGGCGGCTTCGGCGATGAAGGTGCGCAGCGCGTCCAGGTTGAGCGCCAGCCGCCCCATGAAGCCGTTGAGCGCACCGGCCAGCTGCGCCAGCTCGCGCGGCACCGGGCTGGCGATGGGGCGCAGGTCGGAAGCCTCGCGCTCCAGCAGCTCGCGCTGCAGCTGGGCCAGCGGGCGCAAGGCGCGGTCCACGCCCAGCCACAAGAGGCCGAACACGCAGGCCATCAGCGCCGCGATGGCGGCGGTGGCGCGCCAGACGATGTCCGCCGCCAGCGCGTCGCGTGCCTGCCGGGTCTGGCCCACCTGCACCCAGAACCGGCCCGAGCCCGGCCCGCCCGCGATGGCCCTTGGCACAGCGACGAAGCGCACGGGCGCGCCACGGTAGTGGGCGCTGAAGAAGACGGGCTGCTGGCCGTCGGCATCCCCCCTGGAGAGGGAGGCCGGCGGCGGGGGCAGGTCGGCATAGCCGGTGATGGTGGCGCCGTCCGGCCCGGCGATGCGGTAGAAGGCGCGGTCTTCGGGCGCCATGGCCAGCAGATCGAGTGCGGCATAAGGCAGATCGACCTGCCAGCGGCCCTGCACGAAGGCCACGCTGTCGGCCATGGAGAGGGCCGAGGCGCGCAGCAGGTGGTCGTAGGAACGGTCGGCCGCGCTCAGTCCGTAGCTGCGGGCGGCGAAGAACAGCACCACCGTGGCCAGCGCGAACAGCGCGGCGATGGCCGTGAGCAGCGTGCGGCGCACGGCGGGCAGCGTGCGCGCCGGCGCGTCGGGCGCGGGGCCGGCGCCCAGCGCGCTGTCAACGGCCGTCATCGGCGGGGGCCGGGGCCGGCGGGGCCCCATCGGCCGGCGGCAACGGCTGCACGTCTGCGCGGTAGCCCACGCTGCGCACGGTGGTGATCACCAGCTGGCTGCCGGCCAGCTTGCGGCGCAGGCGGCCCACATAGACCTCGATGGCGTTCAGGCCCACGTCCTCGTCGAAGTGGAAGAGCCGGCCGGCGATCTCGTCCTTGCTGACGGCGCGGCCCAGCCGGCCGACCAGGATCTCCAGCAGGCTGAACTCACGGTGCGGAAGGTCCAGCGCCCGCCCGTGCAGGCTGACGCGGCGTGCGGCGCTGTCGATGGCCAGCCCCCCGACCGCCCAGAGCCCGGAGGCCTGCCCCTGCGGCCGGCGCAGCAGGGCGCGGCAGCGCGCGTCCAGCTCGCGGAAGTCGAAGGGCTTATCGAGGTAGTCGTCGGCCCCCTCGTCCAGGGCGTTGACGCGGTCCTCGATGTCGGAGCGCGCGGTGAGCATCAGCACCGGCGTCTTGTTGCCCTGGCGGCGCAGGTGGGCCAACAGGGCCATGCCGTCCATGCCCGGCAAGCCGATGTCGAGCAGCAGCAGGTCGAACTGCGCATAGCCCAGCACCTCGCAGGCCTCGCGGCCGTTGGACTGCCAATCCACCGCATGGCCCTGGCGCCGCAGGCGGCGCACCACGGCCTCGGCCAGGTCGGTGTCGTCTTCGACCACCAGGATGCGCATCGTCAGCCCCCGGCTCCGCGCCGCGTGAAGGCAGCAACGGCGGGAACGGCAGCGATGACAGAGCGGGCAGGCTGTGCGGCGGCAGCGGCAACGGGCGTCGGATACATGGCAGGGGTCGGCGGTGCAAAGCCCGGCAGTATCGCTGCAATCGGCCCCAGGCTTGGTCGTCAAAACCAGGGTTTACCCCATCAGCACATCCACCTATAGCCGCGCCTACGACAGGCGCACGACAGGGTCGCTGCCTAAGGTTCACCCCGCTCGCACTCCTGCAGCCCCACCCCTGGGCGCAGGCCTTCGCTGTGCGTTGTTTTTTACGACCCCGCATTCGATTCGATAGAACACGGAGACACCCCCGATGCCATCCACCCGGAGAACCCCGCCATGCTGCTGACCCTGCTCGGATTCGGCATGGTGCTGACGTTCATGACGCTCATCATGACCCGGCGCCTTTCGCCGCTGGTCGCGCTCATCATCATTCCCATCGTCTTCGCCCTGGTGGGCGGCTTCGGGCCCACCATGGGGGCCATGATGCTGGACGGCATCCGCAAGATCGCGCCCACCGGCGTGATGCTGATGTTCGCCATCCTGTACTTCGGGGTGATGATCCACGCGGGCCTCTTCGACCCGGTGGTGGGAGTGATCCTCAAGCTGGTCAAGGGCGACCCGCTCAAGATCGTGATGGGCTCGGCCGCGCTGGCGCTGCTGATCTCGCTCGACGGCGACGGCTCGACCACCTACATGATCACCATCGCCTCGATGCTGCCGCTCTACAAGCGGCTGAAGATGAATCCGCTGAACCTGACCTGCGTGGCGCTGCTGGCCAGCGGCATCATGAACCTGACGCCCTGGGGCGGCCCCACGGCCCGCGCCGCCAGCGCCCTGCACGTGGACCCGGGCGAGGTCTTCGTGCCCATGGTGCCCGCCATGGGCATCGCCATCGCGAGCCTGATGGCCATCGCCTTCTGGCTCGGCCTGCGCGAACGCCGCCGCCTGGGCCGCGTGGCGCTGCCGGGCGATGGCATGAGCGACGCCTCCGCCGTGCAGGGCGATGACGAGAGCACGGGCGAGCACCTGCCCACCATGGCCGGCACCGAGACCGCCGAACTGCGCCGCCCCCAGCTGCTCTGGGTGAATTTCGCTCTCACCACCGCGCTCATGGTGGCCCTGGTGATGGGCCTGCTGCCGCTGCCCGTGCTGTTCATGATCGGTTTCGCCATCGCGATGGTCATCAACTACCCCAACCTCGCGCATCAGCGCCACCTGATCGCCGAATACTCGGGCAATGCCCTTGCCGTGGTGGCGCTGATCTTCGCAGCCGGCATCTTCACCGGCATCCTCTCCGGCACGGGCATGGTGGAAGCCATGTCGCGCGGCCTGCTGGCGGCCATCCCGCCCAGCCTGGGGCCCTACCTGCCGAGCATCACCGCGCTGCTGAGCATGCCGCTGACCTTCTTCATGTCGAACGACGCCTTCTACTTCGGCGTGCTGCCCATCCTCAACGAAGCCGCCCAGGGTTACGGCATCAGCGCCGTGGAAATGGCCCGTGCCTCGCTCATCGGCCAGCCCGTGCACCTGCTGAGTCCGCTCGTGCCCTCCACCTACCTGCTGGTCAGCCTGGCGGGCGTGGATTTCGGCGACCACCAGCGCTTCACTCTGAAGTGGGCCGTGCTGGTCTGCCTGGCGCTGATGGGCGCCTGCCTGCTGCTGGGGCTCTTCCCGCTGGTGGGCCAGGCGCTGGCACGCTGAGCCGGGCTTTCCGCCCCGGCCACGGCGGCGGGGCTGCCCAGCAGAGCGGCCCGCGTGCACCGGCCACGCACCAGACCGTCGCCGCCGTCGTGGCGAGTCGCTCCTGCGCCCCACTGCAGGCACTGGCCCGGGAGCACCACAATCCGGAAAACGCACTCCCTGGTGACGGATCGCCGGGTGCGTGGCTCAGTTGCAAACGCTCCTCTTTTGATAGCGAAAAGCCCAAAGGAAGCATGGGCCTGACGTCGATTTGACCTGCAGCCATGGGGCCCAACCCCGGCCCGCCCGCAGCCTGGCGCTCCAGCGCAACACCCCTGCAGCGGCCCATCTGATCGTTGTCCAATGCAATTCCCTACGGGATTACAGGCGGATGCCGGGGGGCCGCAAACAGATGCTTCGTCGCTATAGTGATTGCCATGCAAGCGTACGCAAGTCACCCTTTGCTGCCTCGTCTCGGCGCCCCGCACGGACCCCGCGGTCCAAAGGCGCCGCGTAGCCGCCGCCGCGCCCGCTAGCGGGCATCGCCATGAGCACGCAGCCGCAGCAGCCATCGCCCATCGCGCAGCTGCGGGACACCTTGCGCCGCTCGTGGCCCGTCATCGCCATGGTGCTGCTGCAGGTGGCGCTGGCCGCCGGCAGCATCCATCTCATGTCCGCACTGCGGGCTCTGGTCTATGGCGAGAGCCAGTGGAGCAAGGGACAGAAGGACGCGGTACGCTATCTGAGCCTGTATGCGGACAGCGGCCGCGCCGACCACCTGGCACGCTTTGAACAAGCCCTCAGCGTGCCACTGGCCGACCGGCTGGCGCGGCAGCTCGCCCTGTCCGATCCCGCCGATGACGTAGCGGCGCACGCCGCAGCGGTACGCGGCGGCAATCATCCGCATGACGCCAGCGACCTGATCTTCCTGATCCGCCACTTGCAGCATTCGGCTCTGCTCAGGGAACCCATTGCGCTCTGGAAGCTGGGCGACATCTACCTGCTGCAACTGCAGGACCTGGCGCTGGAGATGCGCGCCCACCTCGCCAGCGAAGGTCTGCCCGATGCCGCCCTCCGGCAGCAATGGCAACAGCGCATCCAGGCCATCGACGAAGCCGCCACGCCTGCCAGCATCGATTTCGGCCTCGAACTGGGCAATGTCACGCGCCAGATCAGCCGGCTGCTGCTTGCAGTGAACCTGTGCACCGCCGGCCTGCTCATCGTGTGGACGCTCTGGATCACCCGCCAGTTGCAGGCGCAGCGCCGCCGAATGGAAAACGCGCTGCAAGGCGAGCGCGAGAATGCGCGCTCCACCCTGGCCGCGATCGGCGACGCCGTAGTCACCACCCGGGTGGACGGTCGCGTGGCCTACATGAACCCCGCCGCCGAAGCCATGCTGGGCGTGAGCCTGCAGCACGCCCACCAGCGTCCAGCCCAGGATCTGATGCGATTTTCGGCAAGCGCTGCTGCCTACCCGTTCGCCCCGTTGCTGGAGCTCGCCCTGCATCAGGGAGGGCCGCTGCACGAGGGCGACACCATGTTGGCGGTGCAGCGCGCCGACGGCAGCACGCTGCCCGTCACGGTGGTGGGCTCGCCGCTACACGAACAAGGAGAGGTGTCCGGCGCCGTCTTCGTGCTCCGTGACATGCAACGCGAGCAGGAGTATCTGGAACAGCTCTCCTGGCAGGCCACGCACGACCCGCTGACAGGGCTGGTGAACCGCCGGGAGTTCGAGCGCCGCCTGCATGCCCTGCTGGCGCAACCTCTGCCAGCCGGCGAAGCAGACGGGCCGCAGCCGACCCGTGGCAGTCTGCTCTATGTGGACCTGGACCAATTCAAGCTCATCAACGACAGCTGCGGCCACCCTGCCGGCGATGCCATGCTGCAGGCGGTGTGCCAACTGCTGCAGAACGGGCTGCGTGCCGAGGACACCCTGGCACGCCTGGGCGGTGATGAATTCGGCGTGATACTGGCGGGCTGCCCGTCCGACAAGGCACTGCAGGTCGCCACCGAGATGCGCCAGGGCGCTGAATCGCTGCACATCCGCTGGGGCGAACGCGTCCTTCGCACGGGCGTGAGCATCGGACTGGTGCATCTGACGCCCACGCTGGACTCGCTGCAGGAAGTACTGCGCGTGGCCGACATCGCCTGCTACGGCGCCAAGGAACGAGGCCGCAACACCGTCCATGTCCACCAGCCCCAGAGCAGTGCGCCCCCCACCGGCGCGAGCGACATCGACTGGATGCAGCGACTGCGGGACGCACTGGACCGCGGCCTCTTCAGCCTCTACGCGCAGGAGATCCATCCGCTCCAGCGGGAAAGCTCGGGCCTGCATCTGGAGGTGCTGCTGCGGCTGGAAGACGGCACGCCCGAGGGCAATGCGCCGGCCGAGTTCATACCGGCGGCCGAGCGATTCGGGCTCATGCCCGCCATTGACCGTTGGGTGGTGAGCCGCGCACTCGCCGAGCTGGCCCGGCGCCGGGCGAACAGCATCGGGCCTTCCATCGAACGCTGCGCCATCAACCTGTCGGGCACCAGCCTGGGCGACGACGGCCTGCTGGCCTTCCTGCGCGGCCAGATCGCGCTGCATGCCGTGCCGCCCGGCGTGCTGTGCTTCGAGATCACCGAGACAGCGGCGATCGGCCGCATGTCCAATGCCATCCGGCTGATCGGCGAGCTACGGCAGCTCGGCTGCCGCTTCTCGCTGGACGACTTCGGCGCCGGCATGTCCTCGTTCACCTACCTTCGGCAGCTGCCGGTGGACTATCTCAAGATCGACGGGAGCCTGGTGCGCAGCATGGCGCAGGACGACGCCCACCGGGCGATGGTGCAGATGGTCCACCACATCGCCCACGTGATGGGCAAGGAAACCATCGCGGAATACGCCGAAACCCCCGCCACCGTGCAGGCGCTGCGCGAGATGGGCGTGGACCATGCGCAGGGCACCGCCATCGGCCCACCCACACCGTTCGCGGCCGCGCAGCCCACCAGCAAGCCGCTGCCTTCAGCGGCCGCGGCGCAGCGGTTTGCCGGCGGCGGGTTTTCCGCCTGAGCCGGCAGGGCGCGAGCCGCCCGCCGACTTGGCGGCAGCGCCGCCCACACCGGCACGCGGTGGCAGGCCGGTATGCTGCGTCAGCAAGCGGCCCGGAACGGGCTTGCTGGGCTGCACCGTCTTGCGGGCCGGAGCGACGGTGCTGTTGCTGCGCCGCGCGCTCTGGTAGCTGCCATCCGTCATCGGCTGGAAGGTCGGGATCAGATGGTGCTTGCCGTTGCCGATCAGGTCGGCCCGGCCCATGGCCTTGAGCGCATCCCGCAGCAGCGGCCAGTTGTTGGGGTCGTGGTAGCGCAGGAAGGCCTTGTGCAGGCGGCGGCGCTTTTCGCCGCGCACGATATCCACCGACTCCTCGTCCGCATCGCGCATCTGGCGCCGCACGCGCGTGAGCGTGTTGCGCCCGGAGTGGTACATGGCCGTGGCGGTGGCCATGGGGCTCGGGTAGAAGGTCTGCACCTGGTCGGCGCGGAAACCGTTCTTCTTGAGCCAGATGGCGAGGTTCATCATGTCCTCGTCGCTCGTGCCCGGGTGGGCAGCGATGAAGTACGGGATCAGGAACTGCTTCTTGCCCGCCTCTTCGCTGAACTGCTCGAACATCTGCTTGAAGCGGTCGTAGCTGCCGATGCCCGGCTTCATCATCTTGGTGAGCGGACCCTGCTCGGTGTGCTCGGGCGCGATCTTGAGATAGCCGCCCACGTGGTGCTGCACCAGTTCCTTGACGTACTCGGGCGACTTCACGGCCAGGTCGTAGCGCAGGCCCGAACCGATCAGGATCTTCTTGATGCCCTTGAGCGCGCGGCCGCGGCGGTAGATCTTGATGAGCGGGCCGTGGTCGGTCGTGAGGTTCTGGCAGATGCCCGGATAGACGCAGCTGGGCTTGCGGCAGGCGGCCTCGATCTCGGGGCTCCTGCAGCCCAGGCGGTACATGTTGGCCGTGGGGCCGCCCAGGTCGGAGATGGTGCCGGTAAAGCCCTTGACCTTGTCGCGGATGTCCTCGATCTCCTGGATGATCGAATCCTCCGAGCGGCTCTGGATGATGCGGCCCTCATGCTCGGTGATCGAGCAGAAGGTGCAGCCGCCGAAGCAGCCCCGCATGATGTTCACGCTGAAGCGGATCATCTCCCAGGCCGGGATCTTGGTCGCGCCGTCGTGGCTGCCGTTCTCGTCGGCGTAGCTCGGGTGCGGGCCGCGGGCATAGGGCAGGTCGAACACGTAGTCCATCTCGGCCGTGGTGAGCGGGATGGGCGGCGGGTTGATCCACACGTCGCGCGCCGTGGCGCCCTCGCCGTGCGCCTGCACCAGCGCGCGGGCGTTGCCGGGGTTGGTCTCCAGGTGCAGCACGCGGTTGGCGTGGGCGTAGAGCACCGGGTCGCTCCTGACCTGCTCGTAGCTCGGCAGGCGGATCACGCTCTTCTCGCGCGGCGGCACCTTGAGCTTGACCCGCAGCGACGGGTTGGCGACGAACTGGATGGGCTGGGCGGCCGGCTGGGCATCCTTTGGGCCGCTAGCGCAGGCGGCACCTGGGCCTTCAGCTACCGATTCAGGAGCATCTTCCTTGCTGCAGGTGCTGCCCTGGGCGGCGGCCTGCTCGCTGGTCGTCATGTAGGGGTTGACGTGGGCCTCCACGCGGCCGGGCTCATCGACGTCGGTGGAGTCGATCTCGAACCAGCCGGCGGCCGTCTCGTCGCCCGGGCGGCGCACGAAGGCCGTGCCGCGCACGTCGGTGATCTGCTCGACCGGCTCGCGCCCGGCCAGGCGGTGGGCCACCTCGACCAGGGCGCGCTCGGCATTGCCGTAGAGCAGCAGGTCGCACTTGGCATCGACCACGATGGAGCGCCGCACCTTGTCGCTCCAGTAGTCGTAATGGGCGATGCGGCGCAGGCTGCCCTCGATGCCGCCCAGCACGATGGGCACGTCCTTGTAGGCCTCGCGGCAGCGCTGGCTGTAGACGATGGCGGCGCGGTCGGGGCGCTTGCCGCCCACGTCGCCGGGGGTGTAGGCATCGTCGCTGCGGATCTTCCGATCGGCCGTGTACCGGTTGATCATCGAATCCATGTTGCCCGCCGTCACGCCCCAGAACAGGTTGGGCCGGCCCAGCGCCTTGAACGCCTCGGCGCTCTGCCAGTCCGGTTGGGCAATGATGCCCACGCGAAAGCCCTGCGCCTCCAGCGTGCGGCCGATCACCGCCATGCCGAAGCTGGGGTGGTCGACGTAGGCGTCCCCGGTGACGAGGATCACGTCGCAGCTGTCCCAGCCCAGCTGCTGCATCTCCTCGCGGCTCATGGGCAGGAACGGAGCCGTGCCGAAGCGCTTGGCCCAGTAAGGGCGGTAGCTCGTCAGCGGCTTGGCGGCGCGCGCGAAAAAGGAAACGTCGACAGGGGCGTTCATTGGATTGGTGTTGGCGGGGGGCCGTGGATTTTAGTGGGTCATGCCGTGAGGCGTCTTTGCACGGGCACTGCCACCACGGGAGCGATGTGGACTTCCCGACCCAGGCGCCTCTTTGTGGCGTCTGTGCAAGGCCGCGGGCTGCCGCCCCATGGCCCAAGACAGGCAAAACACCAAAAGTGTTCGCAATTTCCTACACGCGCACCTTTTTACTTATGGAAACAATAGCCCCGCACACAAACAAGCGCCTCAGGCGCTCCGAGGACGCTCCCGATGATCACCCCACGCTTCAAAGTCAAGACCCAACTCAGCCTCGCTTTTGGTGCATTGGTGGTCATGGTGCTTGTGGTGGCCGCGCTGTCGCTGCTTTCATTGAGTTCGGCGAACAGCAAGTTCACCGACTACGTGCATGGCATACAGGCGCAGTCCGATCTGGCCAGCAGCATGCGCGACGCGGTCAGTCGGCGCGCCGTCGCCGTGCGGAATCTGGTGCTCGTCACCGAAGCCTCGGATATCGAAAAGGAACTCAAACTGGTACTCCAGGCGGATAAAGACGTGCAGAAAGACTTGGCGGCCCTGACGCAGGCCATCGCGAAAGGCGGCGCCATCCCCGAATCGACCCGCGGCCTGCTGGCCGACCTGACCCGCATCGAATCCGTCTATGGCCCCGTGGCACGTGACATCGTGCGCCTGGCCATGGCCGGCCAGCACCAGGCCGCCGTGGCCAAGATCGATCAGGAATGCCGACCTCTGCTGGCAGAGCTCACGGGCAAGGCCGGGGACTTCGTCGCCGATGCCGGCTTGCGCGCCGCCGAGACCAACAAGGCGACGGTCGAGAGTTTCTCGCAGCAGCGCAGCATCCTGATCGTGGCCTGCGTGGCGGCCCTGGCCATGGCCATCGTTTCGGGGGTGATCATTACCCGCCGGCTCGCGCGCGCGCTGGGGGCGGAGCCCGCCGAGCTGGGCCTGGCGGCGCAGCGCGTCGCCGGAGGCGACCTGAGCCCGCTGGAGAACTTCCACACCATGACGGACGGCAGCGTCATGGCCTCTCTGGCGGCCATGCAGCGCAGCCTGGCCGGCATGGTCGCGCAGGTGCGCAACGCCTCCGACTCCATCGTCACGGGATCGACCGAGATAGCCACGGGTGCCCGCGACCTGAGCATGCGCACCGAACAGCAGGCGAGCGCACTGCAGCAGACCTCCGCCACCATGGAAGAGCTCAGTTCCACCGTCCGCCATAACGCCGACAACGCCCTGCAGGCCAACCAGCTGGCGCAAGGCGCCTCCACCGTGGCACAGCAAGGCGGGGACGCCGTGGGGCAAGTCGTAGTGACCATGCGCGGAATCAACGAAAGCGCGCGCCGAATCTCCGAAATCATCGGCGTGATCGATTCCATTGCCTTCCAGACCAACATCCTTGCACTGAACGCAGCGGTGGAGGCCGCCCGGGCCGGGGAGCAGGGGCGAGGCTTCGCGGTGGTGGCCGGAGAGGTACGCAATCTGGCGCAGCGCAGCGCGCAAGCGGCGCGGGAAATCAAGACCCTCATCACCGACAGCGTGGCACAGGTGGAGACCGGCTCTGCCCTTGTGGAACGTGCGGGCCGAACGATGGAGGAAGTGGTGTCTTCCATCAAGCGCGTGACCGACATCGTGGGCGAGATCAGCGCCGCGAGCAGAGAGCAGAGCAACGGAGTGGCTCAGGTGGGTATCGCCGTGAACCAGATGGACGAAGCCACGCAGCAAAACGCCGCACTGGTCGAAGAAAGCTCCGCAGCGGCCAGCAGCCTTCAGCAGCAGGCGCAGGAGCTCTTCGATGCGGTGTCCACTTTCAAGCTGAAGCCGGCTTCTGTGCCCACCCTGGGCATGGCGCCTCGGTCACTGCGACTGGCCTCACCGCAGAAGTAAACCGGGCGATCACCACTCGCCCGAGGCGCGAACGCGCTGGTCCAGATCGGCCGGCGGCTCGTCGTAGGCAGACAGCAGCGTCGCAGCGGCAGGCCCCGCCTCTGTCGCCCGCACTGGCAGCAGCGCAGCGGTGGCCGGCGACTCCCCCACGAACGACGGGGCAGAGAACAGGCGGGTCAAGGCGAACGGCAGATTGAAGGACAACATGGCGGGCTTCCTGTAGCGGCGCACGGGCGTCGCGGGGTGATGCAGTGCAGACGGTGCAAGTCCGAGCCTAGAAGGCTTCCTGCCGCACCGGTGTAGGCCGTCGCCCCTCTCCTGCTCAACGCCATCCCGCCGTGGTGCCACGGTCACGCCGGCCCGCCGCTGTGGTCGTCATCGCGGCGTCACTGCTTCATTTCGCCAGCGTCAGCGTGCCCTTCATGATGGCTGCATGACCGGGGAAGGAACAGAAGTACGCATACGACTCGCCAGCCTTCAGCGAAGCCACGGGAAACGACACTGCATCGCTCTCGCCGCCCCCCACCAGCTTGGTGTGCGCGATCACGCGTGCATCACCGTCCTTGACGAAATTTTTCGCCGCGCCCGCCGCGATGCCGTCCGTCAGAGCGCCCTGCATGTCGGACGCCTTGGTCAGCACCCAGTTGTGGCCCATGGCTGTCTTGGGCAGCTTGCCGGAATGCTTGAGCTTGACGGTGAACTGCTTGCAGCTGGCGGGCACCGAGATGCTGGCCTTGCTGAACTGCATCGCGTCGTTGCCGTCGATCTCGACGGAGCAGTCGGCCGCACGGGCGGGGCCCGCCACAGCGGCGGCACACAGTGCGACGAGCGCCAGGGGTTTCCAGAAAATTGCCATGTTCTTGTTGCCTTCGTTGAGAGAGAGGATGGCAGGCACGGGGCCTGCGGAAGCGATGGGCGCTTGCACGCAGCCATCGGTCAGGCCATCTTAGGCAGACGGCTCCTGCGGACATTGATGTGGCTCAAGCAGGCGCCTGGCCGATCTGGGACCGGACAGGCTTCGCCTCGCCTTGCCCCCGAACACGAATCCGGATCTGCGTCGCCAGGAGCCGGTACACACGCTCAGCGCAACGCCAAGGCGGCGGCGGCCATCCCGCTGATCTTCGGGCTGCCCGCACCCGGAGCCATCCGGGATCCACGCAAACCCCAAGGCCAGTGGCAACAGGCCCTAGACTTTGCGCCCCATGCCCCAGACCCTGAGCTCCCCCGCATACAGCGAAATCATCATCAAGAAGAGCCGCTTTATCGGCTGCGTGCAGCCCATGGCCGACCGCGCCAGCGCGCAAGCCGCCGTGGATGCGCTCTGGAAGCAGCACCCCGATGCGGCCCATATCTGCTGGGCGCTACTGGCGGGCGGACAGTCCGCCGCCGTGGATGACGGCGAACCCGGCGGCACCGCAGGCCGGCCCATGCTCGACGTGCTGCGCCACCAGGATCTCGAGGGTGTCCTGGCCACCGTAGTGCGCTATTTCGGCGGCGTGAAGCTCGGAGCGGGCGGCCTGGTTCGCGCCTACACCGATACCGTGGCGCAGGCACTGCTCGGCGCCGAGAAGGTGGTCCTCCAGCGCATGGCCACGCTGCAGTGCGAGGTGCCCTACGCACTGGAAGGGCTGCTGCGACGAGAGACCGACGCGACGGGTGCCGAGCTGCTGCAGGTGGAGCACGCCTCGCAGGTGATGCTGCGCCTGCGCCTGCCCCACGCCCAGGCGGATGCGTTCGTGCAGCGCATCAACGATCTGGGCCAGGGCCGGGTCGGCTGGCACCCGGTGCAGGACTGAAGCCACCGGGCTGCCGGCACGGCCTGCCTGCGCAAGCGCAGGGCCTGGCGGCCTACACCGCCGTGCGCTGGCACAGGCCACACTGCCCCATCCAACTCCTTCTCTTCCGCTGGGGAAGAACTGCGTTCATGAGCGACACCCTCGACGTCATCATCATCGGCTCGGGCTCCGCCGGGCTGGCGGCCCTGCGCGAAGTACGCAAGCGCACCGACCGCTACCTCCTCGTCAATGACGGGCCGTGGGGCACCACCTGCGCCCGCGTGGGCTGCATGCCGTCCAAATTGCTGATCGAGGCCGGCAACGCTTTCCACGCGCGGCGCAAGCTGGAAACGCTGGGCATCCGGGGCGCAGACGGCCTTTCGGCGGACCTTGCGGCGGTGTTGCAGCGCGTGCGCTCCGTGCGCGACCGCTTCGTTGACGCCACGCTGCGCTCTACCGACGCGGGCGAGCGGGCCATATCGGGCCGGGCGCGCCTTTTGGACGCGCAGCGTGTCGAAGTGAACGGCACCGTCCACAGCACACGCAACATCGTCATCGCAACCGGCTCACGGCCGGTGGTGCCTGAGCCCTGGCTCGCGTTCGGCGACCGCATCCTGACGACCGACACCCTTTTCGAGCAGCCCAGCCTGGGGCCGCGCATCGCGGTGATCGGCCTCGGGCCGGTCGGCTCCGAGATGGCCCAGGCGCTGGCACGCCTGGGCCTGGAGGTGTCGGCCTTCAGCAAGCAGGGCACCGTAGCGGGACTGAGCGACCCGGAGATCAACAACGCGCTGCTCGACAGCTTCAAGGACGAATTCAGCGTGTACCAGGGCGGCGAGGTCCAGTTGCGGGAGGTGGCCAGCGGCATCGAGGTGACCAACGGCCGCACCACTGTGGTGGTGGACCAGGTGCTGGCCGCTCTGGGCCGCCGCCCCAACGTCGAGCACTTGGGGCTCGACACGCTGGGGCTGGAACTGAACGACAAGGGGCTACCCCCCATCGACCCACGCTCCATGCAGGTGGGCGAGCTGCGCGTCTTTATGGCGGGCGACGTGGACGGCGACCGCTCGCTCCTGCATGAAGCGGCGGATGAAGGCCACATTGCCGGACTGAATGCCATGGCGGATGAGCCCCACCCATTCAAACGCCGCACCCGCCTCGCGATCGCTTTCACCCAGCCCAATGCAGCCGTGATCGGCCGTCGCCATGCGGTTCTGCACAAGCGCCAACAGGAGTCTGAGGCATCGGCCGGCAGCGACTTCGTGACCGGCAGTGTGGACTTCGAGGACCAAGGCCGTGCCCGTGTGGCGCAACGCAACCATGGCCTGCTGCACGTCTATGCCGACAAAGCCGACGGCCGGCTGCTGGGCGCGGAACTCTGTGCGCCCGACGGCGAGCACCTGGCCCATCTTTTGGCTCTGGCCATCGAACGCAAGCTGACTGTGGCTGAACTGCTCGGCATGCCGTTCTACCACCCGGTGCTGGAAGAAGGCCTGCGCACCGCGCTGCGCAAGGCCGCCTCCCAACTGCCGCGCTTGTCCGAATCGGACCTGGCCGCTTGCGGCGCCTATGGCAGCAACGCACTGGATTGAAGATATTGACGCAGAGAGGCTCAACCCGCGGGCCGATATGCCGATAAAGAAGCGGACTGCACTCGCATGCCGGCGGCCCGCCGGGATTCAGACACACTCCCAGGAGTCTTCCATGGACGTTTCGCTCTCCCAATCCATCGTCAACGCCGCCACCGCGGCGACCAACGCCCAAACGTCCAATGCCGTGGGTGTTGCCGTACTGAAAAAAGCCATGGACACGCAGAAAGCGGCCGCCGCCACGCTGCTGCAGGCCCTGCCCTCGCCCCAGCCTGCACTCGCGACCTCCGGCAATCTGGGCACGCAAGTGAACGCCTTCGCCTGAAAAGCATCCAAGGGGGACTGGCAGCGGCCGTTGCAAGGCCGCTGACACCAAAGGAGTTCGTATGGACGTTTCCCCTTTCGCCGGCCTCCCCGGCCTTCCCGGCCTCTTCAGCGCAGGGTTCGACGCGTCCAGCAGCACCGCGCGATCGAACGCGTTGCGGCCGATCCAGGATCTTGAGCAGGCCGACGAGTTGGCGCTCCTCGGCCCGGCTTCCGTGCTATCCGACTCCCTGCAGGCGGCATTGCTGGACAGCCAGACACTTGCAAGCCAGCCGCCGGCCACCCCAGGCACGGCCGACCCCGCTCTCGAAGCGGCACTGAATGAAGCCAGCCTGCTGCAAACCGGCATGCTGGACAGCACACTGCTGGGTTCCGTGTCCCAGGGAGGCATGTCACAGGCCTATACCGGCATGACCGAACCGGGGGCCTTTGGTGGCGGGTTGCTTCAAGCCGGCCTGCTGGAATCGTTAGCCTCACTACAGGCCGATACGGGATCGAACACGGGCGCAGCCGCCCCACCCAAGCTGCCGCCAGCCGGTTCCGGACCCTTGGGCACCCAGGTCAACACCTACGCCTGAGCAGGAAACGACGGACTGCCGCCGAGGTCTGCCCGTCCCTGTCTGCCAGGGGGGGCCGGGCCACAGCAGACCGCAATCAGACCGCGGATACCGTAGCGGCCGACACCGACGCTCCCGCGCGCGGCACGCCACGCGCATCTTCGGGGTGCGGCGCCTGCGTCACGATGGAGGTCAGCGCCGGCTCGGCCGGCATGTGCACCAAAGCCTCCAGATCAGGGCGCGGCCTCTGGAGCCCAGGAATGCCAGTGAAAGCCTGTTCCAGCGATTGCCCTATGCCCAGCGTGAAGTGATCACCCCGGAACGGCCCCACCACCTGCAGCCCGAACGGCATGCCCGCTTCGTCACGCCCGCACGGCAGGCTGAGCGAGGGGTGGGTAGTGAGCGTGGTGACATAGGTGAGGCCGAGCCAGCGGTAGTAGTTGGCTTGCGCCTCTCCGTCGATATGACTGGCGAAGAGCGACGTCCACGGAAAGGGCGAAACCGGCGTGGTGGGCGCCAGGATCACGTCGAAGTCGCGGAAGGCCTGCTGGAAACGCGCCAGGATGCGCGTCTGCTCGGCCTGCGCCCAGGCGCTGTCGATCAGCGACATGGCGGCACCGATCTCGTAATTGGCGCGGGTGTTGGGGCCCAGGCTCTCCGGATCGCGCTGGTAGGCGTCGCGCGTGCTGGCCACGAAGGCCTCGGCGCGCAGCACGTCGAAGCAGCGATGCACATCGCCCAGGTCGAAGTCGATCGGGTCACAGCGCTTGAACAGGTGCCGCATGGCAGCGACCTTCTCGCGGAAGGTGCGGCGGATGCCCGCATCGACCGCGCAGGCACCGAAGTCCTCCGTGTAGCCCACGCGCAGGCCGGCCAGATCCACCGGCTCAGGATGCAGAAAGCTCATCGGGTCCAGCGGATAGCTCAGCGGATCGCCTGCCGACAGGCCCGCCGAGGCGGCCAGTTGCAGGCAGGCTTCGGCCACCGTGCGGCCCATGGGTCCAACGACGGAGAGTGGCGTCCAGCCCAGCAGCTTGCGCGAACTGGGCACCACGCCGGGCGAAGGCCGAAAGCCCACCACCCCGCACTTGGCGGCGGGGATGCGCAGCGAGCCGCCAGTGTCGGAGCCCGTGCAGACCGGCAACATATCGCAGGCCAGCGCGGCCGCCGAGCCTCCCGAGGAGCCGCCCGCATTCAGGTTCGGATTGAAAGGGTTGCCCGTGGCACCCCACACTGTGTTGCGCGAATTGGCGCCCGCGCCCATCTCGGGAATGTTGGTCTTGCCCGTGACGATGGCACCCGCCGCGCGCAGCCGAGCCACCAGCACGTTGTCCTCGGCAGGGATGTTTTCGCGGTAGATCTGCGAGCCGTAGGTGGTCAGCAGGCCGGCCGTGGCCTCCAGATCCTTCACCCCCATCGGCAGCCCGTGCAGCAACCCCAGCGGCTCGCCGCGCAGCACGGCCTGCTCGGCCGCACGGGCCTCGGCGCGGGCGCGGTCGTAGCAGGTAGCCGTGACGGCGTTGACATAAGGATTCACCGCGTCGATGCGCTCGATGCAGGCTTCGAGCAGTTCGACGGGCGAGATCTCGCGCTGGCCGATGCGGTGGCGGAGCTCATTGGCGGACAGCTCCACCAGGCGGGTGTCAGAAGTCATGTCGTTTCATCAAGAGAGGCGGACGGCCGGGCCGCCGTGGGTACTAGGCCGTGGGAGGGGGCTCAGTCGGCCTTGATGCCGGCACGCTGGGCGATGGCCCGCATCAGGGGCAGTTCCTTTTCGATCATCGCACTGACCTCCTTGCCGGGCATGAAGACGGGCTCGAAGCCATTGTCCAGCAGCTTCTGGCGCGTGCCAGGGTCGGCCATCGTGGTGGCGAGGGCCTGTTCAAGACGGCTCCTCACGGCAGGCGGCAGGCCCGCGGGAGCCACGAGGGCGAGCCAGGTATCCATCTCCAAGCCCGGGTAGCCGCTTTCGGCCAGGGTGGGCACCTGCGGCAGCAAGGGCGATCGGCGCGCCGAGGTAACGGCGATCGCACGGATCTTTCCTTCCTTGACCTGAGGCACGGCAGCGGACACGGTATCGACCGTGAACGGGATCTGCCCACCCATCAGGTCCACCATGGCCGGTGCGCTGCCTTTGTAGGGCACATGCTGAATCTTCAGGCCGGCGGCGTTGAAGAACATCTCTCCGGCGAACTGCGAGGTCGTGCCGGAGCCGAAGGAACCATAGGAATAGGTATCGGGTGCGGCCTTGACCGTGGCAACGAACTGCTTCAGGTCACGCACGGGCACATCCTTGCCGGCCAACAGCACCAGTCCGGTGCGTCCGGTCATGCCGATGGGCTCGAAGCTCTTGACCGGGTCATAGGGCAGCCGGGCGCGGATGGCGGGGTTCACGGTGAAGGTGGTGCCCGAGCTCATGAACAGCGTGTAGCCGTCGGGTGCAGCCTTGGCCACAAAGCTCGCGCCGATCACCGTGCCCGCGCCAGCCCGGTTGTCGATCACCACGCTCTGGCCCAGCACATCGCCCAGCTTCTTGCCGATAAGCCGGCCCAGCACGTCGGTGGCGCCGCCCGGCGGGAACGGAATGACCACCGTGATCGGCCGGGTGGGATAGGCCTCGGTCGCGGCAGCGATGCCGGGCGCGGAGGCACCCAGGGCGCAGAGCGCTGCGGGCAGCAGCAGGGACAGCATCATCTTCTTGCGGTTCATGGCGGTTCTCTCAGAAGGCGGTTGACGAAAAACGGAAGCGGAAGCGAAAAGGGGAAGATGGCCGGCGGCTCAGGCAGCGGGGCCTTGCGCCAGCAGCGCCCTACCCCGCTGTTCGAAGCGAACGTACTCGGCGGGTGGCACAAAGAGCCCCCCTGTGGTCCAGACCAGGTGCGTGGCCCGTTCCAGGCGGATGTCCAGGCCCGAGGCCTCCAGCCATCGCCGGCCTGCGGGGCTGTCCGCCAGCCACGCCGGGCCGCTGAAGCCGGCCGCAGCCGATGGCTCGATACGCTGACCCGTGGCGTCCAGCACCTGCACCAACTGGCGGAACAAGGTGTCGTCGCGCACGGTGAAGCAGCCCGAAATCACCGGCTGCATCAGCTCCGCCGCCAGCAGCGAGGCGCGCGGCACGGCGAGCCCATCGGCCTCGGTGGCGTTGGTCAGGCCGTGGTCATAGACGGAGGGGTGGGCGCCCTCGCCCGCCAGCATCTGCACCAGAAAGCAAGGCGACTGCACAGGCTCGGCGAAGAAGCAATGCACGTGCGGGCCCAGCAGCTGCCGCAGCCCGAAAGCGATGCCGGCGGGGGCTCCGCCCACGCCGCAGGGCAGATACACGAAGAGCGGATGCTCGGCATCCACCTCGATGCCCGCTTGCTGCAACTGGCCCTGCAGATGCAGAGCCGCTGCGCTGTAGCCCAGCAGCAGCGAGAGCGAACGCTCGTCATCCACGAAGTGGCAGAACGGATCGGCTTCGGCCTCGGCGCGGCCCGCGGCCACGGCGCGTTCATAGTCGCCTGCATGCTCCACCACCTGCACGCCACGCTGGCGCAGGCGTGCCTTCTTCCATTCCTTGGCGTCCGCCGACATGTGCACCACCGCCTTGAAGCCCAGCGCCGACGCGGCCACCCCGATGCTCAGGCCCAGATTGCCCGTGGAGCCGACCGCCACCGTGTAGCGACCGAAGAGTGCCCGGGCACGCGGAGAGGCCAGGGTGCGCCAGGCCTCAACCTGCGAATCAGGCGGAGTGGTCGGGTCCACCAGGCCGTGCTCCAGCGCCAGGCGCTCGGCGAATTCCAGCACCTCGTGCAGCCCGCCACGCGCCTTGATGGAGCCCGCTACCGGCAGGCTATGGTCGGCCTTGATCCAGAGCGCACCGGCCTGCGCCTGCAGCCCCAGCGCCGGTCGCAGCGCCTCGGCGGGCAGCAGGGGCGACTCGATCACTCCGCCGGTGGCCTGCAGTTCAGGGAACAGCTCGGCCAAAGCGCCGGCCCACCGCGCGAACCGGCCAGCGGCCGCCTTCGTATCACCCAGGCTAATGCCTTGGCCATCGGCGTCGAGCACGGGCTGCAGATCCGCGGCGCGGCTGGGGTTGGCCCAGAAAGCGGGCTCCGCATTGCGGATGCTGGACAACAGGAGATCGGGAACGGGGCATTCAGAGCGCATGGATCGCATTCTTGGGCAGGCAGGCGTCTGCACACAAAGCATTTATATTGGCCGCCATCATTAGTCATACTCATAGCGAAGACTTGGCAGCCCGCCCGTCGCAGACACTTGCCCGCCATGGACATCCGACTCTCCCCCTCACTGCTGGCCTGGCTGCGCGCGTTCGACGCGGCCGCCCGCCACGGCAGCTTTACCCGCGCAGCGGCCGAACTGTGCATTACCCAGGGTGCGGTCAGTCAGCAGGTCAAACAGCTGGAGCAGTGGCTCGGCCGGCCCGTGTTCCTGCGCGCGCCGCGTGCCCTGGTGCCCACGCCCGAAGGCAAATGGCTGGCGGTGGTGCTGCGCGAGAGCTTCGACGCGATCGAGAGCACGCTGGGCCAGATGCAGCGGCGAGGCGATGCGGAATCGCCGATCGCAACCCTCAGCTGTTCGCCCTCTTTCGCCATGCAGTGGCTAACGCCGCGCCTGGGTGAGTTCCTGCGCCAGCATCCCGAGGTGGGCCTGCGCGTATTCGGAGAATTCCACCGCCTGGACCGCACACGCATGGTGCAGGGCGGCATCGAGGCCGCCGTGCGCTTCGACCTGGGCGGCTACCCCGACTTGCAGGCGACCGTCTTTCTTGACGAATGGCTGATCCCGGTTGCAAGCCCTGACTTTCTGGCGGCCCATCCCGGCCTGCAGGAGCCCGCACAACTGCAGGGCGACTGGCTGCTGCATGACAGCACACCCTGGGAAGGCGCCCGCCCCCATGAAGAGTGGCAACAGTGGCTGAGCCAGGTCGGCGCACCCTTGCCGGCCTGGCACGGCGGACCCGAATTCAATCTCTCGCAGCTGGCACTGAGCGCGGCGCTGGCCGGCCGGGGCATCGCCATGGGCCGCGCCGCGCTGGTGCTCGACGATGTGATCGCCGGGCGCCTGGTGCCGCTTTTCGGCCGCAGCGTGGTCTCGCACGCGGCCTATTACTACGTGACCCTCCCGCAGCCCGGCACAGCCATGCAGTGGGTGGGCGAATGGCTGATCCAGGAGGGGCGGCGCTTCGCGCAACGGAGAGCCAGCGTCCTGCCGCCCCCCGCCTGATGCATTAGCTATTTAAAATGAGCTTTATCACAAATAAGCGTATAAATATGATCATGAATCCAGACTCCCCGCCCTCGCTGATCTCCAGCCTGGCAGCGGCACGCAAGGCGCAGCAGCTCACCCAAGCGCAACTGGCCGAGCGCGCTGGCCTCTCGCGCATGACGGTGCAGCGTACCGAAGGCGGCGATCTGGACCCACGCTTTTCCACCCTGGCCGAGATGGCCCGTGTATTGGGCATGGAACTGATCGCCGTGCCCAGCGCACTGAGGCCCGAGCTGCAGGCCTTCATCCAGGCCGGCGGGCGCTTTCTGGGCCAGCCGCCGGGTGCGGATGCACCGCCCTCGGTCGTGGATGGCCTTCGCCAGGGCTAGGCCCCGCCCAGAACCCACGCCCCAGCCATGTCCACCGCCATCCGCTACTTGCGCCTCTACCTGCACCAGCCTGCAGCGCTGGGTGCCGGTCGGCGGGGTATCGGATACCTCTCGCAGTACGGCGACATCCTGCGCGTGTCCTTCGACGCGGAGTACATAGCAGACCCGGCCCGCCCCACCCTGTCGCTGGCATACCGGGGCGATAGCGAGGCTGCCACGCGGCAGATCCTGACCTCGGCCCGCGACGCGCGGCTGGTGCGCACTGACGGCCGCTGGCCGGCGTATTTTCAGAACCTGCTGCCCGAAGGCCACAACCGCGACCGGCTGGCGCGCGAGCGTGGCTGCGGACCGGACGACGAATTCGAGCTGCTGGCAGCCGCCGGCCACGACCTGATGGGCGCGCTGGAGGTAGAACCGGTGCCGCCGCGCGAAGGCATTCCCGACGTGGTGCGCCACTGGCACACCACGCAAGGACTGGACGTGCTGGAGCCCGGCTTCGTCGAATACCCCGTGGAAGATGCGGCCTCGCTGCCAGGCGTGGTGACCAAGTTCAGCGCCGTGCAGGACGGGCGCCGCTACGTGGTGCGGCGCCGGGGCGCAGCGGGCAGCGTGATCCTGAAGCTGCCCACCACCGCACACCCCGACTTGGTGGACAACGAATTCACAGGCTACCGGCTCTGCCGGGCGCTGGGCCTGGAATGCGCGCAGGCCGCCATCGTCACCCGCGCAGAGGCCGACCTGCCCGAAAGCCTTCCCTTCGACAGCCTGCTGGCCGTGCAGCGCTTCGACCATCTCCCCGACGGCTCGCGCATCCACATGGAAGAGTTCAACCAGGTGCTGGGCTATACGCCGCGCCAGAAGTACGGCCGGGGCCTGCTGCACGATGGCACCACCATGCTGCGCGTGCTCGACCGCCTGAGCAGCCGCCCGGTGCAGGACGTGCGGGAATTCGTCACCCGCATGGTCGCCTTCACCCTGCTGGGCAATACCGACGCACACCTGAAGAACTGGGCGCTGATCTATCCCGACGGCCGCACGCCCTGCCTGGCACCGCTCTACGACCCGGTCTGTGTGGCCGCCTTCTTCGAGGGCACACCGCCCACGCAATACGCCGTGAACCGCGCCATCGACAAGACCTTGCGCGCTCTGACCTGGGCCGACCTGGAGGCGCTGCTCAAGGCCGCGGGCCTGCTGCGAGCGCCGCGCTACGTGGCCTGGGCACGTGAGGCGGTGGCGCAAGCCCAGGCCGAATGGCCGGCCCTGCTGGCCGAGGCGCCCGCCAGCCTGCGCGCCACGGTGCTGGAGCGGCTGCAGGGCGGCGTGGCCCTCACCGCATCGCGCCGCGCCTGAACGACGGGGCTCAGCGCGCCGGGGCCGCGCTCACGCGCCAGACCGCATTGCCCACGTCATCAGCCACCAGCAGGCCGCCCTTGGCATCGAGCGCCACGCCCACCGGGCGGCCCCAGGCCTTGCCGTCAGGGCTGACGAAGCCGCTCAGCACTTCGATCGGCCGGCCCTGCGGCTTGCCACCCACGAAGGGCACGAAGACCACGTTGTAGCCGCTGCGCGGCTTGCGGTTCCAGGAGCCGTGCTGGCCGATGAAGGCGCCGCTGGCAAGCGCGGGCGGCAGTGCCTTGTCGCGCGCCGGGTCGGAGAACGCCAGCCCCAGCGGGGCCACGTGGCTGCCCAGGGCGTAGTCGGGCGAGATGGCCCGGGCCACCAGCTCGGGCTGCGGCGGCTGCACGCGCTGGTCCACATGCTGGCCGTAGTAGCTGTAGGGCCAGCCGTAGAAGCCGCCATCCTTCACCGAAGTGAGATAGTCCGGCACGAGGTCGCTGCCGATCTCGTCGCGCTCGTTGACCACCGTCCAGAGCGCGCCGGTGCCAGGCGCCCAGGCCAGGCCGTTGGGGTTGCGCAGGCCGCTGGCGAAGAGGCGGTGCGCGCCCGTGGCGCGATCCACCTCCCAGATGGCGGCACGGCCGGCTTCGGCCTCCATGCCGTTTTCGGCCACGTTGCTGTTGGAGCCCACCGTCACATAGAGCTTGGCGCCGTCGGGACTGGCGATGAGGCTCTTGGTCCAGTGATGGTTGATGGGCAGCCCGGGCAGGTCCACCACCTTGGCGGGCGCGGCGGAGATCTGCGTCTGGCCTGTCTGGTACGGAACGCGCACCACCGCATCGGTGTTGGCCACGTAGAGCTCGCTGCCCACCAGCGCCATGCCGAAGGGGGAATGCAGGCCCTGCTGCAGCAGCACGCTGCGGGTCTCGGCCACGCCGTCGCCGTCGGTATCGCGCAGCAGCGTGATGCGGTTGGCCGGAGGTGCGCCGGAGCCGGCGCGCGCCATCACCTTGCCCATCACCCAGCCGCGCAGCTTCTGCCACAGGCTCTGGTCGGGCTGAGGGGGCTTCGCAGGCGTGTTGGTCTCGGCCACCAGCACGTCGCCGTTGGGCAGCACCAGCAGCCAGCGCGGATGGTCCAGCCCCTGGGCGAAGGCCGTCACCTGCATGCCGGCCATGGGCACAGGCTTTTGCCCCTGCGGCCAGCCTTCGGCGGGAGCGATGTTGACGGTCGGGATCAGCGACTTGTTCGGCTCGGGCAACGTGGGCGCCGGGCCCACGCCGGCCTCGAAGGGCAGCTTGGCGGTATCGCCGCAGGCCGACAGCGCGGCAGCGGCAATCAGGCCCAGCGCCATGGCGGGCCAGCGGGTACGCAAGGAGTGGCAGAAGACGAAAGCGCGGGGCTCTGGCATGGTGGGTGTCTTTCGGCAGGGGCAACAGAGGCCGCAGTCTGGCCTGGCGCCAACGGCCCTGTCTGTCAGCCGTTCGCCCGTCCACCCGCTGCTATCAAAATAAAAGCGCAATGCGCCCGTTTTGCATACGCCAGGGGGCGATTTGACCTGAACCAGCGGGTCAGTGCGACGCGGTCTTGGACAGCAGCTGGATCACGGCCACCCCGGCCACGATCAAGGCCATGCCGGCGATGGCCGCCGCATCGAGCTTCTGGCCGTACAGCACCCAGCCGACGACGGAAATCAGCACGATGCCCAGACCCGACCAGATGGCATAGACCACGCCGGTCGGAATGCTTTTCATCACCTGGGCCAGCATGAAGAAGGCCAGGCAGTAGCCGGCCACGGACAGCACCGAGGGCCAGAGCCGCTGGAAGCCATCGGACGATTTGAGGGCCGAGGTGGCGATGACCTCGGCCACGATGGCGATACCCAGGAGTGCGAAGGGATGCATGGAGGGGAAGCGAAGACAGACGGTTGAAGCGGGGCGAAAGGCGGGCCGCATGGGGCCCCGGGCGACGCGTGCCGCCCCATGACTCAGAACTATAAGCAACACGCGCCCTGGAGGCGCCGCCGCCGCTGGGCACCGTGCCTGTATCCTCGCCGCCTCCTCTGCGCCCTTGCGCGCCCGGTCTCGGTCTTTTTTCTCTGCAGCCCACTCCGCCATGTCCCAGCGCCCTCCTCTCTGCCCCTTTGCTCCGTCCCTGCCACACCCCCACCGGCTCATCGCCCTGTGCGCTGCCCTGGCCTGCGCGCCCAGCGCCTTCGCCCAGGCCGCGGCCGGCACCGCGACGCTGCCCACGGTCGATGTGCGGGGCGGGAGCACCGAGGCGCAGCGCCGCTTCGATGCCGCGGCCAGCTACACACGGGTGGACGTGGACGGCTTCACCGCGCCCACGCCGCTGGTCAACCTGTCGGAACTGCTGGCCGGCCAGCCCGGCGTGGTGGCACTGGACCGCCAGAACTACGCGCAGGACCTGCAGATCTCGGTGCGCGGCTTCGGCGCCCGGTCCACCTTCGGCGTGCGAGGCGTGCGCATCCTGGTGGACGGCATTCCCGCCACCATGCCCGACGGCCAGGGCCAGGCCGCCACGGCGCAACTACAGTCGGCCGCGCACATCGACGTGCTGCGCGGCCCGCTGGCGCAGCTCTACGGCAACTCCGCCGGAGGCGTGCTGCAGGTGACGACGCGCGACCCACGCCCGGGCGGCGGCGCGCAGGCCGCAGTGGCGGCGGGCTCCTACGGCCAGCGGCTGGCCGATGCCTCGGTCGATTTCGGCGACCGCACCCTGGGCGGACTGGTCGATGTCTCGCGCTTCGAGACCGACGGCTGGCGCGACCACAGTGCCACCCGCCGCACCCACCTGAACGGCAAGCTCGTGGCCCGCCCCGATGCCGACACCACCATCACCACCCTGGTCAACCTCTACGACCAGCCCCTGTCGCAAGACCCGCTGGGCCTGACGCGCTCGCAGTGGCAGGCCAACCCGCGCCAGGCCACGGCCCAGGCCTACGATTTCGACACGCGCAAGTCCGTTTCGCAGAACCAGCTGGGCGTGGTGCTGGAGCGGCGCCTGGGCGAGCACGACAGCGTGCGCGCCCGCGCCTACGGCGGCAACCGCCAGCTCACGCAGACCCTTTCGTTCAGCAGCGCGGCCGCCACCAGCTCGGGCGGCGTGGTGGACCTGGACCGCGATTACTACGGCCTGGGCCTGGCCTGGACGCATGCCACCCGCATGCCCTCGGGCCTGCCGCTGACCTGGACGGTAGGACTGGACGCCGACCGCCAGTCCGAGCACCGCCAGGGCTTCGTCAACAACAACGGCCAGAGCGGGGCCCTGCGCCGCAACGAGCAGGACCGAGCGTGCAACACCGACCTGTTCGCGCAGGTCGATGCCTGGATCGCCCCGCAATGGCGCGCCATCGCCGGGCTGCGCATGAGCCGCGTGCGCGCCTCGGTGGACGACCGCTTCATCAACGCCGCCAGCCCGGACGACAGCGGCCTGCGCACCTGGAGCCAGACCAGCCCCGCCGTGGGCCTGGTCTGGGCCGCGAGCGAGCAGCTGAACCTCTATGCCAACCTGGGCCAGGGCTTCGAGACGCCCACGCTCGCCGAAATGGCCTATAGCCGCGACAACACCGGGCCCAACTACGGCCTGGCCGCATCGCGCAGCCGGCAGGTGGAGCTGGGCGCCAAGTGGCAGGGAGCGGTCCACCGCGTGGAGGGCGCGCTGTTCGACGCCAAGAGCCGCGATGAGATCGTGCCTGCCGCCACCGTGAACGGCCGCACCGTCTATCAGAACGCCGACAACGTGCGCCGCCGCGGCCTGGAACTGGCCTGGAGCGCCAAGGCCGGCGCCTGGACGCCGCGCGCCGCCTACACCTGGCTGGATGCCTACTTCGGCAGCCCCTACACCGGCGCCAACAACGCCCGCGTGACCGCAGGCAACCGCATTCCCGGCACGGCGCGCCAGGTGGCGCAGCTGGCGCTGGACTACGCCCCCACGGCCGCCTGGCAGCTGGGCGCATCGCTGGATATCTCCAGCAAGGTGCAGGTGAACGACACCAACACCGCCGCCGCCCCCGGCTTCGCCGTGGTGGGCCTGCGCGCGGGCTACACCATCGGCGGCGGCGCAGCAGGCGGCTCCGGCCAGCCACGCTGGCAGCTCTGGGCACGGCTGGACAACCTGTTCGACCGCAACTACGTCGGCTCGGTCATAGTGAACGACGGCAACGGCCGCTTCTACGAGCCCGCGGCCGGCCGTCGCGTCATGGTCGGGCTGCGAGCCCAGTTCCTGTAAGGCTGGCAATCGCCGAGCGCCCCCGGCTTCCGTGAGAAGGAATGCGGGGATGGCCACCGACGCCTGGCGCACCTGCCTTGAAGAACGAGAAGGCCAGGAGACGGGCCGTGAAAGGTCGATGAATGCCGACCATGGCCTCGCCGAGCGCGTCATGAAGGATTCCGCGCTCATGCGCCAGCGGACACGCCCCGGCTACGGCCTGACCGACGCGAGGTTCCCCTCGCCCCCGAAGGAACGGCTACTTCTTGCGCGAGCCCAGGCGCGACTCGGTGCCGGCCATCAGGCGCTGGATGTTCTCGCGATGCCGCCAGACCAGCAGTGCCGACATGGCGGCGATCGACACGCCGATGCGCGCATCGCCGTCCCAGGCCACGCCGCCACCCAGCACGTAGTAGGCCGGCGCAAACACTGCCGACACCAGCGAGGCCAGCGACGAATAACGGAATAAGAAGGCGATGATGATCCAGGTCAGCAGCGTGGCCAGGCCCAGCCAGCCGCTCACGCCCAGCAGCACGCCCAGCGCCGTGGCCACGCCCTTGCCGCCCTGGAAGCGGAAGAACACCGGCCACAGGTGGCCCAGGAACGCCGCCAGTCCCACCAGCGCCTGCGTCCCCTCTTCCATGCCATAGGGCTGGCCGAACCAGCGCACCAGCACCACGGGCAGCCAGCCCTTGAGCGCATCGAACAGCAGCGTGACGACGGCAGCCGCCTTGCTGCCCGAGCGCAGCACGTTGGTGGCGCCGGGGTTCTTGCTGCCATAGGTGCGCGGATCGTTCAGACCCATGACGCGGCTGACGATCACGGCGAAGGACAGCGAGCCCAGCAGATAGGCGGCAACGGTGGCAAGGAGCGGGTACAGGGCGGTCAAGGTCTTGTCTCGGAGAAGGGAGGAATCGTCATCGGCGTGCGGCCGGCCACGGCCGGCCGCCGGAAGGCTGGCTATTCTGCCAGCGCGCACTGCACGGGCCGCGCGCCCAGCAGTTCGACGCACACCTGCGGATCGAGCTGCACCAGGAAACCCCGCCGCCCGCCGTTGATGGCGATGCGCGGCAGCGCCAGGATGGTCTCCTCGATATAGATCGGCATCTCGCGCCGCGTACCGAACGGCGAGGTGCCGCCCACCAGATAGCCGCTGTGGCGGTGGGCGACCTCGGGCTTGCAGGGCTCGACCGACTTCGCTCCGATCTGCCGCGCCAGGTTCTTGGTGGACACCTTGCAGTCGCCGTGCATCAGCACGATCAGCGGCTTCGCATCCTGGTCCTGCATCACCAGGGTCTTGACCACCGCATGCTCATCGAGCCCCAGCTGCCGCGCCGACTCGGCCGTGCCGCCATGCTCCACGTACTCGTAGGGATGCTCCGTGAACGCCACCTTGTGCGCACGCAGCAGCTGCGTGGCCGGCGTCTCGCTCACATGCGCGGTCTTGTCTTTCTTGGCCATACTTCAGAAATGATAGCGTTATGCGCTTGATCCACAAGCGCCCGCGGCCATTTTCACCCAAAGATCAGAGCGCGGGCGATCCCGGCCAACGCCGATGGCACTGCTGGCACCGCCAGCCGCACTCGCCTCCCAAAGAATCAGAAGGCCGCGGAGCAGGCCACGCCAGCGAACGCCGTGGATCGGGCTGCGCCCGTCCACCGGCGTTGTCCCCCTTCCCGAATCGCGCAGCGATTCGAGAGAAGGGGGAAGGCGCGCAGCGCCTCAGGGGGATGCCCCCAATCACTGCGCCGGGTCGCGCAGCTCCCAGCGGATGGCGTCGATGGCCGCCAGCAACTCGGGGGACAGCTGCGTGTTCCAGGCGTCCAGGTCCTCGTCCAGCTGCGCCATCGAGGTCACGCCGATGATGGTGCTGGCCACGCGCCAGCTGCGATAGCAAAAGGCCAGCGCCAGCTGCGTCGGCGTGAGGCCATGGTCGCGCGCCAGCTGGTTGTAGCGGCGGGCGGCGGCCAGCGACTCGGGCCGGCCCCAGCGCTGCTTGCGCACCGATTCGTAGCGGGCGATGCGGGCACCCTGCGGCGCGCCGGCGTCGGTCGGCGCATGCTGGTCGAACTTGCCCGTCAGCAGGCCGAAGGCCAGCGGCGAATAGGCCAGCAGCGACACGTCCAGCCGGTGGCAGCTTTCGTCCATGCCGTTGTCCCAGCTGCGGTTGACGAGGCAGTACGGGTTCTGCACCGTGGCCACGCGCGGCAGGCCGTGGGCTTCGGCCAGGCGCACGAATTCATGCACGCCCCAGGGCGTCTCGTTCGACAGGCCGATGTGGCGCACCTTGCCCGCCTGGACCAGCCCGGCCAGCGCGTCGAGCTGCTCGCGGATCGGCGTCTTCGACGTTTCCTTGGCCGGGTCGTAATACAGCGCGCCGAAGGCCGGCACGTGCCGCTCGGGCCAGTGGATCTGGTAGAGGTCGATCACGTCGGTCTGCAGGCGCTGGAGGCTGGCGTCGCACGAGGCCACGATGTCGGCCGCCGTCATCCCCTGGCCTTCGCGCACCCAGGGCATGCCGCGCGAGGGGCCGGCCACCTTGGTCGCCAGCACCACCTTGGCGCGGGCGCCGGGGCGCTGGGCGAACCAGCGGCCGATGATGGCTTCGGTGGCGCCAAAGGTCTCGGCGCGGGCGGGCACGGCATACATCTCGGCCGTGTCGATGAAGTTGACGCCGCGCTCCAGCGCGCGGTCGAGGATGGCGTGGGCATCGGCTTCGGCCACCTGCTCGCCGAAGGTCATGGTGCCCAGGCAGATGGGGGTGACGCGCAGATCGCTCTGGCCCAGCGGAACGGTGTTCATCATGAAAAGAAGGCTTTCTTGGACGGACAAGCGGCGCAGTTTACGGGCCGCCTGCGAGGTCTGCAGAAGAGGGGCTGTCGCCCGCGAGCCAGTGCGCAGGGCGCGTTCCGGAATAATCCCCGCCCATGTACCAGCCCGCCCGCCCCTGCCGCACCGAAACGATCGCCCTGCGCAACCTCGACTACCACGTACGCCTCTGGGGCGAAGACAGGGGCGATGGCGGCGGCAGCCATGCAGACCGGCCCCTGCTGGTGCTGGTCCACGGCTGGATGGACGTGGGTGCCTCCTACCAGTTCGTGGTGGATGCGTTCTCCAGCGCCTTCGCCGAAGGCCGCCGCATCATCGCGCCCGACTGGCGCGGCTTCGGCCTGACCATGCCCCCCGCCCCCTGCGACCACTACCAGATGGCCGACTACCTGGGCGACCTGGAACGCCTGCTGGACCACTACGCCCCCGGCCAGGCCGTCGATCTCGTGGGCCACAGCATGGGCGGCAACGTGGCCATGACCTATGCGGGCGCCCGCCCCTCGCGCATCCGGCGCCTGGTCAACCTCGAAGGCTTCGGCATGCCCGACGTGCCCGCCGCCAAGGCACCCGACCGCTACGCGCAATGGCTGGACGAGCTGGCCCAGTACGAGCGCGGCGAAAAGGACCTGAAGAGCTACGACAGCGCCGAAGGCGTCGCCCAGCGGCTCATGAAGACCAACCCGCGCCTGGCGCAGGGCAAGGCCGCCTGGCTCGCCCGCCAATGGGCCCGGCCCGGCACCGACGGCCGCTGGCGCATCCTGGGCGATGCGGCCCACAAGATCGTGCGCCCCCACATCTACCGCGCCGACGAGACCCTGGCGCTCTACGAGCGCATCGTGGCCCCCACCCTGGCCGTGGAGGCCAGCGACGACAGCCTGGGCATGTGGTTCAAGGGGCAGTACACCCTGGCCGACTACCACGAGCGCCTGCTGCGCGTGCGCGACTGCCGCACGGCCCTGGTGCAGGACGCGGGCCACATGCTGCACCACGACCAGCCACGGGCCGTCGCCGCGCTGATCGAGGAATTCCTCTCGGCGGAAGCGCCACAGACCTAGCAGCACCAAGGCACCGCAGCCCGCGCCCCGCCTGGGCTGGTCGCTACACTTTTCGATGCATCGCCGCCACGCCGCCGCGGCGGCCAGCGCCGGGCCGGGGCATTGGCCCGGCCGGACCCCGCCCGTGAGAAAATCGCCGGTTACGCTGACATTCACCAAGAACACAGGACACCCGCACCATGGACGCAGAACGTATCAACCTCATCGGCACCACCCTCCAAGACCTGGCTCTGCGCACGCAAGAGTTACGGAGGTATCTTTGACTTCGATGCCAAATTCGAACGCCTGCGCACGGTAAACGCCTCGCTGGAAGACCCGGCCGTCTGGAACGATCCCAAGAAGGCCCAGGAACTCGGCAAGGAACAGAAGTCGCTCTCCAGCGTGGTCGTCACCCTGGACAAGCTCACCCGCGAGCTGGCCGACAACACCGAGCTCTATGACATGAGCAAGGAAGAAGGCGACGAAGCAGGCCTGGAGACCATCGAGGCCGAAACCGCCAAGCTGCGCCCGCTCATCGAAGAGCTGGAATTCCGCCGCATGTTCAGCAACGAGGCCGACCCGCTCAACTGCTTCGTCGATATCCAGGCCGGCGCCGGCGGTACCGAGGCCTGCGACTGGGCCAGCATGCTGCTGCGTCAGTACCTGAAGTACGCCGAACGCAAGGGCTTCAAGGCCACGGTGGAAGAAGAGACCCCGGGCGACGTGGCCGGCATCAAGAGCGCCACGATCAAGATCGAGGGCGAATACGCCTATGGCCTGCTGCGCACCGAAACCGGCGTGCACCGCCTGGTGCGCAAGAGCCCGTTCGACTCCTCGGGCGGCCGCCACACCTCGTTCGCCTCGCTGTTCGTCTATCCCGAGATCGACGACTCCATCGAGATCAACATCAACCCGGCCGACGTGCGCACCGACACCTACCGCGCCTCCGGCGCGGGCGGCCAGCACATCAACAAGACGGATTCGGCCGTGCGCCTCACGCACATCCCGACCGGCATCGTCGTGCAGTGCCAGGACGGCCGCAGCCAGCACAGCAACCGCGACGTCGCCTGGCAACGCCTGCGCTCGCGCCTCTACGACTTCGAGATGCGCAAGCGCATGGAAGAGCAACAGAAGCTGGAAGACACCAAGACCGATGTGGGCTGGGGCCACCAGATCCGCAGCTACGTGCTGGACAACAGCCGTATCAAGGACCTGCGCACCAACGTCGAAATCTCCGCCACCCAGAAGGTGCTGGACGGTGATCTCGACGCCTTCATCGAAGCCTCCCTCAAGCAGGGCGTGTAACCCCTCCAACACGCCCGGAAAGCCCCAAGCCATGATGCGAGAAGGACAAGCCACCGCCATCCACCGTGCCGACTACGCCGCCCCGGCGTACTGGATCGACGCCGTGGATCTCACGTTCGACCTGGACCCGGCCAAGACCCGTGTCCTCAACAAGATGCGCGTGCGCCGCAACAGCGGCGTGCCCGCCGCGCCGCTGCGCCTGCACGGCGACGAGCTGAACCTGGCTCGCGTGCTGGTCAACGGCGCCGGCACGTCGTTCAAGATGGAAGGCAGCTGCCTGGTGCTGGAGAACCTGCCCGAAGGCGATGCGCCCTTCGAGCTGGAGATCTTCACCACCTGCTGCCCGGCCAAGAACACGCAGCTGTCCGGCCTCTACGTGAGCCAGGGCACGTTCTTCACGCAGTGCGAGGCCGAGGGCTTCCGCCGCATCACCTATTTCCTCGACCGGCCCGACGTGATGGCCAGCTACACCGTGCTGCTGCGCGCCGACAAGGCCCAGTACCCGGTGCTGCTGTCCAACGGCAACCTGATCGAGCAGGGCGAACTGGAAGACGGCCGCCACTTCGCGCGCTGGAACGATCCGCACAAGAAGCCCTGCTACCTGTTCGCATTGGTGGCCGGCAAGCTGGTGGCGCGCGAGCAGCGCATCCGCGCCCGCAGCGGCACCGACCACCTGCTGCAGATCTACGTGCGCCCGGGCGACCTGGAAAAGACCGAGCACGCGATGAACTCGCTCATGGCCAGCATCGCCTGGGACGAAGCCCGCTTCGGCCTGCCGCTGGACCTGGAACGCTTCATGATCGTCGCCACCAGCGACTTCAACATGGGCGCCATGGAGAACAAGGGCCTGAACATCTTCAACACGAAGTACGTTCTGGCCAGCCAGTCCACCGCCACCGACGTGGACTTCGCCAACATCGAATCGGTGGTCGGCCACGAGTACTTCCACAACTGGACCGGCAACCGCGTCACCTGCCGCGACTGGTTCCAGCTCTCGCTGAAGGAAGGCCTCACCGTCTTCCGCGACCAGGAATTCAGCCTGGACCTGGCCGGCAGCCCGTCCGCGCGCGCCGTCAAGCGCATCGAGGACGTGCGCGTGCTGCGCACCGTGCAGTTCCCCGAAGACGCCGGCCCCATGGCCCACCCGGTGCGGCCCGACAGCTACGTTGAGATCAACAACTTCTACACCGTCACCATCTACGAAAAGGGTGCGGAAGTGGTGCGCATGCAGCACACCCTGGTGGGCCGCGAAGGCTTCGCCAAGGGCATGAAGCTCTACTTCGAGCGCCATGACGGCCAGGCCGTCACCTGCGACGACTTCGCCCAGGCCATCGCCGACGCCAACCCCGAGAGCGACCTCGCCCGCCTGCTGCCCCAGTTCAAGCGCTGGTATTCCCAGGCCGGCACGCCGCGCGTGCGCGCCGTGGGCGCCTACGACGCGGCCGCTCGCAGCTACCGCCTCACGCTGAGCCAATCCCTCGCGCCCACGCCCGGCCAGACCGAGAAGCTGCCGATGGTCATCCCCGTCGCGCTGGGCCTGCTGGATGCGAACGGCCAGCCGATCGCGCTGCAGCTCGAAGGCGAAGCCACCACGGGTGCCACCGACCGCACCGTGGTGTTGACCGAGCCCAGCCACAGCTACACCTTCGTCAACATCGACTCCGCACCCGTGCCTTCGCTCCTGCGCGGCTTCAGCGCACCGGTGCACCTCGACATCGACTACACCGACGACGAGCTCCTGGCCCTGCTGGCGCACGACACCGACGCCTTCAACCGCTGGGAAGCCGGCCAGCGCCTGGCGTTGCGCATTGCTATCAATGCCATAGCAGAAGGCGCAGGCGATACGGGCGCTGTGGCCTCGATCGCCCCCGATCTGCTGCCCGAAAGCTTCATCACTGCCATGCGCGACGTGCTGCGTCACCCGACGCTGGACGCGGCGTTCAAGGAACTGGTGCTGGCGCTGCCCTCCGAGGGCTACATCGCCGAGCAGCTGGACGTGGTGGACCCGCAGCGCATCCACGCAGTGCGCGAGGCCCTGCGCACGCAGCTGGCCACCGCCCTGCGCCCCGAATGGGAAGCCGCCTGGGAGCAGCACCACGACACCGGTGCCTACCGGCCCGACGCGCTCTCGTCCGGCCGCCGCGCGCTCGCCGGCATGGCCCTCTCCATGCTGTGCGTGGCAGCGCGCGAATCGGGCGACACCGTCTGGCCCGGCCGCGCCTACCAGCGCTTCAAGGACGCCGGCAACATGACCGACCGCTTCAACGCCCTGAGCGCGCTGGTCGTGAGCGGCCAGCCGCTGGCCGAACAGGCGCTGGCGCGTTTCCACGCCATGTTCAAGGCTGAAGCCCTGGTGCTCGACAAATGGTTCGCCCTGCAGGCCAGCGCACCCGATCGCGGCGGCCAGGCGCTGGCCACCGCCAAGGCCCTGCTCGCCCACCCCGACTTCAGCCTGAAGAACCCCAACCGCGCCCGCAGCATGATCTTCAGCTACTGCAACGCCAACCCCGGCGGCTTCCACCGCGCCGACGGCGCGGGCTACGCCTTCTGGGCCGACCGCGTGCTGGAGCTCGACGCCATCAACCCGCAGGTCGCGGCACGCCTGGCCCGCAGCCTGGACCGCTGGAGCAAGCTGGCCGAGCCCTACCGTTCGGCCGCCCGCCAGGCGATCGAGCGCGTGGCCGCCCGCCCGGCGCTCTCCAACGACGTGCGCGAAGTCGTCACGCGGGCGCTGGCCGACTGAGCGCCCCGCCCCGCCGCAGCACACAAGCCTGTCCTTCTTTCACACCACCCACGCTACGAAAGAGTCTTTTTCATGGCCCAGAAAATCAGCCTGACCCGCTACCTCGTCGAGCAGCAGCGCGTCGATGGCCTCATCCCCTCGCAGCTGCGGCTGCTGCTGGAGGTGGTGGCCCGCGCCTGCAAGCACATCAGCCATGCCGTGAACAAGGGCGCGCTGGGCGGCGTGCTCGGCTCGGCCAGCAGCGAGAACGTACAGGGCGAAGTCCAGAAGAAGCTGGACATCATCGCCAACGAAGTACTGATCGAAGCCAACGAATGGGGCGGCCACCTGGCGGCCATGGCCTCCGAAGAGATGGACAGCATCTATGTGGTGCCCAACCGCTACCCGCAGGGTGAATACCTGCTGCTGTTCGACCCCCTGGACGGCTCCTCCAACATCGACGTGAACGTCAGCATCGGCACCATCTTCAGCGTGCTGAAGAAACCCGAAGGCCACCCTGGCGTGACCACCGAGGACTTCCTGCAGGCCGGCACCAAGCAGGTGGCCGCGGGCTACTGCATCTACGGCCCGCAAACCACGCTGGTGCTGACCGTGGGCGACGGTGTGGCCATGTTTACGCTGGACCGCGAGCAAGGCTCCTTCGTGCTGGTCGAAGAGAACGTGAAGATCCCTGCCGACACCAAGGAATTCGCGATCAACATGAGCAACATGCGCCACTGGGACACCCCGGTCAAGCGCTATATCGACGAATGCCTGGAGGGCACCGACGGCCCGCGCGGCAAGGACTTCAACATGCGCTGGATCGCCAGCATGGTGGCCGATGTGCACCGCATCCTGACGCGCGGTGGCGTGTTCCTCTACCCCTGGGACAAGCGCGAGCCCAACAAGCCCGGCAAGCTGCGCCTGATGTACGAAGCCAACCCCATGAGCTGGTTGATCGAGCAGGCCGGCGGTGCCGCGACCGACGGCCGCCAACGCATCCTCGACATCCAGCCCACCCAGTTGCACCAGCGCGTCAGCGTCATCCTGGGCTCAAAAAATGAAGTGGAACGCGTGACGAGCTACCATTCCGGTATATAATTCAAGTCTTCGCCGGTGTAGCTCAGTCGGTAGAGCAGCTCATTCGTAATGAGAAGGTCGGGTGTTCGATTCATCTCTCCGGCACCAGTCAAAAAAGCCCTGATTCGCAAGAGTCAGGGCTTTTTTCATGGGCGGTTGCGGCCCCTGGGGTGCCTCTGCAGCCACCGGCGCCGCTCTTCGCGCTGCGCACCAACGTGATATCGAATCACGGACTCACACCTCCTACAAATGGTCGTCCTGCATCCGGCTAGACTTCCGGCATCGTCCTTCGGGATGCCGTAGAGGAGTTGGATTCGCATGTTCATCAAGGCTTCCGTTGCGCTGAGCTGCGCGGCATTCGTTTCGTGCGGCGCTTCGGCGTTCGAGCTGGCCAAATATCCGCAGGTATTCAGTGGCCCGCAGGGCCTGGAAGTGGCCCTCGCCCCGAGCCGCGACGGCAAGGAGGCGCTGGTGCGGGTGACCGGCGTGAACCACCCCATCGACGCAGTGGTCCTGCTCACGCAGCGCGAGCAGCGCGGCAACGGGGCGGAAGCCTTCGTCACTCCACTGGATGGCCGCCCCTACACGCTGGTGCAGAAGCAGCGCGGCGCCTACGGCGGCGACCAGACCCTGACCTATCTGCCCGGGCAGCGCGACGGCATCGCGCTGAGCTACGACGAAAAGAAGAGCAAAGCGCTGCAGCCCGCTACCCTGCTGGCCACCTACGAGCAGCAGAACCGCGAGGGTGTGCAGAACCTGCTGGCCCGCTTTGACAAGGACAAGAGCATCGCCCAGGCCAAGGCCGCGCTGCAGCGCAAGGACGAAACCGCCAGCGAATCCTGCGGCAGCCAGGTGAAGACCACGGTGGACTGGTCGTCGATCTCGGAGCAGCAGTTCAAGACCCTGAGCATCGCGGGCTACTGCGGCGAAGTGGCCTCACAACTGGGCTCCATGTGCAACGCCACACCCGCCTTCAAGACCAAGGCGGCCGACCTGGGCCAGATCAGCTGCCGCTTCGGTCCCGAGCTGAAACTGCGCGCCGAAGGCCGGCAACTGCTCTTCACCACGCAGGAAGACGCGCCCAATCAGGGCGAATTCGTGCAGCAGTTCCTGCGCAACCAATAAGCGCCCACCCGGGGCAATCGCGGCTGCCGTCAGTGGCGCGCAGCGGCGCTGGCATGCAGGCAGATGGCAGCGGCGGCACCGACGTTCAGCGACTCCTCCCCTCCCGGCTGCACGATGCGGATGTGCTGTGTGGCCCGCTCCTGCAGCGCGGCGGAAACGCCCTGCCCTTCGTGGCCCATGATCCAGCCGCAGGGCCAGGGCAGCGCCGCCTGGTGCAGATAACTGCCCTGGTGCGAGCTGGTCGCCAGCAGCGGCAGCTCCAGCGTGTCGATGTCGGCCGGCTCCAGCCCTTCGACCAGCCGCAGCGCGAAATGCGCGCCCATGCCGGCCCGCAGCACCTTGGCGCTCCAGAGCGCCGCCGTCCCCTTGAGCGCAGCGATCTGCCCGAAGCCGAAGGCGGAGGCGCTGCGCAGGATGGAGCCCACATTGCCGGCATCCTGCAGCCGGTCCAGCACCACTGTGGAGAGGCCCGCCTGCAAGGCCTGCGCTGGAGGCAGTTCCAGCACAAAGCCCATGCGCGCGGGCGATTCCAGCCCGCTGACATCGGCCCACAGGGCATCGTCTATCACTACGTTTTTTATAGCATTCTGCCCATATTCATGTTGGGCTGCAGGCCAGAAAGACTCCGCGAAGACCGCGATGGCCGGCCGTTGCCCCCGCTCCAGCGCCGCGCGGCAGAGGTGGTCCCCCTCCAGCCAGATGCGGCCCTGCTTGCGGTAGGCCGTGCTGTCCTGCGCCAGGCGCCGCAAATCCTTGACGAAGGCGTTGTCGCGGGAACGGATGGGAATCAGCGGAGCGGTCATGCGATGGAGAGAATCAGTCGAAGAAGCGGGCTGGCATCCGGAAAGGACTGCCGACGGAGCCAAGAGCCAGGTCGGCGGTCAACAGAGTCATGCGTGCGCCGGCTGTGCGCAAGGCGGCTGTGCCGGCGCCTGCGGGGCGATGCGGTCGGCGGAAGCTGCCAGCGTCCGCGCCACGGGCGCGAACGAACGGCGGTGCTCCGCGCAGACGCCATGCGCCCGCAATGCCTCCATGTGCTCGGCCGTGCCATAGCCCTTGTGCGCCGCGAAGCCGTACTGCGGATAGCGTTCGTGGAGCCGCGCGCACCAGCGGTCGCGCTCCACTTTGGCCAGGATTGAGGCCGCCGAAATGGCCTGCACCAGGGCATCGCCCTTGACGATGGCCTCGGCAGGGACGTCCAGCGGCGGGATGCGGTTGCCATCCACCAGCACCAGCACAGGCCGCAGGCGCAGGCCCTGGACGGCACGGCGCATGGCGAGCATGGTGGCCTGCAGGATGTTGATGGCATCGATCTCATCGACGCTGGCCTCAGCTACGCTGCAGCACAGCGCTTTGGCACGGATTTCGTCGTAGAGCGCCTCCCGGCGCGCGGCGGTAAGGACTTTGGAGTCGGCCAACCCGGCGATCGGGTTGAGCTCATCCAGGATGACCGCCGCCGCCACCACGGGCCCTGCCAGCGGGCCGCGGCCCGCCTCATCCACGCCAGCGACGAGGCCCGGCGGGTGCCACGGCAAAGCGCACTGCTCAAGCAGCGGCAAGGATTTTCTGGATCGCATCGGCGGCCAATCGGGGGGTGTCTCGGCGCAGGCTTTCGTGCAGCGCGGTGAAACGCTGCTGCAGCGACCGCAATACGGCGGGCTCCTGAGCCGGCGCATCCAGCCAGCGCTGCAAGGCGGCGGCCAGCGCTTCGGGCGTCGCGGCATCCTGCAACAGTTCTGGCACGACGAAGTCGCGGCACAGGATGTTGGGCAGGCCCACCCAGGGCTGCAGCTGCTTGCGGCGCATCAGGCGCCAGCTGATCGGGTGCATGTGGTAGCCGATGACCATGGGGCGCTTGAAGAGTGCGGCCTCCAGCGTGGCCGTGCCGCTCGCGATCAGGGTGCAGTCGCAGGCGGCCAGCACGGTGTGCGACTGCCCGGCGACGATCTGCACCGCATCAGCCACGCCGCATTCGCGGGCGATGGCCTCAATGCGCGCATGCAGGGCCGGCACGGCTGGCACTACGATCTTGATAGCAGGCCGTGTGCGCAGAAGCTGGGCTGCCGCCTGAAAGAAGGGCTTTGCGATGTAGGCCACCTCGGCCGAGCGGCTGCCCGGCAGCACGGCCAAAACTTCGTCGTGCGCCGCCAGGCCCAGTTGGGCGCGAGCGGCCAGGCGGTCGGGCTCCATCGGGATCACGTTGGCAAGCGGGTGTCCCACGTAGGTCGCGGCGATGCCGTGGCGGGCCAGCAGTTCGGGCTCGAACGGGAAGATGCATAGCACATGGTCGGCGCTGCGGCGGATCTTCTCCACGCGATCGGCCCGCCATGCCCAGATCGACGGGCAGACGAAATGCACCGTCTTCACGCCGCCTTCGCGCAGGGCGGCTTCGAGCCCCAGGTTGAAGTCGGGCGCATCGACTCCGATGAACACATCGGGGCGCGCACCGGGCGCCTGCAGGCGCTGGCGCAGCTGCTTGCGGATCGCCAGAATGCCCAGCAACTTGCGCACCAGCTCGATGCTGTAGCCGTGGACGGCCAGCCGTTCGCTGGGCCACCAGGCTTCGAAGCCTCGCCGCTGCATCTGCGGACCACCGATGCCGTGGGCGGCGAGGCCGGGCCACTTCTCGCGCAGCCCGTCCAGCAGCAGTCCGGCCAGCAGGTCGCCGGATGTCTCCCCGGCCACCATCGCGATACGCGGGGCGGTGTCTTGCATGGCTGCGCGCACCTCGTCAGCGCGCAATGCCGCGCGTCGAGGATGCGATGAAGTCCCGCAGCAGGGCCATGTCGCCCGCGGCTTCCGGGTGCTCTGACGGCAAGGCCTCCAGTGCCTTCAGGGCGGCGTCGAGTGTCAGACCTTGGCGGTACAGCAAGCGGTGCGCCTGCTTGATCGCTACGATGCGCTCAGGCGAGAAGCCGCGCCGGCGCAAGCCCTCCACGTTGAGCCCCCGCACGGCAAGCGGATTGCCGTCCACCATCATGAAGGGCGGCACGTCCTGCGAGATATGGCTGGCGAAGCCGGCCATCACATGGGCGCCGACATGGGTGAACTGGTGGATGCCTGTGAGGCCTCCAATGATGGCGTGGTCGCCCACGGTCACGTGGCCGGCAAGCGTCGCGTTGTTGGCCAGCACCGTGTGGTTGCCCACCACACAGTCGTGCGCGATATGCACGTAGGCCATGATCCAGTTGTCGTCGCCGACGGCGGTCACCGAACGGTCCTGCGTCGTGCCGGTGTTGAACGTGCAGAACTCGCGGATGGTGTTGCGATCGCCGATGACCAGTTCCGTGGGCTCGCCAGCGTATTTCTTGTCCTGCGGTGCCGCACCCAGCGAGGCGAACTGGAAGATCCGGTTATCGCGCCCGATGGTCGTGCGGCCTTCGATCACGCAATGCGGGCCCACCGAGGTCCCCGCCGCGATCGAGACGTGCGGCCCGACGACCGCATACGGCCCGATGCTTACGGACTCATCGATGCACGCCGCCGGATCGACGATGGCTGTGGAATGGATGTTGCTCACGTACGCGTCGCCTCAGCACGTCAGACGACGGAACGCATCGTGCACATGATCTCAGCTTCGCAAGCCACGCTGTCGCCCACGCGGGCCACGCCCTTGAACTTGTAGATGCCGCCCTTGATACGGTCGAGATCGACATCCAGCAGAAGCTGGTCGCCGGGCTCCACGGGCCGCTTGAATCGCGCGCCGTCGATGCCGACGAAGTAGAACACCTTGTCGTCGCCGGGCGCCTCGCCCATCATGTCGAACGACAGCAGGCCGGCCGCCTGGGCCAGCGCTTCAAGGATCAGCACGCCAGGCATGACCGGGCGCGCTGGGAAATGCCCCGTGAAGAAGGGCTCGTTGATGGTCACGTTCTTGAGCGCACGAATGCGCTTGCCCCGTTCGAGCTCGACCACCCGGTCCACCAGAAGAAACGGATAACGGTGGGGCAGGAGCTTGAGAATTTGGTGAATGTCCATCATTGCTGGAACGGCCTAGCCGTCCTTTCGAGTTTGTTTTTCCAGGGCCTTGATACGTTCGCGCAGCGAGTGCAAATTGCGAAGCGTGGCCGCGTTCTTTTCCCACTTGGCATTTTCGTCCATCGGGTACACGCCGGTGTAATGGCCGGGCCGTGTGAGCGAATGGGTGACCACCGTATTGGTGGACACATGCACGTGGTCGGCCAGTTCCAGGTGTCCCAGGATCGAGGCCGCCCCGCCAATCGTGCAATACGCGCCGATGGTCGTGCTGCCCGCCACACCCGAACACCCGGCCATGGCCGTATGCCGCCCGATGCGCACGTTGTGCGCGATCTGGATCAGGTTGTCGAGCTTGACGCCCTCTTCGATCACCGTGTCTTCCAGCGCACCGCGGTCGATGCAGGTGTTGGCGCCGATTTCCACATCGTCGCCGATGCGCACCGCCCCCAGCTGCTCGATCTTGACCCACTGGCCGCGCTGCGGGGCAAACCCGAAGCCATCCGCGCCGATCACGACACCGGGATGGATCAGGCAGCGCTCACCGATGTGGCAGCCCTCGCCCACCGTCACCCGCGACTTCAGCACCGTCTGCGCACCAATGATCGCACCGCGCTCGACCACGCACAGCGGGCCGATGGTGGCGGAAGGATGCACCTCGGCCGCTTCGTCCACCACCGCGGAGGGATGGATACCCCCCTCCTGCTGCAGCGGCTGGGCGTGAGCACGCTTCCAGAGCTGTGTCACCCGGGCGAAATACACGTAGGGCTCGTCGGTCACGATGCACGCGCCGCGCGACAAGGCAGCTTCCCGCATGGCAGGAGCCACAATGACACAGGCCGCCCGGGAGGCGGCCAGTTGCGGCTGGTATCGCGGGTTGTTCAGGAAAGAGAGATCGCCCGGCCCCGCAGAGTCGAGCGGCGCGATACGCAGGATTTCCACCCCGCGATCGGCTGCTTCCAGTGTCCCGCCCAGCGCATCGACGATGCTTCCAAGCGTCAGGCTCACGGGCGGAAACCCGCCCGGCAGGCCGAGTTACTTGGTCGCAGCACCATTGCCAGTCGAAGAGGCATTCAGAGCCTTGATCACCTTGTCGGTGATGTCGAACTTGGGGTTGATGTACACGGCCTCTTGCAGAATCACGTCGTACTTTTCGGCTTCCGCAACCTGCTTGACCACGCGGTTGGCGCGCTCCAGCACCTGGCTGAGTTCCTCGTTCTTGCGCGAGCTCAGGTCTTCCTGGAACTCGCGGCGCTTGCGCTGGAAGTCGCGGTCCTGATCAACCAGCTGGCGCTGGCGAGCGGTACGCTGGCTCTCGGCCATCGTGGGCGCATCGCGCTCGAACTTCTCGGTCGCGGCCTTCAGCGCGTTGCCTTGATCAACGAGGTCCTTTTCGCGGCGGGAGAACTCCTGCTCGAGCTTGGTCTGTGCCGCCTTGGCGGTATTGGCCTCGCGGAAGATACGGTCGGTGTTCACGAACCCGGCCTTGAAATCGTCGGCATGGGCTGGCACTGCAGCGGACAGCGTGCCCAGCAGAAGGACCAGAGGAATATGGCGGGAAAGAGATTTCATTAGAAAGACGTTCCGATCTGGAATTGCAGTTTCTGGATTCTATCGCCGGCGAACTTGCGCACCGGCTGTGCATAGGCGAGGCGCAGCGGACCAAGCGGAGAGATCCAGCTCAGACCCAGGCCAGTGGAGACCCGCATCTGGCCGAAATCCACCTTGTCGTTTTCGCCGTAGACGTTGCCCGCATCCACGAAGGTGAAGACGCGCAGCGTCCGGTCGTTGCCCGCGCCGGGGAATGGTGCGATGAACTCGGCGTTCAAGGTGACCTTCTTGGGGCCGCCCAGAGAGGCGCCAGTCACGTCGCGCGGGCCCAGCGTGCCCTGGTCGAAACCACGCACGGAGCCCAGGCCGCCGGAATAATAGTTCTTGAACACGGGGAACGGGCGGCCGTTCAGGCCGGAACCCCAGCCCAGTTCGCCATTCAGCGCGATAGTGAACTTCTTGTTCAACGGCAGGTACTGCTGCACCTGGTAGTTGGCGCGGACGTAGCGGGCATCTCCCGCCACCGACCAGTCGGAGTTCAAGCGCTGATAGCGGCCCGAATTGGGTGCCAGGGCACTGTCGCGGTCGTCGCGCGACCAGCCGACGGTGAGCGGCACGGCGTAACTGGTGGCGCCGTAAGTGTCCGAATAGGCCAGGTAGGCGGCTGGAATGTTGGTGCCAGCCTTGATCTCGGTCCGCTCCAAACCGCCGCCGAAGAACACGGTGTCGGTCTCGCTGAATGGGATACCGAAACGCACGCTCGTACCCGCCGTCACCAGCTTGTAGTTGCCACCCTGGTCTTCATAGGGCTTGTCGGTTCGGTAGTACAGATCCAGGGTGCGCGAGACACCATCCTTGGTGAAGTAAGGGTCGGTGGTGCTGAAAACCAGGGTCCGGCGGTACTTGCTGGTGTTGACATCCACGCCCAGGTAATTGCCGGAGCCGAAGACGTTTTCCTGCTTGATGCTGAACGACAGCGAAATCTTCTCGGCGCTGGAAAAGCCTGCGCCCAGTTGCAGGGAGCCCGTGGGCTTCTCGGCCACGTTGATCACCAGATCGACCTGATCAGGTGCGCCGGGCACTTCCTGCGTTTCGACGTTCACTTCGGTGAAATAGCCAAGCCGGTCCACCCGGTCGCGCGAGAGCTTGATCTTGTCGCCGTCATACCAGGAGGCCTCGTACTGGCGGAACTCTCGGCGGATCACTTCGTCGCGAGTACGGTTGTTGCCGCTCACGTTGATGCGGCGCACATAGGCGCGACGTGACGGCTCGGCCCGTACCACCAGGGCCACGCGGTTATTCTCACGGTCGATCTCGGGGACTGCTTCGACACGCGCGAACGCAAAGCCGAAGTTGGCGAAGTGGTCTGTGAAGGCCTTCGTGGTTTCAGCCACCGTATCCGCGTTGTAGGGCTCGCCCGGGCGGATGGTGACCAGCGACTTGAACTCGTCGTCGCGGTCCAGGTAGTTGCCTTCCAGCTTGACACCGGAGACCACGTATTTCTGACCCTCGTTCACGTTGATCGTGATGGTGATGTCCTGCTTGTCGGGCGAGATGGCGACCTGCGTGGATTCGATGCGAAATTCGAGGTAGCCACGCGACAGGTAGTACGAGCGCAGGGTTTCGAGGTCAGCATTGAGCTTGGCGCGCGAGTAGCGATCGGACTTGGTGTACCAGCTGAGCCAGCCACCGGTGTCCTGGTCAAACAGTCCCTTGAGCGTGGATTCGCTGAACGCCTTGGCGCCGACGATGCGGATGTCCTTGATCTTCGCAGGTTCGCCTTCAGTCACCGTGAAGGTGAGGTTCACGCGGTTGCGCTCGATGGGCGTGAGCGTGGTGACCACATCGACGCCGTAGAGGCTCTTGTTCAGGTACTGGCGCTTGAGCTCCTGCTCGGCGCGATCGGCCAGGGCCTTGTCGTAAGGCCGGCCTTCGGCCAGGCCCACGTCGCGCATGGCCTTCTTGAGGGTGTCCTTGTCGAACTCCTTGGTGCCGACGAATTCGACATCGGCGATGGTGGGGCGCTCTTCCACGACCACCACCAGCACGTTGCCGGAAGCCTCCAGGCGCACATCCTTGAACAGGCCCAGGGCGAACAACGCACGGATCGCGGCGGCCCCCTTCTCGTCGTTGTAGTCGTCGCCCACGCGCAATGGCAGCGAGGCGAAGATCGTCCCGGGCTCCACGCGCTGCAGGCCCTCGACGCGGATGTCCTGCACCTTGAAGGGTTCCAGCGCCCAGGCGGCGTTGACGGACAGGATCATGGCGGCCACGGCCACCGCTCTGCGCACGCCCATGCGATTGATGTGTTTTTTCATGAAAAGAAGCTGAAGCCGATGCTGCGTGACAGGTGCGGCAGGAAGTTAGCCAAACAGGCGGGTGACATCGTTGAAAAAGGCAATGGACATCATCAGGAGCAGCACTGCGACACCGCCGCGCTGCAGGCGATCCATCCAGGCTTCCGATACGCCCTTGCCCGTCAAGCCTTCCCAAAGATAATACATCAGGTGCCCCCCATCGAGGACGGGCAGCGGCAGCAGGTTCAGCACGCCCAGGCTGACGCTGATCAGCGCCAGGAAGGCCAGGTACTGGGTCAGTCCCAGGCTGGCGGAGCGACCCGCGTAATCGGCGATGGTGAGCGGCCCGCTGAGGTTCTTCAGAGAGGCCTCTCCGATCACCATGCGCCCCATCATCTTGAGCGTGAGCATCGAGACCTCCCAAGTGCGGGTGACGCCCTTCCAGAGCCCTTCGAACGGACCGCTGCGCACGGTAACGAGCTGGGGCGGCGCTCCCACGTAGGCCGCGATGCGGCCGATGGGCACCCCACCGTCCAGATGCACTTCAGGTGTGACCTGCACCGTCATCGACTGGCCGCCGCGTTCGATGCGCCAGCCCTGCTTCAGCGGCTGCGCATCGCGCACGGAGGCCCGGATGAGGTCGCGCAACTGCTGGCCGTCCACCACCGGCACCGAGCCGACCTGCTGCACCACGTCGCCTTCGCGCAGACCGGCCCGCTCGGCCGCGCCGCCGGGCATCACGCCACCCAGCACGGGACGCGTCCAGGGCCCGATGATGCCGATCTTGCGGAACAGTTGTGCATCGGCCTCGCGGCTCCCCAGCTGCGCCAGTTCCAACACATACTGACGAGCAGCCGTGCCCGATGCAGGCTGCACTTCGAGCCGGAGATTGTTGCCATCCAGGGCGCTACGCGTGAGCAGCCAGCGCAGGTCTTCGAAGGAGCGCACGGGCTCGGCCTCATCGCCATCCAGCGCACCGCTCAGCACCAGGTCGCCGCCCTGCAGGCCGGCACGCTCGGCCACGGAGCCGGCCACCGGGCTGGCCAGATAGGCTTTCGGCTCCTGCACGCCCAGCCAGCTGACGGCGGCATAAAGCGCCGTGGCCAGCAGAAGATTGGCCATCGGACCGGCGGCAACGATGGCCGCGCGGGAACGCAGGGGCTGGTTATTGAACGCCAGGTGACGCTCGTCCTCCGGCACGGGCGCCTCGCGCTCGTCGAGCATGCGCACGTAGCCACCCAGCGGAATGGCGCCGATCACGAATTCCGTGGATGAGCCCTTGGGCTGCCAGCGCACCAACGGCTTGCCAAAGCCGATGGAAAAGCGCAGCACCTTGACGCCGCAGGCCACGGCGACGCGGTAGTGGCCGTATTCATGCACTGCGATCAGCAGTCCCAGCGCAACGACGAAAGCCACCAAGGTCAACAGCATGTGAATGTTGTCCAACGAAAGTCAGAGGGACGGAGCCAGCCGCTCGGCCACTAGGCGAGCAGCGCCGCGGGCCTGGGCATCCAGGGCCATCAGGGCTTCGAGCGAATCCGGCTTGGAGGGCACCACCGCCTCCAAAGTTGCAAGGTTGAGCTGATGGATCTGGTCGAAGCGGATGCGACGGCTCAGAAAAGCCTCCACGGCCACCTCGTTGGCGGCGTTCAGCACGGCGGTGGTGCCGGGGACCGAACGCAGCGCCTGCCAGGAAAGGTGCAGGCCGGGGAAGCGGACGGCATCGGCTTCTTCGAAGGTGAGCCCTGCCAGCGCAGCGAAGTCCAGCCGGGCCGCGCCGCTTTCGATTCGTTCGGGCCAGGCCAGGCCGCAGGCGATGGGCACACGCATGTCGGGCGTCCCCAGCTGGGCGATGATGGATGCATCGACGAACTGCACCATCGAGTGGATGATCTGCTGCGGATGGATGACGACCTTGATCTGCTCGGGCGCCAGATCAAAGAGCCATCGCGCCTCGATCACTTCGAGGGCCTTGTTCATCATGGTGGCCGAATCGACCGAGATCTTGCGCCCCATCGAGAAATTGGGGTGTGCGCATGCCTCTTCGGGCGTGACACCTCGCAGCGTGCCCGGCTCTCGCGCTCGGAACGGGCCGCCGGAGGCAGTCAACAGCACGTGGTCGATACGGCGCGCCCAGGTGGATGCGTCTTCCGGAAGACTCTGGAAGATGGCCGAATGCTCGCTGTCGATGGGCAGCAAGGTGGCGCCGCCGGCCTTAACTGCGGACATGAACACCTCGCCGCCCACCACCAGCGCTTCCTTGTTGGCCAGCAGCAGGCGCTTGCCCGCGCGCGCGGCGGCCAGGCACGGGGCCAGCCCTGCCGCACCCACGATCGCCGCCATGACGAGATCGACCTCGGCATGGGATGCTATCGTTTCAAGAGCATCAGGCGCTTGAATCACCTGCGTGGACAGCCCATTGGCCTGCAACTTGTCGGCCAGCAGGCGGGCGTGCTCGGCGCTGGCCATCACGGCAAAGCGGGGCTGGTAGCGCGCGCACTGCGCCAGCATCTGCTCCACCTGCGTGGCAGCGCTCAGGGCGAAGACTTCGTAGCGGTCCGGGTGCCGGGCCACCACGTCGAGCGTACTGGTACCGATGGAGCCCGTCGATCCCAGAACGGTGAGGCGTTGTTTCATGCAAAAGCAAAGTGAGAAAGCATCATGGCCAAAGGCAGCGTGGGCAGCAGCGCATCTACTCGGTCGAGTACGCCGCCGTGACCCGGCAGCAGCGCGCTGCTGTCCTTGACGCCAGCGCTGCGCTTGATGAGCGACTCCACCAGATCACCGACCACACTCATGGCCGCCATGAAAAGTGCGCCGATCAGTAGCATCCACCAGCCGGGCGCGGCCAGGCGGGTATAGAGGCTGGGCACAGCAGCCTGGAAGCGGGCATCGGCCGCCACCCAGGCGAAGGCCAGCACCAGCACGCCGGCCATGCCGCCCCAGGCCCCTTCCCAGCTCTTGCCGGGACTGATGGCGGGCGCGAGCTTGCGCCGCGTGAAGCGCAGGCCGAAGGTGCGGCCGGCGAAATACGCAAAGATGTCGGCCACCCAGACCAACATCAGGATGGACATCAGGAAATTGATGCCCGCCATGCGGGCCTGCACCACCGCCACCCAGGCCATCCAGAGGGCGAGCAGGCCGCCCACGAGGCGCAGGGCACGCGGCACGCGCGGCCAGCCGGCCACGCCGGCATGCAGCAGCCAGGCCGAGCCCAGCACCCATGCCGCGCCGCCGATGGCCCAGAGCCAGGGATGAGGCTGCAACAGCCCGCCCGATGCCCAGGTCAGGCCGCACATCGCCACGCAGACGGCGCCCAGCCCCAAGGCGCCAGCGCCGTGGATGCCATTAAGCCTCGCCCACTCCCAGGCACCGGCGCCCATCAGCGCAAGCACGACCACGGTGAACGGAACGGAAGACGGATAGAACAAGGCCGGCAGCAGAATGGCCAGCAGTACCAAGGCCGTGATGACACGCTGTTTGAGCATGGAAGGCCCTTGAATGTGGGTGAAGAGAAGATCTGTCGGAGGAGCGCTCGAAGGCTCACCCGCCCAGCACGCCGGCCTGCGCATTGGCCCCAACGACCTGCGCGGAAGTCCGCCCGAATCGTCGCTCCCGTTGATTGAAGGCGGCGATCGCCTCGTCCAGCGCCTCTTCATCAAAGTCGGGCCAAAGGCGATCGCTGAAGTACAACTCGGAATAGGCCGCCTGCCAAAGCAGGAAGTTGCTGATGCGCATCTCACCCCCCGTGCGGATGACGAGATCCGGATCCGGCACGTGGGCCAACCCCATGGTCGTGTGCAGGCTGGCTTCGGTGATGGCCTCACCCCGCGCCGCCAGCGTGGCGGCAGCCTGCGCGATGTCCCAGCGCCCACCGTAGTTGAAGCACACGTTCATGATCAGGCGCGTATTGTGGGCCGTGGCGGACTCCGCGGCGCTCAGGCTCTGGCGCACCTTTTCAGACAGCGCTCCCTTATTGCCCACGAAGTGCACGCGCACCCCATCCTTGAGCAGGTGCGGGACTTCGCGCGCGAGCGCACGGCCGGTGAGATCCAGCAAGCCAGAGACCTCGTCGACCGGGCGGTTCCAGTTCTCGGACGAGAAGGCGAACACGGTGAGTACGGCCACGCCGCGATCGACGCAGGCTCGGGCGCAACGGCGCAGCGATTCCACGCCCTGCCGATGCCCGGCGAGACGGGGCAGGAATCGGCGCGTAGCCCAGCGACCGTTGCCGTCCATCACGATCGCGATATGCGCGGGGACGGCGGCCGAAGGTGAAGGCATGGAATCAACGTCCCTACTCAAAGAACGGGCGAATCGCATCGAAGCGGTCGGTCAGACCGCCATGATTTCCTGTTCCTTGGCGGCGACCAGGGAATCGATTTCTGCGATGTGCTTGTCGGTGACCTTCTGGATGTCGGTTTCCGAGCGTTTTTGCTCGTCTTCCGAGGCCAGCTTGTCCTTGACCAGCTTCTTCACGCCTTCGTTGGCGTCGCGGCGCAGGTTGCGCACGGCCACCTTGGCGCTCTCGCCCTCATTGCGCACCAGCTTGGTCATTTCCTTGCGGCGCTCTTCGCTCATGGGGGGCATGGGCACACGGATCAGGTCGCCCATGGACGCCGGGTTCAGGCCCAGGTCGCTTTCGCGGATGGCCTTCTCGATCTTGGCGCCCATCCCCTTTTCCCAGGGCTGGACGCTGATGGTGCGCGAATCGATGAGCGACACGTTGGCCACCTGCGACAGTGGCACGAACGAGCCGTAATACTCGACCTGCACCGAGTCGAGCAGCGCTGGATTGGCGCGGCCGGTGCGAATCTTGGAGAGATTGTTCTTGAAGGCCGAGATGGACTGGTCCATCTTGGCTTCCATGTTCTTCTTGATGTCGGCGATGGTCATGTTGTGTTCCTTGCATGGGCCCGCACGCGCAGTGCGGAGCCGGTCTTCAAGCGTACACCAGCGTGCCTTCGTCTTCACCCATGACGACGCGCTTCAGGGCGCCGTGCTTGACGATGGAGAAGACGCGGATGGGCAGCTTCTGGTCGCGGCACAGCGCGAAAGCCGTCGCATCCAGGATGCCCAGATTGCGGGACATGGCTTCGTCGAACGACAGCTTCGTGTAGCGCGTCGCGGACGGGTCTTTCATCGGGTCGGCCGTATAAACGCCGTCCACCTTGGTCGCCTTGAGAACGACCTCGGCACCGATCTCGGCGCCGCGCAGCGCGGCGGCCGTGTCGGTCGTGAAGAAGGGGTTGCCGGTTCCGGCGGCGAACACCACCACCTTGCCCTCTTCCAGATACTGCAGCGCCTTGGGGCGCACGTAGGGCTCGACCACCTGCTCGATCGCGATGGCGGACATCACGCGGGCCGTGAGGCCTTGCTTGTCCATGGCATCGGCCAGCGCCAGGGCATTCATGACCGTTGCCAGCATGCCCATGTAGTCGGCCGTAGCCCGGTCCATTCCGACCGAGCCGCCTGCCACCCCACGGAAGATGTTGCCCCCGCCGATCACCACCGCCACCTGCACACCCATGCGGGTGACTTCAGCGATCTCTTCGACCATGCGGACGATGGTGGCGCGGTTGATGCCGAAAGCATCGTCCCCCATGAGGGCCTCTCCAGACAACTTGAGCAGAATGCGCTTATGGGCTGGAGCGGCGAGGGTCATGAGGGTTTCTCCGTGAGGCAATGCGGGTTTCTGGAAGGGGGTTGGAACCGGAACGCCGATCAGGCGGCGGACTTGGCGGCAGCGACCTGGGCAGCCACTTCAGCTGCGAAATCGTCCACCTTCTTCTCGATGCCTTCGCCCACGACGTACAGGGTGAAGCCCTTGACCGTGGTGTTGGCAGCCTTGAGCATCTGCGCCACGGTCTGCTTGCCGTCAGCGGCCTTCACGAAGACCTGGTCGGCCAGCGAGACTTCCTTCAGGTACTTCTGAACGGCGCCGTCGATGCGCTTGGCGGTGATTTCCGCGCTTTGCGCAGGCTTGCCGGCAGCGATCAGTTCCTTGTTGGCTTCGTCAGCCTTGCCTTCGGCAACGGCGCGCTCCTTGGCGATCAGCTCGGCAGGCACGTCGGCGCTGGTCAGGGCCACGGGCTTCATGGCGGCGATGTGCATGGCCACGTCCTTGGCAGCGGTTTCATCGCCTTCGAACTCGACGACCACGCCGATGCGCGTGCCGTGCAGGTAGGAAGCCAGCTTGGCGCCCGAGAAGTGCTTGAAGCGGCGGAACGACATGTTCTCGCCGATCTTGCCGATCAGGCCCTTGCGCACTTCTTCCAGCGTGGGGCCGAAGCCGTCCTGGCTGTAGGGCAGCGCGCCCAGGGCTTCCACGTCGGCGGGGTTGTGTTTGGCGACCAGTTCGGCGGCAGCCTTGGCCAGGCCGATGAAGCTGTCGTTCTTGCTGACGAAGTCGGTTTCGCTGTTGACTTCGATCAGGCCACCGGTCGTGCCGTCGATGAAGCTGGCGACCACGCCTTCAGCGGTGATGCGGGCGGCAGCCTTGCCGGCCTTGGTGCCCAGCTTGACGCGCAGCAGCTCTTCGGCCTTGGCCAGGTCGCCGTCGGCTTCAGTCAGGGCCTTCTTGCATTCCATCATCGGGGCATCGGTCTTCGCGCGCAGTTCAGCGACCATGCTTGCGGTAATTGCAGCCATCGATTCTCTCCAGTTTCGTTCGGTTCGTTACAGACTAAAAGGCTAAAAAAAAGGGGGCTCACAAAAGCCCCGCTTTCATTCGCGACGTCGTCGCGCGGCCGGGACCTTAGGCAGCGGTTTCTTCCACTTCCACGAATTCATCCGAGCCTTCCTTCGCCACAGCCTTGACCACGTCGTTCACGGCGTTGGCGCGGCCTTCGATGATGGCGTCGGCGATGCCACGGGCGTACAGCGTCACGGCCTTGGCCGAGTCGTCGTTACCGGGGATCACGTAGTCGATGCCTTCGGGCGAGTGGTTGGAGTCCACCACACCGATCAGCGGGATGCCCAGCTTCTTGGCTTCTGCGATGGCGATCTTGTGGAAGCCGACGTCGATGACGAAGATGGCGTCAGGCAGAGCGTTCATGTCTTGAATACCGCCGATGTCACGCTCGAGCTTCTCGATTTCGCGGGTGAACGTCAGTTGTTCCTTCTTGCTCAGGCTGTCCAGGCCGCCTTCGAGCTGAGCCTTCATGTCCTTCAGGCGCTTGATGGAGGTCTTGACGGTCTTGAAGTTGGTCAGCATGCCGCCCAGCCAGCGCTGGTCCACGAAAGGCACGCCTGCGCGCTGAGCTTCAGTAGCGAGGATTTCGCGAGCTTGGCGCTTCGTGCCGACCATCAGGATCGTGCCGCGGTTGGCAGCCAGTTGCTTGGCGAACTTTTGCGCCTCCTGGAACATCGGGAGCGACTTTTCCAGGTTGATGATGTGGATCTTGTTGCGATGGCCGAAGATGTACGGAGCCATCTTGGGGTTCCAGAAACGGGTTTGGTGACCGAAGTGGACACCGGCTTCCAGCATTTCGCGCATGGTGACGGACATAGGAATACTCCAAAAGGTTAGGTCTAAAATCCAGCCCCGACATTCGCGCCCACGGCCTGCACGGCACATGGAAGAGCGACACCTTGGGAGGACTGGTTTGCGATTCGTCTTGCCTCTGGCAGCAGGCCCCATCGGCCCGCAATCCTCGGCAAAACCCTGAGATTCTAGCACAGCGCCACGGCCCACTCGTCGCGGCGGTCCACGCCAGGCCCACCTGCCCCACTACCAAAACAATAGCTGAAGGCGCCCATAGACAGGCGGCCCGGCGGATAATCGCGTCCCTATGCAGATCGCCATCGTCGGAGCCGGCATCGTCGGCTCCGCCACCGCCCTTGAACTGGCCCGAGACGGCCATTCCGTCACCGTTTTCGAACAACGCAGCGCCGCCGCCGAAGAGTCGAGCTTCGCCACACCCGGCCTGCTGGCCCCTTCCCTGCTCATACCCTGGACCGTGCCCGGCATGGGCGGGCCGCTTTACCGGCAGATGCTCGGCGCAAACGCGACGCTGCGGCTGGCAGGCGGCGGCCGGGCGGCGCTGGCCTGGCTCTGGCGATGGCGGAAAGCCGCCCGCTCCCCTGCGGCGCCCGACCGGCTGGCCGCGCTGGCACGGCTGGGCCAATACAGCCTGGAGCGCACGCGGCAGATCGCCGCCGACATGGAACTCGACCCCGAAAGCAGTCGCGGCACGCTCGTGCTGCTGCGCACCGAGCAGGAAGCGGATTCGCTGATGCAGCCTGCCCTGCAGGTGCTGCGGGATGCGGGCGTCACCGTGAACCTGGTCGATGCCGATACGGCTCGCCTGATCGAGCCCGGCCTGAGCGCCGAGGTCCCGCTGGCCGGAGCGCTCCATGCGCCCGATGGCGAAGCCGGCAACTGCCGCCTGTTTGCCCAGATGCTGCGCCACGCCGCCCAGGAGATGGGAGCACGCTTTCAGTTCCATTCACGCGTGGACGCTATCACGCGTTCTCCCGTCGGGCTGCGGATGGCCGGAGCCGCCGCAGGCGAGCTGCACCGATGGGATGCCGTCGTCGTCTGCGCAGGCATGGCGAGCGCCAGGCTGCTGCACCCCTTGGGCGTGCCACTGCCCATGCGAGGAGTGCATGGCTATTCGATCAGCGCACCGCTGCGCGATGAATACCACGCGCCGCAGGGTGCCGTGATCGACCCGCTGCACCGCGTGACCATCACGCGCCAGGGCCAGCGCGTCCGCGTATCCGGGGGGGCCGAGCTGGGCCGCCACGGCGCCATCCACCACGAGCCGACGCTGCAGCGGCTCTACCACACGCTATCGGGCTGGTTTCCGGGCGGAACCCAACTCTCATCGCCCCAGGTGCAGGTCTGGCGCGGCGCTCGGCCGACGCTGCCTGACGGAGCGCCGGTGCTCGGCCCCAGCGGCGTGCCGGGCGTGTGGATGAACGCGGGTCACGGCGCAGCCGGCTGGGCTCAAGCCTGCGGCAGCGCCCGCGTGCTGGCAGACCTTCTGGCGCAGCGCGCGCCGGCCGTCGACGTGCAGGCGCTGGCGCTGCGCCGCTTCTGACCGATTCGCAAAGCATCCGACAGGCATCAGCGGCCGCACGCGCCACAATGGCCGCATGCTCCAGCGCCTTGCCTTCGACCGCCCCCATCCGCTGCACGACACGGCCGCTACCAGGCGCCTGGAGGCTGCGGCCATCCGCCTCTCGGCCCCTCATACGCTGATGCAGCGCGCCGGTGCGGCGGTGGCTCGGCTGGCCGAGGCCATTGCCCCGCATGCCGGCACCATCTGGCTGGCCTGCGGGGCCGGCAACAACGGTGGCGACGGGCTGGAAGCCGCGGCCCTCCTGCACCAGGCCGGCCGCCGGGTGGTGGTGAGCTGGACCGGCCGGCCCGACACCGCGCCGGCTGACGCTCTCGCCTCCTGGCAGCGCGCCCGCGATGCCGGGGTGTTGTTCCAGGAAGACGCCCCCTCCGACCTCGGCCCGTACGACCTTTGCATCGACGCACTGCTGGGCATCGGTCTCTGCGCCAGCCGGCAGGGCCGCGCGCCCCAGGCCGATCTCCTGCACTTGCTGCGCCGGCTGCGCACGAGTACGGCGCCCGTGCTGTGCGTGGATGTGCCCTCCGGCCTGATCGCGGACACGGGCCAGTTCGCGCCCGGACTGGCGCCTGATGCCGCCCACAGGCCGCCCGCATCACCCCGGCAGACGCTGTCGCTGCTCACGCTGCACCCCGGCCTTTTCACCGGCCTGGGCCGCGACGAGGCGGGCACGGTCTGGTTCGACGATCTGGGAGCCGCCTCGCTGCAGGAGCCTCCCGCCGCCTGGCTTTCCGCACCGGCCAGGCCCCGCACCCGCGCCCATGCCAGCCACAAGGGCAGCCACGGCGATGTGGCCGTGATCGGGGGCGAAGGGCTTTCGGCGCGCGGCATGGGCATGACGGGCGCCGCCCTGCTCGCCGCATCGGCGGCGCTGCACGGTGGCGCGGGCCGGGTCATGCTCAGCCTGCTGGATGGCGGGGTCCTGCAGGCCGATCTGTTGCAGCCCGAATGCATGCTGCGCCGGTTCGATGCACTGGTGCTGGAGCAAGCCACCGTCGTATGCGGCTGCGGCGGCGGCCATGCCGTGCGCGCCGTGCTGCCCGAGGTGCTGCGGCGATCGCTGCGGCTGGTGCTGGATGCCGATGCGCTCAACGCGGTGGCCGAAGACCCGGCGCTGCAAGATCAGCTCTGCCGCCGAGCCGATGGGATAGGTAGCGGAGCCACCGTCATCACACCCCATCCGCTGGAAGCGGCGCGCCTGCTGAACTCGGACACCGGCAGCGTCCAGGCCGACCGCCTGCAGGCCGCCCAAGAACTGGCCAGCCGCTATCGCTGCGCCGTGGTGCTCAAGGGATCGGGCAGCGTGGTGGCGTCGCCTGGACAGGAGCCCCGCATCAACCCCACGGGTAATGGGCAGCTGGCGACGGGCGGCACCGGGGACGTGCTGGCCGGCCTGCTCGGCGCCGTGCTGGCCGCCATGCCCGAAGGCACGGCCGATGCGGCCTTCAACGCGGCGCTGCGCGCCTGCTGGAGGCACGGCGAAGCGGCGGACGCCTGGCCGGCCTCGCAGGCGTTGACAGCCTCGGCACTGGCACGCGCCCTGGCACGCTGATGGCCAGGCACGCGGAGCGCTCCTCGCGCGGGCTGGTTTTGCGCGCATTCGCGGCGGCTTCGCAAACAGAAGTAACGGTGGTCATCGCACGTGTCCCAGGCCATTTGTCCGACAACTTTGGGCATGTTTGGGGCGTTTAATTGATACACGCCACAGCGCACTGCAGGCGTCTTCCACACCCTACATCGCAACCCAGGACAACTGCCATGAAACGCCACGTCTCCTCTGGAATCCGCGCGTTCAACGCATTCGGCGCCTTTGCCGTAACCGTCATGCTGGCCGTTGCGGCGACGGCCATGACCCTGGTGCCAGAACAGGCGGTGCAGGCGGCCGATTCGATGGTCAGCCTCCCCAGCCATCTGGACAGCATCCTGCCATCCGACCTGATCGAATGAGGCGCTGAAACGCGGGGGCTCACTCGAAGCAGGGAGCGCGTCTGCGACGGCTCCAACGCACCTGCCGCCGCTCCGACGACACAGCCGCCCTTGCAGGCGGCTTTTTTGCGTCGACAGGCTTCCGATCAGGGCCCTTGCGGGGTGCCCCGGCCCTGCACCACAGCGATGCGGCGCTGCAGTGCTGCGGCAAGTCCCGCATCACCGCGCTCCGCTGCCTCTCGGGCACGCAGGCCCAGCCACGCCAGCAGCGGCCGGCGCCACCCCCTGGCCGAAGCCGCATCGACCGCAGCAGCCAGCACGGTGTCGTCGCTGCGCCCGGCCTGAACGGCGACCGATGAGGCCACCAGACGCGCGAGCGGGTCGTCGATGCTGGCGATGGCGCCTGTCCGGGCCGCCTGCGCCGCCTGGCGCTGGGCCGGCGGCAGCAGCGCCGCGTCGGCCGGCGCCAGGTGGCCGGCCAGGTAATCGGCATAGGCGCGCTCGGGCGGCTGCGCGTCGGGGCGGAGGGCCTCGAAGGCGGCGCAGGGCTGCAGGTCGAGCGCCGCCCGCTGCGCCGCGCAGCGCAGCAGCTCTACGCGGGCCAGTAGGTCGAGCCGGCCGGTGCGGGCCACTTCGGCGCGGGCGCGCGACCATTCCAGATCGACCACTCGGCTGTCGCCCGACAGATAGGCCTCGGTGGCGCGGGCCGCGGCATCGTGGGCGTTCAGGGCCCAGTCGGGTGCGGGCGGGCGGCTGGCACAGCCGGCCAACAGCGCCAGGGTGATGACGGCGAGGTGCCTGGGCAGGGTCATGGCAGCTTCAATTCGGTTTCGCGCGCGAAAGGCCATTTGCGCTGGACGTCGTTCACCAGGCCTTCGACCTTGCGCAGGCTGGCCTCCACCTCGGCGCGCAGGGTACCCAGGTCGGTGGTGGCTTCGCGGGTGTTGGCGCCGATGGCCTGGGCTTCAGCCAGCACGACATCGACCTTCTTCAGGCTCTGGCGCGTGTCGGCCAGCAAGCCATTGAGCTGCACCACGGCAGCGCGCACCTCAGGCACCAGGCCGGGGTCGCCCCCCGCGCCGAACACCTGCCGATCGGCCTTGGCGGCCATGGCGTCGATGCGGGCCAGCAGCTGGTTGGTACGGTCCAGGGTCTGGCTGATCTTTTTGGCATCGGCCTCGCTGCCCATCAGCACGCCCAGCGCCCCGCCCGGAGCATTGAGCCGCTCGCTCAGCGTACGCACCTGGCCTACGGTGCCGTTAAGGGGCGACCCTTCGGCCGTCATGGCGCTGAGGTTGCCCATGAGTTCGCGGGCGGAGGCCATCAGCTGCGGGATCTCGGCCGTGGCGTCGCCGCGCAGCACCGGGCGCTGGGCGCCGTCAGGCAGCGGCGGATCTGACAGGATGCCGCTGTAGGCCTTGATGGTGGTGCCGCCCACGATGCCGCGCACCAGGGTGAAGACACTGGATTCGCGCAGCCAGTGAGCGTCGCGACGGGCCACGTCGATGGCGATGCGCACATTGCCGTCGGGCGCCAGCTCGATGCTGCGCACCCGGCCGATCGGAAAGCCGGAAAAGGTCATGTCCATGCCCACCACCACGCCCTCGGAATCGTCAGCCGTGAGCACCAGCCGCTGCGTGGGTTCGAACACGCCGCGCGCATACATCAGGTAGAGCGCCGCGCCCACGATGAGGGCGAGCGTGAGCGCCAGCAACGCGGCGGCCTTGCGCTCCAGATGGGCGACCGGGCGCAGCAGCAGGTCATCGGCGGGCTCGGGCGGCGAAGGTGGCACGAGGGGATCGGTGGGGCGGTTCATCGCGGGAAAGGGGTTGTCTTCTTCAGTAATAGTTGCCCACCAGGGACGTGACCTCGATCAAGAGCAGCACGGCAAACATGCGCGCGAGGCCGCCCAGCTCGGACGCGGGCTGCATGGCAGTGCGCGCGTCCCCGCTTTCGTAGAGGCCCGAGGCCATCGGAATGAGCGCCACCGCGAGACTGAAGAACAGCGTCTTGAGTGCAAACACCAGGGTGATCTGCGGGGTGAATACCTGCCCGAACATGCGGGTGTACCCCGCCAGTTCGGCCACAGTGAAGCCATACACGGCCAGATAGGTGGTGACCACGGCCACCACGCAGGAGAGCGCCGCCAGGGTGATGCTGGCATAGACGCCCGCCACCACGCGCGGCAGGATCTCCACGCGCACCGGGTCGGCGCCACGGCCGCGCAGCGTGTCGAAGCGGCCGGACTGGCGCAGCAGCGCCATCTGCGTGCCGTTGGGGATGGTGGCGCGCAGTGCCACGAAAAGCGAAGCGGTGAGCGGGATCAGCTCCAGCACCAGCACGCGGATGACCATCTCCAGCGCATAGCGCGAGAGGCCGTAGCTCTGCGCGGTGACGACCACGATGCGCGTGATGACCAGGCTGATGAGTGCCGCCAGGACCGTGAAGCCGAACAGGATGGGAACGGTGCCCTGCACCACATGCCGCGCCACGCGCCAGCGCGCCGCACGGCCCCAGCTCGAGGGCGAGAGCACCAGCACCGCCACCACCGCCGCCAGATGGACGGTGCGCCACCAGGCCAGCGCCCGCAGCCGCACGCCCCGGCCGATGCGTTCGGCAAGGCTCAGGGGCACAAGGGGCGCGGAGCGGGTCGTCATCGGGCCGATGATAGGGGCAGCACTGCGAAAAAAGGTAACAAATCAGGCGATAGCGCCTGATCCATCTGGGCAGGCAGCTATCACTTTCAGAGCAGATTGCAAGCCACCCGCCGCCACGCCGCATCACACATGCCGGCGGCTGGCCGGCACGGGCGGAGGCGCGGGCTGGGCGTCGGCGCGTTCGTGCAGCGCCTCGATCACGCGGCACTGCGCGCCCTGGCCGTTGCAGCGCCCGCGCAGCGAGAGCAGCTCGGACTCCAGCACGCGCAGCTCGTCGAGCCGCGTGCGGACGTGGCTCAGGTGCCCGTCCAGCGTGGCGCAGGCGGCATGGCCATCTTCCTCGGAATGCACGTCCAGCGCCAGCAGCGAGCGCACCTCGTCCAGCGACATGTCCATGGCGCGGCACAGGCGGATGAAGCGCAGGCGATGCACGTCGTCGTCGCCATAGAGCCGATAGCTGTTCTCGGCTCGGGCCTGGGCGGGCAGCAGGCCTTCCTTGTCGTAGTAGCGGATATTGGCGGCCGACACGCCCGAGAGGCGGGCGGCGTCGCCGATACGGTAGTGGGGGCTTGGCGTGGACATGGCTTGACCTTCGAGTGGCTTCAAGGTTTTCAATCATGGCATGGCCTGCCGGAAGCGGGCCCACCAGAGAGGATTCACCCTGCCATGACCGAGGCCACCCGCCCATCCCCCGCCCGCGCCGCTAGCACCCCGCCGCGCATCGACATCGCCTGCTGCGGCGGCACCTGCTCCGCACCGACCGCCGCCCCCCGTGCCACCCCGCCGGCTGCGCCCAGCCACAGCCACGATCACGCCGCGGCCGACGACCACGGCCACGATCACAGCGACCATGAGGGCCACGACCACGGCGCACTGCCCGGCTGGGGCCGCCTGGCCGCAGCGCTGGTGGCGGCCACGGCCGCCGAACTGCTGCACCTGCTGGGCCCGGACACCACGGCCTGGCGCGTGGCCGGCATGGCGGTAGCCGCAGGTGCCATCCTGCTCGCGGGGTTGGGCATTTACCGCAGCGGCATCCGCTCGGTGCTGCGCGGGCAGCTGGGCATCAGTGCGCTGATGGCAGTGGCCGTCACCGGAGCCTTCCTGATCGGGCAGTGGCCCGAGGCGGCGATGGTGATGGCGCTCTACGCCCTGGCCGAACGCATCGAGGACGGCGCCGTGGGCCGCGCGCGCAACGCCATCGGCGCGCTGCTGGCGCTCAGCCCCGAGCAGGCCGAGCTGCTGGGCGCGGACGGCCAGTGGCGCACCGTGGCCGCGGGCGACGTGCCCGTGGGCGCCACCGTGCGCGTGCGCCCCGGCGCGCGCGTGCCGCTCGACGGCGTGGTGACGGCCGGCCGCGGCGCGGTCGATGAATCCAGCGTCACGGGCGAGAGCCTGGCCGTGGACAAGGCGCCCGGCGATGGCCTCTTCGCCGGCACGCTCAACGCGCAGGCCGAACTGCAGCTGCGCGTGACCTCCGCGCCCGGCCAGACCACGCTGGACCGCATCATCCGCGCCGTGGAAGAAGCCCAGGCCACGCGCGCGCCCACCCAGCGGCTGGTGGACCGCTTCGCCGCCATCTACACGCCCGCCATCTTCATCATGGCCGCCGCCGTGGCCGTGGGTGCGCCGCTGCTGCTGGGCTGGGCCTGGCTGGACGCCATCTACCGCGCGCTGGTGCTGCTGGTCATCGCCTGCCCCTGCGCGCTGGTGCTCTCCACGCCCGTCACCGTGGTCAGCGGGCTGGCGGCAGCCGCGCGGCGCGGCATTCTCATCAAGGGCGGCAGCTGGCTGGAGCAGGCCCGCAGCCTGCGCGCCGTGGCCTTCGACAAGACCGGCACGGTGACCGCCGGCCGCCCGGTGCTGGTGGGCAGTCACGTCTTCGGCCATGACGGCGCCGCAGACGTGGCCGCCGCACTGGCCGGGCGCTCGGACCACCCCGTCTCGCTGGCCATCGCCGCGGGCCTGGCCGCGCCGGGCGCGGCAGGCACCCCCCTGCCGGTGGAGGACTTCACCGCCCTGCCCGGCCGGGGCGTCACCGGCCGCATCGCGGGCGCCACCTGGCTGCTGGGCAACCGCCGCATGGCCGAAGAGCGCGGCCTCTGGACTGCCGCGGTGGAGGACGCCGCCGCCGCGCACGAAGCCGCCGGCCGCAGCGTGACCCTGCTGGCCGACGCCACCGCCGTGCGCGCCCTCTTCGCCGTGGCCGACACCGTGCGCCCGCAGGCCGCGCAGGCCGTGGCCGAGCTGCGCGCCCTGGGCATCGTGCCCGTCATGCTGACCGGCGACCATGCCGCAGCCGCCCACGCCGCCGCGCGCGAGGCGGGTATCGACGACGTGCAGGCCGGCCTGCTGCCCGAACAGAAGCTCACCGCCATCGCCGCGCTGCAGCAGCGCCACGGCCCCACGGCCATGGCCGGCGACGGCATCAACGACGCCCCCGCCCTGGCCCGCGCCGACATCGGCTTCGCCATGGGCGCGGCCGGCACCGACGTGGCCATGGAAACCGCCGACGTGGTCATCATGAACGACGACCTGCGCCGCGTGGCCGAGACCGTGCGCCTCTCGCGCCGCACCCAAGCCGTGCTGCTGCAGAACATCGCCCTGGCGCTGGGCATCAAGGCCGTGTTCTTCGGCCTGGCGCTGGCCGGCCAGGCCACGATGTGGATGGCCGTGTTCGCCGACATGGGCGCCAGCCTGCTGGTGGTGGGCAACGGGCTGCGCATGCTGCGGCCGTCTTCCAAGGCCTGAGCGCCTGCGCAGAGCCCGCAGATGCACACCTCGCCCTGCCCAGGGAAAAGCCTGCGTGGCAGGTCTTGCCGGAAGCGCGCCAGGCAGGCGTGCGGCGACGCGGGACGCCGGCAGTGTCACGGCGCCGGCAAGCCCCGTCAGGACGGGATGGCGCGGCCGCTTACCAGCCGGCCAGCACCGCGCCCTTGAATTCCGTCTGGATGAAGCGGCGCGTGTCGTCGGACTGATACGCCTTGAGCAGCTTGGAGACCCAGGGCTTGTCCTTGTCGGCGTCGCGCACGGCGATGACGTTCACGTAGGGGCTCTTGGCGCTTTCCTGGGCGATGGCGTCCTTGGCCGGATTCAGACCCGCAGACAGCGCGAAGTTGGTGTTGACAGCGGCGGCATCCAGGTCGTCCAGCGAGCGGGCCAGCTGGGCCGCGTCCAGCTCCACGAAGCGCAGCTTCTTGGGGTTGCTCACCACATCGAGCGGCGTGGCCTTGAGGCCCGCGCCGTCCTTGAGCTTGATCAGGCCCTTGTCCTGCAGCACCAGCAGCACGCGGCCGCCGTTGGTGGGATCGTTCGGGATGCCGAAGCGAGCGCCCTCCTTCAGCTCTTCGAGCTTCTTGACCTTCTTGGAATAGAGGCCGATGGGGAAGTTGACCGTATAGCCCACCGGAACCAGCTTGTAGCCCCGGTCCTTCACCTGCGCGTCCAGGTAGGGCTTGTGCTGGTAGCTGTTGGCGTCCAGGTCGCCGGCGGCCAGCGCGGCGTTGGGCTGCACGTAGTCGCTGAATTCGACGATCTGGATCTTCAGGCCGTCCTTCTCGGCGATCTTCTTGACGTGTTCCATGATCTGCGCGTGCGGGCCGGCCGTCACGCCGACCTTGATGGGCTTGTCCTGCGCCAGCGCACCCTGCATGAAGAGAGCGGCGGCGGACAGGGCGAGGGTGGACTGAAGAAGGGAACGCTTGTTCACGAAAAATACCTTGAGGAGGAAAAGCCTTCGATCGTACGTGCCCGATGCCCACCCGCCAACGATCGAATGGGCATGTGCTCAGAACCAAAGGCTCAAGCGCCAGCGCCGCCCTGCTCCAGCTTGAACACGCTGACCACCTGCGCCAGATGGGCGGCCTGCCGCTGCAGGTCGTGCGCCGCCGCCGCGCTTTGCTCGACCATGGCCGCGTTCTGCTGGGTGGCGCCGTCGAGCTGCGTGACAGCCTGGCCCACCGATGCGATGCCGCGCGCCTGCTGGGCGGTGGCCTCGTCGATGCCGGCGATGAGCTGTGTCACCCGCTCGACCTGTTCGACGATGTCCGTCATGGCCGAGCCGGCCTGAGCCACCTGGCGGGCGCCCTCGCCCACGCGCGCCACGCTCTGGTCGATGAGCGATTTGATCTCGCGGGCCGCCTGGGCGCTGCGCTGCGCGAGGCTGCGCACCTCGCTGGCCACCACGGCGAAGCCCTTGCCCTGCTCGCCGGCACGGGCCGCTTCCACGGCCGCATTGAGCGCCAGGATGTTGGTCTGGAAGGCGATACCGTCGATCACGCCAATGATGTCGGCGATCTGGCTGGAACTGGCCGTGATCGCGTCCATGGTGGCCACCACCTCGCCCACCACCGTGCCGCCTTTGCCGGCGGCGGCGCTGGCCGACCGCGCCAGCTGCGCGGCCTGGCGGGCCGATTCGGCATTGCCATTGACCGATTCGGTCATGCGCTCCATCGACGCCGTGGTCTGCTGCAGGTGTTGTGCCTGCTCCTCCGTGCGCTGCAGCAGGCCGTGGTTGCCCTGGGCGATCTCGACCGAGCCATGGCTGACCTGCTGCGATGCCGCGCTCACCTGCGCCACCACGGCGGCCAGGTTCTGCTGCATGCCACCCAGCGAGGCCAGCACGCTGCCGGGCCGCGCCGTCGCGGCGCCGGCCAGGGGGCTCAGGTCGCCCGAGGCCACGCGGCCCGCGAGGCTCGCCAGCGCCAGCGGCTCGGCACCCAGCTGCCCCAGCAGGCTGCGCGACACGGCCCAGGCCACCAGCGCGCTCACGCCCAGGGCCATGACCAGCGCGGTCAGCATGACGGCGAGAAAGCCCCGCGCCTGCTCCAGCGCCACCGCGTTTTCCGAACGGATGCGCGCTTCTTCAAAGTCAATGAGCCGGTTGATGGAGGCCAGCCACTGCACGTATTGTGGCTTGGCCTCGCCCCAGAGCACGGTGCGCGCGGCGGCATCGCCCGCGCCGGACAGGGCCACGATGCGCTGCGTGGTGGCCACGGCCTGGGCTTCGCGGGTGCGGATGTCTTCGTAGAGTTGCTTGAGCTCCGGCGCGGTGCCGGGCTGGGCGAGAAGCGCTTCCAGCGGCGCGGCAGACTGTGCATAGAACGCGGCCAGCGATGCGATGACGCCCACCTCGCGCTCGCGTTCCTCGGGCGTGGCGGCCAGCACCACGTCGCGCACGGCGATGGAGCGGTCGTGCGCCGAGCCCCGGAAGTTGATGGCGTAGCGCTGGATGGGCACATGCTCGGCATCGTTGGCGCCAAGGGCCCGGTCGATGACCAACACCTTCATGAGCGCGATGCCGACCAGCACCACCAGCAGGCCCAGCACGAGGCCGAAAGCAACCGTGAGGCGGCGGGCCACGGTCATGCGAGAGAAAACCATGCGGTTCATCCTGTGTCAAAAAGTGTCACGGAATGGTACGACCCGCCGCAGTGCCCGAAGGCATCGAAATTTCTATCGCGCCGATGAATCCCGGCCAGATCGTGCTCAACCCTGGAGCGGCTGCCGCCGGGGGCAGCGCAGGCTCAGTCGCCGGGATTCGCTCAGCGGTGGCTCAGGCGGCGCACGGCCCAGTCGCCCAGGCTCTGCACGGCCTGCACGAAGAAGATCAGCACCACGACCACGGCCAGCATGATGTCGGGCAGGAAGCGCTGGTAGCCGTAGCGGATGCCCAGGTCGCCCAGCCCACCGCCGCCGATGGCACCGGCCATGGCCGAATAGCCCGTGAGGCTGACGAAGGTGATGGTCAGGCCCGCGACGATGCCGGGCAGCGCCTCGGGCAGCAGCACCTTCCAGACGATCTGCCAGGTAGTAGCGCCCATGGACTGGGCGGCTTCGATCAGCCCGTTGTCCACCTCACGCAACGAGGCTTCCACCAGCCGCGCGATGAAGGGCGCGGCGGCGATGGTGAGCGGCACCACGGCGGCGGCCGTGCCGATGGAGGAGCCCGTGATGAAGCGCGTGAACGGGATGATCGCCACCAGCAAGATGATGAACGGCGTGGAGCGCACGGCGTTCACGATCCAGCCCACCGTCTTGTTCACGGCACCGTTCTCCAGCACGCCGCCCTTGTCGGTCAGCCGCAGGAAGACGCCCAGCGGAATGCCGATGAGCGCGCCCGCCACGCCGGAGATGCCCACCATGATGAGCGTCTCCCACAGCGAGGTGACGAACAGCTCCACCATCATTTCGGAAAAATTCTCGAACATCGCTCTCAGCCCTCCAAGCCCGCGCGAGCGGACACCTTCACTTCATCCACCACCACGCCCTCGGCACGCAACTGCGCCACGGCGGCGGCCAGGCGAGTGCCCTCGCCGCTCACATAGACCGCCAGCGAACCGAAGGTCTGGCCCTGGATCTCGTCGATCTGCCCGTGCAGGATGGACAGATCCAGCCCGTGCTCGCGGATCAGCCGCGAGAGGATGGGCTGGTAGGCATGCTCGCCCGCATACGAAAGGCGCAGCAGCTCGCCCGACTCCTGAGCAGGCAGTTGCGAGGCCAGGTGGCGGACATGCTGAAGCACGCTGGCGGGCAGCTCCTGGGGCAGGATCTCGTCGATCAGGCTCTTGGTGATGGGCTGCTGCGGGCGCGTGAACACCTGCAGCACCGGGCCCTGCTCCACGATGCGGCCGGCGTCGATCACGGCCACGCGGTCGGCCACCTGCTTGATGACCTGCATCTGGTGGGTGATGAGCACCACCGTGAGGCCCAGCTCGCGGTTGACCTGCCGCAGCAGCGCCAGGATGGAGCGGGTGGTCTCCGGGTCCAGCGCCGAAGTCGCCTCGTCGGAGAGCAGCACCTTGGGCCGGCTGGCCAGCGCCCGGGCGATGCCCACGCGCTGCTTCTGCCCGCCGCTGATCTGCGCGGGGTAGCGGTCCGCCAGATGCGACAGGCCCACCAGCTCCAGCAGCGGGTTCACGCGCTCGCGGATGGCGGCGCGGTCCATGCCGGCCAGCTCCAGCGGCAGCGCGGCGTTGTCGAACACCGTGCGCGACGACAGCAGGTTGAAGTGCTGGAACACCATGCCGATGCCCCGGCGCGCCTCGCGCAGCTGGGCATCGTTCATCTGCGCCAGATCGCTTCCGCCGACGATCACCTGGCCCGTGGTCGGCCGGTTCAGCAGGTTGATGACGCGCACCAGCGAGCTTTTGCCCGCCCCGCTCTTGCCGATGATGCCGAACACCTCGCCGGGCTGGATGTGCAGGTCGATGCCGCGCAGCGCCTCCACCGGACCCTGCGGCCCCTGGTAAATCTGGGTGATACCCCGTAAGTCGATCATGAATGCTAGGGAAAGGAAAAAAGAAAGCGCCGCCCGGCAGGCCAGCGCATGCCGGGCGGCGCAATGCGAATGCGTGAAGGGCCAGAACTCTAAGCCGGCAGGCCGCTGGCGGCAACGATCGAATCGTTGAGTGGTTATAGGCCCCGGTTATGTCGCAACGATTGCCAGCCCGTAGGCAGACGGCATATTGCTACACTAATAATAGCATCACGCCTTTGATACATGCGCACAAGGGGCCCAAAACACCCTCATAGCCGACGCTCCGCGAGCCTGCGCTTCAGAACAAGGGGTAGGCATCGCCCGCCGATGCCTCGCCGTCGGCGCCCTCACGCCCATCGCCTGACAGGGCCATGCCCATCACGCCCCGTACCTTGGAAACCAGCGCCTGCGCATCGAAAGGCTTGACCAGCAGTTCCATCTGCGGGCCGAGGAAATTGGGGTTCATGGCCGCCTGCTCGGCATAGCCGGTCATCAGGATCACGCGGATGCCCGGCAGCTTCTCGCGGGCGAAGTCGGCCACCTGGCGGCCGTTGGGGCCGGGCAGGCCCACGTCAGACAGGAGCAGGTCGAAGTGCAGCGCGCCGGACAGCAGTGCCATCGCCTCGGTGCCGCTGGCCGCCTGCATGACCTGAAAGCCCATGTCGCGCAGCAGCTCCACCGCCAGCGAGCGCACGGTGTCGTCGTCCTCCACCACCAGCACGGAATCGGGCCGCTTGTCGGCGGGCTGGCTGTCGAGCACCTCGTGGCGCTGCTCGGCCTCGGGCGCCTCGGTGCGCACGAAGTACAGATGCACGCGCGTGCCCTGCCCTTCGGCGCTGTCGATCACCGCCAGCCCGCCCGTCTGGCGCATGTAGCCGTAGATCATCGACAGACCCAGGCCCGTGCCCTGCCCGATGGGCTTGGTGGTGAAGAAGGGGTCGAAGGCGCGCTCGATCACTTCGCGGGGCATGCCGGTGCCGGTGTCGGCGACGGTCACGCACACGTAGTCGCCCGGCTCCAGCCCCTGGTGCTGGCTGGCCTGCTGCTCGCCCAGCGAGCAGCTGCGCACGCTGATGCGCAATTGCCCGCCCTGCGGCATGGCGTCGCGGGCGTTGATCGCCAGGTTCAGGATGGCGCTCTCGAACTGGTGCGCGTCGGTCAGAGCGCGCCAGCCGTTGTCATCCAGCTCCATGGTCATGGTGATGTTCTCGCCGCAGGTGGTGCGCAGCACGGTCTCCAGCCCGCGCAGCGATTCGCCCAGGTCCACCGCGCGCGAATCCAGCGGCTGGCGGCGCGAGAAGGCCAGCAACCGCTGCGTGAGCGAGCCGGCGCGCCGTGCCGAAGCCAGGCCCGCGTCCACATAGCGGCTCACGTCGCCGTAGCGCTGCTGCGCCACCCGCTGGCGGATCAGCTGCAACGGCAGCACGATGCCCTGCAGCATGTTGTTCAGATCGTGCGCGATACCGCCGGTGAGCTGACCCACGGCCTCCATCTTCTGGCTCTGGCGCAGCCGCTCTTCCGCGTCGTGCAGTGCCTGGGCCTGGGCACGCTCCTGGGTAATGTCGCGGCCCACACCCTGGATGAAGCCGTCCGCAGGGATGCTCGTCCAGCTGATGCAGCGGTCGGAGCCGTCGCGGTGGCGGAACTGCTGCGTGGCCTGACTGCGCTCGGCCCCGGCGCGCAGGCGGTCCAGATCGCCCAGCACAGCGCTGGTCTCGTCGGGGTGGGCAAAGGAAAGGATGTGGCGGCCGACGGTTTCTTCCTCGGTCCAGCCCAGTGCGGCGGTCCAGCCTGGGTTGACCGTGACGATCACGCCGTCGAACCGCGTCACCACCAGCAGCGCGTCGGAGTTCTGCCACAGCCGGTTGCGGTCCGCCGTGCGCGCCGACACCAGCTTTTCCAGCGAGGCGTTCTGCTCGCGCAGGCGGGTCTCCGCGATCACCTTGCCGGTGGTTTCCATCACCGTATCGAGCAGACCCACGACTTCGCCGCGCTCGTCCCGCAGCGGGCTGTAGCAGAAGGTGAAGTACGCCGTCTCCGGCACGCCATGCCGATGGATGTCCAGCGCATAGTCTTCGATGAAGATGGTCTCTCCACGGAACGTTCGCTCCACGAGCGGCAGGATGGCCGGCCAGACCTCGGCCCACACCAGGCTCGCCGGCAGGCCCAACGCCTCAGGCTTCTCCCCGAGGATCGAGCCGTAGGCGTCGTTGTAGAAGAAGAAATGGTCTCGCCCCCACATCATGCAGGCCGGAATGTGCGTGGCGAGCATCGACTCCAGGGCGAAGCGCAGGATCAACGGCCACTGCGCCGGAGGGCCCAGCGGATGGTCGCTCCAGTCGTACAGGCGCACCTTGTCACTCATCCGGCCTGAAGCCTTCGGAAAGTCGGGGGACGCGGCAGTGGGAACGAGCATGTAACGGGGAAGCAATCAGGACTGAAGTGGGCGAAAGAAAGCAGCGCTGGACCTCACGCCAGGGCGAAAGTCTAATGGCGAACGCTTTACGCCCACCTTGATGTGCCTCGGCCTGACGGCGCTCGCTGCCATGGCCCGTCCAACGGGCGGCCACAAATACGCCTGGGGAGTGTCCAGTATGGCAGGCGTGGCTCTGCCTTGCGCGCGAATGCGCTGCAGTCCGACGGGGCTCGCAACAGCACAGTGACATGCTCCGGAGCATCGTTTTCACAAGGCCCGCCATGAAGTTCGCCAAGACCCTGATCGCCATCGCCGCATTGTCGGCCTCCGCCCTTTCCCTCGCCCAGCCGTCCGACCCGGACGACTGCGCCCAGAAGCGCGCCGGCCTTACCAGCGAAATGGAAAACGCCAAGGCCGCCGGCAAGGACGCTGATGCCATGTCGCTGGAACGCGCCCGGGGCGAGCTGGCCGTGAGCTGCAGCGAGCCCGGCGAACGCGTGATGCGCGAACGCCGCATCAGTACCCAGGAAAAGAAGGTGACCCAGCTGCAGAAGGCAGTGGATGCCGCCGAGCAAGACGGCAAGGGCAATGCCACCAAGGCCCGCGCCCAACTGCACAAGGCCCAGGCGGAGCTGGAGCGCATGAAGCGCGAGGCCTCCGCCAAGAAGAAGGCCCAGCCCGAAAAGAGCAAGCCCGCCCCAACGGCACAGTGATGGGCACCAGCCACCAGCGCGTTGAGCGCCTGCGGTGGCCCCCTCATCGACACCAGTCGCACTATCAAAAATAGAGCACTCGGCGCACGCATGGCGTGCGCCGAGTGCCGTTTTTGGCAAGATCAAGCGACGCGGCCTGATAGGAGCCAGAATTGCCGGCATTCAATGCAAGTCCGGCTCACATCGCCCTCTCCGCCATGCACTGGCTTCCTCCTGCCTTCCCCGCCCTTCCGGTCGGCCTCGCCCTGGCCCTGCTCTGTCCCGCCGGGGCCCTGGCCGCCGCTGACGCACCGCCCCCATCCGGGCTGACGTTGGCACACGACAAGGGCTGCGTCCGCTGCCACGATGTCGTGCGCCACTATGTAGGCCCCGCATTCCAGCAGGTGGCCGACCGCTACCGCAGCGATCCCGGCGCGGCCGAGCGGCTGGCCAGCCGCATACGCCAGGGCAGCGTGGGGGAATGGGGCCGAGTCATCATGCCGCGCCAGCCCCAGGTTTCCGCCACCGAGGCGACGGCACTTGCCAGCTGGATCACCCGTCTGCCAGCTCGTGCGCCCGAGCCGCGCTAGCGCCGAGCCCCTTCGCCACAAACGATCAGCGCTTGCGCACCACCGGCTTGCCGCGCGCCTTGGCACGGGCCATGGAGGACGAAGGCAGCGCGGCCGCCTGCACCTGTTCCAGCCAGAGCAGCGCATCGACCTGGGCGACGAAGTGCTGCAGATATTCGGGCGAAATGCCGTGCATACCCACCAGCGCCCGGTGCAGCAGATGTAGCGCATTCAAGGGCCCGGCCTGGGGCGGCACCTGGGCCAGGGTCTGGCGCAGCCGCTCTTCCGCCGAGAGGCGCGACCAGGTGCCGCGAAACCGCCGCACGGCCGCCAATTCGAGAGACGCAGGCCCCGCCGGGCCCGCACCCGTCATGCTGGGCAGCACCTGGGGCGGCGATTCCAGCACGGTGATCGCCGCCACGTCGGAAGCCGCTGCCGCCGCGCGCTGGCGTGCGGAAGAGCGAGCCCCCCGCGCCGAACCTGTCGCAGCAGCCGCTGACGGTGCGGGCGCAGCCCCTTGCGGGCGGGATGCCGCGACGCCGGGCTCCGCCACACCTGCGAGGTGATCCGCCAGCTGCCCCAGTCGGCCGCGCATGCGATTCGCGGGCCCGGCTTCGGCCAGGGCGGCCTCGGCGGCCAGCCGGCCGGCCAGCCGCACCCGCAAGTCGGCTGCCAGCGCCTGCAACCGCGCATCCAGCACCTGCCGCACGGCGCCTTGATGATCCGCAGCGCGGCGCGCCAGCGCCTCGACCAGGGCAAAGCGCACCGGCTCCAGCCGATGGCCGCCCTGCGCATGCCAGGCGGCCAGTTGCATCTTCAGATCGTCCGGCGCGGCATGGGGCGGGCTTTCGGCGCAGGCCGGGGCCGGTGCCATGGCCGCCAAATCATCCGATGGGGATCGTTCTTGCATGGAACCGGTCAGTGCTCAATGCCCCGCAGGTGCGGCCGCTTCGGTGCGCGCCGGGCGCGGCATGGGCGCCATTTCCACGCGGCGGTTGCGGGCGCGGCCGGCCGCGTCGGCGTTGGAAGCCACGGCCTGCTCGGCGCCGAAGGCGGCGGCGAACACGCTGGCGGCTGGCACGCCGGCTTCGATGAGCGCGCGCGTCACCGTCAGCGCGCGTTGGGCCGAAAGCTCCCAGTTGTCGGTGAAGCGGTTGCCGTCCTTCAGGGGCTGGTCATCGGTGAAGCCGCTCACCATCAGGATCTCCCCACGCTGGCGCAGATAGCTCGCCAGCGGCCCCGACAGGCTGCTGAGCAGCTGGCGCCCCTCGGGTTGCAGTTCGTTGGAATTGAGCGCGAACAGCACGCTGCCGCTGATGCCGATGCGCCCGTCCACCAGCGTGACGCGCCCGCCCGCCAGCGGCCCGGCCAGGGCCTGCTCCAGCGTCTGCAGGCGCTGCGTCTGCGCCTCGCGCTGGCGCTGCTCGGTTTTCAGGCGCTCGCTCAAGTCCATCTGCATGCCCAGCGCCGCCACCAGGATCAGCGCGAACGCGCCCAGCGCGCCCGCCATCAGGTCGCCGAACACGGCCCAGACGGGCACCTCGGCGTCCAGGCTGGCGCCCCCGGCGCCTTCCAGTTCTTCATGGCCCAGCATAGCGTCAGGCCCCCGCCGCCTCGGCGGCGGCGGGGGCCGGCTTGCCGGCCTGTGCGGCAGCCACCTGCTGCAGCCCGTCCACCACCTGCTTTTGCGCGCCCACGCTGAGCTCGATCACCTCGCGCGCCTGGGCGACGTAGTAGTCCAGCTGCTCGTCGCTGCGTGCCAGCGACTTGGCGAGCGCTGCCTCGACGCGCTGCAGCTGGGCCACCATTTGCTCGTTGGCATGGCCGAAATGCTGCACCGCCGCGCCGAAGGCCTCCCCCAGGCTGGCGACTTCCACCGCGCTGCCGGTGAGCTGCGCGGCCACCGCATCCATGCGCTCGGCCTGGGCCTGCACCGTGTCGGCAAAGCGGGTGCCGGAGCGTTCCATCAGCTCGGCCGTGCCGGCCACCAGCGTGTCGATTGCGCTGCGCTGCTGGGCGGAGGCGTGATTCACGGCTTCCAGCAGTGTGGAGAGGGTTTCCAGAATGCGGCTGCGCTCTTCCAGCATGGCGTTGTCGCGGGCCATGCTGTCCGATAGCTTCTGGCGCAGCTCGCCGATCACCTCCGCCGCAGCGCGGGGCGCCTCGGACGCGGCTTGCACCAGGGTGCCGATCTCGCCCAGCGTGCGCTGCGCATGCGCGTCCAGCGCCTCCGTAATCTGGCCGGTGCTGCGGGCCAGGGCCTGGCTGGCCTCGTCCCACCGCTCGGCCGTGCGGGCGCCGGCCTGCTCCCAGCCACTGCGCAGCGTGGCCGACAGGGCTTCGAGCGATTGCGTCCAGGCCGTCTGGCGGGCTTCGTCCTGCGCCGCGCGCTGGTCGATCTGCGCCAGCGAATGCGTGGCCTGCTCGGCCGCGCGCGCGGTCACGGTCTCGGCCGTGCGGGCCAGTTCCTGGCCCAGCTGATGCCACTGGCCGGTGGACTGGACCTGGGCCGCCTGCCACTCGCTGCGCAGGGTCTGCGCCACGGCTTCGAGCGACTGCGTCCACGCGGCCTGCCGGGATTCATCCTGCGCCGCACGTTGGTCGATATGTAACAGCAGCTGCGCGGCCTGTTCAGCGCTGCGCTGGGCGATGCCGTCGGACGTCGCCGCCAGCACCTCGCCCAATTGGCGCCATTGGCCGGTGGATTGGGCCTGAGCCGCCTGCCATTCAGCGCGCAAGGTCTCGGCAACGGCTTGCAGCGACTGCGTCCAGGCGGCCTGCCGGGCTTCGTCCTGCGCGGCGCGCTGGTCGATCTGCGACAGCAGCTGCGTGGCCTGCTCGGCGCTGCGCTGGGCGATGCCGTCGGCCGTGGTGGCCAACACCTCGCCCAGTTGATGCCATTGACCGGTGGACTGGGCCTGGGCGGCCTGCCATCCGGTTCGCAGGGTCTCAGCAACGGCTTGCAGCGACTGCGTCCAGGCCGTCTGCCGGGCTTCGTCCTGCGCGGCGCGCTGATCGATCTGCGACAGCAGCTGCGTGGCCTGCTCGGCGCTGCGCTGGGCGATGCCGTCGGACGTGGTGGCCAGGGTCTCGCCCAGGGCCTTCCATTGCGCGGTGGCGCCGGCCTGGGCGGTCTGCCATTCGTGCTGCAGCGAGGCGGCCAGGGTCTGCAGCGAGGCGTTCCAGGCGGCCTGGCGTGCGGCGTCCTGCGCGGCGGCATCGGCCTGCAGGCGGGTGTGGCTGCCTTCGACGGCGGCGTGCAGCGCCTCGGCATGGCGGGCCCATTGCTCTGCGGCGGTGCTCAGGGCCGCTTCGTGGCGCTCGGCCAGCTGGGTGCTGTGGCCGGCCTGCTGGGCCAGGGCCTCGCCCCAGCGGGCAGAGAGCGCGTCGGACTGGCGCGCCAGCCGCTCGCCCAGGCTGTCGGCCAGCGCGGCGCTGCGCTGCTCGAAGCGCTGGGTGAATTCTTCCAGCGTGCCGCGCAGCGCCTGGGCGCTGCCATCGCTCGTGCGCTGCTGTTCGGCCAGGGCGCCGGTCCAGTGGGTGGTGATAGCGGCGGTGGCGGTGCCGAACTGGCCGGCCATGCCGTCGAGCTGGCGGCGCACCTGATCGGCCAGCGCGGTCTGCAGGGCGGCGCTTTCGCGGGCCAGGCCGGCCAGCGCGGCCTCGATGGCCGGCTGCAGCGCGGCGCCGGCCAGGCGCGCGCTTTCGGCGGTGCTGGCCGAGAGCGTGCGCTCCACGGCGGCGGCGAGGCCCGTGTAGGCGGATTCTGTTTCACGATAGAAGCGGGCCTGCTCGGCCTGCAGACGCTCGGCCAGCGCAGCCTGGCTGCGTTCCATGGCGGCCATGGCGTCGCCGATGCGGTCCACCAGCGTGGGCAGCAGGCCGGCCTGCTGCTCCTGCAGGCGCCAGGCGGCTTCGCGCTGGTGCTGGGGCGTGAAGGGACGCAGCGCGGTGGGCAGCAGCGCGTCGAGCTGCTGGGCGGCCAGCAGGCGCTCGCGCCGCGCCAGCGCGCCCATCAGGCCCAGCATGGCCGATGCCGCAACCCCGGCCACCGAGGTGCCGAAGGCCAGGCCCAGCCCGCGCACCGGCGCGGAAAGCGCATCGCGGATGGCGGCCAGGCCGTCGGCACCCGCCAGCGCAGCGCCCGTGCCCTGCAGGGTAACGACCATGCCCAGGAACGTGCCCACCATGCCCAGCAGCACCAGCAGGCCGGTGAGATACGGCGCCATCACGGGCGCGGGCAGGCCGGCGCGCAGGCCGTCGATGCGCTGGCGCACGGCGCTGCGCAGCGAGGGGGGCAGCGGGCCGAGCCAGCCGTCCAGCGCGGCGGCATCGGCCGGCGGGGCCTGCAGGGCGGCGGCGAGCGCGCCCGTGCCCTGGCGGTAGCGATGCAGCTCGCGTGCGCCCAGCAGGTAGAAGCCCGCGATCAGCAGCGTGATGCCCAACGCCAGCGGGTGGGCGGTGCCATAGCCCCAGGCCACCCAGCCGATGACCAGCAGCCCCGCCACGAAGGCGGCAGCAAAGGCTGCGGTGCCGCCGGCCTGGGAAGCAGAGGAGGAAGAGGAGGAGGAATGCTGTCTATCGTTGTTCTTCATGGTCCACCTTCGGGGGAGGATGGGGATTGCAGGGCTGCCAGCAGCCCCAGCACGGGTTGCAGTCGCAGCTCCAGTTCGGCCACCAGCACGGCCTGCTGGTCGAGGCGGAACAGCTCGCGCCGCGCGTCTTCGTCCAGGGCCGGCGCGCCATCGCCGACCGCCGCATCGGCGGCGCCGCTGCCGCAGAGCCGCTCGAAATGGCGGGCCAGCAGCACGGGCACGGTGGCGAGCAGGCGCCGTTCCTGCGCGGCGAGCACCTCGGCCATCACCGCGTCCAGCGCGGCCAGCCGGGCGGCTTCGCCCTGGCGTTCGGGCAGCGCGGCGCGCACGCGCTCGCGCAAGGGGCCGATGGCGACTTCCATCGCCTGCTGGCGTGCCTGATGGCACTGGCGGAAGGGCGTGAAGCCCATGCCCGCGTCCAGCGGCCCACGACCGGCCTCGGCCACCTCGCGCGCGATGGCCTGGGCCATGAGCGTGCGCACCCGCTGGCATTCGGCGGCCTCGGCCGCGTGGCGGTCGGCCGACGGCGCGGGCAGGCCCGCCGGGAGCGGGCGTTCGAGCGCCTGGGACAGGGCCAGGGATTCGGTCCAGCCCGTCCATTGGTTCAAGGCGTCGGCGAAGGACATCCGCGAATCGCGCACCCGCTGTTGCGGGTCGATGAGCCCCGCCAGCAGGCGGACGAGCGTGGAACCGGTCAAGGGAGTGCGATCGGGTCGCTGCGCCATGGATGCCGGTTGCAAAAAACCGCGCAGTCTACACGGCCAGCCATGGGCCCCGCCCGCCCGCCACTGCGGCATGGGGGGCAAGCAGCCCGCGCCCATGGTCCAATGGAACGCAGGCCCTCCCGCATCCACCATGAACCTGCGCCCCACGCCCGCGGCCGGCGAAGACCTGCCGGCCCGCATCCTTGCCCTTGAAACCGCGGCCTTGCACGCCTGGCCGGCCTTGCAGGAGGTGCGCCACGGAGGCTGGGTACTGCGGCTGGCGGGCGGTTTCACCAAGCGCGCGAATTCAGCCAATCCCGCCGCGGCGCAGGCGCCTTTTCACGAAATGCAGGCCAAGGCAGAGGCTTTCTATGCGCGGCACGGCTTACCGGCGGTTTTCCGGCTGACGCCGCTGGCCCCGCCCGAAGCCGACCTGCAGCTGCAGGCCGCGGGCTATGCGCGCTTCGATCCCGCCCGCGTCATGGTGTGTCCGCTGGGCCCGGCTCCGTCGGAGCAAGCCGCCTGGGATGCGGGCCTCGAACTGGCCCCAACACCCTCCCCCGCCTGGCTCGATGGCTTCGCGTCGGCCAACGGCGTGCCGGCACGCCACCAGGCCGTGCATCACGCCATGGTGCAGTCCATCGTCCGGCCCGCGGCCTTCGCCACCCTCAGGCAAGAGGGCCAACCCATCGGCTTCGGCCTGGCCGTACGCGAGCAGGACACGGCGGGCTTCTTCGACATCGCCATCGCCCCGCAACACCGCCGTCGGGGTCATGCCACCCGGCTGATGCAGGCGCTGATGCGCTGGGCGCAGGACCGAGGCGCGCAGCAGGCCTATCTGCAGGTGCGCGATGGCAACCCCGCGGCGCGCCAGCTCTATGCCAGACTGGGCTTTGCCGACCTGTACCGTTACCACTACCGCGTGCCGCCAAAAATGGCAGGCATGAAGCATGCCGGCACAGAGGCCGGGCTTGCCCCGCCCCATGCGCCGCAAGCGCCAGCAGGCCGTCGGACTCCATGACGCCCCGCGCGGATGGGCGCGTGTCAGCCGCAGCGAGGCGGGCGCCGCGTTCCATTCACGCTTCAGGGCGGCCTGCCGCCGCCATGGCCTCTTCCACCGCATCCCGCGTGAGCGTGGGCACGAAACTCTCGATGAATTGATAGGTATAGCCGCGCAGCCAGCTGCCGCGCCGCAGGGCCAGGCGCGTGAGGTTCACCTCGAAGAGATGACGTGCATCCAGGCTGCACAGGGACAGGTCGCGGTCCGGATCCACTGCGATGGAGGCGACGATGCCTACGCCCATGCCCAGCTCCACATAGGTCTTGATGACGTCGGCATCCATGGCGGTGAGCACCACGTCGGGCGCTAGCCCCTCGCGCGCGAAGGCCTCGTCGATGTGGGCGCGGCCGGTGTAGCCCTGCTCGTAGGTGATGATGGGGTACTGCGCCAGCTGCTGCAGGGTGACGGGCGCCTCGCCCTCCAGCAGCGGATGGCCCGGCAGCACCACGATGCTGTGCGACCAGCGGTAGCAGGGCAAGGTGACCAGACCGTCATAGCCGGCCAACGCCTCGGTCGCCACGCCGATATCGGCCTCGCCGTTCAGCAGCATCTCGGCCACCTGCCGGGGCGAGCCCTGGTGCAGGTGCAGCGTGACCTGCGGAAACAGCGCCCGGAAGTCGCGCACCACCTGCGGCAGCGCATAGCGGGCCTGGGAATGGGTGGCGGCCACCGAGAGGCGCCCTTCCTGGCTGGCACGGTAGTCGTGGCCGGCGCGCTTGAGGTTGTCGGCCTCCAGCAGCAGGCGCTCGACGATGGGCAGCAGGGTCTCGCCGGGCGGCGTCAGGCCGGTGAGGCGCTTGCCGGCGCGGGCGAAAATCTCGACGCCCAGTTCCTCTTCCAACTCGCGGATCTGCCGGCTCACTCCGGGCTGCGAGGTGTGGAGCGTGGCGGCCACCTCGGTCAGGTTGAAGCCGCAGCGTGCGGCTTCGCGCACGGAACGCAGTTGCTGAAAGTTCACGGGCGGCCCTCCAGCGCGCCAGTGGCTGGGCGATGCGGCGGCAGCAAAGTTCTTTGGTGATACACGCGGATCCTCCGAGAGGCAAGTGCTGCCCATCGTAGAAGTTCGTCTATCAAACAAAAAAGACTTTATTTCCATTTCATCAGACACAAAAAATCTGATGAGGCCGCCAGCCCTCCGTCGGTCAGCGTGGCCGGTTCAGCAGCGCGATGACGAAGCAGGCCCCCAGCCCGGCCGTGACGATGCCCACCGGCAGCTCCTGCGCGCCCAGCGCGGTGCGCGCCACCAGATCGCTGGCCAGCAGAAGCGCCGCGCCCAGCAGCGCCGCCAGCGGCACGAAGCGCGCGTGCAGCGGCCCGGCCAGGCGCCGCGCCAGGTGCGGCACCATCAGGCCGACGAAGCCAATCACGCCGCTCAGCGCCACACAGCTGGCCGTGGCCACCGCCGCCACCAGGAACACCTGCAGCCGAAGCCGCTCGGGCGCCACGCCCAGGCTATGGGCGGTGTCGTCGCCGGCCAGCAGCGTGTCCAGCGCACGGTGACGCCGGGCCACGAAGACCGCCGCCACCAGCAGGCCGGCCAGCGGCAGCCAGAGGTTGTCCCAACGCGCCAGCCCCAGCCCGCCCAGCGACCAGAACACCACGGCATGCGCGGCGCGCTGGTCGCCCGCGAACACCAGCACCTGCGTGAGCGAGCCCAGCAGGAAGGAGATGGCGAGCCCGCCCAGCACCATGGCGGCCGGCCCCTGCGTGCCCACGCGGCGCACCAGCAGCAGCACGGCGGCGGCGGCCACCAGCGCGCCGCAGAAGGTGGCGGCGGGCAGCGTCCATATCCCCAACGCATCGCCCGCCCAGCCGATCACGGCCACGGCGGCGGCCGATGCCCCCGAAGAGAGGCCGAAGAGGAACGGGTCGGCCAGGTCGTTGCGCGTGCTGGTCTGCAGCAGCCCGCCCACCACCGCCAGCGCTGCGCCCACCAGCAGCGCCAGCAAGAGGCGCGGCAGCCGCAATTCGAGCACGATGGCGCGGGCCATCTCCGCCGGCGCAGGCCCGCCCAGCGCGGGCGCCCAGGGTCCGGCCAGCGCGGCCAGCGCTTCGCGCCAGCCCAGGGCGCTGCTACTGCCAATGGCAAGCGATGCCGCCGCCAGAGCGCCCAGCAGCAGCAGGCCGCCCAGGGCGGCCAGGACCGTGCGCGCCTTCACTGCGGGGCCCTCAAGGCGTGAGCGATCTTCTCAATCGCGTCGATGTTGGCCGGGCCGGGCGTGATCTCGGCATAGCGCAGCACGATGTAGCGCCGCTTGCGTACGGCCTCGGTCAGCCGCATGGCGGGGTGGGCCTCCAGCACGCGGCGCAGGTGCTCTGGGCCCAGGCCGTTCTGGTAGTCCAGCAGGACGATGTATTGCGGGTCGCGCTCGGCCACTGCCTCCCACGAGACGTTGCCCCAGCCCATACGCAGATCGCCCATGGCGTTGACGCCGCCCGCCGCAGCGATCAGCGCCTGCGGCATGGCGGCGCGGCCGGCGGTGAAGGGCTTGTCCTCGCCCGAGTCATACACGAACACGCGCGGTGCCTGGGGCAGCGCCGGCAACGCTGCGGCACGCACGCGGGCCTGCCATCCGGCCACCAGTCGGTCGGCCAGCTCGCGCCGGCCAAAGACAGTGCCCAGGCGCTGCACGTCGCCATAGAGCAGATCCATGGTGGCCACGGGCTTGTCGCCGTGGGCGGGGATGCAGCTTTCGGTCAGCACCAGCGTGGGCACGTGGTGGCGCGCCAGCACGGCGGGGGTGACGGGGCCACCGGGCTGCATGCCGTAGTACCAACCGGCGAAGAACAGGTCCGGCTGCACCGAGAGGATGTTTTCCAGCGTGGGGTACTTGGGCGCGAGTTCGGGCACCGGGCCCAGGGCGCGGAAGAATTCCGGCCCGGCCTTGTACCAGCCCGTGATGCCGGTCACGCCGACCATGGAGGACTGCAGGCCCAGGGCCAGGGCCATCTCGGTCATGTTGAGGTCGTGCACCACCATGCGGCGCGGCGGCGCGGCGAAGCGCACGGGCTCGCCGCAGCTGGTGACGGTGACGGGAAAGCCCGGTGGCGAGGCTTGCGGCACCGTTGAAGAAGAAGACGACGGCGATGGCGGCGCCGCGCAGGCCAGGGCCGCAGCCAGCAGGCCCAGGCCCCAGGCCGCCCAATGCTTCATCATCGTTACGCGATTCATGCCGCGGCTCTTTCAAACGACCACAGCGTGCCGCCGTGGCGCGGGTGGCGGGTGTGGATGAGTTCCATGCCGAACACCTCGGCCACGCGGGTCGTGCTCAGCGCCTCTTTCGGCGCGCCATCGGCCACCAGGCGGCCGCCCTGCAGCACCCAGGCGCGGCTGGCGAAGCCGGGCACCAGGCCCAGCTCGTGCAGCGCCGCGATCACGGTGATGCCCAGGCTGCGCACCAGCGCCAGCAGGTCGGCGCGGGCGGCCAGATCGAGGTGGTTGGTGGGCTCGTCCAGCAGCAGCAGCGTGGGCCGCTGGGCCAGCGCCCGAGCCAGATGCACGCGCTGGCGCTCGCCGCCCGAGAGATCGCCCAGCTTGCGCGCGGCGAGCGGGGCCGCGGCGCAGGTGTGCAGCGCCTCGTCCACCGCCTGCGCATGCGCGGCGCGGCTCGCGCTGTGCTGGTGCGGCAGACGGCCGAGGGCCACGTAGTCGCGCACCACGAGGCCGCCGTCCGCCATGTCGGTCTGGTTCAGCAAGGCGACATGGCGCGCACGCTCGGCCGCCGGCCAGCGGGCCAGGTCGTGGCCCAGCAGGCGCACAGAGCCCTGGGTGGGCGCGTGCCGCGCGGCCAGCAGCTTCAGCAGCGTGCTCTTGCCCGCGCCGTTGGGGCCCACCAGCGCGATGCACTCGCCGGGCCGCACCTGCGCATCGAGGGGCGCGAGCAGCATCTGCCCGCCTTTGACGCAGAAGGCTGCCCCCTGCAACTGCAGCACCGGATCAGGCTGGCCCATGGGTGGCGGCTCAGAGCGTCCAGCGCAGCGCCAGTTCATAGCTGCGCGGCGCGCCCAGCAGGATCTGGTCGGGATAGAACGGATCGGCCCAGGCCGCATAGGTACGGTTGCCCAGGTTGCGCCCGCGCAGGGTGAGCTGCACGTCGCGCGCCACGTCCACGGACAACGCAGCGTCGTACACGGTGTAGCCGTTCAGCCGCACGGTGTTGGCATCGCTGTGGAACCGCTCGCCGACATGCCGCACCGAGGCCGACACCTGCATCGGCACGCCGGCGACGAAGCGGTAGCCCACGCCGGCATTGGCGAGGAGGCGCGGCGCGTTGGGCGGGCGATTGCCCGAGAACGAGGTGCCGTCCGCCAGGGTGTAGTTCTCGTAGCGCGCGCGGTTGAGCGCCAGGTTGCCCCACAGGCTCCAGTGCGCATCGGGGCGCAGCGCCACCGAGGCTTCCGCGCCGCGCGACTTGAGCGCGCCGGCCTGGGCCAGCTGCTGGCCGCCCTGGCCGGCATAGACGTTGCGCCGCTCGGTGTCGTAGAAGGACAGCGTCCATTCCCCGCGCTGCTGCCAGAAGGCCTGCTTGACGCCCACTTCGGCGTTACGCGTGCGGGTCAGGTCCAGCGGCTGCGTAGGCCCCAGCAGGAACAGGTTGCCCGCCGCCACGTCGGCCGCCGTGCCGTACTGGCCGTAGAAGGTGGTGCCGGGCGCAGCATCCCAGGTCAGGCCCAGGCGGCCGGTGGTGGGGTTCCAGGTCTTGTCGAACGGAAAGCCCGTGCGCTGCACGCCCGCCGCGTTGGCGGAACTGCGGTCCAGCGCGATGCGTTCATGCCGCAGCCCGCCGATCAGCGCCAGCGTGGGCGAGAGGCGCAGCCGGTCTTCCAGCGCCAGCGCGGTGTTGCGCAGGCCGGTGGCCTGCACCTGGGTGGTCAGCAGGCCATAGGTGCCGCGCTGCGGGTCCGTCAGGCTCACGCTGTCGCCGGGGAAGTTGGCTGCGCCCGGGCGGGTCAGGTCGGTATGGCTGTATTCGAAGGCCGCCACCAGGCGGTTGTCCATGCCGCCCAGGCGGGCGTCCCACTGCGCTTCGGTCTTGTTGCCCCAACTGGTCTGGTCCTGCGCGACGTAGAAGCGCTCGCGGTCCACCAGGCCAGTGTTGGCGTTGAAGGCCTCGATCTCGTTGTTGAACCAGGTGCGGTCGGCCGTGTAGCGCCAGAACTGGCTGCGCAGCACCACGGTGTCGCTGGCCTGCCATTCGCCGCCGGCGCGCAGCCAGGTCTCGCGGGCCTGGTTGCGGTTGTCCAGCACGTTGTAGTTGGTGCGCAGCGTGCGGCCGTCGATGGTGACGGGCCCAAGGTTGCTGCCGTTGTAGTTGGAGACGTAGCTGCCCGAGACGATGCCGCCGTGCGGCTGCACGCCCGGCGCGTTGGCGGAAACGAGCGGCATGCCCCAGTAGCTGCTGCCGTTGTCGCGCTTGGCTTCGCCGGCCACGAAGAGCTTGACGCCGGGCGCGGCACGCCAGTCCAGCCCGCCGGAGAGGTGACGGTTGCGCTGCCAGGTGTCATCGACGAAGCCGTCGCCGTTCGATGCGCTGGCGTCGATCCGGTAGTCCAGATCCTTCCAGGCGGTGGTGCCGCCCGAGCCGAAGGACACGCGCCGCTCGCCGAACGAGCCCACGGCCGTATTGACCTCGGTGCGCACCGGGCCGCGGTGCGGCGCCTTGGTGACGAAGTTGACCGAGCCGCCCGTGGCACCCTCGCCCGACATCAGCGAGGCCGCGCCCTTGAGGAATTCGATGCGCTCCAGGTTGGCCACGTCCATCACACGCGAGGTCATGTTGGGCGGGCCGATCTTGATGCCGTTGTAGAGCGTGTTGATCTGGCTGCCCGCGAAGCCGCGCATGGAGAACGCGCTGGGCTCGGCCGGAAAGTCCCCGGCCGTCACGCCCACGGCCGCCTGGGCCGCCTCGCTCACCGTGCGCAGGCCGCGCTCGGCCAGCACGGCAGCGGGCACCACGTCGATGGAGGCCGGCGTTTCACGCACCGTCAGGCCCAGGCGCGAGGCGCTGCTGGTGGGCTGGTCCAGCGGCGCCACCGGGCCCTCGGCGGGGGCGGTGACGGTCACGGCAGGCAGCGTCTGGGCAGCCAGCGGGAACGCGGCGGACAGGGCGAGGGCCAGCGGCAGGGGCCATGCAGGCACGCGCTGGAACGAAGGGCGGGACAGCGAAAAGGACATGGAAACACACAGGGATGAGTCGCCCGCGCCGGCCTCCCCGCCAGCGAATGGGCACCACGACGCCTGCGCCGCACCGCCCTCTTCTCAGGGTGGCGTGGCAACGGGCATCACCTCGTTGGCCGGTATCCGGGCTGGGCGGAGCGCCCTCCAAAAGCCTTCCCAGGCGCCCATGCAGGGCACCCAGTGGCATTGCGACTGGAGAGTGAGGTGCGCCAAGGCGCCTCGTCCGCTGACCGTTGCGGGGGCAGCGCAGGTCGGGCACTGGCGCAAAGCGCGCAGCACCTTCCTGCTTCCCGTTGAACTGCAGCGCGAGAACACGGCGCTGCGAGCACCAACAGAGCGCATTCTATGCGCAATAACGCAACACATTTGCGTTTAAAACGATGCGGGCACGTCCGAAAAAAGGGGACCACAAGGTCACCTTGGATGAATCAAATGCTATTAAATAAATAGCACAAAGTGGAGCAAGAACAAGCGCCGGAGCGGCTTTTTCCTGCATAACCGCCTCACAGCCTGGCGATGGACACCTCGGTGGACTTCACCAGCGCCACCACGTCGGAGCCGACCGCGAGGCCCAGCTCATCGACCGAACGGGTGGTGATGACCGAGGTGACGATGCCCCAGGGCGTCTCGACATCGACTTCGGAAACGACGTCGCCGCGCACGATCTCGCGGACCTTGCCTTTGAACTGGTTGCGTACGTTGATGGCTTGGATGGTCATGGAAAACTCCTTGGGAAAAACGGTTCGGATGGAAGAAGTGGCGGGGAACGGAACGGGAAAGCGTGCCGGGCGTACTGGGTGGCCTCTTACTGCTACACCGCCCAGCGCAGGCCATGGGCCGGAACGCCAGGCCAGCCGCGATCAGTGGGCGACTCATCTGGCGCACCGGGCTTTTGCAGCACGCGGTCGAGGATGCGTTGCTCGATGGCCGCGAAGGCCGCGTCGCCGTGCGAGCGGGGCCGCGCCAGAGCGATGCGCTCATCGAGCGCGATGCGGCCGTCCTCGATGAGGACCACCCGGTCGGCCAGGGCCACGGCCTCCTGCACGTCGTGCGTGACCAGCAGCGCGGTGAAGCCGTGGCGCTGCCAGAGGCCTTCGATCAGGCGGTGCATCTCGATGCGGGTGAGCGCGTCGAGCGCGCCCAGGGGCTCGTCGAGCAGCAGCAGGCGCGGCTGGTGCACCAGCGCCCGCGCCAGGGCCACGCGCTGGCGCTGCCCGCCCGAAAGGCGCGCGGGCCATTCGTTCTCGCGCTCGGCCAGGCCCACCTGGGCCAGCACCTCGCGGCCGCGCTCGCGCTGCGCGGCGGGCAGGCCCAGGGTGACGTTGTCGATCACGCGGCGCCAGGGCAGCAGGCGCGCCTCCTGGAACATGATGCGCGTGTCCGCATGCAGGCCGTGCACGGGCCGGCCGTCGGCGGTCAGCGTGCCCTGGGTGGCGGGCTCCAGCCCGGCGATGAGGCGCAGCAGCGTGCTCTTGCCGCAGCCGCTGCGGCCCACGATGGCGACGAACTCGCCGGGTTCGATGGTCAGCTGCGCGTGGCGCAGCACCTCGCGCTGGCCGTAGCGCTTGTGCAGGCCGGTGGCCTGCAGACGCACGCCGCCTGCGGCCTGGCCGGAGCGGTTTTCGGAAGAGGATGTCTGGGTCATGGCAAGGGCTCCGGTGCGGTCATTGAGGCTGGTAGCCGGGGTGCCAGCGCAGCCACCACCGCTCCAGCGCACGGGCGAACAGGTCGGCCAGCTTGCCCAGCAGGGCGTAGAGCAGGATGCCCACCAGCACCACGTCGGTCTGCAGGAATTCGCGGGCGTTCATGGTCAGGTAGCCGATGCCCGACTGCGCGGAGATCGTTTCGGCCACGATCAGGATCACCCACATCAGGCCCAGCGAGAAGCGCAGCCCCACCAGGATGGACGAGAGCGCGCCGGGCAGCACGATGTCGCGGTAGAGCTGCCAGCGGTTCAGCCCGTAGGTGCGGCCCATCTCGATGAGCTGCGGATCGACGTTGCGGATGCCGTGGAAGGTGTTCAGGTAGATCGGGAAGAACACCGAGATGGCGATCAGGAACAGCTTGGCCGACTCGTCGATGCCGAACCACAGGATCACCATCGGGATCAGCGCCAGCGCCGGGATGTTTCGCACCATCTGGATGGTGGAGTCGAGCAGCGTCTCGAAGAGGCGCACCGAGCCGGTCAGCAGGCCTAGCAGCAGCCCCAGCCCGCCGCCGATGGCCAGGCCCGCCAGCGCCCGGCCAGCGCTGATCTTCACGTGCGTCCACAGCTCGCCCGATTCGGCCAGGCGCCAGGCGGCGGTGACCACGTCCAGCGGCGCGGGCAGTACGCGGCTGGAGATCCAGCCCAGGGACGAGGCCACCTGCCAGCCCGCGATCAGCGCCACCGGCACCAGCCAGGGCAGCAGCTGCTGCCATACGGCGCGCAGCACGCGCCGCGCCGCAGCGGCCAGCGCGCCGTCGGAAGGGCCCTCCAGCTCCTCGGGCAGGGGCGAGACCTGCAGCTCCTTGATCGAGGCGCTCATACCGGCAGCTCCTGTTCGGTGTCGGGTTCGAGGAACTCCAGCTGGTTGCCCGCCGGGTCCTTCACGTAGAAGCGCAGGTAGCCGGGCAGCGCCCGGTTCTCCACCAGCGGCAGCTCGGCCTGCAGCAGGCGGCCGCGCAATTCATGCAGGTTGTCCACCTCGAAGGCCAGGTGCGACGCGGCGGGCGCGGCGGCCCAGCGGGCGCGCTCGGTGGGCACCAGCTCGATGCGCTGCGCCCCGGCCGCGAAATGCAGCGCCGTGCCGGTGGCTGCGTGGCGCAGCTCGGGCAGGCCCAGCAAGGCGCTGTAGAAGTTGCGGATCTGCCCTTCGGCGCCGGCCGGAAAGGCCAGCTGCACGTGGTTGATGGAATGGATCGCCATGGTGCGCCCTCCTCCTCTTTGTTCAGCTCTGCGCCGCGCGCGGCACGTACTGGTTGCCCACCGTCTCGCCGAACGGGCCCAGCGGATTGCCGCCGGCCAGCCGCTCGCGCACGGCCACGGGCAGCAGCGGAAAGACCAGTTCCGCGAAGCGGTAGGCCTCTTCCAGATGCGGGTAGCCCGACATCACGAAGGTGTCGATGCCGAGGTCGGCGTATTCCTTGATGCGGTCGGCCACCGTCTGCGGATCGCCCACCAGGGCCGTGCCCGCGCCGCCGCGCACCAGGCCCACGCCGGCCCAGAGGTTGGGGCTGATCTCCAGGTCGGCGCGGCTGCGCTTGGCGCCACCCTGGTGCAGCGCGGCCATGCGGCGCTGGCCCTCGGAATCCATGCGCGCGAACACGGCCTGCGCCTGCACCACGGTCTCGTCCTTCACGCGGCTGATGAGGTCTTCGGCGGCGGCCCAGGCGGCGGCCTCGGTCTCGCGCACGATCACGTGCAGGCGGATGCCGAAGCGCACCGTGCGGCCCAGCCGGGCGGCGCGCTCGCGCACGTCGGCCACCTTCCTGGCGACCTCGGCCGGGGGCTCGCCCCAGGTCAGGTAGGCATCGACCTGCTCGGCCGCCAGTTCGTGCGCCGGGGCCGAGGAGCCGCCGAAATACACCGGTGGATAGGGTTTCTGCAGCGGCGGAAAGAGCAGCTTGGCGCCCTTGACCGAGAGGTGCTCGCCTTCGTAGTCGAGCGTGCCGCCTTCGTGGCTGCGCGCCAGGATCTCGCGCCAGATGCGCAGGAATTCGGCGGCCTGCTCGTAGCGCTTGGCATGGTCCAGGAACACGCCGTCGCCCTCCAGCTCCACGCGGTCGCCGCCCGTCACCAGATTGATGAGCAGACGCCCGCCCGAGAGCCGGTCGAAGCTCGCCGCCATGCGCGCGGCCAGGCTGGGCTGGTGCAGGCCGGGCCGCACGGCGACGAGGAACTTGAGCCGCTGGGTGGCGCCGATCAGGCTGGAGGCGATCACCCAGGGGTCTTCGCACGAGCGGCCGGTGGGGATGAGCACGCCTTCGTAGCCCAGGCTGTCGGCGGCCACGGCCACCTGCTTGAGGTAGTCGAAGCTCAGGGCGCGGCCGCCCTCGGAGGTGCCCAGGTAGCGGCTGTCGCCGTGCGTGGGAATGAACCAGAACATCTGCATGGGGAGTTCTCCTGAAAAAAGTGCTGTCGCCGTTGTGTGTTGGTGTAGTGGCGGACGGGGTGGCGAGGCGGCAGCGGTCAGTAGGAAATATCGAAGCCGTGCGCCGACAGCCGCAGCCGCGAAGGGCTCGCGCCGGCCAGGCCCAGGCAGGCCGCGACGGCACGGGAGGCGGCCCGGGGCTGGGGCGCCACGCGCCGCTGCGGGGCCCTGGCCAGAGCGAGGCCAGGCCCCAGGCGCGGGCGGTCACGTCCAGCACCTGCGCGGCGCGTTGCCGTGGGGAGAGAAGGTCGGGATGGGGCATGGCGGGCTCCTGTCGGCGTGGCTTGAGGGGAAACGGACGGAAAGGAAGCGCTCAGCCCAGGTCCAGCGGCGCGGCCTGCAGCAGGTCGAGCTTCCTGGGGATGAGCTTCAGGTCGAAGAAGGTGTCGGCGATGGCCTGCTGCTCGGCCAGGATCTCGCGGGAGACCGGCAAGGTGCCGTAGCCCACACGGCTCACGAAGAGCTCCGTCACCGAACGGTCTAGCCCCAGCAGCCACGACAGCTCGGCGGCTGCGGCAGGCTGGTTCTTTTCCACCCAGGTATCGATGGCGGCCACCTCCTGCACGGCGATGCGCAGCACGTCGGCATTGCGGGCGGCGAAGTCGCGCGAGGTGAAGTAGAAGGCGCGGTTGTTCGCCACGCCCGTGGCATCGGCCAGCAGGCGCGCATCCAGCGTCTTCTGGGCCGAGGCGAGGAACGGGTCCCAGATCGCCCAGGCATCGACCGCGCCGCGCTCGAAGGCCGCTCGCGCATCGGGCGGCGCCAGGAAGACGGGCTGCACGTCGCGGTACTGCAGGCCGTGCTTTTGCAGCAGCTTGACCAGGAAGTAATGCACGTTGGAACCCTTGTTGAAGGCGATGCGCTTGCCCTTCAAGTCGGCCACGCTCTGGATGGGCGAGCCCTTGGGCACGATCACCGCTTCCAGGCGCGGGCGCGGCACGGTGGAGGCCGCATAGATCAGCGGCGCGCCCGCGGCCTGCGCGAAGATAGGCGGGGCCTCGCCCACGTCGCCGAAGTCGATGGAGCCGACGTTCAGCGCCTCCAGCTGCACCGGGCCGGCGTTGAATTCCGTCCAGGCCACCTTCACGCCCAGCGGCGCGAGGCGCTTTTCGAGCGTGCCGCGCCCCTTGAGCAGCGACAGCCAGCCCTTCTGGTGGCCCACGCGCAGCACGCGCTCGGACTTCTGCGCCCACACGGGCACGGCACCCGACAGGGCGACCGTGCCGGCAGCAGCGGCCAGCCATTGGCGGCGGGAGAATTTCGGTTGCAAGGTCATGGCGGGAGATTCCGGTGATCGAACAAAAAGAAGAAGAAAGAGAGAGGAGAAGGAAAGGCCGGGCAAGGCTCCGCCCAGACCGCTGGCCGGCCACAAGGCCGCAGCGGTGCGATGAAGAAGCGAGGGGGCGGAAACCGGAAGGCGGCGCCCCGGGCACGGCCGGCCCGGGTGAGCGCCTTCCGTCAGGCGGTCAGGCGGCGCGGCGACATCGCCCTGGCCGGCCGAGCCACCGGGCACGTCCGATGCCGAAGCGGTCTGTAGTGCGCAATGCAGTCATGGGCTGGGCTCGGTTCCGGTGGTTCAGGAAGGTGCGTTCAGGCGTGGGCCACGCCTTACTTGCGTTGGGTGTAGATCTGGTCGAAGCTGCCGCCGTCGGCGAAGTGCGCCTTGTCGGCCTTGGCCCAGCCGCCGAAGGCCTGGTCGATGGTGACCAGCGTCAGCTTGGGGAACTGCCTGTCGTACTTCGCCTTGGCCTTGTCGCCGGTCGGGCGATAGAAGTTCTTGCCTGCGATGTCCTGGCCTTCATCCGAGTACAGGTACTTCAGGTATTCCTCGGCCAGCGCGCGCGTGCCCTTCTTGTCCACGACCTTGTCCACCACCGACACCGACGGCTCGGCCAGGATGGAGAGCGAAGGCACGACGATCTCGAACTTCTCGGGGCCGAATTCCTTGAGCGCGAGGAAGGCCTCGTTCTCCCAGGCCAGCAGCACGTCGCCCACGCCGCGCTGCACGAAGGTGATGGTGGAGCCGCGTGCGCCGGTATCGAGCACCGGCACGTTCTTGTAGAGCTTGCCCACGAAGTCCTTGGCCTTGTCGTCGCCGCCGTACTTGCGCTTGGCGTATTCCCAGGCCGCGAGGTAGTTCCAGCGGGCGCCGCCCGAGGTCTTGGGGTTGGGCGTGATGACCTGCACGCCGGGCTTGATGAGGTCGTCCCAGTCCTTCAGGCCCTTGGGGTTGCCCTTCTTCACCAGGAAGACGATGGTGGAGTTGTAGGGCGCCGAGTTGTGCGGCAGGCGCTTTTGCCAGTCGGCTTTGACCAGTCCGTGCGTCACCAATGCGTCGATATCCCCGCCCAGCGCCAGCGTGGCCACGTCGGCGTCGATGCAGTCGATGATCGAGCGGGCCTGCTTGCCGGAGCCGCCGTGCGACTGCTTGAACTGCACGTCCTGGCCGGTCTTGGCCTTCCAGTACTTGCCGAAGGCCTGGTTGTATTCCACGTACAGCTCGCGCGTGGGGTCGTAGGAGACGTTGAGGAACTGCACGGGCTGGGCCAGCGACGGCAATGCCGTCATGGACAAGGCGGCGGCCAGGGCAGCAGCCAAGGGAAACTTGATAAAGTCGCGGCGCACGTTCATGAGAGGCTTTCTGGTCGTCTGTGGAAATCGGCGCACATCGCCGATGCCCCGCATTCTTGAAGCGCCTCTTAAAAACTGGAACTACTGAAATTTCAGTTTTTTATATCTAAAACATCTATTCAGACCCGCACAGGACAATTCATCCATGGCACGTACCGTTCAATGCATCAAGCTCGGCAAGGAAGCCGAAGGCCTCGACTTCCCGCCCTACCCCGGCGATCTGGGCAAGCGCATCTACGAGAACGTGAGCAAGCAAGCCTGGGCCGACTGGCTCAAGCACCAGACCATGCTGGTGAACGAAAACCGCCTGAACCTGGCCGACGCCCGCGCCCGCCAATACCTCGCACGACAGATGGAAAACCACTTCTTCGGCGGCGGCGCAGACGCCGCGGCGGGCTACGTACCGCCCAGCGCGTAACGCAGTGCAGCGCTGCCAGAAGCGGTTTCACCAAAACCACTTCTTCGGCGGCGGCGCAGACGCCGCGGCGGGCTGGGCCCATCCCGCACCGGACGCCCTCTCTTCCTGAACGCCCCCGCCCTGCCGGGGGCGTTGGTCTTGAGGCCGCGCCTACAATGCGCGCCCCGCACTGAAGGAAGCCCCTTCGCACCTGCCGCCACCGGCAGCGCGCAGCGGCTGCCACCCGAAACATTTCCAACGCCGTGCTCCCTTCCGTTTCCCTGCTCGACTCCTTCCAGGCGTCGCAGTTCTCCGTCATCCTGGCTATCTACCTGGTGGCCATCACGGCTGAAGCCATGTCGGGCGCGCTGGCGGCAGCCCAACGCGACATGGACATCTTCGGCGTGGCCGTGATCGCCTTCGTCACCGCACTGGGCGGGGGCACCCTCCGCGACATGGTGCTGGGCCACTACCCCATCGGCTGGACGCAGCACCCCGAATACGTCTATCTGGTGATCTCGGCGGGCCTGCTGACCACCCTGGTGGCGCGCTACATGCACCACCTGAAGCGCGTCTTCCTGCTGCTCGACGCCATGGGCCTGATCGCGTTCTCGCTCATCGGCTGCAACGTGGCGCTGGAGCTGAACTACCCGCCCGTGGTGGTCGTCCTGTCGGGCATGCTGACCGGCATCAGCGGCGGCATCCTGCGCGACGTGCTCTGCAACCAGGTGCCGGTGGTGTTCCGGCGCGAGCTCTACGCCAGCGTCTCGCTCACCGTGTGCCTGCTGTTCCTGGGCCTGAGCGCGCTGGACATTCACTACGACGTCAGCACCGCCGTGTGCTTCGCCGCAGGCCTGGCGCTGCGCATGGCGGCCATCCGCTTTCAGTGGCGCCTGCCCGTGTTCTCGTACCAGCAGCGCTGGGAAGACTAGCCCCAGCCCCTGCGCCCCGGCCAAACCGCCCACCGCCCCATGTCCGAACCCATCGAATGGATGCCTGACGGCACGCCCTACAGCCCGCGCTTCGGCGACCGCTATCACAGCGAAGACGGCGGCCTGACGCAGGCGCGCTCCACGTTCTTCCAGGGCTGCGGCCTGCCCGAAGCCTGGGCCGGCCAGCCACAGTGGCGCATCCTGGAGACAGGCTTCGGCTTCGGCCTCAACTTCCTCGTGACCTGGGCTGCCTGGCGGGCCGATCCGGCGCGCTGCCGGCTGCTGCACTTCGTCTCGTGCGAGGCCTGGCCCGTGAGCGCTCAAGATCTGCTGCGCGCCGCCGCCAGCCACCCCGACCTGCTGCCCCTGGCGCGCCAGCTGCACGCCCAGTGGTGGGGGCTGCTGCCGGGCGTGCACCGGCTGGCCTTCGAGGACGGCCGCGTGCTGCTCACGCTCTACGTGGGCGACGCCCAGGCCATGCTGCGCCAGCAGATGCCGCAGGCCGACAGCATCTATCTGGACGGCTTCAGCCCCCAGCGCAACCCCGGCATGTGGGACGCGCAGATGCTCAAGGCCGTCGCCCGCTGCTGCCGGCGCGGCACCCGGCTGGCCACCTGGACCATCTCGCGGCCGGTGCGCGATGCGCTTGCGCAATGCGGCTTCATCGTGCGCAAGGTGCCGGGCGCGCCGCCCAAGCGCGACAACCTGCAGGCCACGTTCGACCCGGCCTGGGAGCCGCGCACGGCCCTGCCGCAGGCCGCGATCGCTCCCCCCGTGGCGCAGCCTGCCGACTGCCTGGTCATCGGCAGCGGCCTCTCGGGCGCGGCGGTGGCCGCGAGCCTGGCCCGGCGCGGCTGGCAGGTGCGGGTGCTGGACCGGGGCACCGAGCCGGCCGCGGGCGCATCGGGCCTGCCGGCCGGCGTGTTCGCGCCGCACGTCTCGCCCGACGACAACGTGCTCTCGCGCCTCTCGCGCTGCGGCGTGCGCGCCACGCTGCAGACGCTGGCGGCGGCGCCGCCGTTGATCGAAGGCGAAGACTGGAGCGCCTGCGGCGTGCTGGAACGCGAGCTGGACGGCAAGCTGCGCCTGCCCGCCGACTGGCACGCCGGCCCCGGCGCGCAATGGAGCCGCCCGGCCGATGCCGCCGCCCTCGAAGCCGCCGGCCTGCCGGCTGACACGGTGGCCTGCTGGCATGCGCGCGCCGGCTGGCTGCGGCCCGCCCGGCTGGTGCGGGCCCTGCTGGACAACCCCGCGATCCAGTGGCAGGGCGACAGCACCGTCGCCCGCCTGGAGCGCATCACCGCCGCCGACGGCAGCCCCCGCTGGCAGGCCCTGGATGCGGACGGCGCCGTGCTGGCCGAAGCCGCCCATGTCGTCATCGCCGCGGGCTACGACAGCCGCCCCTGGCTGCCCGCGCGCTACCCGCTGAACGCGCTGCGCGGGCAGGTGAGCTGGGGCCTACGCGCCGAGAGCCCGCAGCCAGGCCCTGCGGCCGTCTGGCCCCCGTTCCCCGTCAACGGCCACGGCAACCTGGTGCCCCAGGCCGGCCCGCAGGCCCAAGCCCTCTGGATCATGGGCTCGACCTTCGAGCGCGGCGCAACGCAGCTGCCGCCCACGCCCGCCGAGCAGGCCGAGGCCCACGAGGTCAACGCAGCCAAGCTGGAGCAGCTGCTGCCCGCGCTGGCGGCGGGGCTCTCGCCCGCCATCGCAGGCCCGGGCGCCGCGCCGCGCCACTGGGCCGCCGTGCGCTGCACCGCGCCCGACCGCCTGCCCTTCGTGGGGCCGGTGGATGCCGCGAACCTGCCCGGCCTCTGGGTCTGCGCCGCCATGGGAGCGCGCGGCCTCACGCTGTCGCAGCTCTGCGGCGAGCTGCTAGCCGCCCGCATCTCCGGCGAGCCCCTGCCCCTGGACGTGCGCCTGGCCCGGGCGCTGGGCACAGAGCGGCTACCGGGCGCCTGAACCAGCGGGCCGCGCCTTGGGCCGCCCCGCCGGAATCCACCACCCCAGCAACCCCGCCGCGGCCAGCGACAGCAAGCCGGTCACGGCGATGCCGCCCGCCAGCGAGGCGGTGGCCACCAGGGCCGACAGCAGCGCCGGCCCGCAGGCGCCGCCCAGGTCCGACAGAAAGCGCCAGACGGCCAGGAAGTACGGGCGCCCGTGGCGGGGCGAGAAATCCGCGCCCAGCGTCATGATCAGCCCCGAGCCGATGCCGTTGCCGAAGCCGATCGCCGTGGCGGCGATCAGCAGCGTCGTGAAGCCGGAGGTGAAGGGCATCAGCAGCAGCGCCACGCCGATGATCACCATCGACGGAACGGCCACCCAGCGGCGGCCCTTGAGGTCCATCACCCGGCCGGCCGGGTAGAAGAGCAGCATCTCGATGCCGCCCGCAATGCCGTAGATCAGCGACGTGACCGCAGGCGCCAACAGCAGATGGTCTGCCCAGAGCGGAATCACCGCCTGGCGCGAGGCGCGCACCGCGCTCACCAGCGCCACGCCCAGCCCCAGGGTCAGGAACACCCGGCGGTGGTCGGCCACGATGGTGCGCAGGCTCACGGGCGCCGGGGGAGCCGCACCTTCGGGGCGCGGCGGCGCCACCAGGTCCGGCAGCCGGGCGCCCACCGCCGCAGCGGCCAGCACCCCGGAGATACCCACCACGAAGGCGGCCTTGAGCCCGAACGCATGCACCGCCGCAGCGGAAAGGAAGGGGCCGATGAACATGCCGATGCGCATCACCCCGCCCAGCGTGGAGAGGGCCCGCGCGCGGTAGGCGGCGGGCACGGCTTCGGTCAGGTAGCTCTGCCGCGCCAGGCTGTAGATGGCCTGCGACATGCCCACCATGCAGCAGCCGATCGCCAGCGGCACCACGCCGGGCAGCAGCACGGCGAGCAGCATGCCCAGCGCGCTCCAGAGGCCCGCGGCGATGATGGCCCAGCGCTCGCCCCAGCGGATGGTGATGACCGAGGCGGGAATGTTGTTCAGCAGCGAGCCCAGCCCGATCAGCGTGACCACGAAGGCCGCCATCGACACCGAGGCCCCCAGCTCCCGGGCCAGCAGCGGCACGATCGGCAGGATGGCGCCTTCGCCCAGCCCGAAGAGCAGCGAGGGCCCGAAGGCCGGCAGCGCGATGCGCCGCCACGAGAAGGTTTCTGCGCCGGCAGTGGCGGCGGGTGGGCTGGGGGGCGAGGAATGGGGCTCGGAGGTGTCGTTCATGGGGCGAGAGGCAGCAACGGGCGCAGCAGAGTTGCGCGCACAACGATACGCCATGCGCCCGCCCCCCAGTTCCGCTGGCTTGCCGGCACCCTCACTGCGGCACTGCCGACGGCCACCTCGATATACACATAACGATATACATGAAGGACCAAACAGTAGTTTGAAACCATAAGACAATTGCCTAAAGTCACGCCCCATGCATGACTTGGCGTTCGTTTTCGCGGGATTCGCGGTCGGTTTGATCGTCGGCTTGACCGGCGTGGGCGGCGGCTCGCTGATGACGCCGCTGCTGATCTTCTTCTTCGGCGTGAAGCCGCACATGGCCGTGGGCACTGACCTGCTGTTCGCCGCCTTCACCAAGATGGGCGGTACGGTGAGCCTGGCCCGCCAGCGCCTGGTGCCCTGGCGCGTGGTGGGCCTGCTCTGCTCGGGCAGCATCCCGGCCGCGCTGCTGGCGCTCTGGGCGCTCGAACGCATGGGCCCGGCCAGCCATGTAGCCCAGCAGATCATGACCACCACGCTGGGCGTGGCCCTGCTGCTCACGGCTGCCGCCACGCTCTACAAGGCCATCGCCTTCTCGCCCGCCCGGGCTGCGGCCGAACGCGCCGCGCGGGACAGCGTGAGCGAGGCCGATGCCACGCGCCCCCGCCACTGGAGCCTGCCCGTGCTGCTGGGCGCGGTCATCGGCACGCTGGTCACCTTCACCTCGGTGGGCGCGGGCGCCATCGGCGTCACCGTGCTGCTGATGGTCTTTCCGCTGCTGCCGCTGCCGCGCATCATCGCGGCCGACATCGCCTATGCCGTGCCGCTCACGCTGGTCGCCGGGCTGGGACATGCCTCGCTCGGCTCCGTGGACTGGCCGCTTCTGCTCCAATTGCTGGCTGGCTCGCTGCCGGGCATCTGGCTCGGCGCACGCCTCGTTTCGCGGGCGCCCGAGCGGCTCATACGCTCCGCCCTCTCCGTGCTGCTCGCCTGGGCGGGCGCCAAACTGGTTCTGATCTGAGCGCGCCACACGACAAGCGCAACCCCACCATGTACCAATACACAGAATTCGACAAACAGTTCATCCGCCTGCGCGCGGAGCAATACCGCGACCAGCTGGAGCGCTACCAGGCCGGCAAGCTCACGGGCGACGACTTCAAGCCGCTGCGCCTGCAGAACGGCTGGTATGTGCAGCGCTATGCACCCATGCTGCGCGTGGCCGTACCCTACGGCGAGCTCTCCAGCACCCAGCTGCGCACGCTGGCCCGCGTGGCCCGCGAATACGACCAGCCTGATGCGGCCCTGCTGGCCGAGGCCCAGGCCGCGCAGGAAAAGCTGGGCGACATCACCCTGGCCGACGGCCGCCGCATCGGCACCCGGCTGAAGTACGGCTACGGCCACTTCACCACCCGTACCAACGTGCAGTTCAACTGGATCCCGCTGGACAAGAGCGCCGACGTGATGGACCTGCTGGCCAGCGTGCAGATGCACGGCATCCAGACCAGCGGCAACTGCATCCGCAACATCAACAGCGACGCGCTGGCCGGCATCGCCGCCGACGAGATCGCCGACCCGCGCCCCTTCGCCGAGATCCTGCGCCAGTGGAGCACGCTGCACCCCGAATTCGCCTTCCTGCCGCGCAAGTTCAAGGTGTCGCTGAGCGGCGCTCGCGAAGACCGCGCCGCCCTGGGCTGGTACGACGTGGGCCTGCAGCTGCTCAAGAACGAGGCCGGCGAGCTGGGCTTCAAGGTGCGCGTGGGCGGCGGCATGGGCCGCACGCCCACCATCAGCCCGGTGCTGCGCGAGTTCCTGCCCTGGAACCACCTCATGAACTACCTGGAGGCCGTGATCCGCGTCTATAACCGCTACGGCCGCCGCGACAACGCCTGGAAGGCGCGCATCAAGATCCTGGTGAAGGCCGAGGGGCAGAGCTTCATCGACCAGGTCGATGAGGAATTCCGCCAGATCGTCGAGGTCGAAGGCGGCCCGCACACCATCACCCAGGCCGAGTACGACCGCGTGGCATCCCACTTCCAGGACCCGGCGCTCGACCTCTCCCCCGCCGACGCCGAGGCCGAAACCCTGGCCCTGCTGCGCGCGGCCGGCGAAGAAGACCGCAACTTCGGCCGCTGGCTGCAAAGCAACGTGCTGCCGCACCGCCTGCCGCAGCTGCGCGCCGTCGTGCTGTCGTTCAAGCGCCTGGGCTATGCGCCCGGCGACGCCACCGGCGACCAGATGGATGCCGCCGCCGACCTGGCCGACCGCTTCTCGGCCGGCGAGCTGCGCGTGACGCACGAGCAGAACCTGGTGCTGCCCTGGGTGCGCCGCGACCAGCTGCCCGCCCTCTACAAGGCCGCCAAGGCGCTGGGCCTGGCCCAGCCCAACATCGGCCTCTTGACCGACATGATCGCCTGCCCGGGCGGCGACTTCTGCTCGCTGGCCAACGCGCGCTCGCTGCCCATCGCCGAAGCCATCACCGAGCGCTACCAGGACCTGGACGAGCTCTGGGACCTGGGCGAGATCGACCTGCACATCAGCGGCTGCATCAACAGCTGCGGCCACCACCACAGCGGCCACATCGGCATCCTGGGCGTCGATAAGGACGGCAAGGAGTGGTACCAGATCACGCTGGGCGGCGCCGACGGCTCCGACCTCTCGGGCCCCGCCCAGCCGGGCAAGGTCATCGGCCCGTCGTTCAGCGCCTCCGAGGTGCCCGGCGTGATCGAGGCCCTGCTGGCGACCTACCGCGAACACCGCCAGACCGTGGCCGAGGACGCCGCCAGCGGCCCGCGCCAGGAGCACTTCATCGACACCGTGCGCCGCATCGGCCTGGAGCCCTTCAAGGCCGCCGGCAGCGCCGCCCGCCACCCGGCCGAAGCCGCTCCTGCCGCCGCCTGAACCGCCCGAACCCTTTCCGAGAATCACTATGAAAATAATAGCTAGCAGCGCGCATTCCACGGGCGCAGAAGGCCAGAAAGTGCTGGAACTGGCCAACGATGCCGACCCGCTCGCGCAAGACCTGGCCGGCGTCACCCGCATCGACCTGCACTTCCCCAAGTTCACCGACGGCCGCGCCTTCAGCCAGGCCCGCCTGCTGCGCGGCCGCCTGAAGTTCACCGGCGAGATCCGCGCCACCGGCGACGTGCTGGTGGACCAGGTGCTGCAGATGGCGCGCTGCGGCTTCGACGTGGCCGTGCTGCGCGAAGACCAGGACATCGCCGCCGCCGAGCGCCAGCTGCACCGCTTCCCGGCCTTCTACCAGGGCGATGCGCAGCACGCGCTGCCGCACTTCCGCCAGGCCGAGGCGGCCTGAGCCCCCTCTGCACTGCACCACACCCGACACGACCCAGCGAAAGAAGCCCCGCGCATGAACGCCCGCATCGACGAACCCCTGGCCGCCACGGCGGCCCTGAGCCAGCTCAGCAACCGCCACCTGGACGCGCTGGAAGAAGAGACCATCTTCATCCTGCGCGAGGTGGCCGCCGCCTTCGAACGCCCCGCCCTGCTGTTCTCGGGCGGCAAGGACTCGCTGGTCATGCTCAAGTGCGCCGAAAAGGCCTTCGGCGCCGGCCGCATCCCCTACCCGCTGCTCATGATCGACACCGGCCACAACTTCCCCGAAGTGACCGACTTCCGCGACTTCCGCGCCCAGGAACTGGGCGCCGAGCTCATCGTGCGCAGCGTGGAGGATTCGATGGCGCGCGGCACGGTGCGCCTGGCCCATCCGGGCGAATCGCGCAACGTCCACCAGTCGGTGACGCTGCTCGAAGCCATCGAGGAATTCCGCTTCGACGCCCTCATCGGCGGCGCCCGCCGCGACGAGGAAAAGGCCCGCGCCAAGGAACGCATCTTCAGCCACCGCGACAGCTTCGGCCAGTGGCAGCCCAAGGCCCAGCGGCCCGAACTCTGGACCCTGTTCAACACCCGCCTGGCGCCCGGCGAGCACTTCCGCGTGTTCCCCATCAGCAACTGGACCGAGCTGGACGTGTGGCAGTACATCGACCGCGAGCAGATCGCCCTGCCCTCGCTCTACTACACCCACAAGCGCCAGGTGGTCGAACGCAAAGGCCTGCTGGTGCCCGTGACCGAACTCACCCCGCCGCGCGACGGCGAAACGGTGGAAACGCGCGACGTGCGCTTCCGCACCGTGGGCGACATCACCTGCACCTGCCCCGTGGAGAGCCCCGCCGCCACCGCCGCCGACATCGTCATCGAGACGCTGGCCGCCGACGTGAGCGAACGCGGCGCCACCCGCATGGACGACAAGACCTCCGACGCCTCCATGGAAAAGCGCAAGAAGGACGGGTATTTCTGATGACGACTATGAATTCGATAGCTGACAACGCAGGCGCAGCAATCGCTGCAGGCCAGAACGACCACCAATCCGCGCTCAAGTTCATCACCTGCGGCTCGGTCGATGACGGCAAGAGCACGCTCATCGGCCGCCTGCTGGTGGACAGCCGCGCCGTGCTGCAGGACCACCTGGCCGGCGTAACGCGCGGTGGCGAAACCGATCTGGCGCTGCTGACCGATGGCCTCTCCGCCGAGCGCGAGCAGGGCATCACCATCGACGTGGCCTACCGCTACTTCGCCACCGAGACGCGCAAGTTCATCATCGGCGACACGCCGGGCCACGAGCAGTACACCCGCAACATGGTCACCGCCGCCAGCAGCGCCGATGCCGCCGTGGTGCTGGTCGATGCCACCAAGCTCGACTGGAAGAACCCGCAGCTGGCCCTGCTGCCGCAGACCCGCCGCCACTCGCTGCTGGTCAACCTGCTGCGCGTGCCCTCGCTGGTGTTCGCCGTGAACAAGCTGGACGCGGTCGAAGACCCCGCCCTCGCCTTCACGCACATCCGCGCCGCGCTGGACCGGTTCGCCCAGGCGGCCGGCATCTCCGTGCGCGCCACCGTGCCCGTGTCGGCCCTCAAGGGCTGGAACGTGGTCGATCCGCAGGCCGGCTGGTGCGGCTACGAAGGGCCCAGCCTGCTGCAGATCCTCGAATCGCTGCCCGGCACGCCGGCCGACACGGCGCTGCCGCTGGCCTTCCCGGTGCAGTGGGTCGAGAAGTTCTCCTCGTCCGCCGACACCACCCAGGGCCGGCGCGTCTTCTGGGGCCGCGTGGCCGCAGGCAGCGTGGCGCCCGGCACCGCCGTGCAGATCTTCCCGAGCGGCCAGCTGGCCACCGTGGCCCAGGTGCTGGACCATGCCCGCCGCCCCGGCGACGTGGCGGCCGGCACCAGCGCCGGCATCATCCTGGACCGCGAAGTCGATGTCTCGCGCGGCGACTGGCTGCTGGCCGCGCCCGCGGCGCCGGCCGCCGCTGCGGCCGACGACGACTTCGGCGACACGCCTGCCGCCGCATCGCCCTGGCCCGGCCAGCGCGAGCTGCGCACCACTGTCGCCTGGATGGACGACGAGCCCCTGGTCGCCGGCCGCGTCTATTGGGCGCTGCACGGTCACCGCTGGGTCAAGGCCAAGGTGCGCCGCGTGGTCCATCGGCTCGACATCAACACCCTGGCCGAGGAGGATGCGAACCAGCTCGACCCCAACGCCATCGGCCACGTCGAGCTGCTGCTGCAGGAAGCCCTGCCCGCCGCGCCCTTCAGCCAGGCCCGCGTGCTGGGCTCACTGATCCTGGTCGATACCGCCAGCCACAAGACGGCCGGCGCCGTGCTGGTGAATTGAGCCGCGTCAAGGCGCGTAGACCCTGCCGTGAAAAGACGGGCTGCGGCCCGTCTTTCGATCCCGCCTAAAATCGCGGGTTACCCCCGAATACCCAGATACCGAACATGACTCACGTCGTCTCCGAAAACTGCATCAAGTGCAAGTACACCGATTGCGTGGACGTGTGCCCCGTGGACTGCTTCCGCGAAGGCCCGAACTTCCTCGTGATCGACCCCGACGAATGCATCGACTGCGCCGTCTGCATTCCCGAATGCCCAGCCAATGCCATCTTCGCTGAAGAAGACCTGCCGGCCGACCAGATCGCCTTCATCAAGCTCAACGCCGAACTCTCGCCCCAGTTCAAGAGCATCACCAAGCGCAAGCCCGCATTGCCCGACGCCGACGAGTGGAACGGCAAGCCCGGCAAGCTTGCCGAACTGATCCGCTGAAGTGATGGATGTCTCCGCCCGAGCGGCTTCGCCGCTCCCCCCTTCTCTGGCGGCGCTTCGCTGGCCGGAAGGGGGCGATGCCAGCGCGGCGGGGCGAGCCCGTGCGCGGCGTCTGCCGGCCTGGGCCGTGGCGGAGGTCCGTGCCGCTACCCTCGCTCCTCGCAAGGGTGTCGTGAGCCGCTGCGCACGTGATTGAAGACATTCACCCGATCGAAGCCGATGCCGTCGTCATCGGCGCAGGGCCGGCCGGCCTGTTCCAGGTTTTTCAGCTCGGGCTGCAGGGCATTGCCGCCCACTTGATCGACGCCCTGCCCCACACGGGCGGCCAATGCGCCGAGCTCTATCCCGACAAGCCCATCTACGACGTTCCCGGCGTGCCGGTCTGCACCGGACGCGAGTTGGTCGCGCTGCTGGAGCAGCAGATCGCCCCCTTCCCGCTGCAGCGCCACCTGGGCCAGACCGTTGCCGAACTGTCGCTGCAGCCCGATGGCCGCGTGCGGCTGCAGACCAGCGCCGGCACCCGGCTGCTGGCACGCACCGTGTTCATCGCAGCCGGCGTGGGCGCCTTCGTGCCACGCGCCGTCAAAGCCGAGGGCATCGACGCCTTCGCCGGCACGCAGCTGCTCTATCACCCCGACACCGCCACGCTCCCAGCCCGCGCAGCCGGCCGCCATGTCGTGGTGCACGGCGGCGAAGATGGCGCCGTGCTGGCCGCCATCGCCTGCGCCCGAGCAAAGAGTGCCGAGGCTCCCGCGAGCGTCACCCTGCTGCACCGGCGCGACGTTTTCCAGGCGCCGCCCGAGGCGCTGGCCGAACTCGCCGCGCTGCGCGAGAGCGGCCGCATCCGCGTCGTGGCCGGGCAGATCACGGGCATCGAGGCGGCCGGTGGCCGCCTGCAGGCCCTGCAGCTGGCTCTGCCTGACGGTGGCATGTCGCGCCTGCCGCTCGACCTGCTGCTGGCCTACCTGGGTATTTCGCCGCGCCTGGGTCCCGTGGCCGACTGGGGCCTGGCCATGGAACGCAAGCAGCTCGTGGTGGACCCGGCCAGCTTCCGCACCAGCATCCCCGCCATCCACGCGGTGGGCGACATCAACACCTACCCCGGCAAGCGCAAGCTGCTGCTCTGCGCCTTCCACGAAGCCACCCTGGCCGCCTTCGCCGCCGCCGAAACCCTGAACGGCGGCCCAGTGGCGCTGCAATACACCACCACCAGCACCCGCTTGCACGAGCGGCTGGGTGTGGCAGCGCCCGCCGTCTGAGCGCGCCCAGGACCGCCCGGGCCCTGGCGGCCGGCGACCGGCCCGCGCAATCCCGCGCGTCCCCTTCGCCCCGTTCGCGCTCAGCCGTAGAGGCCGTGCAGGAACCACCGCCCCTCCAGGTCGCGGAACACCCACACATAGCCTGCCGCATCGCCATGGGCGACGAAATAGTCGCGGCGCGCCGGGCCTTCGCCCGACGCCTCGTCCGGGGTGCCGGACGCCTCCCACCAGGCGGCCTCGAAACGTTCCGGCCCGGCCAGCAGCCGTAGCGGCCCGTGCAGGCAGGGGCGGTGGCGCTGCACCGCCAGTGGCTCGGGCGGCTGCACCAGCCAGGCCGGCCAGAGCGCGGCACGCGGGTCGGTGGCAGCGGTGGTGGTGCCGATGCGGCCCGCCGACACAGCACCGCCGCCCTCCATGGCGTGCCAGGACTGCATGCGTTCGGGCCGGTGGTCGGCATGCAGCTGCACGGCCTGCACGCGGTGCGCTCCCAGCCGGGCGGACCAGCGTTCCTGCAGCTGATGCCACGGCTCGCCCACGGCCTCGTGCGGGCCTGGCGGCAGCAGGCTGCCGCTGGCCGCAGCCGCCGGCCCGGTCTGCAGGGCGCGCAGGGCGATGCGATCCACCGGGGCCGAGAACCGGCAGTGCGCCAGCCGCTCGGCCAGCAGCCGCCGCAGGTGTGCCATCTCCTGCGCGGGCTCGGCCGTGCGCAGATCCACGCCATCCCAGGGCGGCAGGTCCAGTCCGTCAAGGCGGCGCAGGTGGTGGTGCCATTGCAGGCGCAGGGCCAGCACGCCCTGGTGGCGCCCCTGCAGCCAGCCCTGCAAGGCCTGCAGCAGAGCGCTGGCGGACCACAGCAGGGCCGGGGCCGATTCGGCCAGAGCGGGCAGCTCGGCCTCCAGGGCGAAAACCTCGGGCAACGCCACCCACGGCGGCTGGTGCGGCGCGTCGCCCCAGGCCTGGTCCAGCGCATGCAGCAGGGGCCCGCCGAAGCGCCGCGCCACCCCGGCGCGGGGCAGCGCCCGCAAAGCGCCCCAGGTGCGGCAGCCCAGCTGCGCCAGCCCATGGGCATGAGGCCGCGCTGCGCTCAGGGTACGCAGCGGCAGATCGTGCGGCAGGCGCTGCGGCAGCGGATGGCCGGCCTGCAGCAAGCGTAGCTGGGCCAGAGCCTGCAGGGCCGTGGGGCCTTGGGCCAGCGGCAGATCGGTTGACGAGGCAACGCCAGGCGCGTCGGCGCGCAGCTGCTCCAGCAGCGCCGGCAGACCGCCCCACAGGCGTGCGGTGGTGGAAATCTCGGCCAGCACCGCCTCGTCGATCACGGCCACGCGCGGGGAAAAGCGCAGCGCCCACCAGGCACCGGCCTCGGCCGGCACGCCGGGCGCGGCGGGCTCATCCGCGCACAAGGGCAGTGCGACCCAGTGCATGCAGCAGTCCCGATGGCGAAAGAGAAGACGAGGCGGCGGGGGCCGGCTGGCGGCGGGCCTGCAACAGCCGGCCGGCGTCCTTGCGCGCCTGCTGCTGGCGGTGCGCCTGGGCTTCCAACACGGCCGGCAATGCAGGCGGGCGCAACGGCAGCATGACGGGTTCGAGCAAGGGCGGCCCGCGACGCTTGATCACCTGCACGCGGAGCTCGGCGCCAGCCCGCTGCACCCACAGCCGCAGCGGCGCGGGCGAAGCCTGGGCGCGCTGCGCCTCGGGGCGCAGGACCCACAGCCAGCGCCCCTGCTGGGCTGCGGCCAGGTGCAGGCGCCGCAGCATCTCCGGCCGCGCATGCGGCAGCCAGGCCAGAACCGCCAGCACGTCGCGGCAGCGCAGCGCCTGCTCGCTCGCCCAGCAGGCTTCTGCCGCCTGGCAGGTGCCGGGCAGCACCACGCACAACCGCTGGGCCGGCAGGCCGGCGGCCTGCAGGGCGGGCGCGAAGGGCTCATGGGGCGGAGCCACCAGCACCACGCGCCCGGGCTCGCCCTCAGCCACCGCCAGAGCCAGGCCGGGCAGAACGAGGGGCCACGCCTGCATGGCCTGCGCCGGCAGCAGCAGCTCCGCCATCGCGCCCAAAGGCCAACCACCGCCGGGCAGCTGGGCATCGAGCGATGCATGGCCCGTGGGCCGGTTGCGGTGCGGCGCTGCCGCCCCCCACGATCCGCCCTGCCAGACGCCTGGCACCTCGGGCACGCCACGGCCCGGCTGCCGCAGGGCAGCGGCGGTCACGGCATGGAGCGAGGCAGGGATGGACATGGGACGACAGCAAAATACTGTTCAAATATACAGCATTGCTACCTCCCAGACCACAGGGTTCGTCAGTGCATCTGCCCTTGGCCCTCATTCAGGGCCGTTCCGGGCACAGGGGACACCCTCAGGAATCGGGGCTTCAGGCCGTGCCCAGTCCTTGCGCACAGGCGTCGCGCCAGTCGGCTACCGCGGCATCGCACACGTCTGCGCGCTGAGCCAGTTGCGGCCAGCGGCTATAGCTGGCGTCGAGAATGCTCTGCAGCTGCCACAGCGCCTCGCGGCCCAGCAGCTCCAGCTCGGCCAGGCCCTCGGGGTCGTCTTGCAAGGAGGGCAGCATTTCGGCCTGCTGGCGCGGGTGCGAACCCGCCTCGTAGAGAGCCTTCTGCAGGGCGATCAGCCACAGGTCGATGTAGGCACAGGCCTTGCCGGACGCCAGGGCCAGCTGGTCGGCGGGCAGCCCCGCGCGAACCTTGTCCCACGAGCCAAAGGCCTCCGATAGCACCTCGATGCCGAGCGCCACCTGGCGCTGCAGCGCAATGGGGTCGGCCGCTCCTGTGGGGAGCTTTTGCAACAGAGGCAGCAGCAGCGCCGTGAGCGCCGGCGGGAACTTGCGGTGATTCAGCCGGAGAGACAGCGACAGCCGCTGGGCCGGCTCGTCACGGTATTTCTCGAAAAACGCGGCCACCACCTCCGACAGCAGCAGGATCTGGCCGGTAGGCGAGATCTGCCCGCCATCCAGCCCTCGGGGGTAGCCGGTGCCATCCATGCGCTCGTGGTGCTCCAGTACGGCGGTTTCGACTGACTTGGGATAGACGTGCAGCGCGCGGATGACGAGCATCGCCGTCACCGGATGCGCCACCAGATGTTTGCGGCCCGGGCCTGTCACCTTGTGCACCGGGTCGCGCCAGACCGGGTCCATGTGCAGTACACCGATGTCGTGCAGCAGCGCGGCGGCGGCCAGCGGCGTGCATTCCCGCTCATTCAAACCGCTTCGCAGGCCCAGGAACAGGGCCGTCAGCATCACGAGCACGCTGTGCGAGAGCAATTCGGGACGCTGCTCGCGCATCACGGTCAGCTTGAAGGCCATGGGCGGCGGCAGCGGCAGCGACCGCAACGGAGCCAGCAGCCGATCTGCGCCGCCCGCCGCCGCCGCCAGCATGCTGGCCAGCGGTTCGCTACTGCACTGAGCCCGCGCCATCCCGATCAGATCAGGCACGGTGATCGCATCTTCCACGCCCAGCTGCTCGTCAATGGAGCCGCGCAGCTTGTGATGCACCAGCCGCTCGTAGAGCCGGCTGTCCACGCGCGCACCTTTGTCCAGAAGCTTGATGCCGCTGTCGGTATAGAGGGCGTCGCGCGCCACCACCGTGCACCGCTCTGCCATGTCGGTCACAGCGCGCAGGTAGTGCTTGTCGCCGGCCTGGTCAGCGCCGGCAAGGGAGTCGGCGTTCTGGGAAAGAGCGTTCATTCAGACAGAAGGAGTAGGCTGAGAAGCGAGCACTGTTGCGAGCAATATAAGCCGCTTTCCCTCCTCCACGAAAGAGTCTGCGCCTGCCCTGCTGCGGTGCATGCGCGCCGGGCCGCCCTCCCATCCGCGCGCAGATGGCTTCAGCGCAACTCGAAGCCCTGCTCCCGAACGGCCTGAGAGTCCAGACCGATCTGCACGTTGAAACGGCCCGGCTCGGCCACGTGTTCCAGGCGGGCGTTGAAGAATTTGAGCTGCTCTTCGGTGATCGGGAAGCGCAGCACGCGCTCCTCGCCCGGCTGCAACATCAGCTTGCGAAAGCCCTTGAGCTCCTTGACCGGGCGCACCACCGATGCGGCGACGTCCTGGATATAGAGCTGCACCACGGTCTCGCCCGCGCGCCGGCCGGTGTTCTTCACCGTCACCGCGGCCTCGATCTGCCCGCCGCGCGCCATCGTCGGGCTGGAGAGCACGACATCGGAGAGCGCGAAGTCGGTGTAGCTCAGGCCGTAGCCGAAGGGATAGAGCGGGCCGGTCACTTCCTCGAAGTACTGCGAGGTGTAGTTGCCGGGCTTGCCCTCGGTGAACGGGCGGCCCAGGCGCGCATGGTTGTAGTAGGTGGGGATCTGGCCCACCGAGCGCGGGAACGAGATCGGCAGCTTGCCCGAGGGGTTGTAGTCGCCGAAGAGCACGTCGCTGATGGCGTTGCCGCCTTCGGTGCCGGCGTACCAGGTTTCCAGGATCGCATCGGCCTCCTTCTGCTCGCGCTGCAGCGCCAGCGGGCGGCCGTTCATCAGCACCAGCACCAGTGGCTTGCCGGTGGCCTTGAGGGCGGTGATCAGGTCGCGCTGGCTCTGCGGCAGATCCAGGCTGGTGCGGCTCGACGATTCGTGCGACATGCCGCGCGCCTCGCCCACGGCGGCCACGATCACGTCGGACTGCTGCGCCAGGCGCACGGCCTCCTGGATCATCTCGGCCGGCGTGCGCGGGTCCTGCGTGACCTCGGGCGCATCCCAGTTGAGGAAGTTCAGGTACTTGACGATGGCTTCGTCGCCGGTGATGTTGGCGCCCCGCGCATAGGTCACCCGCCCGCCCTGGCCGATGGCGGCGTTCAGCCCGGCGCGCAGGGTCACGGCCAGCTTGTCGTAGCCGGCGGCAGACCAGCTGCCCAGCATGTCGATCGGCGCATCGGCCAGCGGTCCGACCAGGGCAATGGAAGCCTTCCTGGAGAGCGGCAGCGTGCCATTGCGGTTTTCCAGCAGCACCAGCGACTGGCGCGCCACCTCGCGCGCGGCCGGCCGGTCGAGGCGGCTGTCGGCCTTGAGATCCGCCGGGTCGTCCTTGGCCGCGCCGATGCGCAGGTAGGGGTTCTTGAAAAGGCCCATGTCGTACTTGGCGCCGAGCACCTCGGTCACCGCGTTGTCGATCTGCTGCATCGGCACTTCGCCGGAGCGCACCAGGCCGGGCAGCTCCTTCCAGTACACCGAGTCGGCCATGCTCATGTCGATGCCGGCGCGGATGGCGAGCTTGGCGGCCTCGCGCTCGTCGCGGGCCACGCCGTGGCGCGTCAGCTCGACGATGGCGCCGTGGTCGCTCACCGTCACGCCCTTGAAGCCCCAGTCGCGGCGCAGCAGGTCCTGCATCAGCCAGGTGTTGGAGGTGGCCGGCACGCCGTTGATGGAGTTCAGCGCCACCATCACGCCGCCCGCGCCCGCGTCGATCGCGGCCTTGTAGGGCGGCAGGTAGTCCTGGTACATGCGCATCGGGCTCATGTCCACGGCGTTGTAGTCACGCCCGCCTTCCACCGCGCCATAGAGCGCGAAGTGCTTGACGCTCGCCATGATGCGGTCCGCCGCCAGCGGCCGCTGCGGGCCCTGGAAGCCCTGCACCGTGGCCCGGGCGATCTGCGACACCAGGTACGGGTCTTCGCCGAAGCCCTCGGAGGTGCGGCCCCAGCGCGGATCGCGCGAGATGTCCACCATGGGCGCGAAGGTCATGTCGATGGAGTCGGCCGCCGCTTCCCGCGCGGCCGTGCGCGCCATGCGCTCCACGGAGGCCATGTCCCAGGTGGACGCCAGGCCCAGGCCGATCGGGAAGGTGGTGCGGTGGCCGTGGATGACGTCGTAGGCGAAGAACATCGGGATCTTCAGCCGCGTCTTCATGGCCGCATCCTGCAGCCGGCGGTTGTCGGGGCGGTTCACCGAGTTGAAGGTGCCGCCCACGTGGCCGGCAGTGATCTCATCGGCCAGTTGCCCTATGGGCATCTCCGGGCCGATGCTGATCAGGCGCAGCTGGCCGATCTTCTCTTCCAGGGTCATGCGGCCGACCAGGTCGGCCACGAAGGTCTTCTTCGCCTCTGCAGGGTTCGGCTGCTGCGCCTGCGCCCAGGCGGCGGGGGCCGCCAGCGCAGCGGACAGCACAAGAATCCACGATTGCTTCATTCAGTCACTTTCGGATGGTTGGCGCGGGTGGTGCGGGCTGGCCGCGCTCTGGGCACGTGCGGGCGATCGGCCACCGGGGCTTTGCATGCCAGGGCATGCGGCCGGCCAGACACAAGGCGGCACGGCGGGTGGCGAATGCTAAGCTCAAGTCCGCGTTCCGCGCCCGAAACCGGCCCCTGAACTGTTGCATGCCGCAACATGCCGGGGGCCCGGCAGGAAGTTTGCTTCGGCTCCATCGCACACGCCACGGCCCGGCGCCGAGGGTGCAGGGCCCGACCGAAGCCAGCGCCTGGCGCCGCGCCGCCGCGTTACGCTCCGTCACGCCGCAGCCTGTCCACTGAACTACCGTCCCTGTCCATGACCCTGTTGTTTGCCGCCGCACGCCTGCGCACCCGATCGCTTCTGGCCCTCGCCGGTCTCGCCACCCTCATCTGCCTGCCTGTTGCGGGCCACGCCCAGGCGTTCTCGCTCGACGACGTCACCCGCCAGGCCCGCGACCTGATGGAAAAGCCCTACGTGGCCCCCGCGAACAACCTGCCGCCCGTCTTCAGCGGCATGCAGTTCGCCGACTACCAGAAGATGCAGCCGCGCGCGGACCGCTTCGAGTGGCGCGACCAGCCCACGCCCTTTCGCCTGAGCTTCTACCACCAGGGTATGCAGTTCAACGCCCCGGTGCGCATCAACGAGATCACGCCCCAAGGCGTGCAGGAGATCCACTACGACGCCGGGCGCTTCGACTTCGGCGACCTGAACTTCGACCGCAGCGCCACCAGCACCCTCGGATACGCGGGCTTTCGCGTGCTCTACCCCATCAACCAGCCCGGCAAGCTCGACGAGATCGTGAGCTTCCTGGGCGCGAGCTACTTCCGCGTGATCGGCAAGGGCCAGGTGTACGGCTTGTCCAGCCGCGGGCTGGCGATCGACACGGCGCCGCCGGGTGGCGAGGAGTTCCCCAACTTCCGCGAGTTCTGGATTCAGCGGCCCGCCGCGCAGGACCGCCAGCTGGTGATCTACGCCCTGCTCGACTCGCCGCGAGCCACCGGCGCCTACCGCTTCACCGTGGTGCCCGGCGGCAAGGATGCCGTGGTGGACGTGCAGGCCAACATTTTCCTGCGCGGTGACGTCAGGACGCTGGGCATCGCGCCGCTGACCAGCATGTTCCTGTATGGGCCCAACCAGCAGTCCGACCTCCAGCGCGGCAACTTCCGCCCGGCCATCCACGACTCCAACGGCCTGGCCATCCACACCGGCACGGGCGAATGGCTCTGGCGCCCGCTGAACAATCCGCGCCAGCTGGCGATCAGCTCCTTCGAGGTGGACAACCCCAAGGGCTTCGGCCTGCTGCAGCGCGGGCGCGAGTTCTCGCGCTACGAAGACCTCAAGGACCGCTACGACCTGCGCCCCAGCGCCTGGATCGAGCCGCTGGGCAACTGGGGCAAGGGCCACGTGACGCTGATGGAGATCCCCACACCCGACGAGACCAACGACAACATAGCGGCCTTCTGGACGCCCGACGCCCCGGCCCGCCGCGGCGACATGCTGCAGTTCGCCTACCGCATGCACTGGACGACGGACGAGCCCGCGCTGCACGGGGCGGACAACGCCTGGGTCAGGCAGACCCTGCACACCGAGAGCGAGGAACTGCAGGCCAACCTGATCCGCAAGCCCGATGGTGCCAGCGCCTTCCTGATCGACTTCGAAGGCCCCGCCGTGGCCCAGCTGCCGGAGGGCACGGCGATCACGCCCCAGGTCAGCGTGGACAGCAACGCCGACCTGCTGGGCGCGAGCCTGCAACGCAACCCCGCCATCCAGGGATGGCGCGTGACGGTGCGCGTGCGGGTCAAGAACCCCTCTCTGCCGGTGGAAATGCGCGCCACGCTGATGCAGGGCGACAGGGCCGTGAGCGAGACGTGGAGCTACCAGATTCCGGCCAATCCGCCCACGCCCGTGCAGACGCAGCCGCTCGCCCAGCCACCGGCGCCGGCCGAACCGACCAAGGCCACCACCACGCCCTGAAGGCGGAGAAGCGACTCACAAGCAAAAAGCCCGGTGATGCCGGGCTTTTTGCTTGGGGCACACGGCGCTCAGCGGACCAGCGACACGCCGGTCTTGGCCTGCACGGCCTCGAAGCTCACGTCGGGTGCCAGTTCCACCAGCTTGAGGCCTTCGGGCGTGACGTCCATCACGGCCAGGTCCGTGATGATGCGGTCCACCACGCCCACGCCGGTCAGGGGCAGCGTGCAGGCGGGCAGGATCTTCAGGTCCTCGGTGCCGTCCTTCTTCTTCGCGACGTGCTCCATGAGCACGATCACACGCTTGACGCCGGCCACCAGGTCCATCGCGCCGCCCATGCCCTTGACCATCTTGCCGGGGATCATCCAGTTGGCGAGATCTCCCTTTTCGCTGACCTGCATGGCGCCGAGGATCGACAGATTGATCTTGCCGCCGCGGATCATGGCGAACGACTGGTCGCTGCCGAAGATGGACGAGCCGGGGATGGTCGTCACCGTCTGCTTGCCGGCGTTGATGAGGTCGGCATCCACCGCGTCTTCGGTCGGAAACGGGCCGATGCCCAGCATGCCGTTCTCGGACTGCAGCCACACTTCCTTGTCGCCCGTGTGATTGGCCACCAGGGTGGGAATGCCGATGCCGAGGTTCACGTAGAAGCCGTCTTCCAGTTCCTGCGCCGCACGTGCGGCCATCTGGTCTTGGGTCCAGGGCATGTCAGGCTCCTTCTTGTTTGTTGGCAGGCACCGCGGGGGCTTCCGCGGAGGCGGCGGCCTGGGCGATGACGGCCTGAGCCTCCACCTTCGCGGCCGCGACATCGACCGGCGCGGCAGCGCTCACGGTGCGTTTCTCGATACGCTTTTCAGGCGCCGGGTTATGGACGATGCGATGCACGTAGATGCCGGGCAGATGCACGTCGTCAGGCGCGATCTCGCCGATCTCTACGACCTCTTCCACCTCGACGATGCAGAGCTTGCCGGCCGTGGCCGCCGCCGGGTTGAAGTTGCGCGCCGTGAGGCGGAACTGCAGGTTGCCGGACTTGTCGGCCCGGTGCGCCTTGACGAGCGACACATCCGGCACCAGGGCGCGCTCCATCACATAGGTCTCACCGTCGAATTCGCGCAGCTCCTTGCCCTCGGCTACGATGGTGCCCACGCCGGTCTTGGTGAAGAAGGCCGGAATGCCCGCGCCGCCCGCACGCAGCTTCTCGGCCAGCGTGCCCTGGGGCGTGAATTCCAGTTCCAGTTCACCAGCGAGATACTGGCGCTCGAACTCCTTGTTCTCGCCCACGTAGGACGAGATCATCTTCTTGATCTGCCGCGTGCGCAGCAGCTTGCCCAGCCCGAAGTCATCGACGCCCGCGTTGTTGGAGATGACCGTGAGGTCCTTGACGCCGGAATCGCGCAAGGCGTCGATCAGCGCCTCCGGGATGCCGCACAGCCCGAAACCTCCGACGGCCAGCATCTGGCCATCGGCCACGACGCCCTTGAGCGCCGCGTCTGCCGAAGGAAATAGCTTGTTCACTGAAAGACTCCTCATCGAGACAGGATGGATGAACGCTACGATACTACGTACATTGCTACGTAGTTCTCCCTAAAGACTTTCATGGATACCGCCGATTACCGCCTCGCGTTCGACATGGCCCCGGTCGGGCTGGTCATCTCGCGCCATCGCACCATGGTGGACTGCAACCGCCATGTCTGCGAGATGTTCGGCGCCTCGCGCGAAGTGTTGATTGGCCAGTCTTTCCGCATTCTCTATCCCAGCGCCGACGAATACGAGCGCCTGGGCAAGCGCATGGAGCCCATCCTGAACGCCAGGGGCCACTACGCCGACAACCGCATCATGAAGCGCGCCAACGGCGAAGTGTTCTGGTGCCATGTATCGGGCCGCGCGATCAACCGCGAAGCACCGCACGAATCGGGCATCTGGAGCTTCGAGGACCTGAGCGCGCAGCGCCCGGTCAAGGCGGAGTTGACGGGTCGCGAGCGCGAAGTGGCCGCCCGCCTGCTGGACGGCATGACCTCCAAGGAGATCGGCCGGGCTCTGGAGATCAGCCACCGCACCGTGGAGATCTACCGCGCGCGGCTGATGCGCAAATACAGCGCCTCAACGGCGGGCGATCTGGTGCAGAAACTGCTGGCGGGCTGAGGCACCCGGGCGCGCGCGGTGCGCGCCGCCCCGGCTCAATGCAGCTTGAGCCGCCCCGAAACCCGCTTCTGCAGCAGCCGCGCCAGCGCCAGCACCACGGTCTTGCCCGTGCCCAGGATGGCGCGGTGGTGGTTCAGGTGGAGCGAGATATACATCCACTTGGCGATCAGCCCCTCGACAAAGAAGTTGCGCCCGCCCAGGCCGCCCATGAGGTTGCCCACGCCCTTGTTGTCGCCCAGCGAGACGAGAGAGCCGAAGTCCTTGTAGATGAAGGGCTCGGTCACTTCCTGCTCGCGCAGCAGCGCACCCAGCACGCTCGCCAGGTAGTCGGCCTGCTGGTGGGCAGCCTGGGCACGGGCCGGCACCGTCTTGCCGTCTTCCCATGGACAGGCGGCGCAGTCGCCCAGGGCCAGCACGTCGGGCGCCGAGGTGCGCAGGCGGTTGTCCACGACGAACTGATTGAGGCGATTCACTTCCAGCCCCAGGCGGGCGTTGCCGTCGGCGGCCTTGATGCCGGCGGCCCAGACGATAAGGTCGGCCGGAATATCGCCAGCGGGCGTGACCAGCGCACCACGCCGGATCTCGACCACGCGGGTGTTGGTCAGCACCTGCACCTGCTTGCGACGCAGGGCGACTTCGGCCTGGGCGGAAATCTTCTCGGGCAGGCCGCCCAGGATGCGGCCCCCGCCTTCGATCAGGGAGATGTCGAGCCGGAAGCGCTGGCTGCTGCCCAGGCTCTCCAGCAGCTCGGCATGGGCTTCGAGCAGTTCGGCGGACAGTTCCACGCCCGTGGCCCCAGCGCCGACGATGGCGATGGACAAAGCGCGGCTGTCGGAGAACGAGGCCCGCGCGCAGGCACCCAGCCAGTCGGCATGAAAACGCTGCGCATCGCGCACGTTCTCCAGCAGGTAGGCGTGTTCAATACCCGGCGTGCCGAAGGCATTGGAGCCGCTACCGATGGCCAGCACGAGCCGGGTGTAGCTCACCGTGCGGCGCGGCACCAGCAGCTCGCCTTCGGCGTTGCGGATCTCGCCCAGCTCGATGGTCTTGTGCGCCGTATCCAGCCCGACCAAGTCGCCGATGGCGAAGCCGAAATGGTTGCGCCGAGCCAGCACCGGGTAGGAGAGTCCTTCCTGATGTGCATCCAGCGTGCCTGCAGCCACTTCGTGCAGGGTGGGCTTCCAGATATGGAAGGGAGAACGGTCCACCAGAAGCACGCGCTCGCGGCCCTGCTTTGGGCCCAGCCGGCGCCCCAGGCGCGCGGCCAGTTCAAGCCCGCCAGCCCCGCCGCCCACAATCACGATGTCTGAATGCATACCTTTTCCCTCCCGTCTTTGCAATGCATCAAGTTTAGGGCTTACCCTGATTGCTTTCAGAAAAAAGAAAAACCCGCTCTCCCTTGCGGGAGGCGGGCTCATGCGGCAGGCGCCGCACCTTCCAGCCGGAAAGGCTGGCCAGCGGTGCGTGCATGCATGTATCAGGCGAGGTCGAAGCGGTCCAGATCCATCACCTTGGCCCACGCGGCCACGAAGTCTCGCACGAACTTCTGCTTGGCGTCCGCGCTGGCATAGACCTCCGCCACGGCACGCAGCACGGCGTTGGAGCCGAAGACCAGGTCAACACGCGTGCCCGTCCACTTCTTCTCGCCAGTCTTGCGGTCACGGCCTTCGAACACGTCGCCGACGGACTTCCACTCGGTGGACATATCCAGCAGATTGGCGAAGAAGTCATTCGTCAGCGCCCCGGGGGTGGCGGTGAAGACACCGTGCGCAGCGCCACCCACGTTGATGTTGATGGCACGCAGGCCGCCGACCAGCACCGTCATCTCGGGAGCCGTCAGGGTCAGCAGCTGGGCCTTGTCCAGCAGCAGCACCTCGGCCGGCACGCTGTAGCGGGCCTTGGTGTAGTTGCGGAAACCATCGGCCACCGGCTCCAGCACCGAGAACGATTCCACGTCGGTCTGGTCCTGGCGGGCATCGGCACGGCCCGGGTGGAACGGCACGGCGACCTCCACGCCAGCGGCCTTGGCGGCCTGTTCCACGCCAGCGGCGCCCGCCAGCACGATCAGGTCGGCCAGCGAGATGCGCTTGTCGCCGTCGGCGCCCTTGTTGAATTCGCGCTGGATGCCTTCGAGCACCTGCAGCACGCGGGCCAGCTGCTCGGGCTGGTTGACGGCCCAGTCCTTCTGCGGTGCCAGGCGGATGCGCGCACCGTTGGCGCCGCCACGCTTGTCGGAGCCGCGGAACGTGGAGGCCGAGGCCCAGGCCGTGCCGACCAGTTCCTGCACCGTGAGGCCGGAGGCCAGCACGCGCTCCTTGAGGACGGCCACGTCGGCAGCATCGATCAGATCATGGGTGACGGCCGGGATCGGGTCTTGCCAGACCAGTTCTTCCTTCGGCACTTCGGGGCCGAGGTAGCGGGCGCGCGGGCCCATGTCGCGGTGGGTCAGCTTGAACCAGGCGCGGGCGAAGGCTTCGGCGAAGGCCTGCGGGTTCTCCAGAAAACGGCGCGAGATCTTCTCGTAGGCTGGGTCAAAGCGCAGCGACAGATCGGTCGTGAGCATGGTCGGCACGCGCTTTTTCGAAAGATCATGCGCGTCGGGGATGGTCGCGGGAGCGTTCTTGGCTTGCCACTGGTGGGCGCCAGCCGGGCTCTTGGTCAGCTCCCATTCGAACTTGAACAGATTCTCGAAGAACTCGTTGCCCCACTGCGCGGGGGTGCTGGTCCAGGTGACTTCCAGGCCGCTGGTGATGGCGTCGCCCGCCTTGCCGGAGCCGAAGCTGCTGGCCCAGCCCAGGCCCTGCTGCTCCAGGCCTGCGGCTTCGGGCTCGGCGCCCACGTGGTCAGCCGGGCCGGCGCCGTGGGTCTTGCCGAAGGTGTGGCCTCCGGCGATCAGCGCGACGGTTTCCTCGTCGTTCATGGCCATGCGCGCGAAGGTCTCGCGGATGTCGTGCGCGGCGGCGACCGGGTCGGGGTTGCCTTCGGGGCCTTCGGGGTTCACGTAGATCAGGCCCATCTGCACGGCGGCCAGGGGGTTTTCGAGCACGCGATCCTTCTCATGGCCGTGCATGGCGGGTTCAGCCACCAGGGTGCCGTCGCCGGGCTTGCCCTTGCCGTAACGGCTATCGCCGCCCAGCCAGGTCTTTTCGCTGCCCCAGTACACGTCCTGATCGGGTTCCCAGGTGTCTTCACGGCCGCCAGCGAAGCCGAAGGTACGAAAGCCCATGGTTTCCAGCGCCACGTTCCCGGTCAGCACCAGCAGGTCGGCCCAGGAAATCTTCTGGCCATACTTCTGCTTGATGGGCCAAAGCAGGCGGCGCGACTTGTCAATGTTGACGTTGTCGGGCCAGCTGTTGAGGGGGGCGAAACGCTGCTGGCCGCGGCCGGCGCCGCCACGGCCGTCACCCGTGCGATACGTGCCGGCGGAATGCCAGGCCATGCGCACGAACTGCGGGCCGTAGTGGCCGAAGTCGGCGGGCCACCAGTCCTGCGAATCCGTCATCAGGGCGCGCAGGTCGCGCTTGAGGGCTTCGAAGTCGAGCTTCTTGAACTCTTCAGCGTAATTGAAGGTGCCGCCCAGCGGGTCGGACTTGGCCGAGTGCTGATTCAGCAGATCGACGCGCAACTGGTTGGGCCACCAGTCCTTGTTGATGGTGCCACCGTTGGCGGCTGCGGCGTGGAAGGGGCATTTGCTTGCTTCTTGCGTCATGGGGAGACTCCTCTGGCTGATGGGATGACCTGAATGCTAGAGAAGACACCTCCTGCCGCATAGCCAATAAATTGCATGCCGGAAATAGATTTTTCCAAAGCAGGGCATGCCGCACGGGGTGGATGCTCCCGGGCCGATGCGGGCCTTCCTGCGGCCGACTCGGTCAGGCTGACAGGCCGCCATGCAGAGGCAGTCCTGGCGCTTCAAGGGCCGTGCGCAGCACGCGGCCGTGCGTGGAGTCCGTCACATAGAGGGTGCGGCGGTCGGCACCGCCGAAGGCGAGGTTGGTGGTGGAACTGCCGGGGGCACCGCGCAGCATCAGTTCCGGCTCGGCCCGGCCGTTGAGCACCCACACCACGCCCAGGCCCGGGTTGGCGACCAGCACCCTGCCCTCCGCATCCACCGCCAGCCCGTCCGGGCCGCTTGGTCCGTAGGACGTGAAGAACTGGCTCACCTTCGCCACGCTGCCATCGGGCAGCAGCGGCACGCGCCAGACGCAGTTGCCGCGCGTGACGGCCAGGTACAGCACCCGGCCGTCGGGCGAGAGCGCAACGCCGTTGGGACTGGGCACGTTGTGCAGCAGCAGGTCGAGCTGGCCGTTGGGCCGCAGGCGATAGAGGCGTCCGGAAGGATCGTGCAGGCCGCTCTGCCCCTGGTCGGTGAAATACAGGTTGCCTTCCGCATCGAAGACCAGGTCGTTCACCCCCTTGAAGCGCTCGCTGTTGCGGCGCTGCAGGTACGGCGACACCAGGCCGGTGGCGACGTCCAGCCGCATCAGCCCGTTCTTGTAGTCGGTGATGAGCAGCGTGCCGGCATCGAGGAACTTCATGCCGTTGGGCTCACCGTCGTACTCGGCCACGAGACTCCAGGCACCCTGCGGATCGATGCGGAAGACACGGCCCCAGGGGATATCGCTCACGTAGAGGTTGCCGGCGCCGTCGAATACCGGGCCTTCGAGGAACGAGTCCGTGACCGTGCCGCCGCGGTTGGCGTCGGCCCAGTCGCTGCGCTCAGGGCGCCGCAGGGATGCGGGCATGGCCGTGAAGATGTCCAGCTCTCGGATCTGGGGAGCTTGCAGCAAGAACATGAAGACGGATTCCTTTCGTTGAAAACAGCGGTGCACCGCGGCAGCTTCGATTGCCCGCGCGGCCGAGCGGTCAGGCCGCGGTACCGAAACCGTAGAGCCGCGCCGGGTTGTCGACCAGGATGCGGTCCATGGCGGCGTCGGAGCCGGACCACGCCCGCAGCAGATCTACCAGCGCCGCATCGTCCACGGTGCCGGGCGCCTCGGTGGTATGCGGCCAGTCGCTGCCCCACACAAGCCGCTCGGGCGCGGCCTGTGCCAGCGCGCGCCCCAGAGACAGCGTATCCGCATAGCCGGGGCCGTGAACCGCAGACCGCATGTAGGCGCCCGAGAGCTTGACCCAGGTGTTGCCGTCGTCCAGCAACTCCCTCAGCACGCCGTAGGCCGCGCAGGCCGTGCCTTCGGCCGGGTCGATGCGCCCCAGGTGGTCTATGACCAGCGGCAGGGGCAATGTCCGCAGCAGGTGCGCCAGCGCCACGATCTGCTCCGGCTGGGCGAACACCTGGATGTGCCAGCCGGAGCAGTCCGGGTGGCCGGCCACCTGCCGCGCCAGGCGGGCCAGCATGTCGGGCGTGGTCTCGCCCCAGGACTGCGGCGAGACGAAGTTGACGCGCAGCCCGCGTACCCGCCGCGCCGCTAGGCGGGACAGTTCGGCGTCAGAGACGTCCTGCCCGACCACGGCCACGCCGCGCGCGCCGTCGCCCAACTGGTCCAGCGCGTCGAGGGTACAGGCGTTGTCGGTGCCGTAGGTGGACGGCGTGACCACCACCGCGCGCGACGTGCCCAGGCGCTGCTGCAGCCTGCGGTAGGCGGCTACCGGCGCGTCGGGCGGTACGCGCGGCCAGTGCGGCGAAGGCGCGAACCGCCGGTCGAAGATGTGCATGTGGCTGTCGCAGGCCAGCGCGGGCAGTGCGCGCGAGGGACGGTTCGTTCCCACCGAATGGGGCACGGACTCAGAGAGATCGGGAAGATTCATCGTGTCTCATGGGGTTCAGCCTGCGGCCCAGGCACTGGGCGCCGCCTCGTAGGATGAATGCACGCCAGCGCGAATGCCGTCACTGCTTGTCGATGCTCACCTTGGCGGCCACGGCCTCCCACAGCTGGCCATCAGTCTGGAGCTTGTCGCTGAACGCCTTGCCGCTCACCACGCGGGGCACAGCGCCCAGATCGTCGGCGAACGCCTGCACGTCGCTGCTGGCCATGGCCGAGGCGATCTCGCTGCGGAGCTTTTCCAGCACGGCCCCGGGCGTGCCCCGGGGAGCCCACAGCCCCGTGAAGTTGACAACCTTGTATCCGGGTACACCGGCCTGCGCGAAGGTGGGAACGTCGGGCAGCGCCTTCACGCGCTGGTCGCCGCTCACGGCCAGCAGCCGCACCTTGCCGCCACGCACCTGCCCCATCACGCCGGGGGTGGAGGCGATCTGGAAGTCGATGGTGCCGCTCAGCAGTGCCATCGTGGCCTCGCCCGCGCCCTTGAATGGCACGTGCGTGGCCTTCAATCCACTGGCGCCCTCGAGCGCCGCTGTGGCGAAGTGCGGCATGGTGCCAGGGCCGCCGGTGCCGTAGTTCAGCTTGCCGGGATGGGCTTGCGAATAAGCCACCATGTCCGCCAGTGTCTTGAATGGCGAGCCAGCCGGCACGACCACCGCGGTGGGAGCGAAGTTGAAGCCGGCCACGGGCACCAGGTCCTGGGCGTGGTCCCATGGCAACTTCCGGAAGACTTGCGGCAGGATCGAGTAGGTCGTGTCGTTGGCCATGAGCGTGTAGCCATCGGCGGGCGAACGTGCCACCTGCGCCGCACCGATGGTGCCGGTGGCGCCGGCCTTGTTCTCCACGAAAAAGCTCTGGCCGGTCTGCTCGGTGAGTTTCTGCGCGATGCGGCGCGTCACCTGATCCACGGCGCCGCCGGGTGGATAAGGCACCACGATCTTGACGGGCTTGTCGGGATAGGCCGTTTGCGCCTGCACGCTGCCGGCGATGCAGGCCAGCATGAGAGCGGTGCCCAGGGGGAATTGCATGCGGTTCATGGAATCTGTCTCCTTCTGTGTGTCATTCGGTGCGCGGGTCGGGTGCCGCGTGTTGCGGCCCGGGCGTGCGTCAATCCATGCGGATGCCGCTCGTGCGGATCACGCGCGCCCACTGCGCGGTTTCCGATTGAATGAACGCCTTGAACTCCTGCGCGCTGGACCCGACGCCCTGCACACCCAGTTCCACGAAGCGCTTCTTCATTTCGGGGCTAGCGACGATGGCGCGGGTTTCCGTCTCCAAGCGCTGCAGGATGGGCTGAGGCGTGGCCGCGGGCGCGAACAGGCCGTTCCACTCATTGACCTGGAAGCCCGGCAGACCGGACTCCGCCACCGTGGGCACCTGTTCCCAGCCCGGCGCGCGCTGGGCCGAAGTCACCGCCAGCGCTCGCAGCTTGCCGCTCTTGACGAACGGCCCGCTGGCCGTGGTGGCGCTGAACATCAGATCCACCTGTCCGCCGATCAGGTCGGTGAGCGCGGGCGCGCCGCCGCGGTAGGGAATGTGCGTCATCGACACGTGCGCGCCTTGCTTGAACAACTCGCCGGCCAAGTGCTGCGCGCCTCCGTTGCCGGCCGATGCATAGGTCAGTCGCCCCGGCTGCGCCTTGGCGGCCTGCACCACTTCGGCCACGGCCTTGAACGGCGAGGCGGCGGGCACCACCATCAGCAGCGGCGCCTGCATGACGAGCGAGATGGGAGCGAAGTCCTTGGCCGTGTCGTAAGGCAGCTTGGCGAACAGGCTGGGGTTGACCGTGAAGGCCGTGGCATCCAGCAGCAACGTATAGCCGTCGGGCTGCGCCTTGGCGACGGCGGCAGCGCCGATGGTGCCGCTGCCGCCGGGGCGGTTGTCCACCACCACCTGCTGGCCGAGGCGTTCGGACAACTGCGTGGCCAGCAGGCGAGCCGTGTTGTCGGCATTGCCCCCTGCCGGATACGGTACGACAAGCTTGATGGGTTTGTCGGGCCAGGTGCCTTGCGGCTGGGCCTGCACCGCCTTCGGGCTGGCGGCGCCGATTACCAAAGTGACGGCAGCCAGCGCTTGTACGGCGAGCGCTGCAGGCCATCTCGGATGGGATGTTGAATGCATGGATGTCTCCGGTCCAGGGCTGCGCAAGGCCGCCTCTTCGTGTTCTCGTTCTGCTCGGGGGCCGGACAGAGGACCGGCCCCGGATCGGGCACGCACTTGCAGCGCGCCCTGCTGTACTGCCTGTCTTTCGCCGGTCAACCCGCCAGGGCCGAAGCGCGCTCCAGCACTGCCAGCAGGTTCTTCGCCGCGCCTACGCCCATGTTCACGTAGGCATCGCTGGTCACGCCCCCGATGTGCGGGGAGAGGACGAAATGCTTCTCGCCCTGGAACGGGTGGCCGGCCGTCATCGGCTCCACGGCGAAGCTGTCCAGGCCCGCCGCCATCACATGGCGGGACCGCACGGCTTCCAGCAGCGCCGCCTCGTCGATCAAGCCGCCGCGCGCGGTGTTCACCACGATCACGCCGCGCTTGCACTGCGCCAGCGTGGCGGCGTTCAGAATGCCGCGGTTTTCGTCGGTCAGCGGGCAGTGCAGCGAAATCGCGTCCGACTCGCGCCAGATCGCGTCAAGCGCCACGCTCTGCACATAGTCCGGCAGGTTCTTCGCGAACGGGTCGAAGCCGATCACGCGCATGCCGAGCGCATCGGCCATCTTGGCGAAGCGCAGGCCGATGGCGCCCAAGCCCACCAGGCCCACCGTGCGGCCGCCCAGTTCCAGGCTCTTGTGCGTGGCCTTGTCCCAGTGGCCGTCATGCATGCGCGCATCCAGCTCCACCACCGACTTGGCGCAGGCCAGCAGCAGCGCCAGCGCCTGCTCGGCGACCGCAGCGGCGTTGGCGCCTACGGCGGCCACCACCTCGATGCCGCGCGCTTTCGCCGCGACCTTGTCGATGGTGTCGGTGCCGCTGCCGTGCTTGGAGATCACCTTGAGCGACGGCGCCGCGTCCATCACGGCCGCGCCCACCTTGCCGTAGCGCACGATCATGGCTACCGGGTCATGCTGGCGGCACAGCGCAACGAGGTCGTCCTCGGTGGGCGTCTTGCCGGCATAGACGATCTCGAAACCCTCGAGCAGATCCAGGGCCTGTTGCGCCAGGTCGGCACCGGTGATGACGATGGTACGGGCGCTCACAGCGTTTCCCCTTCCTTGAGCACGCCGGCGGCGCGCAGTGCGGCCGGCAGCCACTTCGACGCCGTGTCGCCGCGGGCGATGGCCTCGATGCGTGCGGCCTCGTCGGCCACCTTCTTGTCGGCCAGGGCCATCATGGCGGGGGCCTTGGCGCGCTCGATCACGACCACGCCGTCGGCGTCGCCCACCACCAGGTCGCCCGGGTTCACCACGGCGCCGCCGGCGGAGATGGGGTGATTGATGCGGCCGGGCACGAACTTGGTGGGCCCGGCGGGGTTGAAGCCCGCGCTGAACACCGGGAAGTCGAGCTCCAGGATTTCCAGCTTGTCGCGGATCGCGCCATCCACGATCACGCCGGCCAGGCCGCGCTTCTTGCAGGCGCTGAGCATCAGCGTGCCCATCAGCGCGGCGGTCTGGTCGCCCTTGCCGTCGATCACCAGCACGTCGCCCGGCTGGGCCAGTGCCATGGCAGCATGGATCATGAGGTTGTCGCCGGGGCGCACCTCGACGGTGAAGGCGGGGCCGGCGACCTTCATGTCCTGATGGACGGGAGACACGCGGGCATGCATAGTGCCGCGGCGGCCGGCCACGTCGGCCAGGATGGCGGCCTGGTAGGTCGAGGCACGGGCGACGACGTCCGCGGCCACGCGGTCGATGTCACGGATGATTTCGGGAAGTTGGCTCATGGTGATCTTCGCTGGGTTGAGAAAAAGGGAATGGACAGCGCGCGCTATTCCGCCTTGATGTTTCCGTCCTTGATGACCTTGGCCCACTTGGCCGAGTCGGCCTTCTGCAGCTCGCCCAACTGCTGGGGCGTGCCGCCGACGAGCGTCACGCCCAGCTTGTCGGCCAGGGCCGCCACGGCCGGGTCGTTGAGGGCCTTGTTGATCTCCTGGTTCAGGCGCTGGACCACGGGCGCAGGTGTCTTGGCGGGGGCGAAAACGGCCTGCCACTGCTCGACGACGAAGTCCTTCATGCCGAGCTCGCCCATGGTGGACACGGCGGGCAACGCCTTGAGCCGCTGTGCCGAGGTGACGGCCAGCGCGCGCAGCTTGGGGGCCTGCACATGGGGCAGCGCCGCGGCCACCGGGGCGAACATGAATTGCACCTGGCCGGCCAGCGTGTCCTGCAGGGCGGGCGTGTCGCCCTTGTAGGGCACATGGATGAAGCGTGCGCCGGTCTGCTGCTGCAGCAATTCGCCCTGCATCTGCAGGATGGTGCCGTTGCCGCCGGATGCGTAGGCCAACTGCCCGGGCTGCGCCTTGGCCGCTGCCACGAGGTCGGCCACGGTCTTGAAGGGCTGTTCCGCGCCCACCACCAGGATGTGCGGGATGGTGCCGATGGTCACCACCGGCTCGAAACCGGCGATGGGGTCGTAAGGCAGTTTGCCCATGAGGTGCGGCGCGATGGCCTGCGGGCCGATCGAGGTGCCGAGCAGCGTGGTGCCATCGGGCGCGGCCTTGGCCACGAAGGCGGCGCCGATGGTGCCGGTGGCGCCGGCCCGGTTGTCAACGATTACGGTGGTGCCCAGGGCCGCCCCCAGGCGCTGGGCCACGGTGCGGCCCAGCACATCAGTGCTGCCGCCGGGCGGGTACGGGACGACCCAGGTGATGGTCCTGCCCCCAGGCCAGTCAGACTGCGCGAGCACGGGAGCTGCCGCCAGAGAGCCCAGCAGCAGCGCGCCTGCCGAAGCGATCAGGCCGCGCCGGCCGATGCCGGGGGCTGCGGATCCGGGCGTCGATGGATGCAGGGGGTTGGTCATGGCTTGTCTCTCTTTCTGCTTGTATGAAATGGAATTCAGGACGTGCCCGGCACGGGTGCGAAGCCGTAGAGCGCGGCCGGGTTGTCCACCAGCACGCGCTGCAGCGTGGCGGCGGCATCGCCGGTCTGGCGCACCCAGTCGGCCAAGCGGTCCACCTGCAGCGCGTCGTCGGGCAGCGGCTGCACGCCCGCCGTGGCCGTGGCGTGGGGCCAGTCGCTGCCCCAGAGCACGCGATCCGGCGCCGCGCGCAGGTAGCCGGCAGCCAGCACGTCCAGCGCCGGGTCGTCCACCGCGTGCCGCTCGCTCACGATGTAGCCGCCGGACAGCTTGATCCACGCGCGCCGGTCCTGCAGCAGCTCCAGCAGCAGCGCATGGGCGGGATGACGGCCGGCGAGCGCAGGCGGTATGCGGCCGAAATGGTCGAACACCAGCGGCACGGGCAACTGGCTAAGCACTTCCGCCTGTTCCCACAACAGGTCCGGTGCCATCAGCAATTGCAGGTGCCAGCCGAGCGGCGCGATGCGCTGGGTCAGCGGCAGGATCGAATCCACCGAGCCCGCCACGCCCAGCGACAGGTTGAGCCGCACGCCGCGCACGCCGGCCTCGTGCAGTCGCAGCAGTTCGGCATCGCTTTCGTGGCCGCCGATCACTGCCACGCCGCGCGCCTCCACGCCCAGCGCTGCCAGCCCTTCGAGCAGGCAGCGGTTGTCGGTGCCGTAGGTGGATGGCGTGACCAGCACCACGCGCGAGGTGCCGATGCGCTGCTGCAGCGCCCGCAGGTCATCCACGCCCGCGTCCGGCGGCCGCAGACGGGCTGCGCGGTCGGCCGGGAAGCGGCCGTCGTAGAGGTGGACATGGCCGTCGCAGGCGCCCCCCGGCAGCGCCGTGCGCGGCGCGGCCGTGCCGGCGGAAAAGCGCACAGGCGTGGGGGGACGGTCGTCGCAGTCCATGACGGGCGTCGTCATACGTCAGGGCGCAGGTCTGGCCGCCGGATCAGTCCAGGCTGGCGCCGGATTCCTTGACGATCCGGGCCCAGCGGGGCACCTCGGCCTTGAGCAGCGCGCTGAACTTCTCCGGCGTTCCGCCCAGCACCTCGCCGCCTTCGGAACGAAGCTTCTCGACCACGTCAGGTTGGGCCAGCGCCTGGTTGATGGCCTGGTTGAGCGTCTGCACGATGGGCGCGGGCGTGCCGGCCGGGGCCAGGATGCCGTACCAGGAAGCGGCCTCGAAATTCTTGTAACCGGACTCGGCCAGCGTGGGCGTGTCTGGCAGCTGGGCCGAGCGCTTGAGCGAGGTGATGGCGATGGCCTTGAGCTTGCCGTTGCGCACTTGGCCCAGCAGCGTGGGCACGGCGGACATGTACAAGTCGATCTGCCCGCCCACCAGGTCGGTCATGGCCTGCGAGGCGCCCTTGTAGGGCACGTGGCGCAGCTTGATGCCGGCGGCCTTCTCGGCCAGCTCGCCGGCCAGGTGGGCCACCGTGCCGTTGCCGGAATACCCCAGCGTGAGGGCATCGGGCTTGCCCTTGGCTGCGGCCACCACGTCGGCGAAGGTCTTGAAGGGCGTGTTGGCGGGAGCTGCCATCACGATGGGCGCGGACGACACCAGCGCCACGGGCACCAGGTCCTTGAGCGGGTCGTAAGGCAGCTTGGCGTAGAGCGACGGGTTGATGGCCAGGTTGCTGGTCTGGCCCATCACCAGCGTGTAGCCGTCCGGCGCGGACTTGGCAGCCGCATCCACGCCCAGGTTGCCCCCGGCGCCAGGGCGGTTGTCCACGACCACGTTCCACTTGTGCTGCTCGGTCAGCTTCTGCGCGACCGCCCGGGCGAGCATGTCCGTGCCGCCGCCGGGCGGGAACGGAACGATGAGGCGGATGGGCTTAGCGGGATAGGCCGTCTGCGCATGGGCGGCACTGGCAGCGAAACCCCAGCCTCCCAGCCCCAGCAGGACGATGCACAGGTGGGCGCCCAGGATGCGGCGGCGCAGCGAAATAGCGTGTTGCATGGTTTGTCTCCGTGTTGTCGAACTGCCCAGCCTTGTTCCAGGCATTGGGCGCGACTCTAAGGAAACGTTTCAACCCATACAATGCAGTTGCGCACAGCGAAACACATTCCACCATGAGCAACCACCCATCCAAGCCCTCATCCAGCGTCCTGTCCGCTTCCGCCGATGAGAAGGGCGCCAAAGCCGCGGACGGCGGCGTGATCGCCGTGACCCGCGCGCTGCAGCTGCTGGACGCCTTCGGCCTCGGCGAATCGCACCTGCCGCTGGCCGAACTCAGCCGGCGCTGCGGCCTGCACAAGACCACCGTGCTGCGGCTGGCGCGCACGCTGGCGCAGTCGGGCTATCTGGTGCAGCGTGAAGACGGCGACTGGCGGCTGGGCCCGGCCACCGGCTGGCTGGGAGCCCGCTACCAGGCCGGCTTCGACGTGCAGAACGTCATGGAGCCGGAGCTGCGCGAGCTGACACGGCTCACCGGCGAAAGCGCGGCCTTCTACGTGCGCGAGGGCGACCTGCGCACCTGCATCGTGCGGGTGGAAGGCCCGCACGCATTGCGCCACCACGCCCGCATGGGCGAAGGCCTGCCGCTCGACAAGGGCTCACCGGGGCGCGTCATCCTCGCGTTCTCGGGGGAGCCCGGCACGCAGTACGAGGCCATCCGGCAGCGTGGCTACCACTGGTCGATCAGCGAGCGCGAACAGGGCGTGGCCACGGTGTCGGCACCCGTCTTCGGCATGCACTGGCGGCTGATGGGGTCGGTGTGCATCTCGGGGCCGGCCTCCCGCCTCACGGAGACACGCCTGCAGGCGCTGGCACAGACCGTGGTCGCCACCGCCACGCGGCTTTCCTACGCGCTGGCCGGCAGCGCCGCGAACCCGGCCACGTCGGCCACGCGGGCGAGCCACTGGCATCCCTGAGAGCGTGTTCACGATATCCCGGAGGGCCCCGGCCGCCACGCGTGCTACCGTTGCCGCAGGCCCGCCAGGGCTTGCCACGACGACCACGACACGACCGGAGACGCCCGCCCATGAGCCGCTACCCCTTCCCCGCCCTGAACGCCCTGCCGGACGACATCCGCGCACGCATCATCGAAGTGCAGGACAAGGCCGGCTTCATCCCCAACGTGTTCCTGGCCTTCGCGCGGCGGCCTGTCGAGTGGCGCGCCTTCTTCGCATACCACGACGCGCTGATGCTCAAGGAGGAAGGCGCACTGACCAAAGGCGACCGCGAGATGATCGTCACCGCCACGAGTGCGGCCAACCAGTGCCTCTACTGCGTGGTGGCGCACGGGGCGCTGCTGCGCCTCTATGAGAAGAAGCCCTTTGTGGCCGACCAGGTGGCGGTGAACCACCGCAAGGCCGACATCACCCCGCGCCAGCGCGCCATGCTGGACTTCGCGATGAAGGTCTGCCAGCGCAGCCACGAGATCGACGACGCAGACTTCGAGGCCCTGCACGCCCACGGCTTCGACGACGAGGACGCCTGGGACATCGCCGCGATCACGGCCTTCTTCGGCCTCTCCAACCGCATGGCGAGCTTCGCGTGCATGGCTCCGAACCCGGAGTTCTATCTCATGGGCCGCGTGCCGCGCGAGAAGAAGGCCGAGAAGACCCGCTGATCCGGCTGCGCCGCCACTGCGGTACAGCCGCCGAGCATTTGCTATTCAAAAGATAGCTTAAGGCGCTTGATCTACCCGGACCGCAAGCCATTTTCACTTGCGGCCTGCTGGCGCCCCGTCGGCCATGGGCTGCCGCTCGATCAGCCGGAACCCCAGCTTGCACGCCGAGCGCTCGGGCACCGGCCCCGGGCAGCGCTGCACGATGTGCTGCGCGGCCAACCGGGCCATTTCCGGCCGAATCAGTCAGTACGCTATGGTTTGAATAGCACATAGTGCTTGATTCGCAAGGGCTGCAGGCCGTTTCATGCCTCATCACGCCGCCACCGGGGGCGCATCGCCATCGGCGCGCAGCAAGCCCCAGACCATGCGCGCCAGTTCCTCCTCGAACACCGGCGTGCCCAGGAGCGGCGAATTCTCCAGCGCGGCGCTGCGGATGGCGCCCATCACCGCGCGCGTGGCCACGAACATCATGGCCGGCGTGGGCAGGCGCACCGAGGCGTTGCCGCCCTCCTCCACGAGCCGCGACAGCGCCAGCGCGTTGCGCTCGGCCCCTTCGCGCAGCGCGGCCGTGATGCGGTCGTGATGGTCGATGCGCCAGCCCAGGCGCACCATCTGCCGCCCGGCCAGCGAACGCCCGGTGCCGAAGGCGGACACCAGCAGGCCCACCATGTCGCGCAGCACCGCACGCACCTCGCGCCGCTCGGCCACGGCCGCATCCAGCAGCTGCTGGATCTCCTGCTGCACGCGGTTGCGCTCGCGCTCCACCATGGCCAGCAGGATGGCCTCCTTCGACGGGAAGTACTGGTAGAGCGTGCCGATGGAAAAGCCGGCCACCTCGGCGATGCGGTTGGTGGTCACGGCGGCCTCGCCCTGCTGCTCCACGATCTGAGCAGTGGCGCCGAAAATCGTCTCGATGGTCTGCAGCGCGCGCTCCTGCGTGGGCTGGCGGCGCAGGGCGGACCTGGGTTTCGGGGCGTCGGTCTTCTTCATGGGCGGGCCTCTGAAAACATGAGCTTTAGGCGAGTAGCGGGCGGCGCCGCAAATCTGAATAATGCTCATAAACGGACCGGGTCGCAAGACGGCGCCGACCCGCACCAGGAGACCGCCATGAACGCAAGCACCGCAACCGCCCGCAGCGCCGATCAGGACATCAAGGCCGACGCCCGCCGCGCCAGCCCGCTGCCCATCCGCAAGCTGGCCGTGCACCTCGAAAATGGCTTCGGCCGCCACTGGCACGGCGGCAAGGCCTTCCACACGCAGTTCTTCAACGCGCTGTCGATGAGCTTTCCGGTGGGCGAGCAGTTCTTCATCGACTCGGTGCGCAACGCCATGCCGCTGCTGCCGCAAGGCCCCGAGCACGCCGCGCTGCGCGAGGAATTGCACGAGCAGATGCGCGGCTTCGTCGGGCAGGAGGCCACGCACCGCCACATCCACGGGCTCTACAACGCGCAGCTGGAAAAGCAGGGCCTGGTCAACCGCTGGCAGCACTGGGCGCGGGACCGCATCGCCCTGCTGGAGAAGAAGGCGCCGCACCCGCTGCATGCGCTGGCCGCCACCTGCGCCTACGAGCACTTCACCGCGCTGCTGGCCGACGGCACGCTGCGCCACAGCCGCTGGCTGGAGGGCGCCGAGCCGGAGATGCAGTTGCTCTGGCGCTGGCATGCCGCCGAGGAGACCGAGCACCGCTCGGTGGCCTTCGCGCTCTACCAGGCCGCCGGCGGCACCCCGCGCTGGCGGGTGCGCTGGTTTCTCATCGTGTGCCTGAACTTCGCCCACGATTCGCTGCGCCAAACGGTGCTGAACCTGCACCGCGACGGCATGCTCTGGCGCCCTTCGACCTGGCTGCAGGCGCTGGATCTGTTCTGGGGCCGCGACGGAGTGGTCTGGCGCACCCTGCCCGCCATGCTGCGCTACCTGCGGCACGACTTCCATCCCGACCACGAAACCCAGTCGCCGGGCGCGGCCGAACTGGCGCAAGACTGGCTGGCCGCGCACGCCGGGCGGTTCCGGGTCGTACGCTGAGGCAGCAGCAAAGCGCCGCACCCGCCATCGCGGGAGCGGTCAACAGCCAACGGCCAACGGTCAGCGGTGTGCCTTGATGGAAGCCAGAATGCCCAGCGTGAACAGCACGCTGGCCGCCCACTGGGTCGCCGTGGGCCAGCGGCCCTCCCAGGCGAAGGAATAGACCAGCGCGAACAGCGTCTCGCTCACGATCAGCTGGCCGCAGAGGCTGGCCGACAGGCGCTGGCTGGCGATGCTCCAGAGAATGGTCGCAAGCCAGCTGGAGCCGATGCCGATCGCCACACAGACCAGCACGAAGCCGCCGAAGCCCGGCCGCTGCGCCAGTTCATGCAGCGGGCTGCCCAGCGCCAGCCACAGCAGCAGCCCGCCCACGCCCGTGGCGATGCCCAGCCAGTTGGCCCAGTCGGCTGCACTCACCTCCGTATGGCGCTTGAGCCAGGCCGCGTTCAGCAGCGCGAACGCCGTCCAGCACACCAGCGCCACCAGCGCCAGCAACACGCCCCGCCCGTAAGCGGCCGCTGCCTCGCCGCCGCCGGCCTGCGGCACCCCGGCCATCAGCGCCAGGCCCGCCACCGTCAGCAGCAGGCCGGGCAGCAAGGCGCGCCAGCGCAGCCCCTGCGGCTTGCCCAGCAGCATCACCCAGAGCGGAATCGTGCCGATGATGAGCGCCGGCATCGCCGTGCCCGCATGCCGGATGGCGAGTGCCAGGAGCAGGTAGTAGCCCGTGAAGCCCAGCACCGACAGCCAGAGCGCCGCGCCCGCCTGCCGCAGCGTGGGCCGCAGCGGCTTGCCGCGCAGGCCCCAGAGCAACATGCCCAGTGCCATGGCGCCATAGGCGATGAACCGGCCGGCCGCCAGGTCAGTCGCCGCGAATCCCTGCGCCATGTGCGGCGCGACGAACACCAGCCCCCAGAGCGCGCCTGCGGCGAGCCCTGCCAGGATGCCGGCGAGCATCAGAGCGCGAAGCCGTCGTCGGCCGCGATGACCGCGCCGTTGACGAAATGGCTCTGGTCGCTGGCCAGCATGACGATCAGGGCATCCAGGTCGTGCGGCTCGCCCAGGCGCTTGCGCGGCAGCATGTCCACCAGCTTGCGGCCCTGATCGGTCTGCCAGTGGTGCTGGTTCAGGTCGGTGGCGATGTAGCCGGGGCAGATGGCGTTCACGTTGATGCCGTAGCGGCCCCATTCGAGCGCCATGGCGCGCGTCATGTGCAGCACGGCGGCCTTGCTCATGCTGTAGGCGCCGATCTGCGGGATCACCTTCAGCCCGGCCATGGAGGCGATGTTGATGATGCGCCCGCCCGTGAAGCTGCCCGGCGCCGCCCCGCGTGAGCGCGCCAGCATGCGGCGGCCCACCTCCTGCGCGACGAAGAAGGCGCCGCGGGCGTTGGTGGCGAAGACGTAGTCGAAGTCCTCGGGCGTCACGTCCTCGATGCGCTGCGAGGTGGACACGCCCGAGTTGTTGACCAGGATGTCGATGGAGCCCATCTCGGTCTCGGCATGGGCCACGGCGGCGCGGATGGAGTCGTGGTCGGTCACGTCGAGCGCCACCACGTGCGCGTCGCCGCCCTCGCCCTCGATGCGGGCGCGCAGTTCCTTCAACTTCTCCAGATCCCGGCTGGCCAGCACCACGCCGGCGCCGGCGCGGGCCAGGGTGCGCGCGGCCTGTGCCCCCAGGCCGCTGGATGCGCCGGTCACCAGGGCCACGCGGCCGGACAGGTCGATGCTGTAAGCCATATTCGGTATCCCCCTCGAAAAAAGAACGATCGTTCGATTGTTACGCTTCAATGCATACAATCAGCGCAGATCCAGGCGCGGCCTGGATGAACCCTCGCTGCCCCTCGACGATTATCAAATCACCAAGAGACAACCCATGACGAAAGACGAAATCCTCAGCACGTACGGCCCGCGCGAAGCCATGGAATACGACGTGGTCGTGGTCGGCGGCGGCCCCGGCGGGCTGGCCACCGCCATTCGCCTGAAGCAGCTGGCCGCCGAAAAGGGGCAGGAGCTGTCGGTCGTGGTGCTGGAAAAAGGCTCCGAGCCCGGCGCGCACATCCTCTCCGGCGCCATCATGGACCCGAAAGCGCTGACCGAGCTGATTCCCGACTGGAAAGAGCGCGGCGCGCCGCTGAACCAGCCCGTGACCGACGACGCCATGATCTTCCTGGGCGAGAAGTCGTCCTGGCGCACGCCCAACTTCCTGCTGCCGCAGTGCTTCCAGAACCACGGCAACTACATCGTCAGCCTGGGCAACGTGGTGCGCTGGCTGGCCGCGCAGGCCGAAGAGCTGGGCGTGGAGATCTTCCCGGGATTCCCCGCGGCCGAAGTGCTCTACAACGAGGACGGCTCCGTCAAGGGCGTGGCCACCGGCAACATGGGCGTGGGCAAGGACGGCGAGCCCACCGCCGACTTCCAGCTCGGCATGGAGCTGCACGCCAAGTACACGATCTTCGCCGAAGGCGCGCGCGGCCACCTGGGCAAGCAGCTCATCGCCCGCTACAAGCTCGACGAAGGGCGCGACCCGCAGACCTACGGCATCGGCGTGAAGGAACTCTGGGAGATCGACCCCAAGCGCCATCAGCCCGGCTTCGTGATGCACACCGCCGGCTGGCCCATGGACGCCGACACCTACGGCGGCGCCTTCCTCTACCACGCCGAGGACAACAAGGTCACGCTGGGCTTCATCACCGGACTGGACTATTCCAACCCCTACCTGAGCCCCTTCGAGGAATTCCAGCGCTGGAAGACCCACCCCAACATCCGCTACTACCTGGAAGGCGACGAGGCCCAGGGCATCAAGCCGGCCAAGCGCATCGGCTACGGCGCGCGCGCGATCACGGCTGGCGGCCTGCTGTCGCTGCCCAAGTTCGTATTCCCCGGCGGCGCGCTGGTGGGCTGCGACGCGGGCTTCCTGAACGTGAGCCGCATCAAGGGCAGCCATGCCGCCATCAAGACCGGCATGCTGGCTGCCGAGGCCGCCTACGACGCCATCCAGGGCGGCCGCCAGCACGACGAACTGAGCGCCTACCCTGAAGCCTTCGAGAAGAGCTGGCTCTACGCCGAGCTGAACAAGGCGCGCAACTTCAAGGCCTGGTTCAAGAAGGGCCTGGTCACGGCCACGCTGATGAACGGCATCGAACAGTTCGTGCTCAAAGGCAACATCCCCTGGACGCTGCACCGCGACAAGCCCGACCACGCCTACCTGAAGCCCGCGGCCGAGTGCAAGCCCCTCGTCTATCCCAAGCCCGACGGCAAGCTCACCTTCGACCGGCTCTCCAGCGTGTTCATCAGCAACACCAACCATGCCGAGAACCAGCCCGCCCACCTGACGCTCAAGGACGCCAGCGTGCCGGTGGACATCAACCTCGCCAAGTACGCCGGCCCCGAGGCCCGCTACTGCCCGGCGGGCGTGTATGAATTCGTGCCCGACGAAGCCCAGGGCGGCGCGGCCCAGCGCCTGCAGATCAACGCGCAGAACTGCGTGCACTGCAAGACCTGCGACATCAAGGACCCGACGCAGAACATCGTCTGGGTCACGCCTGAAGGCGGCGGCGGCCCGAACTACTCCGGCATGTAAGGCGACAATAGCCCCTGCCGCAACGCTACTGAAAAGATAGCTGCTGGCGCACGTAGTACCTGCGCCGGTGGCTTCTTTTGCCATGCAGTCACGGCGCCTCTCCCCTGACCCCGAAAGCAGACAGACACCATGAAGCAATCGTCCTGGGCGCCCCTCGGCGCCATCGTCCTGGCCCTGGCGGCCGCCGCTCCGCTGGCACAGGCCCAGCAGAAGTCCGTGGCCGTGACCGCCATCGTCGAACACCCGGCGCTGGACGCCATCCGCGACGGCGTGAAGGCCAGCCTGGCCGCCGCGGGCTACGAAGAGGGCAAGACGCTCAAGTGGCAGTACCAGAGCGCCCAGGGCAATACCGGCACGGCCGCCCAGATCGCACGCAAGTTCGTGGGCGACCAGCCCGACGCCATCGTCGCCATCGCCACGCCCTCGGCCCAGGCCGTGGTCGCCGCCACCAAGACGGTGCCGGTGATCTTCTCGGCCGTGACCGATCCGGTCGCGGCGAAGCTGGTCAAGAACTGGGAGCCCAGCAAGACCAACGTGACGGGCGTGTCCGACCTGCTGGCGCTGGACAAGCAGATGGACCTGGTCAAGCAGGTCGTGCCCAATGCCAAGCGCGTGGGCGTGGTCTACAACCCCGGCGAGGCGAACTCCGCCGTGGTGGTCAAGGAACTCAAGGCCCTGCTGCCCAAGATGGGCATGACGCTGGTCGAGGCCGCCGCGCCTCGCTCCGTCGATGTGGGCAGCGCCGCACGCAGCCTGATCAGCAAGGTCGACGTGATCTACACCAGCACCGACAACAACGTAGTCTCGGCCTATGAATCGCTGGTCAAGGTCGGCCAGGAAGCCAAGCTGCCCCTGATCGCGGCCGATGCCGACAGCGTCAAGCGCGGCGCCATCGCCTCGTTCGGCATCAACTACCGCGACCTGGGCGAGCAGACCGGCCGCATGGTGGTGCGCGTGCTCAAGGGCGAAAAGCCCGGCGACATCAAGCCCGAGATCAGCACCAAGCTGGAGCTGACGGTGAACCCCGGCGCCGCTGAAAAGCAGGGCGTGAAGCTCTCCGACGCGTTCATCAAGTCCGCCGCCCATATCGTGAAGTAAGGTTCACGGTTCCGCTTTCGGCACGTGCCGCAAGCACTCCCATGACCGCAGGAGCTTCGGCTCCTGCTTTGCTTTTGCAAGGCCCTCTGCCATGTCCCTCTTCTCCCTGCTCGGCGCCGTCGAGATCGGGCTGATCTTCAGTCTGGTCGCGCTGGGCGTCTTCATCTCGTTCCGGCTGCTGCGCTTTCCCGACCTGACGGTGGACGGCAGCTTCCCGCTGGGCGGTGCGGTCTGCGCAGTGCTCATCTCCACGGGCACCAACCCCTACGTCGCCACGCTCGCGGCCACGGCGGCGGGCGCGGGCGCGGGCCTCATCACCGGCTGGCTCAACGTCAAGCTCAAGATCATGGATCTGCTGGCCAGCATCCTGATGATGATCGCGCTGTATTCGATCAACCTGCGCATCATGGGCGGCCCCAACGTGCCGCTCATCAACGACCCGACGCTCTTCACCCTGCTGCAGCCCGAGGGCATGGCCGACTACGTCGCCCGCCCCGCCCTGCTGCTGGTGATCGTGATCATCGCCAAGCTCGCCATGGACTGGTTCTTCGCCACCGAGCGGGGCCTGGCCATCCGCGCCACCGGCTCCAACGCCCGCATGGCCCGCGCCCAGGGCGTGAACACCGGCGCCATGGTGCTGCTGGGCATGGCCGTGTCGAACGCGCTCGTCGCCCTGGCCGGCGCCCTCTTCGCACAGACGCAGGGTGGCGCGGACATCTCCATGGGCATCGGCACCATCGTGATCGGCCTGGCCGCCGTGATCGTGGGCGAGAGCATCCTGCCCTCGCGCCGGCTGGTGTGGGCGACGCTTGCCGTCATCATCGGCGCCATCGTCTATCGCTTCTTCATCGCGCTGGCGCTCAACAGCGACTTCATCGGCCTGAAGGCGCAGGACCTGAACCTGGTCACGGCCGTGCTGGTGACGGTGGCGCTCGTCATTCCGCAGATCAAGCGCAAGCTGGCCTCGAAGCAGCGCTGAAAGGGATCACATCATGCTGAGCGCACAAGACCTGCACATCACCTTCAACCCCGGCACGCCCATCGAGACGCGCGCGCTGCGCGGCATGTCGCTGGACATCCCGGCCGGGCAGTTCGTCACCGTCATCGGCTCCAACGGGGCCGGCAAATCCACCTTCCTGAACGCCATCTCGGGCGACCTGTCGGTGGACACGGGCCGCATCGCCATCGACGGCGAAGACGTGACCCGCCAGCCCGTCTGGGCGCGCGCAAAGCGCGTGGCGCGCGTCTTCCAGGACCCGATGGCCGGCACCTGCGAGGACCTGACCATCGAAGAGAACATGGCCCTCGCCCAGCAGCGCGGCACGCTGCGCGGCCTGCGCGGCGCGGTGAAGACGCAGCAGCGCGAGACCTTCCGCGAACGCCTCGCCACACTGGGCCTGGGTCTGGAGAACCGCCTGACCGACCGCATCGGCCTGCTCTCGGGCGGCCAGCGCCAGGCCGTCAGCCTGCTGATGGCGGCGCTGCAGCCCTCGCGCATCCTGCTGCTGGACGAGCACACCGCCGCGCTCGACCCGCGCACGGCCGACTTCGTGCTGCAGCTCACCGCCCGCATCGTGGCCGAGAACCAGCTCACCACCATGATGGTCACGCACAGCATGCGCCAGGCGCTGGACGTGGGCCAGCGCACGGTGATGCTGCACCAGGGCCAGGTGGTGCTCGATGTGGCCGGCGAGGAACGCAGCCGCCTGGACGTGCCCGACCTGCTGCAGATGTTCGAGAAGGTGCGCGGCGAAAAACTGGCGGACGACGCGCTGCTGCTGGGCTGAAGGCGCACGCGACAGGGGTGCCAGGGCCCCGGGGAAGTCCGGCCCTGGCGCCCGCGCTGCCTGCGCAGGCAGCTATCGAAACCAGAGCGCCGTCAGATCATCTTCACGGCCCGCCCGATGAACACGATCGGCCCGGTGGGCCGGTCGATGGGTGAGCCGGCCTCGGGCTCCAGCGTCAGCTCGAAGAGCTGGTTCGCCTCCAGCGGCGGCAGGCGGTCGATCGGCACCTGCACTGGCTCGCCCGGCCGCACCAGGCCCAGCGATTTCGGCCCCTGCCACTGGTCGGCCTTGGTCCAGAACTGCAGCGACTTGCCCGGCGGCACGGGCGTGTCGGCCAGGGGCTTGAGCTGCAGCTGGCCCGAGCGCGAAGAGGCCTGCACCACCCAGCCGGGCGACGTGCCGCCCGGCGCCACCAGCACCACCATGTATTGCGGCCCGGCGGGCGTGCCAAGCAAGCCCGGCCCGGCGACCAGCACCGTCGCCAGCACGGCCGCAGCGGCAAATCCGCCTGCGGCCAGCCCGCGCCAGAGGCGCAGGTCGTTCCACCACGCGCTGAGGGCCGAGGGCGCCGCGGCTGCGGCACGCGGACGGCGGGCAGCTGCCGCACCGGCCCCGCCCACGCTGCGCTCGATGCGCGGCCAGAGCGCGGGCGATGGCTCCACGGCGGGCGCGAGCGCCACCAGCGGATGCAGGCGCTCTTCCCAGGCTTCGACCGCCGCGCGCAGTGCCGCGTCGTGCGGCAGGCGCGCTTCGACCGAGCGGCGGCCCGCGATGGGCAACGTGCCCAGCACATAGGCGCCGGCCAGGGCGTCGAGATCCTCAGGATTGGAAGGGTCGGAAAAATCCGGTGTCGATCGGCTCGTCATGCCATGCACTCCCGCAGCGCGCGCATGCCGCGCTGAATCCAGGCCTTCACGGTGCCCAGCGGCGTCTGCGTGCGCTCGGCGATCTCGCCATGCGAGCAGCCTTCCACGTAGGCCAGCACGATGCAATCGCGCCGCGCCGGCTCCAGGCGGCCCAGGCAGGTATCGAGCCGGCCCAGGTCGGCACCGAGTTCATAGGGGTCGATGCGGCTGCGGTAGTTCTGCAGCGCGGCCTGGTCGTCGATGGCCTCCACGGCTTCTTCGTCCAGGCGCACGTCGCGTCCGCTGCCGCGCACCACGTTCAGCGCCGCGTGGCGCACCACGCTGTAGATCCAGCCCCGGCCCGCGCCGCGCGCGGCGTCGAAACTGCCCGCGCGCTGCCAGATGCTGAGAAAGGCGTCGTGCAGCACATCCTCGGCCTGGGCGCGCTCGCGCACGATGCGCAGGGCCACGCCCAGCAGGTAGCGGCCTTCGCGCTCGTAGATGCGCTGCAGGGCCTGGTGGTCACCCCGGGCGCAAGCCCCCAGGGCGGCGTCGTAGTCGAAAGGGTCGGCTGCAGCGTTCAAGGGCGGGCTGGGAGGGTGGTGGAGGGATCTGCGGCATCGTAGTGCATGCCGCAGGCCCGGCCGCCCTTCCCCTTGCACGCCTGGGGCGGCCGATGCTGCCCAGCGCAGCGATTCCGGTCAGGCCGCCTTGTAGAAGATGTAGTCGGCCTGGTAGGGCACGGTGGTCTTCTGGCCCTTGTTGGCCATGGTGCAAGCCATGTTGGCCGGGGCCACGCCGCCCGTGAGGTTTACGCGCTGGATGTAGGTGACGCCGGTCAGCGCGCCGCTACCCATGGCAGGGTTGGCCTTGACCAGCTGGTAGGGCAGCGCGCCGGCGGTGGAAGGCGCCACGGCCAGCTGGGTCGCCGTCAGCTTGGAGCCGTCGTTCGCCTCCCAGGTGGCGGGCGGGCCGTAGTACTTGCCGACCTGCTTGCCGCTGCGGTCCATCAGCTTGGCATCCGGGCCTGCGAAGGTCCATTCCACCTGGCCGGGCATGCCGGCCTTGTCCTTGCATTCGTAGGTGATGTCGCCCTTGCCCACGGTCTCCCAGGCCACCTTGTTGCCGGCCGGCACCTGGATGGACGCGGGCAGGCTGGCCTGCGAGAAGGCCATGCCGGAGGACGGCGACGACGACATCGAGCCGCAGGCGGCCAGCAGGGCAGCGGCGGACACGGTACCGGCCAGGGTGGCGATACGGGAGAGGCGGATGTTGCGCATGGGGTGCTCCTTGGAATCGGGTGAAACAACAGTGGATGGAATCGATGGCAGCCTGTGCTTTTCACGGGTCTGCCCAGGCTCTACCCACGAGGCCGGCATTTGGATGCAGCACCAAATGCAACAAATTGCTTCAACGGGCCTATCGACAATTTCACGAGGATCGCCCACCGGCTCTTGGCCACGCGTTCGCGCCGCTATACTCCGCCCACTCGTCAGGAGAGAGTTGCCGCGCCACGCGGCAGCCGCCGAAGGCGCAGGGCACCAACCGCCCGAACGCTCAGGCAAAAGGACTGACAGGAGCGCCCGCAGGGATGCGGGCGTTTCCCTTGCTGGAGAGAGGCCGCCGCGCGCGCATTGCAGGCAGAGCGGCCCACCGAAGGAGCAAACCCCGCCCCGCAGCCGCATTGACGGCCGCCCGGCACGGTGAATCTCTCAGGTAAAGCGGACAGCGGGGCACATGCAGCGGCCAAAGCCTCCTCACCGGGGCCGGCCGCGTCACTGTTCGCCCCTGTGGAGATTGCCGCCATGTCCTCGTCCGCCCCCGCGTCTGCCGCCCCGCTGCTGACCACCCCGCTCAACGCATTGCACCTGGAACTGGGCGCGCGCATGGTGCCCTTCGCGGGCTATTCCATGCCCGTGCAGTACCCCGCCGGCCTGATGGCCGAGCACCACCACACGCGCACCGCCGCAGGCCTCTTCGACGTCTCGCACATGGGCCAGCTGTGCCTGTCGGGCCCCGATGCCGCAGCCGCCTTCGAAACGCTGATCCCGGTGGACGTGCAGGGCCTGGGCATCGGCCGCCAGCGCTACGGCCTGCTGCTCAACGACGCGGGCGGCATCATCGACGACCTGATGTTCGTGAACCGGGGCGACGACCTCTTCGTCATCGTAAACGGCGCCTGCAAGGTCGGCGACATCGCCCACATCCAGGAACGCATCGGCCACCTCTGCCAAGTGCAGCCCCTGCCCGACCAGGCCCTGCTGGCGCTGCAAGGCCCGCAGGCGGCCGCCGCGCTCGGCCGCCTGGCGCCCGAAGTGCTGTCCCTGGTCTTCATGACCGGCACGGCCGCCTCCATCGCCGGCTGCGACTGCTACGTGACCCGCAGCGGCTACACGGGCGAAGACGGCTTCGAGATCTCCGTGCCCGCCGCGCAGGCGGAGACGCTGGCCCGCGCCCTGCTGGCCCAGCCCGAGGTCCAACCCATCGGCCTGGGCGCGCGCAACTCGCTGCGGCTGGAGGCGGGCCTGTGCCTCTACGGCAACGACATCGACACCACCACCACCCCGCCCGAAGCCGCGCTGAACTGGGCCATCCAGAAGGTGCGCCGCACGGGCGGCGCCCGCGCCGGCGGCTTTCCCGGCGCCGACAAGGTGCTCGCCCAGATCGACGACCCGGCCCTGCTCACGCGCAAGCGCGTGGGCCTGGTGGCGCTGGAGCGCGTGCCGGTGCGCGAGCACACCGAACTGCAGTCGCCGGACGGCCAGCGCATCGGCGAAGTCACCAGCGGCCTGCTGGGCCCCACCGTGGACCGGCCCGTCGCCATGGGCTACGTGACGCCGGCCTTCGCGGCGCTGGGCACGCGGGTGAACGCCATCGTGCGCGGCAAGGCCGTGCCGATGGAAGTGGCGGCCATGCCCTTCACCCCCGCACGCTACTACCGCGGCTGAAGCGCGGCCGGCTCCGGCCGGCGGCCGCCTGCACCGCCTCTGCGCTGCGCCGGGTCGCGCGGGCCGCCCTTCATGAGGCCCGCGCCCCGCTGCCGGACGGCTACAGTCGCTGCTGGCATCGGCGCCATCGTTTCAAACATCGTCTTCCTTCCTCTTTTTTCTGGAGTTTCCCCATGAGCGTCAAGTTTTCCAAAGACCACGAGTGGATCGACACGGCCCAGGCGGACGCCGCCATCGTCGGTATCACCCAGCATGCGCAGGACGCGCTGGGCGACGTGGTGTTCGTGGACCTGCCCGAAGTCGGCAAGACCTTTGAGCAAGGCGAAGTGGCCGGCGTGGTCGAGTCCGTCAAGGCCGCGGCCGACGTGTACATGCCCGTGTCGGGCGAGATCGTCGAAGTGAACGAGGCCCTGCGTGCCGACCCGTCGCTCGCCAACAGCGACCCGCTGGGCGCCGGCTGGTTCTTCAAGGTGCGCGTTTCCGACGCCGCCCAGCTGGACGGCCTGATGGACGAAACCACCTACGCCGCGTTCGCCCAGAACGCCTGACCCCGCCGCTGCCGCTGCGCCCCCCCGGCCGCCGCCGGGTGCGGCGGCCCTCCCCGCCACGCCCCGACCGAACGCCGCCGATGACCACCGCCCTGCCTCCGCTCTCCGCCCTGGAGAACGCCACCGAATTCCAGCCCCGCCACATCGGCATCGATGCGGCGGACGAAGCCCACATGCTCTCCGTGATCGGCGAGGCCTCGCGCCGCGCGCTCATCGACGGCATCGTGCCCCGCTCCATCGCCCGCAGCCAGCCCATGGACCTGCCCGCCGCCACGACCGAAGCCGGCGCCTTGGCCGAGCTGAAGGCGTTCGCGGGCAAGAACCAGCTGCTGAAAAGCTTCATCGGCCAGGGCTACTACGGCACGCACACGCCCGGCGTGATCCTGCGCAACATCCTGGAGAACCCCGCCTGGTACACCGCCTACACGCCCTACCAGGCCGAGATCAGCCAGGGCCGCATGGAGGCGCTGGTCAACTTCCAGACCATGGTGTGCGATTTGACGGCCATGCCGATCGCCAACGCCTCCATGCTCGACGAGGCCACCGCCGCCGCCGAAGCCATGACGCTGGCCAAGCGCTCGGTCAAGTCCAAGAGCAACCGCTTCATCGTCGCGGGCGACGCGCACCCGCAGACCATCGAGGTGATTCAGACCCGTGCCGAGCCCCTGGGCATCGAGGTGGTGCTGGCCAACTCGCTGGCCGAATGGAACGACGCGCTGGACGGCGACTATTTCGCCGTGCTGGCCCAGTACCCCGCCACCAGCGGCCGCATCGACGACCTGGCGGCCGATGCCGAGAAGGCCCACGCCCGTGGCGCAGCCTTCATCGCCGCGGCCGACCTGCTGGCCCTGACCCTCATCACCCCGCCCGGCGAATGGGGCGCCGACATCGTCGTGGGCACCACCCAGCGCTTCGGCATGCCCATGGGCGCCGGAGGCCCCCACGCCGCCTTCATGGCCTGCCGCGACGAATACAAGCGCAGCCTGCCCGGCCGCCTGGTGGGCGTGAGCGTGGACGTGCACGGCAAGCCCGCCTACCGCCTGGCGCTGCAGACCCGCGAGCAGCACATCCGCCGCGAGAAGGCCACCTCCAACATCTGCACGGCCCAGGTGCTGCCGGCCGTCATCGCCAGCATGTACGCCGTCTATCACGGCCCCGAAGGCCTGACGCGCATCGCCCGCCGCGTGGCCGCCTACACCGCCATCCTGGCGCAGGGCCTCAAGGCCCTGGGCGCGCCGCTGCGCGAGCACCCGACCTTCGACACGCTCTCGCTGCACACCGGCACCGCTACGGAAACGATAGCTGCCCGCGCAGTCTCCATGGGCGCCAATCTGCGGATCTATTTCAAGGAATACCTCTGCATCTCGCTGGACGAGACCACCACCCGCGCTGACGTCGAACTGCTCTGGAAGATCTTCGCGAAGGACGGCCAGACCCTGCCCACCTTCGCCGACTACGCCGAATCCGGCGTGGCCGCGCTGATCCCTGCCGCCCTGCAGCGCAGCAGCGCCTTCCTCACGCACCCGGTGTTCAACACGCACCATAGCGAAACCGGCATGCTGCGCTACATCCGCCAGCTCTCCGACAAGGATCTGGCGCTGGACCGCAGCATGATCCCGCTGGGCTCCTGCACCATGAAGCTCAACGCGACCAGCGAGATGATCCCCATCACCTGGCCCGAATTCGCGCACGTCCACCCCTTCGCGCCCGCCGACCAGCTGCAGGGCTATGCCGAGCTGGACGAGCAGCTGCGCGCCTGGCTGTGCCAGGCCACGGGCTACGCCGGCATCAGCCTGCAGCCCAACGCCGGCAGCCAGGGCGAATACGCCGGCCTGCTCGCCATCCGCGGCTGGCACCGGGCGCGCGGCCAGGGCCACCGCAACATCTGCCTGATCCCCAGCAGCGCCCACGGCACCAACCCCGCCAGCGCCCAGATGGCCGGCATGCAGGTGGTGGTCACGGCCTGCGACGCCAGCGGCAACGTGGACCTGGCCGACCTCAAGGCCAAGTGCGAACAGCACGCCGACAAGCTCGCCTGCGTGATGATCACCTACCCCAGCACCCACGGCGTGTTCGAGACGCAGGTCAAGGAACTCTGCCAGCTCGTCCACGCGCACGGCGGCCGCGTGTATGTGGACGGCGCCAACATGAACGCCCTGGTCGGCGTGGCCGCGCCCGGCGAATTCGGCGGCGACGTGAGCCACCTCAACCTGCACAAGACCTTCTGCATCCCCCACGGCGGCGGCGGCCCGGGCGTCGGCCCGGTCTGCGTGGTCGAAGACCTCGTGCCCTACCTGCCCGGCCATGCCACGGCCGGCGTGCCCGGCGGCAACGGTGCCGTCAGCGCCGCGCCCCTGGGCAACGCCGCCGTGCTGCCCATCAGCTGGATGTACATCCGCATGATGGGCGCCGACGGCCTCCAGGCCGCGACCGAAACCGCCATCCTCAGCGCCAACTACATCAGCGCGCGCCTGAAGGACCACTACCCCACGCTGTACGCGAGCGCCAACGGTCACGTGGCGCACGAATGCATCCTGGACCTGCGGGCTTTCAAGGAAACCAGCGGCGTCATGGCCGAAGACGTGGCAAAGCGCCTCATCGACTACGGCTTCCACGCGCCCACGCTGTCCTTCCCCGTGCCCAACACGCTGATGGTGGAACCGACGGAGAGCGAAACCCTGGCCGAGCTGGACCGCTTCATCGACGCCATGATCGCCATCCGCGAAGAGATCCGCCAGATCGAATCCGGCACCTGGCCGCAGAACGACAACCCGCTCAAGAACGCCCCGCACACGGCGGAAAGCCTGCTGGGCGCGGATTGGGGCCGCGTCTACAGCCGCGAAACCGCGGCCTTCCCCGTGACTGCATTGCGCCAGGCCAAGTACTGGTCGCCCGTGGGGCGGGTGGATAACGTGTATGGCGACCGGAATCTGTTCTGCAGTTGCGTGCCGGTGAGCGAGTTGGCTTCGTAAGACTGCCGCCGCAGCATGCGGCGCCTTGGCGGGCGCTGCGATCTGAAAGACAAAGGCCTGGGTGACCAGGCCTTTGTGCTTTTGGGGGCCGGATGCGGATGTCTGTCGGGCCTTGAAGGACAAGCCTGCTGTGATTCCCGGTATGAGTAGTGAAAGCAGGTATCCATCCGCGATACATTTCGGGTGCAATGCCCCCTGAGGCTGCTTCGCCATCCGGAAATTTTTAGGTTTGCCTAAACGGGGAATCCCGCTGCTTGACGTCTGGTGCAGCGAAAAAATCTTTGTTTAGCAGACTGCAGACTGAATCGCCCCGGATTCCCTAGACACTTTTGAGCCGTTGGGAATGGCGTCTCTCGAACTCCGCCGGCGAAGTATCACCGGCAGTGCCGTGACGGCGCTTGGGGTTGTAAAACATTTCGATGTAATTAAAGACATCGGCTCTCGCGTCATCGCGGGTCGGGTAGGTCTGGCGGCGGATGCGTTCGCGCTTGAGCAGTTGGAAGAAGCTCTCGGCCACGGCGTTGTCATGGCAGTTACCGCGACGGCTCATGCTGCTGACCAGGTTGTGGTCGCGCAGGAAGTCTTGCCATTCGTGACCGGTGAATTGGCTGCCCTGGTCCGAATGCACCGTGACCGGCTTCTTAGGCTGACGGCGCCACAAGGCCATCATCAGCGCGTCAAGCACCAGGCTGGTATCGATG